>NZ_BAAHBH010000009.1:0-424816 GCF_054776815.1 Spirosoma gilvum | reverse complement strand
GCAATCATTTTCAGCACGTCCGCTTTAAAAGTTGCGTCGTATTTACGCCGTTTTAGGGGTTTGTTTTTAGGCTGCATGGTCTTGCAAGTTAAGCAAGTTCATTGTGCCGATTTATTGGACCATCTCAGTCCATGACATTGGTAGCTTGTAGTTAGCATAGGCACTTCGGCTGCCACAGATGAATACACTGGTTGCAATTGGCCGTTTTCCAGTGTGTATATGGTGTAGGCATGACATACTTTCCCTTGTCCGAAAGAAACTGATAAGGTACTCACAGTTAGGATTAGTAGTAAACCGGGGCATTGTGCCGCCATCTTTCAGCGAAGCTATGTTCTTTACTACGCGAACAACACTCTTTTAACCCCGTCATTCCCTGGTGTTACCTTGCAAAGCTATTCATCAGCCAGACTAATAAGCTCAAACTTATCTTGTACTATCGCCTGATTGCATGTCTTAATCTGCTTCTGCATGTGTTCCCGAGACCGTTTACCATCAGCAGGTGGCTGGCGAAGTGCTTCACTTAACTCATCCTTTCTAGCCCATACCTAGGTACGTTCTTTCTGATTCATCGCTTATTTAACAATTAAACTATCCTGCCATCGGGTCGTTTAGCAGGGTGATAGATATTTCGGCTTCCTTGGCCATTCAGGATCGCGTATCTGAGAGGCTAGCCTGAGCGTATCCTTCCCATACCGATACAGCTTAGCCACTACCTTAGCCAGCTTTAAAGAATTTTCATTTTGTATCTTCAACAAATAGCCCCGGTTGCCGGTAATCTGCTGGTACCAGATCAGTGAGTATAATGCCTACCCGCAGATAGTGGTAGCCATAGGCAAAGATTTCTTTCAAGGCTGCCGAAGCATACTGTAGCAGCTCGGCGGTCGAACTAGTCGGGTGCGGTAATCGTACCGTTCGGGAGCTGCTAAACTGCTTACGGGGCAAGTCATTTCCCGGGGTTTTACGGTTAGGATCTGTGCGTAGGTAAACGATCAGACAACTACCCAATGACTCTTGTCTGTATAATATTGGCTTCAAAGTTGGCGAGTTGGTACAAACTAATAAACTTCTTTTCCCAAAAGGCCTTAATTGAAAATTTTTAGCTTTGCCCCATATCCATAATCTAAACGGCCACCAAGATTAAGCTGAATTTGATGAGCTTTTGCCTCCTTATAGTAAGGAATATAGATACGGTGGTTAAGTTGTACTGCGTCACTGCTTATAGGCTCTCGATCACAGGACCAGGTATATCGACTTGTCCAATCGCCTTCCTGAATTGAATATATATAGAGTGCCGACTTCAAGGATGCCGGCGTATTGGAAGCAGCACCACAGTCATTAGAGGTAATACAAAAATACATACCAGCATCAGTGGCTTTTGAGTTAGCAATACTAAGGGTTGACGTGTTTTGGCCAACCACAGGTGATGAAGTATCGTTTTTATACCATTGGTAGCGATATTGCGGATTATAAATACTAAAAGTAGAAAGCGTTATCGTATTACCCACACAGTAGGTAACTGATAAAGAGGGAGCTATTATTGAACAGGGTGGAGTTCCCAATCGAACTTTATAATTGTAGCCATAAGCAATATTGTTGTCGGCTACCGTAAACGGCCACATTACATGTTGATCTAACCCACTGGCAAACCAGGTATTTCCGCCATCAGAGGTTCGTAACGTGTTGGTGTTATATCCAGTGAGGGAGTCTAAGAAAAACATGTCCGATCCATTGGCTAATCCACTGGGAAGGTTTGACATAGTACGCCAGGTTTTCCCTCCATCTCGCGTGATATGTGTTGCGTAGTCGTAGACGAAACCGACTGTAGGGCTGATGAATTTAAGGCGTGTTGCTATATCTGATGCCACAGAGATCGCATGGCTAAGGAGCATCCAGCTTTGGCCACCATTGGTAGTTCGGTATATTTGGCCACTCAAATTTCCTTCTTTACCAGTTATAAAACCGAGTTCTGGCGTAACAAACGAAACTTTGGGAACTCCGGTAAAGTTGGCAGTTGGTAATAATGTCCACGAATTACCTGCATCATCAGTACGATAAATCTTGTTTGCGTAACTTACTCGAATCCAACTGGTTGGGCCAAGAAAATAAGAACGGTTATAATCATAAGATTGAATATAATCGCCATCGAAGCGTGTCTGAAAAAGTTGGATTGACGTGCTCTTCTGATTCCATGACAAACCTCCATCAACCGTTGTCCAGACAGAGTTTCT
Organism: Spirosoma gilvum; assembly: GCF_054776815.1. NCBI lineage: Bacteria > Pseudomonadati > Bacteroidota > Cytophagia > Cytophagales > Cytophagaceae > Spirosoma > Spirosoma gilvum. Next base: position 422,588 of record NZ_BAAHBH010000009.1, on the reverse strand, counting down.
GGTTGTGATAAATCCTGTTGTGGTGTTTAGAAAGTATACTTCCCACGTATGTTCTCCAGCCGGGAGAACTATTTTCTTCCAGGAAATTCCCCCATCGCTGGTTTTATAATAGCAGTTCGTACTTAGAGGGCGATCAAAGTCAAAGGTCAGGCCTATCAAATAGCCTTCTTCAGGGGTCCGATAGGCAACTGACTGTGGAAACATATTATCAAGTTGGCAGGTGAGCGTCCAATCAGTACCCAGATTATCAGTTGTATATATATATCGGCTGCCGGGGATTCTTCCTAGTTGGGCGGCTTCTTTTGCATCATACAAAGAAATGCCAGTGAGAATGCCTTTCATGCCATTAAAACTGATCGTTGTCAGAATAATTTCGGCAGGCGTAGCGAGTGGTACTTCTGTCCAGGTTGAACCTCCATCAACCGTTTTGAATAAATATACTTTTTGAGGAGTGACCGTGAAATCATTGGCAACTGTTCTAGGTCTACCGCCTACGACGAAACCGACTGATTTATCGATGAAAACTATATCCTGAAAAGGTGAGAACTCCCAATAATTATTAAAGCTGGTCGTATCAGCCGCAGGTCTGGGTAGAGTAACTTTTTGCCAGCTTCTTCCAGCATTTACCGTACGAAAAAGTGTCTTATTGGAGCCATAAGGGGAGGATAACATCCAAAAGTTTGCTGTATCAACGATGACTAACCTGCTAACACCTGAATAGGGTATTGGCCGATAAGCCCAGCTCTGTCCACCATCGGTTGATAATCTTAACTCGAAATTTGATGATTGCCCTGTTCGTGCGATACCAGCAATAATATTTTGATCTGAAAAAACGACTCTATTATACAATGTTGGACTGTTGGGTAGCTGCGTATAGGTAAGTCCTCCATCCGTTGTTTTGTATATTGTCGACTCATCAACGCTGTTTGTTTTTGCAATGAGATAGCCCGTCGAATTAGACAAGAAATAAACTCGGGTAGCTTCGAGTCTGGAGTCGGGTAACTTAGGCAAAATCATCGCCCAATTTTCTCCACCATCGCTTGTTTTTAATAGAATAACGGGTGTTGATGCACTTTTTGCCAAGACAACTCCTTCTGTTACTGATCGAAACTGTAAGTCCACATAAGTCAATTCGTTTCCATAGCATGTATTTAACTCCTGCCAGTCTCTACCTGTATTCGTCGATTTAATCAGTTCTGACCCCGCTAGAGCATAAATAATAGTGGGGCTGGGCTGGGATAGTAAACGTGGAACGGAAATGTCTTTTACCTGACTACAGTTAGTATATCGATAAGTACGAACTGTGGGGGAATACGTAGAATAGGTGCCATTTTTTTCTGTCCGAATACGATAGATATAATTCATTGAGTGATTGATCTGACGATCCTTAAATTGAATGCTGTCAGGAGCTACCGTTCCAATTTCCTGAAATGCCTCAGGCGTTGCCAGATCAGCTCGTTCTATTCGAAAACTTGTTTCACCAACACTATAATCTTTCCAGCGAATTAGATTATAGTCATCCGTTGTTTCCTTTACCCAGGGTAAGATTGGCGCGTTTGTATAAGTAGGACTTATCTCTGTTAACGAGCGAATAAATAAATTTCCTTTTATGGGATAACTTGACCCACCTTCAATGGTAAATGGACAGAACAGTTGATTATCTAAAACAGCAATAGCCGCTTCGGAGTATTCACTCCATAAATCCGGATTAGCTGTATAACCCTGTTCTTGTCTATAGCTTACACCTTCATTCCATAGGTTCCATTGCAAATTGTTGACCTGTGAATGCCATACTCCACCTAAAGAAGAGGCATACAAACGCCCATCGTTAATAGTAACGTTTACAGGGCTGGTTTCCAGATATTTTGGGGCTTGCGAATAGAATGTTTGCATGTTCCAGTTTACACCCGCATTCGAAGAAACGTAGAGATTGATTGTAAAATCATAGGCCCCTGATCGATAAACACTGGGTGTAGATGCACCCACAAGAAGCGTGTTTCCGTCGGCGGCTAAACTGCTAAATGTGTCGTTGGTAGCAGTTAATGAGGTTGCTTGCCAACTTACCCCATTATCATTGGATGTGAATAACGCTTGTGACGTCAGCAAATACCAGCGATTTGAAATCCATCGAATCGCTCGAAACTGATCATAAGGAAGTACAGTTCCGTTAGGTAATTGTGTAGGGAACGGGTCGGACCAGCTTCGTCCATTATCCGTTGATATGGCTGTTTTAGTTCCATTTTCAAGCAGGGCAATAATGGCAGTTGGCGAGAATGCTATTTGCTTAATGGATAAGTCACGCAAACTATTATAATACGGATCAAAAAAAAGAAACTGTTTTAGCCGTGTCCAGTGTATTCCTTCATCTGAAGACGTAAAAATTCCCGCTGCTGTAGAAGCATATAGGCTATCACCATAAGGTATTATTTGATTAATGACAGTGGTATATTTCCGAGTCTGGTTTAATGTTGAGTCGTAACTAAGAGTCCAGCGTTTTTGCCAGACCTGTGGGGAGGAGTCGGTTACATATAATCCATTTGATAAGGTATTAGCCCAAATTTTATTTCTGTACGTAAACAAATTAATAATGGGGCTATCAAAACTCGATACTTGCTTAAATTGTGCCGATGTGCAGAAGGGAGAACTACAAAATACGAGTAGTATAATCAGGTGCTGAAAGCGAATGCTCATTCTATAATAGGCTGCTTCTGTGATAAAGTTTGATTAAAGCTGATTCAGGTTCTCGAAAAATAAATAAAAATTACGTTCGTCAATCTGCTATTTCTATTCATCCTATATCTTCTGAATGGCTGTATCAATCAGAGTACCCTACTGACACCTCTCAACGGGCAGCCTGTTATTCTACTGTCTTGACCCCCTTGAAGGTGAGCCAGTGAAAAGTAGACCAGTCTGCTGGAGCAGTAAAAAACTAACGTTCATTGATAACCGAAAGGAAAATGAAAAGGGCTAATTTCTGAATCGCAAATCGTAGCGAACGCTCCGGCGTCCCGGTCTTAAGTAGCAGGATGGTGAACTAACCGCTCTGGCTACCCACGTCTCTTAGATCAGCCGAGAACTGGCGTTAGCGAGGCTGTTTTATAATTGCAAAGCCCCGTATAGTGGAATACCATATGGAGCGGCCTCACCAAGCCTTACAGTTTATGAGCCCAATTGAGTACTGGCAGACGGCTTAAACTCCAGCCGAAACTAACTCAGTAAAGGGGAAAGAACACTTAAAATTCTCAGTTAAAATGGCAGAAATAAAGTAGAGCAATGGATTTGTGAAGTCGGAGTTAGCTCAATTGATTAAGGCAATGGCTGGCCTCCTCGTGAAAGCCGGCCATTGCCTTAATCAATTGAGCTAAACTAGCCGGGTATAGGTCGAATTCTCTTTAACCTCATTCCGCGAAAATCCAGGTGCTGGCGAATAATCTTTCAATTTACTATTCAGATTTGGTCCAACGTATTGGCATTGTAAGCCATCCTGGTCAATGGTTTTGCAGTCAGAAAGCTTCGAAACGGTGTGGAGCTTACCTACCCATGATCTAAATACTCTTTTCGGATACCTAGCTTTTTCATTTTAGAATTCAGTGTTGTCGGCGGAACATTCAGGACTTCGGCCGCTCCGCCCGCTCCCCAGATTCGGCCATTGCATTTCTTGAGAACGGCAATGATATGATCCCGCTCATTTTCGTCGATGGTTTTGATCCGGTACTCGTCGGACGTCGTTGGTAGGATCGGCTGACCCATATTGAGTAAACCAACCTCCTCAATCAGGGTGCCTTTTGTCAGCAGTATGCTTCGTTCGATCAGGTGTTCCAATTCCCGAATATTGCCCGGCCAGTGATACGCCAGTAAGGTATTCGATGCCTGAGCCGATAGCCCCGTGATTTTCTTGCCCGTTTTTTGGTTGTACTTCTCAATAAAATGCTCGACAAGGGCCGGTATATCTTCCTTACGATCCCGCAACGGGGGCAGGGAAATGGGAAACACATTCAACCGGTAATACAGGTCGAGACGAAAACGACCCTCGGCTACTTCTTTTTCCAGATTACGGTTGGTGGCGGCAATAATTCGAACACTGATTTTAATGGACGATTGCCCTCCGATACGCTCAATCTCTTTCTCCTGCAATACCCGCAGTAACTTCACCTGCAATTCAACGGGCATCTCGCCGATTTCGTCCAGAAAAAGCGTTCCTCCGTCGGCCTGCTCAAATCGGCCAATTCGTTTGTCGGTAGCTCCCGTAAATGATCCTTTTTCATGACCAAACAATTCGGATTCAATCAGGTTAGCGGGCAAGGTCGCGCAGTTGACCCGGATGAAGGGCTTCCGTTTTCGGGGGGAGAGTTGGTGAATCGTGACCGCAATGCGTTCTTTGCCAGTGCCACTCTCACCCAGAATCAAGACCGACGTATCGGTAGGAGCAACCAGCGACAGATGATCGAAAACTGTTAGTAATAAGTGGCTACTACCAACAATACCCTCGAACGATGGGGCTCGGGAAGAGCCATCGGACGGCGATGGTATATAATCTGTTGACGGGACGGCAGGTGATATGCTGGGGTTCGCATTTCGCTTGCTTTCGACGGCAGTCGTCAGTATAGGCGTTAGTTGACTAAGCAGAGCTAGGTGTTCTTCCCGATAGGCATCTGAACGGCGGCTGTAAAAGTAGAAGGCAACCGGTTCGCCGATTGGTGTGATCAGCGGCAACACTAATTGGGAGCGCATCAGAAAGGTATTCGCAATCAATTTTCGGATGGAAGGCCGTTCGCATACGCGCTTAAACGCGGCTTCATCATACCAGGTTGCTCCGGTTTCGAGGGATGTTTTGGCTTGTAAAGCGGCCAGTTCATGCTGTTTTAAATTGGCCATGACCATTAGTTCATTAGGCCCTACAAGCTGGTACTCGTCGAAACCGATTCGCAAAAAGCCCAGATCCGAATACGTCGTATTAGGGAGTTCGGAAGGTCCAACCGCCATGAAGTCAAATGGAACGAAGGGTTGAATCGCTTTCCCTGCCTTTAGCAATTTCTGTTCCCAGTCGATCGGCTCAGCCAGGAGTTTGCTGAGTTGTTTAAGAAGCTGGGTTCCCCGTCGAAAACTGGCTTCCAGGCTGTGCTCGTATCGATACCGGGCCACTTCGAGCGTGACCAATACATCTTTTTCCCGAAAGGGCTTGACTAAAAAACCATCGGGTTGGGTCGCTTTGGCCGCTGTCAGCACATCCTGCGTGGAGTTGGCCGAGAGGTAGATAAACGGAATCGAATCCTCTCTTAATTGTTTGGCCAGATCGATGCCGGTTAGCGGTCCTTTCAGGAAAATATCCAGCAAAACCACATCTGGCTTTTCCTGCCCAATAAGTTCCAGGGCGTTGGGAACGGAACGAGCGATTCCTGTTACCCGGTAGCCTGCTTTGTGCAGCATTAACCGCAGGTCATTGGCTTCAATAAACTGATCTTCGACTATCAGGACTGTCTGGTTCATAACGCTGTCGTTTCAAAAGGTATATTGGGAGCTATTCTGGCCGATTCGGGCCCGTCAGTTGGTTCGTAAACAAAGTGAAGGGTAATAACGGTACCCTTGTCGTTGGTGATGGTAAAATGACCGTCGATGTCGTCGCTCAGCCCTCGCATCAGGCTTAAACCCAACGAATCATGTTGCTGGCTATCTATGGTGTCTGGCAACCCGATTCCATTATCGGCAATGGTGAGTACATAATGCGTACTGCCCGTTTGCTGAAAGGAAATGACAATCTGCCCCGCCGTGTTACCGGGAAACGCATATTTGATACTATTGGTAATGGCTTCGTTGAGAATCAGGCCGATGGGTACCGAATAAGAAACCCCCAGTTTAACCGGGTCAATGTGCGTCTCGAACCGGATACGCTGGCCAGCCCCAAAGAAATCCCGCAAATACTCGACAAGCTCCCGGATGTACGCCGACATATCGATAGCCGATAAATTGTCGGATTGATACAGCTTTTGATGAATCAGCGAGATGGCCTGAACCCGGTGCTGACTATCACGGATGGCCAGTATAGCCGCTTCATCGGTCAGGTAAGCCGATTGCGTATTCAACAGGCTCATCACGATTTGCAGATTGTTTTTGACCCGGTGATGAATCTCTTTAAGCAGCCATTCCTTTTCGGTCAGCAGCCGTTGAAGCGACTGATTTTTATCGTTGATTTCGATCTGCTGTGCTTCCAGAATGGCGTTACTTTTCTGTTTGAGCCTGTACCGATTGTAAACTAATCCGAGAATGACCAGAAGCAGCGCGATAATGATAAACGTAACATTTCGCAAGAGTTTAGTCTGGTTTAAGTCGTTCAACTGCAATTCGCCCTGTTTTTTGAGTAGCTCGATATGCTGGCCTTTTAGTTTGATATCCTGATCCTTCTTTTTGGTATCGAACTGGGTTTGCAACAAGGCGATCTGTTTACTTTTCGACTCGGTAAATAAGGAGTCATTCAACCGTTTATGGCGCTGGTAGTGTATAATGGCGGATCGGTAATCACCCTGAGCCGAGTCCACCTTAAATGTCCATAAATGATTGGTGGACAGACTGCGCAGGGACCCCATTTTCTCGGACACCTCTCGATGAATCAGCAGGTATTTATCGGCTTTCTGGTACTGCTGGGTATCTAAGAAAAATCGGATCAGCATACCATAGGCGTAGAGTTGGGTTTCATTATCAATCTGTTCTCTATTTTCGGATAACCTGACTAAACGATCGCTATAGGGTTGAGCCAGCGTATACTGCTTACCGGGCAGATAGGCATTGATAAATTGTCCTGTAATATAGATTTGGCTGGCCAGATCAGGAAGAGTGTATCTTTTAACAATAGTCCGTAAAAAATCGAGCGCAGCTACTGGCTGATGAAGCAGTACGTAGGTATCGCTGATATTCGTGGCCAGTATACAAACCGCTCCAACATCGTGATAGGCCTCTGCAATGGCAATCGACTTTCTGAAGTACAGGTTGGCCAGTTTGAGGTCATGCAGGTTCTGATAGGTGATCCCCAGCCGGTTATAGATGGTAGCCAGCAACATGGTCGAATCGCCGGATTGTTCGGCCGTTTGAACCGCCAAGAGCCCATAGCGAATCGCTTCTTTGTAATCGCCCAGTTCACCGCAAACCTGGCCCAATAAGTCGTACACCCCCTGTAGGCGACCTCGGCCCACGGCTTTGTACAAACTCAACGCCTGCTGAAGAGAAGCCAGTGCCTTCACGTTATTTCCTTCGACCTGGTACAAATCGCCAAGTTCTTTATTGCAATTGGCCTGCTTGAGTTTATTTCCTGACTGTTGAAACGTCAACAACGCCAGTTCTGCCATTCGTATTCGTTCTGCCAGTCCTGATCCGATCAAGGGTGAGTAGCTGCCGAGTTCAAAGTAGGCTTCGCCTAATTCATCCAGATAATGAAAGGCCGAAAATAGGGCAATAGCTTTTCGTACGAGCGCTTTTGCCTGCTCCTTCTTCCCATCGTGGTTGTATACGCGGGCATACAAAATATAACTGGTTGCCTGCCCTTTCGGATCGTGTAACCGCACGCTCAACTGTTCGGCCTGCCGGGCTACGGTCATGGCACTATCCATATCGGCAGCCTGCGCATTGGGTTTGAACATGTAGTAGGTTGCCAAATCCTGCAACAGGTGAACGCGATGGTTGTCGGGCTTGCTTTGCTGCAAAAGCGTCAGTAATTCACGCGACGACTTATCGGTTGGAGGTTGGGCGGAAGCCGTCAGCCAGGCACATCCTGCTACGCAGCTAATTAATAACAGTCTCCTCATTGAGTTTTTGTTTCGACTGGTCGTTCATAAATCAGGCCATCGCCGTTGGCAGGCTGGCAGAAGAAAACAATGGCCGTAGTAATCTATTGTCTATCAGTACACAATCAATAAATATCACACTTTTTCCAGTGATTTAGTCGAGCTATGTATTGAATGGTAAAAAGCTATAGCCAACGATATATCGTTGTGCCGTTCGTTGTCCAACGATATGCAGTAGCCAAATTTCTGGCACAAAAATATAACTTACTGATTTTCAATAGATATACAATAACGGCATTTCGTTTGGTTTAGGTGGTTCAACTAAATAAACTGAAACGATCATGAACATCTCCCGTCCCCAAACCATCGTCTTTATCACCGGTGCCTTTGTCAGCAATGATTGCTGGAATGAATGGCAAACGTATTTTCAGCAGAAAGGCTATACGACCATTGCTCCCGCCTGGCCCCATAAAGATGCTCCGGCCGAAGTGTTACGAAATCGACATCCTGATGCCAGCATTGCTGCCAACCGACTGGCCGATCTGACCGACTATTATGCGCAGATTGTGGCGCAACTCCCCGAAAAACCGATCCTGATTGGGCATTCTATTGGGGGGCTGATGGTGCAGCTTTTGTTGCAGCGGAGGTTAGGAGCAGCCGGGATTGCCATTCACTCGGTTCCTCCGCAAGGTATCTTCACGTTTAAGCTGTCGTTTCTGAAAGCCGGTTGGGGGCCACTGGGCTTTTTCACCTCTACGAAGAAAACGTTTTTGATGTCGTTCGAGGACTGGCAATACGCCTTTACTAATGGGATGCCGCTCGAGCAGCAAAAAGCCGCTTATTACCAGTTCGCCATACCCGAATCCAAGCTCATCGTTCGGGACACCATCACGGCAGCGGCTCACGTCGATTTCAGCAAACCCCATGCTCCTCTACTGCTTACATCTGGTAGCACAGACAACACGATCCCAGCTTCGCTCAATTACGACAATTACCGTAAATACCGGCATTCCGATTCCATTACAGACTACAAGGAATTTGAAGGACGGAATCATTTCGTGCTGGGGCAGCCGACCTGGAAAGAAGACGCCGACTACATCCTGAAATGGGTCGACAAGACACTACCTCAGCCAGTAGTAAGTAATAAGTCAATGGCTATCAACAATTAATCAACTCGTCCCTTCCTCTTACCAATAACTCATCTATTCTCATGAAAACGATAATCGTCTCAATGCTCCTTCTTGTATCCCTATTCTTCACGTTGTCGTCCTGTTCAAAAAATGACGCCGTTACGCCCGCTCCCAAAACGTTCGTGCTGGTACACGGGGCCTGGCAGGCACCCTACGCCTGGCAATCGGTTAAGGATCAGTTGGTGCAGCAAGGCCAGAACGTGGTGGTGGTCGAACTGCCCGGTCACGGAACCGATAATACCTTACCCATTACCCTGTCGATGGATGTATACCGGGATAAAGTGGTGGGGGCGATTAATGCACTTTCTGATAATGTAATTCTGGTTGGTCATAGTATGGGAGGCATGGTTGTATCGGCTGTTGCCGAAAAAATCCCCAGCCGCATTGACAAACTAGTGTATGTCGGAGCCTTTTTACCGGCCAATGGACAATCTCTGCTGGCTCTGGCTTCTACAGATAGCACTTCTCAATTGGGCCCCGCTTTGATTCCTTCGGCCGATCAGCTTATGCTGGACATCAAGACCGAGAATTTAGCATCCATTTTCATTCAGGATGGGTCGGATGCGGTGAAAAAACAGGTGGTCGATAACTACCGGGCCGAACCGTTCATTCCCTTTACCAACCCGGTCGCGCTGACGCCCGCCAACTTTGGTAAAGTAGCCAAGTATTATGTACACACCGCGCAGGATCATGCAGTGGGACTAAATCTACAAAAACAAATGGTGGCCGCAGCAGGCATCAAAAGCACTTATACACTCAATAGCAGTCATTGTCCCTTCCTATCGATGCCAACGGAGGTAACTACGACGCTTCAGACCATTGCCAGCATAACGACCGCTCAATAAAAAATCACCTCACCTTTTCTTACGCTCGACATTTAATCAACGCTATTTCAATACAGAGCCATGAATCGACTTCAAAACAAAGTAGCCATCATTACGGGCGGAAGCAGTGGCATCGGCCTGGCAACGGCCAAAGAGTTTATTGCCCAGGGCGCCACTGTCCTAATAACCGGGCGCAACCAGGAATCGCTGGATCAAGTTACCGCTGAACTGGGCAACAAAGCATACGGGATTGTCTGGGATGCCAGTATTCCGGGCAATGCAAACCACTTGTCGGAGTTTGTACAGGCAAATTTTACCAGTATCGACATTCTGTTCATCAATGCCGGTGTGGCCAAATTCGCCCCCTTCGAGAGCATGACCGAAGCCGTCTACGACGAAAGCATGAATACCAATGTCAAAGGAGCTTATTTCACCATCCAGACGCTGGTACCTTTCTTCAAAAATGGTGGCTCCATCATCTTAAACACCTCCATTAATGCTCATGTTGGCGCACCGGGCGCGAGCGTGTATGCCGCCACAAAAGGAGCCCTGCTGACAATGGCCAAAAATCTATCGACAGAGCTAATCGGCCGCCAGATACGGGTCAATGCCATTAGTCCGGGGCCGGTCGATACCGTCCTGCATAGTGCCGCTAAACTCGGCATTTCAGAGCAGCAATTAACCCAAATGAATCAGGGAATTATTGAAGCCATTCCGCTGGGCCGCTTCGGCCGGCCGGAGGAAATTGCCAAGGTCGTCCTGTTCTTTGCCTCCGACGATTCCTCGTTTGTGGTCGGTGCTGAGCTGATCGTGGATGGCGGCATGTCGATGGGCTAAAGTAAATTTTAAACCCAGAGATGCAGAGAACACAGAGCTGTAAACGCATTAACAATCAGACTTCTCATTCTCCGTGTTCTCCGTGCCTCTGTGTTTAAATAACCCGAAAACTAATCACAACCTCAACTTTAACCAAACATAATCATGTACAAATTCAACCGCGCTCTTGGCGCACTAACCTGTATCATTATGGCTCTTTCAACTCCCTCAACAGCAGACGCTCAATCGAACAAAACGGGTGTAACCAATGTAGTGCTCGTTCATGGTGCCTTTGCCGACGGTTCAAGCTGGTCCAAAGTCATTCCGCTGCTGGAAGCAAAAGGACTTACCGTTATTGCTGTCCAAAATCCACTAACCTCGCTGGCCGACGACGTGGCAGCCGCCAAACGAGCCATCGCCTTACAAAATGGTCCGGTACTGTTGGTTGGCCATTCGTGGGGTGGTGCGGTGATCACCGAAGCGGGCAACGATCCCAACGTAGCGGGTCTGGTTTATGTGGCGGCTGGTGCGCCGGATGAAGGGCAGTCTTTTGGTGAAATGAGCCAGTTAGCCCCACCAGCACCGGGTACTGGCGAAATAAGACCTGATGCGTCTGGCTTTCTTTCGCTAACCGCTAAAGGGATCAAGGAAGATTTTGCGCAGGATCTGCCCGAAGCCGAAACCCGCCTTATATTCGCCACACAAGGGCCCTGGTCGGCCAAAGCCCTGAGTGACAAGATCTCGAAAGCGGCCTGGAAAACCAAGCCTTCCTGGTACATTGCAGCCAGCGAAGACCGCATGATCAATCCCGATTTGCAACAGACGTTGGCAAAAAAGATTAAGGCAACCACGCTAACAATTAAAGCCAGTCACGTACCCATGGTTTCGCAACCTGAGAAAGTAGCCGCTTTCATCCTCGAAGCAGCCAGTCATGTAACTATACAATAAATTACTCGCCCCTCAAGGCCCATTTCTGATTCAGAAACGGGCCTTGAGGGGCGAGATCAAGTGGTTTAGGACTAGCAGCGATTAAGTGCCGACTACCAACCGGCAGGGCAGTTGTTTTCTTAACTAACCAAAAAATTAACGGCCTGTTTCAGCGTGCGTTCATTCTCACTTTCCGGATCTGTATAGGATCGTTCGCCTACCTCAATGGTGAGTTGTTTGCCTAGCAGTTGTTTGGTATCTAGTTCTTTCCCAGCCTCAACCGGTAGCCCTACCTCTCCAAATAGACCAACAATGGCCGGCATGCCAGCCTGAGATTGATAAAACCGGTGTGATACGTAACCCTCGTCGTTTTCAAAGCGGACGGCAAAAAATGGAATGGCTTTATGTTCGCTTTTCCCTTCGTCAATGTGGGTAATTGTGACCACTTGGCGACCATCATTCAAAAGCGGTTTATCCTGGCCTTTTTCTACAGCAATTTTCATAACGCTATATTTTATTTATATCATATACAACAGAGCAACGCAAGTGATTGTTTAAAATATAGCCGTAATCAGCTAAATAAGGGTTAATATCTCTGCTTATTTATATTTTAGATATAATAGTCAAGACTAATCTCTTTAAGAAAAATCTTACCTTGCAGCTATGTTTAGAATTCTATTGAAGACCGCGACCATTGGGCTGATCAGCCTCTGGCTCCTAACGAGTTGCCAATCGACGAATAATGCTCCGTGTGAGTCGACAACTGTTACGACAAAGGCTCCCGACGAAGAGATTGCCCGGCTCAAACAGTTCATTGAGTCGAGCCGGATTAAGGCAACTCCTGATAAACGAGGATTCTATTATATCATCCAAAAACCCGGCACCGGAGGAAAACCAACCGTCTGTTCCAACGTCAGCGTCAATTACGAGGGACATTTAACAAATGGAACTCGCTTTGACGGTGGACAGGACATCAGTTTTGGGCTCAATCAGTTAATCCTCGGGTGGCAGGAAGGTATTCCGCTAATCGCGCCTGGTGGGCGTATTACCTTGTATCTACCTCCTTCACTAGCGTATGGCAATCAGGAACAGGGGGACATTCCCGCCAATTCGATCCTTGTCTTCCAGATCGATCTACTGTCCATTAACTAAGTCAGCTTCATTATAGTCTTTATAATAAGACTTATTATATGCATTAAGTGGAGTACCTCAAAGGTTACCTCAATCAAGAACGATCACCGACTTCCCAATAATCTTACCCCGGCGGGCATCCCTGTAAGCTTTCCTGACGTTGGTAAAAGAATATGTTTTATCCAGCACGATCTGTAGGCCATCTTCTGCCAGTTGAGTTAACGTGTTGAGCCCTTCGACGGTCGATTTCAAAATCAGGATTTTCAGTTTTTGTCCAGAAAAGAGGTTGTTAACGAACGAGTAGATGAGTGTCAAGGGTGAAGGAAGCGTGCTGACAAAGACGGCTTTGGGTTTCATCAGGCTCCTGGCATCGGTAAATGACAGCTTAGTGGATAGGTCAATCACCGCGTCGAAGCGTTGCTTTAGCTGGCTGACAGGTTGTTTTGTATAGTCGACTACGGCATCCGCACCCCATTTTGCTGCCTCAGCAACGCCTTTTGTACTGACAACCGCCGTTACCCTGGCACCGCGTTGTTTTGCAATCTGTATGGCAAATAGGCCAATTCCGCCGGTAGCACCGTTGATCAATACATCCTGGTTAGCACGAACTTCAGCCAGTTGGTCAATGATCTGCAAGGCTGACAGTCCGGTTACGGGCAGAGCCGCTGCCTGCTCAAACGAGATATTGGCCGGTTTTGGAGCAATATCAGTCTCTTTAACGACAATATAATCGGCCAGAGCCCCGCCTTTGAATACGTCCAGTAAGCCAATCACCGCGTCACCCGCTTTAAACTTTGTAACAGCGCTGCCCGTTTTTTCAACAATTCCTGAGAAATCGATACCCAACGATTTAGGGAAGCCAGATCCTGACATTAATTTCATTTCTCCGCCATATACCTTCCAATCCAGAGGATTAATCGAGACCGCTTTTACCCGAATCAAAAGTTGATCCGACTCAATAGTTGACACCACTTGCTCAACTAGTTCCAGTACGCTTTCGTCGCCAAACTGGTTATACACTACCTTTCTCATGTTGGTTGAATTTTTACGTTTAGCCGTGTGGCTTACCATCTTACCCTGCAAAGGTGCACCATCTAATAAGCTGTAAATAGCACCAAAAGCCAGAAAAATAGTCGAATCCGACATGACAAAGTCAATCCAGATTCTTACCGGATAAGTGTTTTTATCCTGCCATTAGCCAGCGCTAAAAGCTTAAAAGCCTGGTTTGTCCGATAGGGCTGATTTATGGTCTCATTGGAATATTTTCCGACAGGCATACTGCCGAGCTTTGTGACGTATTTAAATCAAAACGATATGGAAAATCACAAAAAACCGTTCGCCGTTGGCCCAGAAGAAGGGAAAAGCGTTTCTGTTGTTGGCGACACCTACCGAATCCTGATCAGTGGAAAAGAAACAGGTGGAGCCTTCGCCACGATCGACATGCTTATACCGCCCGGCGGTGGCCCTGGACCGCATGCCCATGCAGCTTTTGAGGAATCCTTTTACGTGATCGAAGGAGAAATCGAAGTCAAATCCGAGTTTGGTAAGTACACAGCCACTAAAGGATCATTTGTCAGCGTTCCGAAAGGGGGCGTGGTACACGGCTTCAAGAATAATACCCAGCAGACAGCGCATCTGCTTTGCACTGTAGTACCAGCCGGGCTGGAAACGTTTTTCGAAGAGATCGGCCAACCTGTTGCCTACGGTCAGTTTCTACCCGTACCCCATTTTGATGCAGAAACCATTAAAAAGCTACAGGCTATTGCCGAAACGTATGGCCAGCAGGTTTTTCCACCCGATTACCTGGGGTAAGCAGGACGTTAGGAATATGAGTACCGCTTCGGATTCAGGCCATAATGCTTTTCAAAGAGTCGGCTGAAGTGGCTCAGATTGGAAAAACCCAGCTCATAACCTACCTCACCAACAGAATGCTTGCCCTGTTTAAGGAGAAAGGCTGCTTCCTCCATTCGGGCCTGCTGGTAGTAATTGTAAATCGTGTTGCCAAACGTTTGCTTAAAAAGCTGTTTTAGTTTGGTTTCGCTCATGGCTGCGAACTGCGCCAGTTCACGGATCACCGGCGGCACGCTCAGGTCGCTGATGATCCGATTCCGTATGGCCAGGAGCCGCTCTGCATCGGCACTGTTGATAGTCTGATGCGTAGCGTTTTCTCGTAAAGACAATTTATGAAAAACCAGATAAAGCAGCTCCTGCACCTTGATCTGCATGTAGAAGTGGCTTAGGGAATCAGTCATATCAACAGCGGCCATGTTTTTCAGCAGTAGTTTAGTCTCCGCTGCCATGTTTTCGAAGAAAAGAAACGAATTGCCGCTGCCAGTAATGGCCTGCAGTACCGAATTGGGTTCACTGACAGCCAATAACTCCTTCAGTCGGGTTGGCTTTATGGCGACTACCACATAGTGAATAGTTTGATGGGCAGGAAAACGGATGGTTGAGCTAAGATCGTTGGAGGTAACCTGAATAGCCGACTCATCGCGCTGGGAAAATAATACCTGAGGGTCATCATTATAAGCGATCTCAAGGGCCTGTTCGTTGCGGTAAAAAAAGACAGTGATCAAGTCATTTCCCTGACCAGATGCATTGCGTTTAAGGATCAGATCTTCCTTGAGCAAATAATGGTGTATGGTGATCTTAAAGTCCGGCCCGAACGCCAGCTTGCGTATGTAGCCCTGGCCCAGATAGTCTGGTATCACCAGCAGACCATTCTGTATCGTTGCCTGTATATGCCGGGCAAAATAAGTCACAAAGTCGAAGTCGGGTGTAGCAGAAAAGCTGAATATCATGATGCCAGGTTGGTAGGTTGCTTAGGTTCGGCAATAGGGTATAATCGTACTATCGTTCCGAATCGGAAGTTTGTTATAATCACCCTATCAACAACAGTACAAAGTATATTTATCCTTAAATCTGTACTCAAGACTTTATGAATGTATTGTTATGCTTACTAGTGCTATCTGTAAGTACGCCCAGTATCCTATTGGCGCAGTCGTTGCCAGAAACGAATCGCTTTGAAGAGCTTACTCACTCAGACACTTACACGATGACTGCCTTTATGCCATCGCACAAAAGGATAGTGATTGGTCAGCCTTCTGAGCGCGTCTGGGTCGATACAACAAAGCTAAGTCGTGAATACTGTGATGCCCAAAGAGCCTATATTCGAGAAAACGAAACAGAAAGTATAAAGGCGACTGTTCATGACAGGGCCAGACGCAATGCGGGACTTGCCAATTTAGAGAGAGTCCTGAATGCAATTTATGAATACTGTCTTACCGAAGTAGCAGCCGGAAAGACCATTCCACAATACTGTGAGGCAAACGACTACCCCTGCCCGCCAGCCAGCTTTCATAAAAAATGATAGGCTGTGAATGCTATTTTGATATTTTCCTAAAAAAAAGCCCTGGAATGAGCGTGTATTGTAAACTGTGGCACGGCTGATACAAGCGTCTGATTATCAAACATGGTATTAGCCGTGCCACAGTTTTCCAAGCAGTCTCCTTAGAATTGACCAGAAACAGATAACAAAATCGTCGCTGGCTAGTTAAATCAACGAAAATGAAGGGAATTATTGCAGGAAGAAATAACCTTCCTCGATTGGGTACGATGTAAGGTCGTGCCCTTTTTTATTCACGGAGTGTTCACCGCTTAAATGAGTGAACACTCCGTGAAATTGACGCTCTACAAACCCGTAATAATACGAGCATAGATGTTGTTGCTCCTATTGACATCGTAGGTTCCACTACTGTCATCAGCCACGTTTACGGTGATATTCGAGCTACTACCCGAATTAGCACTGGTTCGATTGACCGTAAAGCCCAGGTTCATCACACCCCTGGCAGCAATAAACTCTCCTCCATTAATCGTAAGGCTAATTTGCTGATTGGCAATCGTAGAGGTTATATGCCATTTCGGATTACTTACACTGACCGGATTCTCGCTACCGCCTGCCACATTGATACTGGTTAGGGTATTGTCGAAGCTGACACTATAGCCCGTTGGCATGGTTAAGGTAAGGACAATGTTCCCTGCGGACGTAGCTGCCCCGTTGACTTCCTGTAGCTGCACCAGTAAGCCTTTTGCATCGCCAGCCGGAAAGTTAGCTTCGGGCAGGCTCATAATCGCTGACAGGTCTGGTCCGGCCAGCGCCGTCACACTCACCAAAGCCGACTGGCTACAAACGCCAGCCGTAGCTATTACCGTGAAGGTCTGTACGCCAGCCGTAGTCAGACTGGCCGATACCGCCGAGCTGGTAGCGGGTGTGGTCAGTGGAGCCGAAGCAGGAGCGCTCCATTGGTAAGCAGCGACACCGGCCGAAGCCGTCAGGCTGACCACTACGCCCACATTAGCCAGGGGTAGTGAGGCCCCCGCCGAAAGCGTCAGTGCTGTGTTGCTCCCTACAGTCGTGGTCTTAATAGCTGTACAACCATTAGCTCCTGTGACGGTTACGGAGTAGGTACCTGATGCAGAGACATTGAGGATTTGCGTGGGAGCGCCGGTATTCCAAACATAAGTCTCCCCACCACTGGCGGTTAAGGTAGCTGTAGGATTGGCACAAGTGAGCGTCAAGCTGCTGGGGGAAATGCTGGCATTGGGGGCATTGGTATCACTGTTGATGCTAACGGTGGTGACGCTAAAACAACCCGTTTCGCCATAGCTGGCTGTGACTGAGTAGAGTCCGGCCGTATTGATCTCAGCTATTCCCATATACGTTTCCCGATTTTCAATGACCTCCTGACTGAGAATGCCCGGCCCACTAAACACATAGTTTTCACCACCTCTGGCCATTAGCATAAGAGTGGGCAGGTTACAGGTTATTGCGTATCCATCAGGGGACTCAAGTGAGAGGTCGGGCAATTGGCTAACTGTTAAATCATAGGTTTCGGTAACGAGCTGGCTGTTACTGTTCACAATGAGTGAGTAGGTCTGGGTACCCGTTTCACTGGCAGTGACGGTTTGACTAAAGGACGGATTGCTGCTGGTACCTGTGGTCGTGCTGGTGCCGTTGGTAAGGGTATAGCTGTAACTACCCGTCAAATTACCCAGACTAGCCGTAAAGGTCACCTGGTTACCCGTACAAACGGGGTCTGGATTGGGTAAAAAATCTGTGATAGTAGGTGGAAATGGCTGATTAAGCAGCACACTAACGGTATTACCATAAAAATTGTTGGTCAAGGCATCGAGGTCATCATCGTTATCTACATCTGCCAGTATCACAACCACTGGAAAACTACCGCCCACATTGGGATTGGCATTCGTAGACGGCGCTGTAAACGTACCCGTACCATCGTTGAGCTGTACACTCAACGTATTATCGATACTGTTGGCAGAGAGCAGGTCCAGATCGCCGTCGCTGTCAATATCACCCAGGGCCACGCTTTGGGATTGATTACCAAGGGGTATTGTAGCCAGTGGAGTCAATTGACCATTCCCATCATTTGCTAAAATACTGGCGGTATTATCCCCGCCGTTGCCTACGGCTACGTCCAGGTCGCCGTCACCGTCAATATCGCCAACCGCAAATACATTCGGGAATGATCCTGTCGATACTTCAGCGTTGGAAGCTGGGGCCGTAAATTGCCCACTCCCATTGTTAAGACGAACACTCAGGCTGTTGCTGAATACATTGGTAGCCAACAAGTCGAGATCGTTATCACCATCCAGATCGTGCAGTGCTACCCAGAGGGGACCCGACCCCAGCGTTATTGTGCTGCCCGTGGCTGGAGCCGTAAACTGCCCGCTCCCGTTGTTGAGCCGCAAACTCGCCGTCGATCCCGCACCACCTGCGTCACTATTCGCAACAACAAAGTCCAGATCACCATCACCGTCGACATCGCCCATCGATAGGGAACTGGCATTAGCGCCAATAGTAATAGCAGTGGGTGCGCTGAAACTGGCAGCTCCATTATTCGTATACAGATTCACCGTTGTGGAACCCGCTGCTAACAAATCCAGGTCGCCGTCATTATCAACATCGCCGACTGATACACCCAGTGTCGAATTAGGAGCTGATAGTTCCGAACCACTGGCAGGTGTCGTAAAGGTGCCTGTACCTGTACCCAGTCGTATACTCACAGTATTACTGGAATTGTTGGCCACAACCAGGTCCAGATTTCCATCATTATTCAGATCGCCCGTACGAATATCCTGAGGGGCACTCCCAACACTGGTGGTTGGCGTAGCCTGGAAATTTCCACGGCCAGTTCCCCCTACCTGTGTCGTAAACTGATAAACCAGTCCATGAGCCAATGCAGTGCCTGAACTATTTTGAGCCTGCGAGGTAATGGTGGTGAAAATCGTTTCACCGGGTTTGAAGTTAGCGGTCGGATTAAGGGTCAGCGTATTACCGCTGGCTATGGTCACTCCACCTGCTCCGTTACGGAGTTGCCCCCCATGCTGATGACTAAATACTCGCAGGGCTCCCAGGGTAGCAGCTCCATTGCTCATGGACTGATCGAAGGTAAGCGCTACGTTGGTGGCTACAGGAGCATTACGGGTGTTGCGAGCAGGATTTAGACTGGTGAGGACCGGTGCCTGCGCCTGAGCTGACTGTCCCAGGCTTATCAAAAAAATAAACAGGAAAGAAGAGTAGTTTTTTTTCATACAAAGAGGAAAGAATGTACATACCTTACTAAGGTGTTGCAAGATACGGTTAGGAGGTTTTAGAATGCTAGCACTTCCATTCTATTCTCCACTACTGATAGTCTATTTTTTACAAAAAACTGGACTAACCAATCGTCTGGATAGCTCTATATAAACATATCGACCAAGCTGTCGACTTATGTATAAACAAACGAAGCCCGACATAAGCCAGGCCTCGTTACGCATTACTCTTCACTTAATTTCTATCGGGTACTACTGCATAGCAATGGTGCGATTGGTTTTCTGTACCGGTTGAGTGGATAGGTTCAACTGCTTGATGATGCTCCCTTCCGATGATTTGATCTCCAGCTCATACTCGCCATCGGCCAGTTCTTCTACATTCAGCTTGACAGCATATTTGGCTTCTTTGCGACCGATGTTTTGCTCATAGAGTACTTTGTTGTTCTTGTTCTTCAGCAGGAGCACCACCGGCGTATCGGTCGATTTCTGGACAGCTACCCGAATTTCGTGGTTGACCGTTACATAGGCACTGGCATCAAACGAAAGGGTTTTAGGGGTGGTTGGATTGAGCAGCGTAGAGGCACTGATTAGGATAGAAGCGGCAAGGTTGGTCATGAATGGTAACATGGTCGTAATGTGTTTAGCGTTTAAGATGTTGTTTACTGGTATGCCATCTTAAATCCAAACCCTGTGCCAATTGAGGATAGCTATTGATAATCAAAAGTTTAACTTTTGTGCCAGTCTGGCTTACTGTCCGCTAGTGGACAAGCGTTGTTCGGTGACGGACAAAGCGGACAGATCTCACCAAACAAAAGCCCCGACGAAAGTCGAGGCCATATGTTGTAAAACCATAAATCGACTACTGTCGCTACAATCCACTAATAATACGAGCATACACATTATTGGCGGGGTTGGTATCGTACGTTCGCCCACTATCATCAGTTACATTGATGGTCACATTCGATGTACTGCCCGCATTGGCCGAGGTACGGGTGAGTGTTAAGCCTAGTACAGAGGTTCCCCCAGCCCCAATGGATTGTCCGGTATTCATCCGCAGCGAAAGTTGCTGGTTGTTAACAGACCGGCTGAGGGTCCATTGACTATTATTGACGGGTGTGGTTGAGCCACCCGACACATCAATGCTGGTCAACGACTGATTGAACGAAAGTGTATACCCTGTCGGAGCCGAAATCGTAACGGTCACACTGCCCGGTGGTGTGGCATGCCCTTCTGCCTCAAAAACATTTACGGCAAAATTGCGGGAACTACCCGCTTCAAAATTGGCCTCTGGCAAAACCAACGTTGGGCTCAGGTCGGGAGCCAGGTAGATTATTTTATACAGAGCCCCGGTATTACGGCTCAGATAATACAGTTTTCCATCAAGGCCTGTCGACAGGCTCAGCGAATTGCCCGGAAGGCCAGTAACAAATGATGACGATGTAACGGGAGAAGCCGACGGATTGATGCTGTAGATCCAGTTGCTACATAAATCCTGAAAGAAATATCGGCCAACGAGGCTGGGCGGATAGGTTGTACTGGTCGGGTTAAAAAACGTGCCACCCGTTATAGCGCACCCGCTTCCGCTCCCAGAGTGTGGATAGGCAAACACCGGATTCGTAAAAGCAGCATTACTGCTTGTTCCTTCGGCAGTAGGCCAGCCGAAGTTCAACCCTCCTGTGGTGGCATCATTAATTTCTTCCCAGGTGCTTTGCCCAACATCGTTCACAAAGATTCGACCCGTTCCCGGCTGAATAGCTATCGTATAAGGATTTCGCAAACCATAGGCCCATATCCGCTTCCGCGACTCTGATCCGGTGGTAAACGGGTTATCAGAAGGAGCACTTCCATCAGCATTGATTCGCAGAACCTTTCCCAAATAATTATCCAGGTTCTGGGCATTGGTACCGTTGGCATTTTCACCAACGCCAACGTACAGTTTTCCATCGGGCCCAAAGACCATAGCTCCCCCATTATGATTGGTAGCGCTACTTAAGTTATCTAAATCCAGAATTGTCGTTTCACTACCTGTCTGTACAACATCGCCATTAGCCGTATACCGGCTAATGCGATTATGGGCTGGCGTACCCGGAACGGTATGATACAAATAAATAAAGTGGTTCGTTGTAAAACCTGGGTCAAATGCTAGCCCAATCAGTCCCCGCTCCCCTGTGTCATCGACCGTCAATTGAATAAATGGCGTTGTCAGCAATGTTCCATTTTTAATCACCCGCAAAGCGCCACTTTGTTCGGTCACGAAAACGCGTCCATCGGGTGCAAACGCCATAGCCGTCGGATTCGTTAGCCCATTGGTTACCTGTACCTGACTAAAACTGGCAGGAAACGTCTGCGCCCAAAGACGTCCGAACGTCATCAGGAATAAACCGACAATAAAAGGGATCAGATTCGTTTTCTGATGAAAAAAGGCTGACCGATGAGGCTCCGCAACAAGGCCAACTGGTTTGTAAAAAGTTGTCATAGAACGTTGATAGTATTGACGAAATAATCGACCGCAATAAACCAACAACCAACAGCTCTATATCAATGTTTGCAAATATGAAATTCCGTATACAAAATGTGATTATACAGACCACCTGAAGAATATTTCTACTCCGTACGATATCAGACATCCAGACAACCGATTACTTTTTGCACTATCTGCTCAAGCTCGACCGTCGTGTTTGGTTTAGTAAGGTACTCTGTAGCGCCTAAGTCAATATAGTCTTTCTGTTCATCCGGGTTATATTCAGCGGCCAGTAGATAAATAGGTATATGCTGACAACAGGCATGGCTTAAAAAGGTGGTTAGCCAGTCCCGCTCTTCACCGTGAGGCACAATTCCGTCCAGAATCATAGCGCGGGGCTTGCGCTCATTTTGATGAACAACCGAGAGAAAAGCCTGAGCCGAAGGAAACCATTGAAGCTCGATTGTATTTGCCCATTTTTTGAAGCCAAACTGCCAAAACAAAAAATCTTCCTCGTCTGCATCTAAAAAAGCAATCCATTCACTGGGTAGTATTGGTGCCATAGTATGTAACCCATTAACTAACGTTATATACAATTGCGTCCTGTTGATTATAAACTTCGATAAGGATAATAATGTTTAGAAATTCATCATATGAAAACTCGGCTTATCTGAATTTAATCTTGCTTTCCAATAGGAATTATGTACATTGATTTTCTATATTCACCTTGAATATAGGATCGGATCAGAAACCACAAGCAAGCCCTGGGCATAGGTCCATTAACTGATGATTCAACAGGTGACTCAGGCGGTCTTTATCGCCGACGACGACGAAGACGACCGTTTTTTGCTACAGCTCGCCTTTCAGGAACAAAGCCCTGAATGTCAGTTAGTTTTTGCAGAAGATGGTATGGCGTTAATCGATGCGTTGGCTCAGAGCCCGTTGACACCCTGTCTGATTGTTCTGGATTTAAATATGCCCCGCTTAAATGGCTTCGAAACCCTGACGGTTTTGCGTAGCAACCCAAGCTATCAATCTACTCCAGTTATCATATTAACAACATCAAATTCTATACGTGAACGCCAGCTAGCACTCGAGTTAGGCGCAAATGATTTTATTACAAAACCGATGAATCTGGATTTATTGGGCACTATAGTTCATAAAATTCGGCAGCACTGGCAGTTAGACGCCTGCTTATGACGAGACTGATTAGAGCACCCTTCCTGAAGCTTTATCTATTCCCTGAATCAACCGTTGGCTTTTGCAGTTCTGACAGTAGTGTAAATACGAGTTGTATTTCAGCCTGTGCCTGGTCAATTAACGCATGCGCCGATTCAGACTCAAGGTGTTCCAGATGCTCTATTGCATAGGCTAGTTGAGCCAGCGCTGGCATGCCTGCACTCAGTGCAGTACCGCGTAATTTATGCCCCGCTGCTTTCATTCCGGCTAAATTCTGGTCGCTGTCATGTTGTAAAAGAGCCTCCAGAGATCCCTGCAATTCGGTTTCAGCCGCTTCAATCAATATGCTTACAAATTCCGGATCGTCACCAGCCATCATCCTGATCGCTTGTGGGTCGAAGTGTACAGGCTGCTCTTCGGCCGGCTTCTCCACTGATTTACGGTCCGTTTGGGTTCCAAGCCACTTCTGAAATAGAGTCACAATCGACTCCTCAACGATTGGTTTCGTGATAAAATCGTCCATACCGGCGTCGAGGCATTTTTCGCGTTCACCTTTTACCGTACCAGCTGTCAGCGCAATAATTGGGATATGTTCTCCATTCTCCAGGTCGCGAATCTGCCGGGTAGCTTCGTAGCCATTCATGACCGGCATCTGAATATCCATCAGAATCAGGTCTGGCCGATGGAGGCTATAAGCCTGAATAGCTACCTGACCATTAACCGCTTCGATAACCTGGGCATCGGGCATAATTCGTCCAATGATGGTTTTGGTCAACAGTTGATTCACCATATTGTCCTCTGCCAGAAGTATCTTAACTGTCCCCGAACCAACCTGCGTGGGCGGGTTCGGTGCTTCGATTATTGTCGATTCCTCATGGTGTACTATCCGTGATAAGGCCCGATACAGCTCGGTCATTTTAACGGGTTTGACCAACCGCTGATTAATACCCAACGACTCACTGCTTCGGATGATTCGCTCATCGTCGGATGAGCTATGCAGCAAAATAACGACCTGTTCTTCGGCGGTTGAGGAGAAGTGAGTGCGAATCTTTTCAATCGTTTCCAGACCATCCATAAACGGCATATGGTAGTCCATCAATATGACGTCAAAATGTTTGTTTCGGCCCAACAGCTGGAGCGCTTCAAATCCGTTAGCGGCTTCCTCCACATTGATCTGCCTTAACAGAAATATTTGCCGAAGAATGGTGCGGTTATTTTCATTATCATCGACGATCAGCACATTTTTGATCAGGCTAATATCCCGCCAGATTATGGGATCGCCGGGTTCTGTTTTAAGGGTTACATCGAAGAAGAAGCAACTTCCTTCGCCAGGGGTACTAACCAATTGAAGGCGGCTCCCCATCAGACCCAGCAATCGGTTGGAGATGGTTAAGCCGAGACCCGTACCGCCGTATTTTTTGGTAGTCGATGGGTCTTCCTGCGAAAAAGCATCGAAGATTCGCTCCTGCATCTCAGGCTTTATGCCAATACCGGTATCTCTTACCTCAAACCGGAACGTAATCCACTCTTCCGACAGAGCAGACATTGGCTTTATTTTCAATTCGATTTCACCTTTTTCGGTAAACTTCACAGCATTCCCAAGCAGGTTGACCAATATCTGCTTTAGCCGAACAGAATCAGAATATATAAACCGAGGCAAATTGGGCGTCAGATTGAGAAGCATCTCAAGACCTTTGTTCTGCGCCTGATAGGTAATAATATCGGCGGCCTGGCTGCTGATTTCGTAGATGTCTATTTTTTCGATAGCCAGTTCCAGTTTGCCTGCTTCAATTTTCGAAAAATCCAGAATGTCGTTGATCGTGCTCAACAAGGCATTGGCCGACTGATCAACAATGGATAGATACTGGTGCTGGGTTTCGGTTAAGGAGGTTTTCAGCAGCAGATCCGTAAAACCAATGACGCCATTCAGGGGCGTTCGGATTTCGTGGCTCATATTGGCCAGAAACTCGGATTTAGCGACACTGGCCTGCTCAGCCTGCTGTTTTGCTTTTTTGAGTTCATCACGCTGCTGACAGGCTTCGGTAATATCCTGTGTATACATCATAACCCCTCCAATAGAGCCATCAAACTGATACCAGGGTCTTACTTCCCAACATAGATACTGATCGTGGTTCCAGCCTTCGGGGCGCCAAACATACTCATCCTGGCGCTCTACAGACCCGTTGATACACCGGTCAAAAACACCCTTCCATTTATCTGGCAAACCGGGGAACACATCATAATGTGACAGGCCAATCACACTATCGATCAGTCGATAATCCTCCATCCACCGCTTACTGACAGCCAGGTAGTTGACGTTTCGGTCAAACATAGCCACGGCCGCTGGTGCATGTTCGACAAAGGCGGCCAACCGCAGTTTTTCATTAATCAATGCCTGCTCGGCCTTCTTTTTATCATCTATATCCTGAAAAGCGCCGTAAACCCGTTTGCATAGACCATTTTCAAACTCAGGCGTTCCGACCACACGCACCCATATCTCGCGCTCAAGAGCCGTAACAATTTGTAATTCGATATCGAACGGGGCACCTTCGTCAATAGCCCGGTCAACAGCCGATACGATCAGATCATAGTTTTTTCCCCGAAAGAACGTTTCGCCCGTATCGATCAAAGGAGCATAGTCGTCCGGCACATCGTGAATAGCCTTGGTAACGGCTGACCAATGCATAGTTTTCTGGATCATGTCGGCCTCCCAGGTACCAATCCGAGCCACCTCGTTGGTTTGCTCCAACTTCTGCTTGGTGGTTTTCAGATCGACTTCAAGCTGATGACGGCGCGTGATGTCGATAGCATTTCCAATGACATAGGGTTCGCCAGTCAGTTCATTTTCAAGAATATTGGTAAACAGCCAGATGTGTAATGACCCGTTTTTATGGCGGGTGTGCATGATTCCGCTTACTTTACCCGCTTTCTGAATACTTTTCAGATACGCTTCGAGCCCTTCGTGCTGATCGTTTGGAACAATATCCTGCAATCGTCGACCAACAATTTCGTCCGGACTATACCCAAGCGCATTAGCACCTGCTGTATTCACGCTTAAAAATGTACCATCCAGTGCATGCGTACACATAAGTCCCTGAGAGTTCTCAAAGAAGGAACGGAATTTTGTTTCAGACTGAAACAGCCGGATTTCTTTTTGTTTTTCCTCCGTTACATCACGGGCAATGGCGAATAAATAACCTGTTGCCGATTCAGGCGTAGCAACCCACTGCAAATGCCGATACGTATTATCCTGGCAGCGAAATCGATATGTAAAATTCAGGGTTGGCTTACCGGCCGCCAATTGGTTGATCTCCCGCTGAGCTGCCAGTCGATCGTCGGGATGGACCAAATCGAACAGCGATGTATTTAATAAATAGTCTTCACTCCATCCTAATACTTGCCGGAATGCCGGATTGATCTTCTTCAGAAAACCATCCGTGCCGGCCACAAAAATCAGATCATTGGAAAGAGTGAATAGGTTTTCGAAATAGATCAGTTCTTGTTTTTGCCGATGTTCTACAATGAGCGCTATGGCCATCTCGCCCAATAGCTTCAACGCTTTTTGCTGCTCATCGGTCAGTTTTCGCGGAGTACGATCCAGAACACAAAGCGTACCTAAGGCGTGGCCGTCCGGGTCTGTCATTGGGTACCCGGCATAAAATCGAATATTGGGATTTTCTAAGACTAAGGGATTCTCTTTAAATCGATCATCCAGCCTGGCGTCCTCTACCTCAAATAAATAACTATCCAGAATTGCGTATCTACAAAAAGCAACATCCCTACTGGTTTCATCCATATCCAGCCCCACTTTCGCTTTAAACCACTGTCGATCCTTATCAATTAAGGATACCAATGAAATTGGTGTTTGACAAATCAATGAAGCTAGTTCAGTCAATCTGTCAAATGCTTCTTCCGGCAGCGTATCAAGAATTTGATAACGATGTAAGGCTTCCAGTCGTTTATCTTCGTTGAGTGGAAAAGGCATATTGTTAACGAATTAATCTAATAGAAAATAAAGATACAGTCCTGGAAATCATAAGTTCTTAATATCTATTATTCGTTAAGTTTTAAGTAACAATACATGATTAAATGATGCTATTTTTTTAGCTTATTATACAAATACATACAATCAGCACTTACCAACTAGTAGCATGCACATAGGCCTATACGTCTTATAACAAACTGACAGTAAGTCATTTACATCTTTTTATATATCAACAAAAAACGCCGACCCTAGAAGAATCAGCGTTTCTAGTATCCTTTTTCCAGTCGTTCTCATCGACTTGGTTACAAAATAGGTACAAATAAGTGTTAATAGTAACTTATTGATTATACGGCAGGAGTGAAGTTTGCTTACCATCCAGCTTTGCCTTTAGCCTCCTCGCCTTTATAGATATGAGAAGCAAGTAACGCCAATAAGGATCGTTTGCAAAATAAAAGGTTACACAAGAGCTAATATTCATATACTATCTACTAATAATGGCTAACATAAAGAAGATTTAATGTAAATATTTACACCATTTGATAGGATTGAAAAATAAAAACTTAACAACAAGCTATAGAACAGTTATTTATATACAATACAATTTATATTTGCTTATAAAACCTAACCTATTGTTACTACAATACTATGAATATACCATTAAGTGACGAAGAAATGATTCGTCATCATTTACCTCATCAACCTAGTGAATGCTTTGAAACACTCTATAATCGCTATGTAGGTAAAGTTTATAAGCAGTGCCTTTCAATGACGAAAGACAGTGAACAGGCTCAAGACTTTACTCAGGATATCTTTCTAAAAGTGTTCAATAAACTGGAGGCCTTTCAACAACGATCAAGTTTCTCTACCTGGATTTATGCCATTGCGTATAATTACTGCGCCGACCAGCTTCGCTTAGCCAAACGGCTTCCAACAATAGCAATTGGCGATGGTCTTGAACAAACCTGGGGCGAACTGGCTGAGGCTCCCGTACATGAGGATATGCTACAGCTCGTGGCCCAGGCAATGGACCGGCTAACAAGTGAAGAGCGCAGTCTGCTGCGATTAAAATACCAGGATGGTATGAGCAACGAGGAAATTGCCGACCTGTATAATATTAAACTCAGCGCGGTCAAAATGCGGCTTAAACGCAGTCGGGAGCGAGTTCAGCGATTATGCAGCTACTACCTGCAAACCTAACAGCATAGTATACAGAACATTATAGTAAACTTTCTAGCCCGGTTCTCAGCCGGGCTTTTGCTTTCAAACAATGAGCCTACGTAAGATCGGTTTAGGCTGGCTTACGATTATCCTTCAATTTAAAGACTTACTCGAGAGCCCATTCCCGACGAATGGATGACCAGCGACGACGCGAGATCGGCAACGCAAGCCCTGTATACAAATGAACCACTGCTCCAGTAGGAGTGAACTCTATACGGTCTATGAACTGACGGTTAACCATATAGTGCCGATGTAATCGAATGAACCAGGCAGGTGGTAACTTAGCTTCTACTCGCTTGAGCGTGTAAGATACCAGAACCCGCTGGCCGTCGGACCAATGTAACCATGTGTAGTTCTCCTCCCCTTTTAAGTAAACCAGATTAGCCACAGATAGCCATTGAGCACCCCGATCAGCATTATAAACGCGCATAGGTGGCCAGCACTGTAACTCGGAAGCGTTCACTACTGATGAATCGAAACGAAAAGTCATCTTGTTGAATAATAAGCAATTAATACAAATAGAATAGCCATCAATGTATCGTTAGCTAGTAAGCACGGGCATAGAATAGTCGTGTCTTCCGATACACAGAGAGTGAATTAACTGTATAGTACTATTTAGATTAAAGATCACCTTTGTGCAGCAACTCATCAGGCTTATCAAAAACGCTGGTGCTATAAGTACCAGCGTTTACCAATAACTCACAAGAACCAACCATACCCACCTACATAGCACAATAATAAACAAATTATACAACTAACAATAAAAGCAGTAACAAAAAATTAAAAATCATTTCCGGATAATATCAGCTATACAGGCATTGGAATAAATTATGATTTCCAACTAGCTTGATCAATACCAAATGGCAACCTAGTTAGTAAACCGTCGCGGAATGATTCGCTCAGACCAATAGACTTTTGTTATACCAATACCTACCGTATAGCCTCAATTGATAGTCCGTTCCGAAGCAGGAAGTCACCTAAATAAGAAGTTATTGAAAATAAGAAAAACAATCTTATTTTTCACCGGCTTACTAGATCATAAGACCGTTGCATCAGTACAACAAAACGAAACACTCATGAATTATCACAACTCCATCATAGACACTATTGGCAATACCCCGCTGGTAAAACTCAACAAGGTGACCAAAGGGGTTAGAGGCACTATTCTGGCCAAAGTTGAGTATTTCAATCCGGGCAACTCGGTCAAAGACCGAATCGCTATTCGTATGATTGAAGACGCTGAAGCACGTGGTATAATTAAACCGGGCGGTACTATCATTGAAGGTACAAGCGGAAACACGGGCATGGGACTCGCCCTGGCTGCTATCGGCAAAGGTTACAAATGTATCTTCACAATGGCCGATAAACAGTCGAAGGAAAAAATCGATATTCTACGGGCTGTAGGGGCCGAAGTAGTAGTCTGCCCCACTAACGTTGCCCCGGATGACCCACGCTCGTATTATTCGGTTGCCAAACGACTCAATCGGGATATTCCAAACTCGCTTTACCCGAATCAATACGATAACCTGGCCAATACAGCTGCTCATTACGAAACTACTGGCCCCGAAATATGGCGCGATACCGATGGCAAAATCACTCATTTTGCAGCGGGCGTTGGTACTGGTGGTACCATATGCGGGACGTCAAAATTTCTGAAAGAACAGAATCCGGCTATTACCTCGATAGGTCTTGACACCTACGGCTCGGTTTTCAAGAAATATAAGGAAACGGGCATTTTCGACGAAGGCGAAATTTATCCGTATATGACAGAAGGAATCGGCGAAGACATTCTGCCCCAGAATGTTGATTTCAGTCTGATCGACCATTTTGTAAAGGTTACTGATAAAGATGCCGCCATTATGACTCGTCGGCTGGCCCGCGAAGAAGGTCTGTTTGTCGGCTGGTCGTGTGGAACGTCGGTGCATGGGGCACTGGAATGGGCTAAAGAACACCTGACCGACGACGATGTGCTGGTTATTCTCCTGCCCGACCACGGTACTCGCTACCTGGCCAAAATTTATAATGACACATGGATGAAAGATCACGGCTTTCTGGAAGATCGTGCGTTTAAAACAGCCCGCGACATTATCCATCACAAAAACGGTGGTCCGGCCGATCGGCGTTCGCAACTTACCACCATTGGCTCAGGCGTATCAGTTAGCCAGGCCATTCATGTATTGAATCGGTACGGCATCTCGCAGATTCCAGTAACGGATGATACCGGACACATCGTTGGTAGTTTAACTGATTCAGCGATTTTGAATAAACTGATTGAAGAACCAACTGTGAAAGACCATCCAGTCAGTGAGATCATGGACAAGCCGTTTAAGTTTGTCGGCCTCGACAATACCATCGATGCGCTTTCGTCGCTAATCGACCGCGATAATAAAGCGCTGCTCGTCCGGGATGAAAAAGAACAGGTTCATATCATCACCCAGGCTGACTTACTGGCCGCTATGACAAACTAACTGATTTTTGTAGATTGCATAAAACGACAAAGCTATGGTGACGGAAACAGCAACCCAGGAGCTGGCAAGCCAACAGCCAATACCTTCCTACTTGATCTATGAAACACTCAATGGACGCCCTCTCTATCGGAAAGGGTATAAGGAAGTATTAGCCAAACAAAAAACACCCGGCGAAATTATGGGCTGCAGCGACCTTCAGGCCATTATTGTGTCTACTTTGCATTTATACCTGGGAAACCAGACCAATCGTAAAGCTTACTGGATCGTTACGAATGAACCCGGCTTACACATTCAGTTAGGCGATAACTTGTCTAACGATATCGCGATCTATGAGAAAGAAAAGGTGACCATCAAAGGTAAATTTTTCGATGTAGCGCCGAAAGTAGTGGTAGAAGTCGACATTAAAATTGACCTGGAAGCATTCCCCGCCCGAGAGCAGGATTATATCTACGAAAAAACCCAGGCCATGCTTGATTTCGGCACCGAACGGGTTATCTGGATCACCACCAAATCGCGCAAAATTTTTGTGGCCACCAAGGGCGAAACTTGGCTTACTCTCAACTGGGACGCTACGGTTCCTGTATTGGACAACGTAACGCTGAACGTCGCGGATTTACTCACCGACGAAGAAGTGATATAGTATATGTGATATAGGATATATGATGTATGACTGGCAAATACATCCTACATCCTACATCCCCTGATCATCTTCGATTATCACTACCTTCCATCATGCTCAGGTAGCTCAGATAGCGGCTTTCGGCGATTTCACCTTCGGCAACGGCGTCTTTAATGGCGCAACCGGGCTCGTTGATATGCAGACAGTTATGAAACCGACACTGGTTCAGCCGATCGCGCATTTCGGGAAAGTAATGGCCAATTTCCTCTTTTTCGGTATCGATCAGCCCCAACTCCTTTATACCTGGTGTATCGATAATGTACGTATCGGGCGCTAGTTCAAACATTTCGGCGAAGGTCGTTGTATGGACACCTTTATTGGCAAAGGTCGACACTTCGTTGGTGCGTAAGTTCAGGTCAGGCGCAATAGCGTTTACGAGCGATGATTTCCCAACCCCCGAATGCCCCGACAGCAGAGTTACTTTATGATCGAGCAACTGCCGGAATGCATCAACACCTTCGCCTTCGGTGGCCGACGTAGCCAGGCATTGATAACCAATTTGCTCATACATGTCCATTATCTCCTGCTGATAAGCTAACCCTTCGTCGTTCAGGATATCCGTTTTATTGAAAACGATGGTGGTCGAAATCCGAAACGACTCTGCCGAAACCAGAAAACGATCAATAAATCCCAGTGATGTGCGAGGGAGTGTCAGCGTTGCCAGCAATATAGCCTGATCAATATTAGCCGCCAGAATATGCCCGTGAGCCGTTTTATGGACCGACTGTCGAATTATGTAATTTTCACGGGGCTCAATATCGGTAATGACAGCCGTATTTTCGGCTTCATCTTCAACCTCAAACGTCACTTTATCGCCTACGGCAATAGGGTTCGTAACCTTGAGGCCCATAATCTTGAATTTACCTTTCAGCCGCCCCTGATAAACGTGGCCGTCATTGGCACGAATGTCGTACCAGGAACCTGTCGAGCGAATAATTAATCCGTGTTGCAATATCTAAAGAGCGAAAGAGTGAATGAGCGAAAGAGTAACCGTCGAACGAGTTGGCTGTAAACGCCAGTCTTTCACACATTCATTCTTTCGCTCTTTATTTTTTCTACCACCTGCATAACCTTTGCGGTTGCGCCAATGTTCCGTTCCACATACTGACGGCTACTGCGCGATGCTTCTGTCGGATTGTCGTATTGCCGGGCAAATGCCGCCATCAGTTCATCCGTATTGCTGATCGGAAAAGCAGCCCCTTCAGCTACTAAATCCACGGCCTCCTGGTATTTGTCATATACTGGCCCAAAAAACAAAGGCATACCAAACGTAGCCGCTTCCAGACTATTATGCAAGCCCTGCTTAAACGCACCACCAATAAAGGCAAATTCGCCATATTGATACAGCGACGAAAGCATGCCTACGTTATCAATGAACAGAATTTCTGCCTGCCGGGCATCAGTTTCACTTGCCTGCGAAAAACGGATCGATGGCTTTGGCAACAATGTACGCCAGTGTTCAATTTCAGCA
Source organism: Spirosoma gilvum (assembly GCF_054776815.1). Taxonomy (NCBI): domain Bacteria; kingdom Pseudomonadati; phylum Bacteroidota; class Cytophagia; order Cytophagales; family Cytophagaceae; genus Spirosoma; species Spirosoma gilvum. Next base: position 389,855 of record NZ_BAAHBH010000009.1, on the reverse strand, counting down.
TCGTGAATCTCATGCGGGGCAATAATTGCTTTTAACGGTTTATCGAATGCATTCAGAAACGGAATCAACACATTCATATCCTCAGGCCAGGCACTACCCACCACCAGAACCGGCTGACTATTTTTAAAAATTTGCGCCAAACTGATTTCCTGTTTCGCTGCAGCCACCTGCGCTACTCGATCGAAGCGTGTATCCCCCGCAAGTGTTACATGCGTTAGGCCGATTTGTTTCAACAAGTCCAGCGACTCCTGGTTTTGTACCAGAATATGGTCGAAGTAGCGAAGCATGGACCGATAAAAACCGCCATACGGCTTAAAAAAAAGCTGGCTGGGCCGGAAAATCGCAGAAAACGAAATGGTCGGTACAGAAGCCAGGTTCAGTTCCCGCAAATAGTTGTACCAGAACTCATATTTGATAAAAAATGCCAGTTTAGGCTTTACGATTTGTACAAACTGACGAGCGTTACCCGGTGTGTCGGCCGGAAGATAGAGGATATAATCGGCACCATCATAATTCTTGCGCACTTCGTAGCCCGAAGGCGAAAAAAACGTCAGCAGGATTTTATACGTCGGATAGGTCGCCCGAAACGCTTCTATTACGGGCCTACCTTGCTCAAACTCACCCAACGAAGCGGCATGAAACCAGACAATAGGGCTCGTATTATCGGCCAGTTTTGCAGTCAACCTATCGGCCCAATCGCGTCGGCCCTCGGTCCACTGCCGTGCTTTGGGATTAAAGAAGGCTACCCATTGCGCCAGTTGTTGAAAAACAAGAATACCTGCGTTATAAAGTCCCGAAAACAAGCTAATATGCGTTTGATTACACAAACAAAGCTACAAACTACTACTCAAACCTCCTGAACTATGACTTCATACGACACACTGACCGATGCGCTAAATGGACTTCGCCAACAAGGATTTACGAAAGATTACAACCTGAAGCCCGATTGCCTGTATTGCCAGACGGACAGTATTGAACTACAACCCGCCGACTTCGACATTGTAGAGGTCTACCGTTTTGAGGGCATGACTGACCCCAGTGATGAAGCGGTTGTCTATGCTATCGAAGCAAAAAATGGTGATAAAGGAACACTCGTTGATGCCTACGGGGCCTATTCTGAGGCCATTTCTCCCGAGATGGCGGAAAAGTTGCGGTATACGCCCGAGAATTAACGAACTTTTTATTAAATATATTAATTTTATGTCAACAGAATGTATGTTGATACAATGAATTGGAATAAGTTAACAAGTGAAGCTCAACTTGATACCATCAAAGAAGAGTCAGTTAAGCGTCCAGTAATGATTTTCAAACATAGTACGAGCTGTTCTATCAGCCACATGGCCCTCAGCCGGATGGAACGCAACTGGAACGACCAACTTGGGGTTAAAGCCTACTATCTCGACTTACTGGCCAATAAGCCTCTCTCCAATAAAATAGAGCATGATTTTGGTATTGAACACGAGTCACCGCAGGTGTTGCTGATCAAGAACGGCGCCTGCATTTACGATGCCTCGCACATGTCAATCTCCTTCGCAGGATTGCAGCAAGCCGTTTAAGATGTTAGTATTAGGAGCGAGGAGTTAGGAGTGAGAATGGCGGACGCAAAAGCAAAAATTACGCGTCAGCATTCTCACTCCTAACTCCTCGCTCCTAATACTGAAAATCACCCTTTCATTGTAATTCGGGCTCGATGGCACACGCCACCGATGGGTGGATTAAACTTCGAGACACTTACTTCAACAGCTTCAATGCTGCTGTATCGGGCCCTTATTTCCTGAATAATCTGGTGAGCAATGTGTTCCAGCAGCCGGGCTGGCTGCTTCATCACATCGGCTGTAATCTTGTACAAATCTTCGTAACTAACCGTATCGCTCAAACGGTCCCGACGGGCTGCCTCTGAAAAATCAGTTGTGACGATAATATCAACGGAATACTTATTCCCAATTTTCTGCTCTTCGTCGTAAAATCCGTGATAGGAAAAAAACTCAAGCCCCTCTAACGCGATTGTTCCCATCATGTGATGCGGGTGGAAGCCCGCGTAGTTCGTAGCGGGTTTCCACCCGTATTATATTAAATCTGGTCAAAAAAGGAGCCACCCTTTTTAACAGGAGCTTCCTCAGGTTCAGGTGTTGTAGCCTCAGCCAGAATAGATTCGGGTACAGACTTCTCGATATGTTCTTCTGATTGAGTTTCCTGGATGGCATCGTCCAGTTTCTCTAAAACATCTTTGTCTTCGGGAATCGCTTCGGGAACTGACTCTTCCCGTTCAACAAGGGCAGGTAAATCTGCCGCATTACTAGTCTCAACAGATTGGGAATCAGCTTCTGCGGCTGGCTCATCTTTAACCTGATCGTCAGCCGGTTTCAATTCTTCTTTAATCTGAACGGAAACATCTTCGATTTTGCCTTTCAGATTTTGCTTACTGAACTTCTTCTCAAATCGATCCACGCTATCTACCGCATTGCTTGCCAGCAGTCGTATCTGAGAAGCCAGGTTTTCTTTATAGCCTTCCAGAGCTTTAAAATCATGCTCCAGCGATTTTAAATCATTAAGGATATTATCCTTTAAGTACCGGGCCTGGTTCTCGGCATCCTGCACCATCAAGGCCGAACGTTTGCGCGCATCAGCCACAATTTCGTCAGCTTTTTGGCGGGCTTCGGCAATATAAAGTTCACCTGCCTTATTAGCTTGTTCCGTAATGTTGGCGCTATTTTCCTCCGCTGTTTTCAGCGTTCGGAAGAGGGTCATTTCTATTTCTTTCAGCTTGCCTAATTCTTTTTCGGCTAGTTCAAGCTGCATTTTTAGCATTTTATATTCACCAGTTACACGTTCCCATTCCTGAGATAACGAAACTAAGAAAGCGTCAACGTCTTCGGGTCTATAGCCGCGCAACCCTTTTTCAAATGTGTGCTGCCGGATTTCAATAGGCGTAATTTTCATCGGTGCGCTACGATTTTAGGATTTATTGATACCAATAAGGGTGAAATAACAGCCATTCTACGGATTTTACAAAAATTAGCCTGAAAAATAGGTGATTCCTAGTTAATCGTTACTTATTCAGACAATTTCCATACCGAAATTGTCCGATCATCACTGGCCGACATCAATTGTTTCGAATTGGCCCACAGTAACTTATTAACCGATGTGCCATGCCCAGCATGACGAGCCCGGTCAACCACTTTTAGTAAACGATACGTTTCGCCATCCCAGATTTTAATGGATTTATCCATACTAGCCGTAGCCAGATAACGACCATCGGGACTAAATAGCATATGATTGATAGCAAACATATGAGCAACAATATCGTGGTGTAAGGCATACTCCTTCTCTACATCCCAGACTTTGAGATGGGCATCGCGCCCGGCTGTAAGCAGGTACCGAAAATCGGGGGAATAGGTTACTGTAAAGACGGAGTTTGTATGTGCTGCCATTGTTCGTTTGAGCTGATACGTTTCCAGATCAAAAATGCGAACGCTATTGTCGCTATACCCTACCGCGAACTCCCGTTCTACAGGATTCACCGCCATACACCGTGCCGACTGGTCTGAGGCTTTCAGGTGTTTTCGTATAGCTAACTGATCGGCATCCAGTACAACAACCACGCCGTCCGATAGGGCGACAAAGGCATCCTGCTTATAAATCTTTATATCGAAGATGGCTGCCGAGGTGATTTTAAGCGAATTTACCTGCTGTTTCCGAACTGGGTCGATCCAGTGAATGCCCTCGTAATTCTGTCCAACCCACAGCAACCCACTTGCAGGCTGAAAGGCTAAGGCATAGACCGACGCAGGAACATTGGCAACCAGTTTTCCTAAATCGGGACGGTCCAGACGCCATTCTACGATTTGCCCATCGCCCCCGGCCGAAAAAAACTGGTTAGGCGTCGAGCTATGTTCAAGGGTGTAGACACAGTCGCGGTGCCCACCAAATGTGTCAATTTTTTCTACAACCACTTCGTATTGAACTATTCAAGGTCAAACTAATGAATCAAAGGTCGTAAACCTTTCTTTTTGTCCAGCTACTTCCGATTTTTGATTCGTGACTTTTCAACTAAACATTAATAGCGACTGCATCGCCACGCTCAGGCCCATCACAGAGGATGAGCAAACGCTAAGGGCAAACCTGCCGCTTACGGTTGCGGAAGAGATCGAACTGGACAGTGTTACGCATCCAGCGCAACGGGTGGAGTGGCTGGCCTGTCGTGTGGCTATTCAGCAGTTGACAAAAGCCCAGGGATTATCGTACGTTGGTCTACAAAAAGATGAATTTGGAAAACCTCATCTGATTGGATCGGCCTGGCATATTTCGCTATCGCATACGAGTGGCTGGGCGGCTGCGGTCCTACACCGTACTCGTCCCGTTGGTATCGACATTGAGCCCATTCGCGAGCAGTTCACGCGCGTAGTCCCCCGTGTTTTATCCACCGAAGAAATTGCTCATGCTGCTGGAAATCCCAATCGGCTGGCGGTATATTGGTGCGCCAAAGAAGCGCTTTACAAACTCTACGGAAAACGACAGCTCACCTTTCGTGAACACCTACACGTCGAGCCGTTTGCTGACGACGCCAGTCATCTCACAGGCTATGTTCGCCTACCCGATCACGAGGAACAACTAACCATCCGATGTTTTAAAACCGGTCCCGGATTACTGGCGGTAGCGTTTTAAATGAATAATCAGGATCCGAAGGTCATTATCCATTGCTCATTTACCATTATTCATTCAAATGCTATCGCTGTGTATAATCCGACAGGGGCAGGCCATCGCCCTCATCACGGACGGCGGCCAGTATTTTTTCAACTTCCTGAACTCGCTCCGTATCGCCATTTTTCTCGAAAGCCAGGGTTAAATTCCTCAATACCCGCCGAACAATATCGGTATTGGTGCAAGGCTGATAGAAAGCGTCTAATCGCTGGATATTCAGTTGATCGATGTACTGATCAATATCTTTGGTGGTAAAAACCAGTCCCCGATTGAACACATTGATATAAAACTGAACGCCATTGTTTTTATACGTAAGTACGAACAAGTTGGGCAGGTTTACACCATACACGGGCAGATTCAGCCGACGGGCAATGAGCATATACAGGACACACAGCGTGATGGGATTACCCCGACGCGATTCGAGTACCTGGTTGATCATCGAATTGGCTGGCGAATGGAAATGTTTGGTATTTGGGGCAAATTTCAGTTTCGAGAAAAAAGCTGTATTCATTGCCTTAATCTGCTCATCGGGATGCATATCGATCTTAAAATCGACCCAGACATCATAGAATAACTGCTCCACATCCTGGCGAAGTTTGGCCAGCGACAGATCAGGATATTGATAGGTAGCCACGATCCACAGTCCTTCCAACAAGTCCATGGCCCCTGCATTTTTCCAGTCGCGCATTCGTTCCAGAACCGATTCGTATTGAAGATCGTGAATCAGTTCTTCAATCCGTTTTTGCAGAGCAGAGTTGAAACTTCCCTCCCATTCTGTTTCTAAAAGCGGAATCATTTGCCCACCAATCTGCCGAATTCGCTGTTCGACATGCTCCACTACTTCCGGGTCCTCATCGTCCAGGAGCGAAATCAAGGCCTTCAATTCGTTGTCGTTCATTCGTTTATATCGCCAGAGAGAATAACCTCACAATAAAAACTGCTTTCGTAAACCTCCTGAATATACTACTTTTGTCTGGTTTTACGAGTTGCTATGCTACTATAGTAACAAAATTTTCATAAAAAACGGTTTGACTCCTACAGATAATTCCTCCAAAATCCTGGTTACCGGTGGAGCGGGTTTTATTGGCTCTCACACGGTTGTTTCGTTGGTCGAAGCTGGTTTTGAACCGGTTATTGTCGACGACTTTTCGAACTCTGAGCGTTCCGCACTGGATGGTCTGCGAGCTATTCTGGGTCGGGATGTAACCTGCTATCCGGTCGATTGCAATGATGCAGCCGCTATGGCCGATATTTTTCAGAAAGAAGCTCCGCTGGGCGTCATCCATTTTGCCGCTTTCAAGGCTGTGGGCGAATCGGTAGCCAAACCGCTGAAATATTATCGAAATAACCTCGACTCACTGATGCTCCTGCTGGAGTTGATGCCGAAGTACAACATACGCAACTTCGTATTCTCGTCGTCCTGCACCGTATACGGTCAACCTGAGCATCTGCCTGTTACGGAAGAAACGCCACGGCTTCCGGCTCAATCGCCATACGGCAACACCAAATCCATCGGTGAAGACATCATTCGCGATACCGTTCGTGCACAAGCACCCGTTAAAGCCATTGCCCTTCGGTACTTCAATCCGATCGGCGCTCATCCATCGGCCGAAATTGGTGAACTGCCGCTAGGAGTTCCAGCCAATCTGGTTCCGTTTATTACCCAAACGGCTGCCGGTATTCGTCCGAGCCTGACTGTGCATGGGTCGGATTACAATACACCCGATGGCACCTGCATTCGTGACTATATCGATGTAATGGATTTGGCGGATGCACACGTGCAGGCACTACGCAAATTGATCGAAAGTGACGAACCATCCAGCTACGACGTCATCAACATCGGTACAGGCCGGGGCGAAACGGTGCTGAACGTGATCAAAACATTTGAGCAGGCAACGGGGGTCAAACTAAACTACGTACTTGGGGCCCGCCGACCCGGCGATGTGGAGCAGGTGTATGCCGATGTATCCAAAGCGAATCGGGTTCTGGACTGGACAGCCAAACGCTCGTTGGCCGACTCGTTGCGGGATGCCTGGCGCTGGCAGCAAAAAATTAGTTCTAAAGTTATAGAGTCATAATGTTGTCAAGTTGGCAGGTCAATATCCTGCTGCTCAACAACGCTACAACTTTATAACGGTACAACTTTACAACTTCAATTATGAAACTATTAATTACCGGTGGAGCCGGTTTTATTGGGTCGCATGTGGTGCGCCTGTTCGTAACGAAATATCCAGAGTACCAAATCTATAATCTCGATGCACTGACCTATGCCGGTAACCTGGCCAACCTGTCCGACATCGAAAACGCGCCAAACTATACCTTTATTAAAGGCGACATTACCGATGCCAAGTTTCTGGAGGACATGTTCGCCGAGATGAGCTTCGATGGTGTGATTCACCTGGCGGCCGAATCGCACGTTGACCGCTCCATCACCGATCCGATGTCGTTTGTGATGACCAATGTCGTCGGTACGGTAAACCTGCTAAACGCGGCTAAAAATAGCTGGAAAGGGGCCTTTGAAGGCAAACGGTTCTACCACGTTTCGACTGACGAAGTATACGGCTCGCTGCACAACCCGGAAGATTTCTTCACGGAAGAAACCCCGTATGATCCGCAATCGCCTTACTCAGCCTCCAAAGCGGCTTCGGACCACTTCGTTCGGGCTTACGGCAATACCTACAAATTACCGGTTGTTCTGACTAACTGCTCGAATAACTACGGCCCCAATCACTTCCCCGAGAAGTTGATTCCGCTGATGATTCACAACATTCAGACCAACAAACCGCTGCCGGTGTACGGTAAAGGTGAAAACGTTCGCGATTGGCTGTTCGTAGTTGACCATGCACGTGCTATCGACACCGTTTTCCACAAGGGCGAAATGGGCGAAACCTATAATATTGGTGGCTTTAACGAATGGAAAAATATTGATCTGGTGAACCTGCTTTGCCAGATTATGGACCGTAAACTCGGTCGGGAAGAGGGTACATCGGCCAAGTTGATTACATACGTTACCGACCGTGCCGGTCACGATCTGCGTTATGCCATCGACGCCAATAAAATTATGAACGAACTGGGTTGGCAACCCTCGCTCCAGTTTGAGGAAGGTCTCGAAAAAACCGTTGACTGGTTCCTGGCCAATCAGGAATGGCTGGACAACGTGACCTCCGGTGCTTATCAGAGTTATTATCAGGGAATGTACGCGAATCGATAACAGGAGTGAGGAGCGAGGAGCGAGGAGTGAGAATCCATCCGGTCGCATTTAGCTTGCGCCAGCCATTCTCACTCCTCGCTCCTCACTTCTCGCTCGTTTCAAAACTATGAAAGGAATCATCCTCGCCGGGGGCTCCGGCACACGCCTTCATCCGCTTACACTGGCCGTATCGAAACAATTGATGCCGGTGTACGACAAGCCGATGATTTATTACCCACTGTCCATTCTGATGCTGGCAGGCATTCGCGAGATTTTGATCATCTCAACACCGCACGACCTGCCCCATTTTGAGAAATTACTTGGCGATGGCGAACGCTTAGGCTGCAAGTTCACCTACGCTGTTCAACCCAGTCCCGATGGCCTCGCACAAGCCTTTATCATTGGCGAAGAATTTATTGGGAACGATAAAGTTGCCCTGGTACTGGGCGACAATATTTTCTACGGTTCAGGGCTGTCGAAATTACTCCAGGCCAACAACGACCCTGAAGGCGGGGTGGTGTACGCCTATCAGGTACATGATCCCGAACGCTATGGCGTTGTTGAGTTCGATGACAACTTCAACGTATTGTCGATTGAAGAAAAACCGGATAAGCCGAAATCAAACTACGCGGTGCCGGGTCTGTACTTCTACGACAACGATGTGGTTGAAATTGCCAAAAATATCAAACCGTCTCCCCGTGGCGAGTTGGAAATCACGGACGTAAACCGAGTGTATCTGGAGCTTGGCAAGCTAAAAGTGGGTGTACTGGACCGCGGAACGGCCTGGCTCGACACGGGCACTTTCGAATCATTGATTCAGGCAGGCCAGTTTGTTCACGTCATCGAAGAACGGCAAGGATTGAAAATCGGCTGCCCTGAAGAAATCGCCTATCGGATGAAGTTCATTGATGCCGATCAGTTAGCCAAAATCGCCCAACCGCTCGTTAAAAGTGGTTATGGCGCGTATTTATTGAATCTACTGAAGTAAGATTTTTGTCATTCTGAGGAACGAGGAATCTCAACGTTACTTATTGGTCAAGCTTGAGATTTCTCGTTCCTCGAAATGACAAAGTCCCGTAATAAAGAAGCCGGTTTTAGTAAAACCGGCTTCTTTATTAATATAAACAAAATCCTGAAAATCAGTTTAATCTGTTAAATCCTGCCGGGCTGCGGACGCAGTTCAGACGGAAAAGCTTTCGCCACAACCGCAGGTACGGGTTGCATTTGGGTTTTTGAACTGGAATCCTTTTCCGTTCAGGCCATCCGAAAAATCAAGCTCTGTACCAGCCAGATACAGCAGGCTTTTGCGATCGACCAGAATTTTAATGCCTTTATCTTCAACAACATGGTCGGTAGGTTGCTGGGTAGCATCGAACTGAAGATCATACATCAGGCCCGAACACCCGCCACCCTGAACAGCCACCCGGATGGAATACTCGTCAGCCAGTCCATCTTTCTGACGCAGTTCGATAATTTTATTTTTAGCGATATCTGAAACCGTAACCATTGTGGTAATCGAATCTATTTTGACGCATATACATGCTTTCTCTATAACTTTCGGCCAAACGGAAAAGTTCTTTACCTATGCTTACTAACGTCGAACATATCGGCATTGCCGTTCGGGATATAGCCAGTTCTAATGATCTATTTACCAAATTGCTCAATGTAACTCCCTACAAGTCCGAAGTCGTAGCGACAGAAGGGGTAACTACGTCGTTTTTTCGAGTAAATCAGACCAAAATCGAGCTTCTCGAAGCAACGAACCCCGATAGCCCTATTGCCAAGTTTCTGGAGAAAAAAGGCGAAGGTATCCATCATATTGCCTTCGAGGTCGATGACATTCTATCGGAAATGGAGCGGCTAAAAAGCGAAGGATTTACGTTATTGAATGAGGTTCCTAAACGCGGAGCCGATAATAAATTAGTGTGTTTCCTGCATCCCAAAGGCACAAATGGCGTGCTGGTTGAACTGTGTCAGGAAATAAAGGAGTCTTAAGAATGAAAAAAAACAGTATCGAATTTCTGATTGGTTTATTGGCATTGGTAACCACTTCTGCCTGTTCGCAATCACCTGGCTACTTAGCTCGGTATACTCAACCGGGCGTCGACGTTCAAAACTATGCCTTTTCACTCACATTAAGTGATTCGACCAACCTCATCCGTGGCGAAGCGACCATCCGGTTTACCCGCGCCGACGACCGGCAAACCGTCTGGTTCGATCTGATTGGCGGCAAATCGGATACCCTACAAACGGGTATGACGGTTCGCTCCGTAAGTCTGGCGGATGGCAAAACAGCCCCATTCAGCCAGCGAAATGATAAAGTATTTATCAACTTACCCGCCCAACCCAATCAGGCCACTGAAGTAACGATCCGCTACGACGGAATACCAAAACAAGGGTTGATCATCAGTCGAAACAAATTTGGCGAGCGTACCTTCTTCGGCGACAATTGGCCCAACAATGCCCGAAATTACCTGCCCGTCGTTGACCACCCATCCGATAAAGCGACCTGCTCGTTTGCTGTAAATGCACCAGCGACCTATCGGGTTATTGCCAATGGCAATTTTATGGGCGAAAGTAGCTTGCCCAATGGGCGTAAACTTACCCGCTGGCAGGAGAGCACGCCCATTCCCACCAAAGTGATGGTGATTGGTGCCGCCCGATTTGCGGTCGATGAAGTAGGTTCGGTCAATGGCGTGCCAGTGCAAAGTTGGCTATACCCCAACGATAGCCAGAAAGGTTTTGTGGATTATCGTCCTGCCAAAGAAATCCTGCAATACTTTATCGATCGGGTTGGACCGTATTCGTATGAGAAGCTGGCGAATGTGGAATCAACCACCATTTTCGGAGGTATGGAAAACGCAAGCTGCATTTTCTACAACGAAAAGGTTATCGTAGGGCATAAAGATTCGGATGTGGAAGCCCTGCTGGCGCACGAAATTGCCCACCAGTGGTTTGGCAACTCGGCTACCGAATCCGACTGGTCGCAGTTGTGGCTGAGTGAAGGATTTGCCACCTATTTCTCAGCTCTATATCTGGAACATGCCTACGGCAAAGACACACTCAACGCTGTTTTGAACCAGAACAAAGGCCAGATTTTTCGGTTCGCGGCTCTAAAGCCCAAAGGCACTATCGTTGATTCGACGGCCTCGAACCTGATGGATTTACTGAATCCGAATTCGTATCAGAAAGGCGGCTGGGTGCTGCATATGCTTCGAAGCGAATTAGGCGACGATGTATTCTGGAAAGGCATTCGGGCTTATTATGCAGCCTACCGCAACCGCAACGCCCAATCCAGCGATTTACAGGCCATCATGGAAAAAGAATCAGGCAAAAAGCTGGGACAGTTTTTCCAGCAATGGCTTTACCAACCCGGCTTCCCCGAAATTGTCTGGAGTTCGAGCTATGATGCGGCAAAAAAATCGCTGGTCATCGACGTACGACAGGCGCAACGCACGGGCAATCTGTTTACAATTCCGCTTACGTTCAGTCTTCGCGACGCTCGCGGACGTGAACTAAGCCGTTCATCGCGTCTAACCTTATCGCAACAAAGCCAGACCTTCACGGTTCCAGTCGCATCTAAACCAGACGCTGTCGTCATCGACCCTGACAATACCGTCTTGATGCGGACTACGCAAATGGGCAACTAATTTGTTAATTTGCTCCCCACTAACCGCTTTACCGCCATGCTCAAGCGCGTTTCCATTCAGAATTTCAAAAGCCTGAAAGACGTCACCCTCGACCTTCAAAAAGTCAACCTCCTCATCGGCCCGAACAATTCAGGCAAAACCAATTTTTTGAAGGCGCTGGAGTTAATCGGCCAAAACAGAAAAAAAGTCAAATATGATATTCATAATATAGCTTTCGGGAAAAAGTTATTCGGAGAGATTAGTATAAAGTTGTTTTGGCCATCTGATAAGCAAGAGTTTGACTATAAAGCAGTCAAATTTTACTTTGACGCTAGTCAAGTTGCTACAGTAAGAGGTTATTACCGAGCGATTGAGCCAGATAATATAAGTGCCAGTAATGTATCAATACCTGAATTAAACTATCTGGAATCAAAAGTTATTAATATCTATAAGCCAGACCCAACTAAACTTACACAGCCGGGTCCAGTAGGAATAGGCGAAGAGGCCGTAAATGCAGATGTCTCTAATATTGTGGGCTTTTTGGATCTAATGCTTAGCAAATATCGTAGAACTACTTTTCATCAAATAGAAACAGATTTATCTACATGTATCCCCGAATTTGACGAAATTAATCTAGACGATGTAATTCCTTCCGAACAACAAAGGAAACAATTTGGAGATAAATCGTTTAAGCGTATCGGCTTAACAAATAGCAAACAAGGTATAACGTACTGGGCAGACGAGCTTTCAGAAGGAACACTGTACTTTCTCGCACTTCTCTGTATTATTAACCAGCCCAATCCACCAAAACTTCTGCTTCTTGAAGAACCGGAAAAAGGGATTCATCCTCGTAGAATTCGGGAAGTAATGGATTTTATTTTCAGATTGGCTGAAGAAAAAGATGTACAGATTATTCTGACGTCTCATAATGAGCATGTCCTGGATGATTTTGCGACACGTCCAGAAGCCGTATTTGTTTTTGATAAAGACGAAGAAGGTGCTACGTACGTGCGGAATCTACAAACAGACATTATCGAACCTACTAATCAACGAAATCGCGAATTAGGACTTGACGAAATTGACTTAACCACCAATCTCAGTGAAAACTGGCTTTATGGACTATTAGGAGGAGTCCCGGCAATTCCATGAGTAAAGCCAAATTAGTCTACACGTTAGTCGGTGAAGGCTTTGCTGAATATGAATTCATTCCGGCTTATATAAATTGGGTTGGTTCAAATTATCCTCAACTCATACAAATAGTCCGAACAAAGATTCAGATAGCTATAACCAAACAACCTAGCGTTTCCAAAGTATTGCAGGAAGCTGCTACTTTATGCGCTCGTTCATTTGCTGATGACAAAAATCCATCAGACCTATTCATTGCCGGCATTGACTTGGATCAATCCGATTTTACGGATGATTTAGAGCTATACGGCAAACGTCTTAAGGAGCTAAAAGATAAAATGGGGAAGGTCTTCAAGATTTATGAAGATAAAATAATCTTGTATGTACCGATTCAGGCCATTGACTGCTGGGTGTGCTATGTTCAACACAATTCAACCGCAAATAGTCTGGAATCTACAGGCAAGGATGAGGTAAAGAAAAAGGTGTATGGCGAAAAAAATCCTGATCGCCAGCGCATCGAAAAAGTAGTGCGAGAAACAGTAGTCAAAGCAGATTTTGCCAAGCTAGCTAAACAGTCCCGCAGTTTTGCTCATTTCCATAAACAAGTCATTGCGTTTCTTGATAGCTATACGCGTTAAAACGCTCCAGACTTACTGCTTAACCCGTTTCGTAGGAAACCTAATAGGTGCCGGAACCTGAACAAAAACAGGTTGTAAAACTTCGACTTGTTCGTTGTAGCTGAAGTGCGGTTGAAAGCTATACGTTGTCAGTTCAATCTTCGAGATTTGTTCTATGTCGAAAAGTTGCCATCGGCTATTCGTTAACGACACACAGGTCAGGTCGCGGCAATATCCATACACGGTCAGCTTACGGGGGCCTTGTTTAGGAAACCCTAGCTGATACGGTTCCAGTGTCCGCCAGGAGCCCTGATACCAGATTTGAATGACACGCTGATCCGAAATTGCTGATTCGATTGTAAAAAATAAACTCTCCTGAAGTGTAGAGCTTTTCATCATAACGTTATCGTTTGTAGCTAGCAGGAAACCATGTCGAGTCGTACATATAACGTGCCAGTTTATTGGCTCAACTGCCATAAATGCATGTATTGGCCCAAATAGGCTGGCTTTGAATACCATCTAAAGCTTCATATTGAGGACCTTGTAATTAGGATTGCCTTATATTGCTGGCAAACATCGTTACAACCTACACTTCCTCATGAACTATTATACCTCAGCGCTGACCAACCAGCGCTTTGCCCGATACGTTATTGGCGTCGTCATCTGTATTGTTTGTACCCTACGGATTACTTTTCCAGCAATAGCCCAGGCAGATACCGACATCTTTCTGGTCGACGTTACGTTATCGCCACTCAAGGTAGGAACTCCACAGAATATTACACAGCGAAAGGGGTACGACAATCAGCCGTCTTTTTCGCCTGATGGCACAAGCCTATTGTACACATCCATGCAGGCAGATGGGCAAACCGACATTTACCAATACGCACTCGATTCCAAAATCACAACGCAGTTAACCCGAACAGCCGAAGGTGAATACTCTCCTACTGTTACGCCCGACCGCGCCTATTTCTCCGTCATTCGCGTTGAAGGTGATAAAACACAACGACTGTGGAAATTCCCGTTGTCGGGTGCAGGCGAACCCACTTTAGTGCTTCCGCATGTAAAGCCGGTTGGCTATCACTGCTGGCTGGATTCAGACTGGCTGGCCCTGTTTATTCTGGGCTCACCTAATTCGCTCCAGTTAGCTAAACCAAGCACAGGCGATACCCTTCGCGTGGATAACAGCATTGGCCGAACATTACTAAAAATTCCTGGTAAGCCGGTTTTGAGTTACGTTCATAAACAGGATGCTACCCATTGGGTAATAAAACAGTTTGACCTACGTACTCGTCAGTCATCGATTATTGCACCTACTCTGGAGGGCAGCGAGGATTTTATCTGGACGCCTGATGGAACAATTCTGATGGGTCGCGGCCCCGTGCTGTATCAGTACAACCCCAAAACCACCTCTGGTTGGCAGCCGGTTGCCGATTTTAGTTCGGTAGGCATCAAGCAAATCACCCGATTAGCAATCGATCCGCAAGGAAAAAAATTGGCTTTGGTAGGTCAGTAGGAGATCCCTTCTGACTATCAAGAGTGATTTTTAAACCGTTCCCGATCAGGTTATTTTTTACCAGCAACAATTAAGCCAACTGTTGGTTACAAATAAGGCAAACACACTGGCTCCAAAGGAACCAGCGTGTTGCACTTTCCAACGGTGTTTTCTCAAACACCGTTGGAAGTAATTGCAATTTTTGAGCCGAATGTATTTCGTCTGGCGATGAAATATATGCTGGGCTTCCTACCTTCGCGCTATGAACCCCAATAGCGAACACCAGGACCTAATCGATTTTTTCTCGGGCCGCGACCTACCCACTGGCCCTCAGCACATTAACGAATTCAGCGTTTTTTTCAATTTATCCAACGCAGTAAATACCCGACTCAACCAACTCAATAGCGACGTAGCAGCCACCCGTAACTCAGCACTACTCATGCTCAATGAAGTAAAACAGTGGTTGCTCAATAAAAACTAATGGCCATCTACTTATACGGGTAGCAATTCAGTAGACGGAGTAAGCAACGGGATGCCAACCCGAAAGGTGGTTTCGTCCTGGTATACGGTTACTGATGGGTGATCAAGTAGTTTGTACTTCATCATAATGTTCTGCAAACCAACCTGATTCGAAGCAACGGCTACTTTCTTGACCTGAAGATTATTCTCTACGTACAGGTTTTCCTGCTGTGTATATAGCCGAATTGTCAGTGGCTGGCCTACCGATATGATATTATGCTTAATCGCATTTTCAACCAGAAGCTGAAGCGTAAGGGGCGGAATCAGGCAGATCAAGGAACGCTCATCTACATCCATTTCCATAAAAATCCCATCACCAAAGCGGGTTTTTAGTAGATGAAAATAAGCGTTGATAAATTGAATTTCATCGGATAAAGGGCAAAGGTCCCGGTCGTTTTGCCGCAGTAAATACCGATAAACCGACGACAGTTCGTCCAGAAACTGCTCTGCCTGCTGGGCGTCACTCGTGATCAGCGACGACAGTGAATTCAGGTTATTGAACAAAAAATGGGGATTGATCTGAGTCTTGAGGGAGTCTAGCTGGCTTTGCAGATTTACCTTTTTCAGTTCTTGGGCTTCGTCATAACTTATTCGCCAGCGCTGGTACAAATAAATACCTTCATACACGGCTGCAATCTGAACCGTACCTACCACCGACACCAGCGTATTAAAAAAATAGGGCTTGAACTCAAATAACTGAGCCGAATGCCAAAGGCCAATCTGCTGATAAAACCAGGTTTGAGTAATCCGAATAAAACTGGCAAAGACAATAAACCAGCTTAGTTGGTACAGTACCCGCTGCCAGGTCTGTGCCTGTTCGGGATACCGTCGACGGGAAAAAATGATTCCCCAGCGATTTGTCTCCCAGACCAGTACACTTCCCAGCACGAAAAAAAATGGAATGCGCCAATCATCAGGGTATGGCACGTTTGTATAGCCATACATCGCCCATTGGCCCGCCAGCGCTAGCAGCGGCACCCCCAGCATACGCATCCATTTATCGCTCAGTGGTTGCATTCGGCTTAGTATTCAACACATCGGACCGCCGAAGCGGAGACGCAGAAAACACAGAGTTTTTCAATAACAAAGGACAGAGTGATTGGTCCCTACCATTCCTCTGTCCTTGTTCTTTACTCGTCTGGTATTGATCGCTTAAAAAGCGAGTATTGTCTTCTCAATAATATCACACGCTTCGTGAAGCTGCTCTTCGTTGATCACGAGTGGTGGCGCAAATCGAATTTTATCACCATGCGTTGGTTTGGTCAATAAACCATTGTCTTTCAGCTTCAAACAGATTTCCCAGGCTGTTTTATCTCCGAATTCCGGGCGTTCAGTAATCACAATGGCGTTGAGCAAACCCCTGCCCCGAACCGTTTTTACCAAGTCCGTTTTCTGACTTAACGCTGTCATACGAGCCCGGAAAACCTCACCCATCGCTGTTGCGTTCTCAGCCAGTTTTTCGTCTTCAACAACTCGTAAAGCTTCCATGGTAACCGCACAAGCCAGTGGATTACCGCCGTATGTACTACCGTGTTCGCCCGGTTTGATGGTCAGCATTACCTCATCCGACGTCAATACGGCCGATACGGGTATCGTACCTCCCGAAAGCGCTTTACCCAGCACCAGCAAATCGGGTTTCACACCTTCGTGGTCGCAGGCTACTCGTTTACCCGTCCGTCCGATACCCGTCTGAACTTCATCGGCAATGAACAGTACGTTGTATTTGGTACACAGATCACGGACACCACGCAGGTAACCTTCATCTGGCACAACTACGCCCGCTTCGCCCTGAATCGGTTCCACCATAAATCCGGCAATGTTCGGATCGCTTTTGAAGGTATCTTCCAGAGCGTTGAGGTCGTTGTAGGGAATGACAATATAGCCCGGTAGCAACGGACCGAAATCATTGGTACTGCTGGGATCAGTCGACGACGAGATGGCCGCCAGGGTCCGTCCCCAGAAGTTTCCGGCTGCATACACCGTTTTGGCCTGATTCTGCGGAATCCCTTTTACTTTATAGGCCCATTTGCGCGTAAGCTTGAGCGCGGTTTCTCCACCTTCGGCCCCGGAGTTCATCATCAGGGCTTTGTCGTAGCCAAAATAGTCACAAAGGAATTTTTCGCAGATACCGGTCTGGTCGTTGTAAAACGCCCGCGAGGTCAGCGTAAGTCGTTGCGCCTGATGGACCAGGGCATTGATAATCCGGGGATGGCAATGGCCCTGACTGACGGCACTATAGGCCGACAAAAAATCGAAATAACGCTTGTCCTCCACATCCCACACGAAGACACCTTCGCCCCGCGTCAGTACCGCCGGGATAGGATGATAGTTGTGCGCCCCATAGTGCCATTCCAGTTCCATGGCCTTATCAGCGGGCGATGTCGGGGTGATTGGTTCAATCGTCATAGCAACAAACGGTTAAAGTGAAAACGTTGATGAAGGCTTTTTGGGCAGGTTGCAACTAAGCGGCTCTATTGGCCGTTACTTTCCAAAAATACACGGAATTAGGCAGACCTACAACCCCCATGCCTCCTCAGCCCTCTAAGAAGAAAGAAGTAGATTTGGCCGACGACGATTATTACTATACGCTGGAAGGCTATCTCGTATTTACGGCATCTTATCACCTCAAACGCGGCTACTGCTGCCGAAATGGCTGTCGACATTGCCCCTATGGTTTCAAAAAAAAAGAGCAATGACTTGCAGATTATGAATTATTTAGCGAATTTTGCGCCCTCATACGGAAAACGAGTACGGTAATGGCCAGAGTTTGTCAAATCACAGGAAAGCGCACCCGCGTCGGAAACAACGTTTCGCACGCTAACAATAAAACCAAGCGTAAATTTTATCCGAACTTGCAAAAGAAGCGGTTCTTCGTTGAATCGACGGGTGAGTGGATCACGCTGAAAGTGGCTACGTCTGCTATCAAGACCATCAACAAAAACGGTCTGGAAGCCACCATTCGCAAAGCAGCTCAGCGCGGTACGCTGACCGCTTAGTTCACAAAGATCTTTACCTATAAGCCTCTTCCGGTTAGGAGGAGGCTTTTTGTGTTTGTTATTATTGTCATTTGATAGTCAGTAGTGGTTATTTATTGCCATTGATTGTTTTTAGCGATAAACCCTGTAAATGACAATAAATGACCACTACTGACTATCAAATGACCTAACAAATGAAACTCAACTTTGAAGACCTCATTGTATTTGAAAATGAGGACTATATACTGATCAATAAGCCGCCCCACGTAGCCTCGCTCGACGAACGAACAACCGACCGGACCGGCGTTAGCATTCTGCGGATGGCCAGGGAATACCATGCCGACGCGCAGTTGGGTCACCGCCTGGACAAAGAAACATCGGGCATTCTGGCGATTGCCAAGAACCCTGAAGCCTACCGGCATCTGGCCATGCAATTCGAACATCGGGAGGTTACCAAGCGCTACCATGCGGTCACGAATGGCGTGCATGATTTCGACAGCGTATCCGTCTATCTGCCCATTTCGCCCATTAAAGATGGTACAGCCGTTCGGATCGACCGGGAGAAGGGTAAGGTAGCCGAAACGATTTTCAACACCTTACAGGCTTTTCGGACCACAACGCTGGTGGAATGCATGCCCATAACGGGTCGGATGCACCAGATTCGGGTCCACCTGATGTGTTTGAAAGCGCCGATTGTCAACGATGCGACCTATGGTGGAGAACCCGTATACCTGTCGGACCTGAAACGCAAATTCAATCTGAAACAGGGCACTGAAGAATTACCCCTTATTCAACGCGTAGCCCTCCATGCCTATTCGCTAACGTTCAGTCTATTGGACGGCGAAGAGCAAACCTTTATAGCGCCTTACCCGAAAGATTTCAATGTACTGGTAAAACAATTGGAAAAGTTTGCGTAAAGCAGACTTGATGTATAATGAAAAATGGATAATGCATAATGGAGGATGATTTCCAGCTGGATTCATTGTTCATTATGCATTATCCATTTTTCATTATTTAAATCTCCGTTCCTTCCTCGATGGGTTCGGGAATGTGGTGTCCGGTAGAATCGAGTGGTGTCGGTCTGGGCCGTCGTCGGTTGACGATGTAGAACAAGGGCGGAATAATCAGGGGTGTAAAGAGTAAGGTAGTCGTTAGCCCACCGATGATCACCGTTGCCAAGGGGCGCTGCACATCGGAACCGATACCGCTTGAAATAGCCGCCGGTACCAGACCAATAATGGCCACCACCATAATCGCCATAATGGCCCGAAACTGCTCCTGCGCAGTGTCGATAGTAATTTCCTTCAGCGACTTCGGGTTATTCACCAGATTGCGATTGAGCGCCGACACCAACAGTACACCAGCCATAACCGAAATCCCAAAAATCGAGACGAATCCTACCCCTGCCGACACGTTGAAGTTATACCCTCGCAGCAACAAGGCTCCGATACCACCCGCCATGGCAAACAACAAACAGGTGAGGGTCAGGAATGTATCCCGCGCATTGCCGTAGAGCATAAACAGGAACAGGAAAACAACTACAATCGTCAGTGGAATCGAGATGACCAGTTGGCCACCGGCTCGTTCGAGGTTTTCGTACTGCCCGCCGTAAATGACACTGTAGCCTTCCGGGATTTTAACGTGCTGACGGACTTTCTGACTAATCTCTCGTACAAAACCCCCCTGATCACGCCCCCGAATATTGGTCCGCACCGTGACCATCCGCTTACCATTGATGCGGTAAATATTGGTTTGTCCCTGTACATAGCGGATGTCGGCCAGTTCGTTCATGGGGATCAATGCCCCCGAAGCCGATGGAACCTGCAACAGTCGAATGGCATCGATGCTCCCGCGACTTTCGGGCGTGAACCGTACAACTATGTCGTACCGTTTAGCTTCGTCATAAATGGAACCGATGGCTTTTCCGCCAATGGCAGCTTCAATCATGCTTTCAATCTCGGCTACGTTGATACCGTAGCGGGCAGCGGCCGGGCGGTTGATGCGAATAGCCAATTGATCCTGTGGCCCTTCCTGTTCAATATTGACCGACACGGCTCCATTCATTCCTCGTACCAATGCGGCTATACTATCGGCTTTGCTCCGCATCAAGGTCAAATCGCTACCCACTACCGAAATGGCCAGGTCGGCGGCACTACCCGTCACAATCTCCATCACCTGGTCGATAATCGGTTGACCTGATGAGAAGAAAGCTCCCGGAAAAGCCTCCTGCAATTGATTCTGCATCGAACGGACAATCTCTTTTTTCGAAATTGTATCCGACCAGGTGCTGTAATCTTTCAGGCCGATCAAAATCTCAGTGCGATCAGTCGGGAATGGGTCGGTTCCGTCGTCGTTGCGGCCAGCTTGGGTAATCACAAAACTGACCGGTTTATAGGTGCTGATGATGTCCCGGATTTTAGGAGAGATCTTGGCATTTTCCTGAATGGTAATCCCCGACGGCATAAACGCCCGCATGAAAATGGAACCTTCGTCGAGTTCGGGCAGGAACTCAGTTCCTAACTTCAGACCAAACCCAATCATGATCAGCACTACGATCATTCCTACACCTACCACCAGACGCGGTACGCGAAACAGGACTGATTTCAGCAGCCACTGATAGCCATGCTCAAGGGGCGAAAGCAACAGGTTTTTATGTTCCTTCAGCGGCTTGCCATCAGGAGCCAGCGCTTTCCGAAACGCAAAGGAAATCAACACCGGAATCAGGGTTAAGGCGCAGATCAGCGAGCCGATTACGGCAAATGACAACGTCAAGGCCATTGGGCTAAACAGCTTTCCTTCTACCCGCTGCATCAGCAGAATAGGCATGTATGCCAGAATGATGATGGTAACGGAGAAGAAAATCTCCCGCGCCACTTCACCGGCTGAGCGTGATGTAACATTGACAATGCCCTGATTTCGTTCGGCCGGGCCCGATGATCGGTATTTTCGAATCAGGTGTTCGGCCATCACACTGGCGCCATCCACAATGATACCGAAATCGATAGCCCCTAATGACAGCAGGTTGGCCGGAATCCCGACGAGTTTCATCAGAATAAAGGCAAACAGCAGTGAAAACGGAATCGTAACCGTAACCACCAGAGCCGCCCGCAGGCTCCCCAAAAACAGAACAAGCAAAATGGCGACTATCGAAATGCCTTCGATCAGCGTATGAGCCACCGTTTCGAGCGAATGGTCGATTAAAAAGCCCCGGTCGTATAGCACCCGCAAATGCACTCCTCTTGGTAACTCACGCGCTTCCAGATCAGCTATTTTCTCTTTCAGTAATTCGAGCACTTCGCTGGGGTTTTCACCCCGACGAAGCAGCACAATCCCTTCTGTAGCCCCGATCACATCTAGGTTCTCGTCAGGAATTCGATAGCCCAGAATGCCCGACGGCGACGGCGGGTTAATCTCAACGCTGGCCACATCGCGCAACAGGACCGGCACCCCTTCGTTGGCCTTCAATACGATGTGCTGAATATCCTCAGGCGTTTTCAGCGCACCGAGTCCCCGAACCGCAAAACCCTGTCCTCCGCGAGCAATAATGTTACCGCCCGTGTTCTGATTGTTTTTCTGAACGGCATCGATCACATCCTGTAAGGTCAGGCTGTATTTACGCAGCTTGGCCGGGTCAGGAATCACCTGAAACTGTTTGATCGGTCCGCCGAAGGTCGTTACATCGGCCAGGCCCGGCACCTGTAGCAACTGCGGAATGATGACCCAGTCCTGCAAATCCCGCAGCTGCATGGGCGTCATGCTCGGCGGGGCTTCGATCACATACCGGTAAATTTCGCCAACGGCCGTCGTCAGCGGAGCCAGTTCGGGCGATACGCCATCGGGTAATTGTGCTCCTGTAAGCCGCTCGATCACCTGCTGACGGGCAAAATAGTCGGTAACGGTTTCGTCAAAATTTAATTGTACGACCGAGAGGCCGAAGATGGTTCGTGATCGACGGTCGGTTACGTGTGGAACGCTGTTGAGAACCCGCTCAATGGGTATGGTTACCTGCTGCTCGACTTCTTCAGCGGCCCGCCCATCATACTTGGCAATCACGATGACGTTGGTATCGGCAATATCCGGGTAGGCTTCAATCTTGAGCAGCTTGAAACACCATAGTCCCAGCCCCATTAGCGCGATGGCCAGTCCGACGACTATCCAGCGGTTCTTGAGCGAAAATGTTATCAGATTCTGAATCATATTGGAACGAGGAAAAAGGAGAAAGAAAAAGGGAGGTTCAGACAGGCAAATCCCCTTTTTCTTTCTCCCTTTCTCCTGTTTTATTTAATACCCAAAGCTCAAGCCCTTCAATTGCAGCACATTAGCTGACACGACGGCTTCTCCTTCTTTAAGACCACCCTGCACCACAACCCGGTCGGCCCGTTGCTGACCTAATTGAACAGCTCGCCGTTCAATAACCTGCGGTTCGGTTTTCACAAAAACATAATCGCGCCCCTGCACTGTTACGACCGCATCGCGCGAAACAGTCATAAAATTGCCATCGACAACCCCAAACTGAACCGTGGCAAACATACCTGCCTTCAATCGGCCATCGGGATTAGCCACAGAAATCCGAAGTTTGATCTGGCGGGTGGTGTTATCGACATAATCATTGACATTATCGATCACCCCCAGGAACCGCTCGTTGGGAAAGGCCGTAAAATTGAGTGTACACTTCAGACCGCTCCGAATACTACCAAACTGATTCTCAGGAATTTCACAAACAACCAGAATGGTATTCGGTCGGGCTTGTCGTAGGGCTTTCGGGTCGAAACCGGCCAGTTTCAGCGTAGCTTCGTCCGAAATAATAGCCGCTTCTTCATTAGCCAGTTGCGTTTGGGCTTCTATAACTTCTTTGCCCGATGCGGCTCCATGCGCCTGCAGATCCTTGATCCGTTCGAGGTTACCTTTCTGCGTCTGGATATTGATCCGGTGTTGTAGAATGGCGGTGTAATTATCCGACAGGCCAGGGTCGTCGAACAGCACCAGATGTTCCGCCGGATTCTCGACCGAGCGAACGACCATAGCGGCTATATGGCCGGGTGCCGAAAAATCGGTGCGAACAGCCGACGAATGAACCGCCTGGGTTTCGAAGGCCCGCATCATCACCGCGTCGGGAAAGGCAATTCGGCTCCCATCAGTACTAATAGTTGGGCGGGGTATAGCTTTGACAACCGATTTAGGTTTTTCTTTACAAGCCGCCGTCAAAAGCGTCAAGGCAATAAGGATATAGCGAAAGGTCATGGTTAGTACAAGTTGATCTGTCCGGTGACGTACAACAGCCGGACGTAATTCTGACGGTAAGTGTAAAGATTTTGGTAATAAGCCGTTTGCGTATCAAACCACGAGCTTTCGGCCTGAAGCAGGTCGATCAGAGTGGTGGCTCCTCGCAAGTAGGCATACCGAACAGATGCCAATACTCGGTCGGCATCGCGCCGAATGTTTACATACCGGTCGATGTTCTGACGACTGGTCATAAACGACTGATATGCCGTTTGTACCTCCGATCGGATTCGGGCCTGTACCAGCGTAGCCGCCTGACTTGCCTGCTCCTGCAATACCCTCGATTTTTGAATTTCGCCCTGATTGCGGCTATAAAAAGGCAACTCAATGGTCAGAAAAATACCCGCATACGGAATGGCATTCTGCGGGTTCCAGATCAAGCCTGCTTCGTTGCGCGGCTTAGCCAACACCTGCTGTAAGTCTACATTTCGTTTGGCCGACTCAATGTTCGCTTCAGCCGCCAGCACATCCGTTCGGTTGGCCGTAGCCAATCGCAATAGGCTATCAGCCGTTGCGTTGATGGTTGGGTACAATCGCAATGGGTTGGTAAAGGCCGGATGAATGATCGAATCATTCATTGCCACATTCACACTGTCGGCAATCCCTAATACGAGCTGCAATTCATTCAGACGATTACGAAGATCCTGCTGAGCCGTTCGGGTCTGGAGGTCATATTGATCCGAAATCAGCTGCGTTCGGGTCAGATCGGTTGTGGTAATGACCAGGTCTTTCAGCCGTACTTTGTTCAATTGGACCAGCGTATCCACATTGGCTTTAGCCCGCTGCAATAAAGCCAGTTGGATACGGGCATACCAGGCATCTAGGTATCGGTTGGCCGCATCGAACAATAAATTCCTCTCAGTTTCTGCAACACTCCGTATCGCCAGATTCGTATTGGCTTCGGCAAATCGGTTCCGGTAGGTACGTTTATTATATATATCAAACTCCTTGGTAGCCTGTAGCCAGAACTGCCGCCGTTGCCGATTCAACAGCCCGACCGCTTCGGCTCCGGGCGTCGGATTCAATTGAAACAACGTCTGATTATTCAGGACCGGATTTGGCCGAAGATTTGCAGTCACCTGATCGGCCTGGGCCGCATTGATGTTCAGCCGTTCGACTCGAAGAGCCGGGCTATTGGTGCGTACTTGTTGAAGCGTCTGTCGTAAGTTTAGCGTGACCTGGGCCGAGGCTGACAAAGAAAGGAATCCAACAAACAACAGAGAATATGATGCAATTTTTAACCTCATCCGCTTAGAAATGCCTTAACAAAATAACGCTTCATCCATTCGATTACCGAAGAATCAGAATTAAAAGGTAGTTAAATGTACTTATGGCTATTTTTACAAACTGTTAAAACCTAGGCAGTGCACCCAGGTCTTTAGAAAGGCGATTACTTAGAAGAAATACCTATACCCATATTAAATAGGCAACGTGATGAATAGTAAAAAAAGGATCCGTAACTAATGCATCGGTAGCTCTACCGGCTTTACTTGACAATGAAATTTCTGGTTTATCTCTGTATTGGCTTATTTCTGTTCACGTCCTGTAGCCAGCGGTCACTACGAATCATTGACAAACCGATTGTCTTTGATGAACAACGGCGACAACTTTCGCTCGACTATCTGGCCAAACGACATGGTCTGGAGCAGGCATCCCCCTACATCAAGCCCAAAATGATTGTGTTGCACTGGACGGCCGTACCAACGCTGGAAGCAACCTTCAAAATCTTTAATCCTTCTGTATTACCGGACCGCCCTGACCTTCAGGCCGCCAGTCCTCTGAATACATCCGTACCGTTTCTGGTGGACCGGGATGGTACTATTTTTCGCTTATTGCCCGATACGACCTTCGCCCGGCATTGTATTGGTCTGAATTACTGCGCCATCGGAATCGAAAATATTGGCAATAACGACCTGACCCGAGCCCAGATGAAAGCCAATGTGCAACTGGTTCGGTATTTGAAACGACACTATCAGGGTATCGACTACCTGATCGGTCATTATGAGTATACGGATTTCATAGGCACTTCACTCTGGCGGGAAACAGACCCCAACTACCTGACCAGCAAGCAGGATCCAGGCAAGCCGTTTATGCGAAAAGTCAGAAACCGGGTCAAAGATTTACACTTAAAAGGAAGCCCACGCGAGGCTAACCCCCTTGATTTGCCAACGCTGGTGCAATAGAAGACAGTAGACTCTTATTTAGTGATCTCACTTTTTCCAAACTTCGTTCCGAAGAAATCGCCTTTGTTCCAGGTTGGGCGCTGATCGTCCTGCGCGGTTAGATAGCCGACTAAAAACTGTAGCTGAGCGTGTTTAGCTGCCGATTTAAAATCGAACGGCTGGTTCATATCGTCCTGGGGTGAGTGATAAATGGACGCCCGCCAGTCGAGGTTGAGTTTGGTGCCGTCGAGGTTCGGGTTTCCGGTTTGCGAACCACTCTTGATGAACAAAGCTGGAATGCCCTGCCGCACAAAACTAAAGTGGTCGCTCCGCATAAATACCGTTTGCTCAGGGATCGGGTCAGGGCTAATTGCCACGCCCAGAAAGCTGGCGGCCTGTTTTACTTCTTTACTCAGGCTCGAATGTTCGGCTCCATAAGGAACAATATCGAGCAGTGGATGAAAAAAGAAGGGCATATCGAGCGTCAGATTTGCTACAATTTTTTCTTTGGGCACGGTTGGGTTTGAGGCAAAATAATCGGAGCCGAGCAAGCCCATTTCTTCGCCCGTAACGCACACAAAAAGCACCGACCGCCGGGGAGCTTTGGGTAACGCCGTAAACAGTCGGGCCGTTTCGAGGTTGATGGCCACCCCCGATGCGTTGTCATGAGCGCCATTGTAAATGGAATCACCTTTAACTATTCGGCCAATACCCAGATGGTCGAGGTGAGCTACATACACAACGTATTCATTTTTCAGGACAGGGTCGGTGCCGGGCAGCATCGATACCAGGTTAAAACCAGCCACATCTTCAACCAGATCGGTCTGTGTTCGCATCCGGGCCGAAACATTCAACGGAAACGCCTGCGGACGATTCTTATTCGCCTGTTTTATGGCATCGGCAAACGATGTAGGGGCATTGGCAAAGAGCAGCCGAGCCGTTGAATCACCCAGCGAAGCCGCACACTTAATGGCCGGAAATGTGCGCTGAGGTTTTCCCTGTTTATCGACCCAGCGATAAATACCCTGCCGATTGCGGGGTGCGGCCGTTTCGATGCGATTGCGAAGGTCGGTAGGCATGCTAAAGGCAATGGTTCCCACAGCTCCATGCGCTACCGCATTCTCAGCCTTCGATGAGGAATAATACGCCCGTTGATTGGACGGGAAACTGGCCGGAGCACCGTTCAGAAAAGCGACAATCTTTCCTTTTACATCAATACCCGTATAGTCGTCATAATCGAGCTCGGGAGCCGAAACCCCATAGCCGACAAAAACGACGGGCGCCGACACGTCATTGGTTGGATGGTCGGGGGTTGGGTTCAGGATAAATTGTTTACCGTATTGCAGCGATTGTTCACGGCCATTAGCCACCAGCGTCATCGAGCTACTCGCTTCGTTTGTCTGCCAACGACGCAAAGGCACAGCCTGCCGGAACGATTTATTCTCCCCCGCTGGCTGTAAGCCGAGCGCTTTAAACTGGGCAATCACATAATCGGCGGCCATTGCAAAACCACGCGTACCGGGTTTTCGACCTTTCAGCGAGTCGTTGGCCAGAATACGCATGTGTGTTTTGATTGCATCGGGCCGAGCTGTTTTTACGGCTTCCTGAACATCGGCAGGAATGGCGCTGGACTGTCCGAATGAAAAACTTAGCCCGCAGAGAGTCAGGCATGAGCTGAGAAGTGTTGTAGCAATTGAGCGCATTGGCAACAGAGTGAACGAAACGATTGGCTAAGATAAGTCGCCATTTTAGCAGAACCAATTGGAATTCTTACCAGAAATGACTTCGTTCGGTTGAGGATTTACAAAGGGTGATATATTTGAGACCCTAATTTTAAGAAAGCCCGTCTAAAGGCTTACGAACACGACGCAAACGACAAACCATGAAGAAACGCCCGATACTAATTGACTGCGACCCCGGTCACGATGATGCCGTGATGCTCATGCTGGCCATTGGCAGCGACTTATTCGATATCAAAGCCATCACCACCTCGGCTGGCAATCAAACGCAGGCTAAGACTCTCAAGAACGCCCTGAAAATTATGGCGCTGACCGGTGCCAACATCCCCGTCTACAAAGGCGCTGATAAACCGTTATTTCGTGAGCTGATCATTGCTGACTATGTACACGGCGAAATGGGAATGGACGGCCCTAGTTTGCCCGAGCCAACACTTCAACCCGAATCCTTATCGGCCGTTGAAGCCATTGCGAAGATTCTGACCGAGAGCGACGAAAACATTACCCTCGTACCCACCGGCCCGTTGACCAATATTGCCACGTTTCTGTTGGCCTACCCGCACCTAAAATCAAAAATTGAGCGTATCTCGATCATGGGTGGCGGGGCTTTTCGAGGCAATATGACTCCTACGGCCGAATTCAACATCTATGTCGATCCAGAAGCCGCAGCGATTGTGTTTAGTTCAGGTGTGCCGATCACCCTGTGCGGCCTCGACGTAACCCACAAGGCGCTGGTTTTCCAGGAAGATATCGAAAGATTTCGGGCAATGGGTAATCAGTCGGGGAAGGTAGTGGCTGAGTTGATGGACTTCTTCTCGATTTTTTACCGGCAGGAACGCCCGGAACTGAACGGAGGAGCTGCGCTACACGATCCGTGCGCCATTGCCTGGCTGATCGACCCGTCACTATTCCAGTCGAAAGCTTGCTTTGTAGATGTCGAAACAGCAGGAAAACTTACTACCGGCACCACCGTCGTTGACTTCTTTAATGTCCTGAAAAAGACACCAAATGTCGAATTCGTACACGACATTGATCGGGAAGGCTACCTCAATCTGATCTACGACGCCGTGCAGAAGTTACCATAGATTTATTTTTCGACAGGATTAACAGGATTGACAAGATTACAGCATAAGTAACAATCTTGTCAGTCCTGTTAATCCTGTCGAAAACCTAAAACCACGGTCGCTTCACTTTAAAGGAGCGTTTCAACCCACTGATCATCAGGAAAGCACCTAATAAGCCAAAGATAATGGCGAGGGTGGTGATGTGCAGAATGGCAAACACAACGGCCACCAAAATCACAATAATGGATGCTTTCAACTTCCAGCTAATCCGTTGCCACCAGTTTAGCTCTTTCCGAAGTGGCATCCCCAGACTTTGCCGAATCCGGTTGCCTAGCTTGAGTTGATTTTTAGGTTTAGGCCGAGGATCGGGTTGCTGTGTGCTCGTTTCTTTTTCTGTTGCCAGCATACGCTCGACCCGATGCATTCGCTGTTCAACACGCTTACTGTGGACAGGCTCATTTTTCAGACTCGCTACCGGCTCCGGCACAACGGTAGGCGCAGGAGACGCCGGTTGCTCAACCAAGGAATCGACTGCCGGAAGTATATCGTTAGCCGGAACGGCCTGTTTGTCAACGGCTAATCGGGTAGCTGCGGGATATGCTGTCCGCTGAAAGTAGGCAGCGGGCCGGTGGCAGGACGATAGGAATAGGCAAAAAACGGCTAGCAAAAAAAGACTATACTGTTTCATCAGGTCGCGGATTGTACGGTTGACCGGCCAACGCCAAAGTCCCCTCTACAACGAATCAAACGGGTCGGTTAATATGGCTCCGCCGAAAAAGCCTACCTTTGCCCCCATGAAACCAGAGAACGATCCCCGGCCCTGGCAGGTCGAAAATTCCGAATATATCCACCAATTACCGTGGTTTACGGTCCGAAAAGACGCCATTCGGATGGAGAATGGAGGCTCTATTCCCAACTATTTTATTTTCGAATATCCCGACTGGATCAATGTCGTTGCCGTCACGACCGAAGGGCAACTGGTTCTGATCCGGCAGTACCGACATGGCATTGGCGACGTTCACTATGAACTCTGCGCGGGCGTTGTCGACCCTGGCGAAGAGCCTCTGGTAGCCGCCCAGCGTGAACTACTGGAAGAGACTGGTTTTGGGGGTGGTACGTGGCAGCATCTGATGACCTTATCGGCTAACCCCGGTACCCACGCTAACCTGACGCACTCCTTTCTGGCTACGGGGGTCGAACTGAAGCAGGCGCAACATCTGGAAAAAACAGAAGAAATCACCGTCCATATTGTATCGCGGGAACGGGCGCAGGAAATCATCGATTCGGGCGAAATGATGCAGTCATTGCACCTGGCCCCGTTGCTGAAATACCTGTCTGAACCGGGATTTTTATGATTAAGCTGACCGACTTTGATTGTATTATTAGATGGTTGATGCCCTTTAGCATTGCTTAGACAAGTATCTTTGCCGTCCAAATTGGCAGCCACTGAATGTCAAATACAATCAAGGACAGTCAATTTAATCACAAAAATCCTGGTTAAGAAGTGATTATCCCTCTTGCTCACCGCGCCGATCAGACGCAGGAATATTATTTTTCCGTTAAACTGGCCGAAGTTCGCCGTCTTCAGGCAGCTGGTCATGATATTATCAATTTGGGTATCGGCAACCCCGACCTGATGCCGTCGGCCAATACCATTGATGCGCTGATTCAGTCCGCCCAACAGCCGACGTCTCATGGTTATCAACCCTACAAAGGCACCGCTGGCCTACGTCAGGGTATAGCCAACTTCTATGCAGCAACCTACGGTGTGGGGTTAAATCCCGAAACAGACATACTTCCCCTGATTGGCTCGAAAGAAGGCATCACGCACATTTCGCTTACGTTTCTGAATGAGGGCGACGGCGTATTGGTACCCGAATTAGGTTATCCGGCCTATCGGGCCGTGAGTCAGATGGTTGGAGCGCGGGTGAGCGAGTATCCACTCCTTGAACAGGGCGGCTGGCAACCCGACTGGGAAGCAATGACCGATCTGGTAAAAGCATCGCCTGAGGGTTCCCGCACAAAAATCCTCTGGCTGAATTATCCGCACATGCCTACAGGCGCTCCGGCAACATATGCGCTGTTCGAAAAAGCAGTTCGGTTTGCCCATGATCATCAGGTACTCATCTGCCACGACAATCCCTACAGCCTGATTCTCAACAAAAAGAAGCCCATTAGCCTGCTGGCCGTAGATGGTGCGAACGAAGTGGGCATTGAGCTAAACTCCCTCAGCAAATCGCATAACATGGCCGGTTGGCGCATTGGCTGGCTGGCGAGTAGTAAACCATATGTCGATGCGGTATTGACCATCAAAAGCAACGTGGATTCCGGGCAATTCAAACCCCTGATGGATGCAGCCACCGAAGCCCTGACCAATTCTGAAGCCTGGCATCAGGAACGTAATGCAGTGTATCAGGGACGACTCGACGCGGTTCACGCCTTTCTGGATGCGCTGGGTTGTACCTACACCACCGATCAGGAAGGACTATTTATCTGGGCAAAGCTCCCCGACCGTGTAGAATCGGCTGAAGCCTTTGTGGATGACCTGCTTATTAACAAGCATATTTTCATTGCGCCCGGCTTCATTTTCGGTCCGAAGGGTAATCGATATGTACGGGTGTCGTTGTGTATGCCGAAGGAACGAATAACAGCAGCAGTTGACCGTCTGAACCAGGATTTTTAGGATTGAACTGACAGACCTTGATTAATGAAGAGAAACTATTTTAGGCGCTGATTTCACTATTTGAACTTTTTGTTCAATAGGCGTTTGAATTGTAAGCTAGAGCTTCCAAAATTAATGAGCATTCCGATCTCAAGATTGTAAGCTTCTAAATAATTAATTGCCTGCGCGAGATGATCATCAGTAAGGGCAGCTATAGCCTTTAATTCAATAGACAAGGTATTTTCTACCAGAAAGTCTACTCTGCGAGAACCAATATGCCTACCTTTAAAATAGATTGGCATATCAAATTCACGAGCATAGGTAATTCCACACTCTTCCAGTTCTATCGCCAGTGCTCTTTGGTATATAACTTCTTGAAATCCGTTGCCCAGTATCTTATGCACTTCAAAAACACATCCTATTACTTTACCAGTTAACTCCGAGTATTTGTATTTCGAGTTAATCATTGTCTAAAAAGTAACTGAACGGCAATATAATGATTATATAACATTCATAATTGATAAATGAATAATCAAAGTCTGTCAGTTCAATCATAAAAATCCCGGTTCAGATGACAGTTTCTATAGTAGGTATTGGTTTGTTAGGTGGGTCGTTTGCTCTGGCCGTACGCGAAAAATACCCCAAAATGCGCTTCATTGGCGTTGATACATCGGCCGTAAATGGCCAATTGGCGCTGGCCAAAGGCATTGTCGATGATGTATTGCCGCTGCCGGAGGCCGTCGCGCAAAGTACATTGGTGGTTATGGCTACACCCGTCAATACCATCATCAACTTATTACCAACCGTACTTGACCTACTGCCCAGAGGTGCTACGGTTGTCGATCTGGGATCAACGAAGGAAACCATCTGTGCGGTGGCCGATGCCCATGCCAAACGGGCACAGTTCGTAGCGGCTCACCCAATGGCAGGTACCGAAAATTCTGGTCCAGGAGCTGCTTTCCGGGAGTTGTTGCCAGGTAAAAACCTCATCATCTGCGACCGAGAGAAAAGTAATCCTGATAGTGTAACGTTGGCCGAAAGCCTGTTCCGTGACATCGGCATGAAGCTGTTTTACATGACTCCACAGGAGCACGACCTGCATCTGGCTTACGTGTCGCACCTGAGTCATATCAGTGCCTTTGCCCTTGGCCTTACGGTATTGGAAAAAGAAAAAGACGAAAAAGCAATTTTCGACATGGCCAGCACCGGTTTCAGTTCGACGGTCCGTCTTGCCAAAAGCTCACCTCAAATGTGGGCCCCCATTTTCGACCAGAACCGAGTCAACGTTTCGGATGCGCTGGCCGCTTATATTGAGTTCTTACAAAAATTCAAGGAAGTCATTGACGAGCAGGACATCAACACCTCCCTCGAATTCATGCAGCGCGCTAACGTAATCCGGCGGGTACTGGACGGCATTGAAAAACGGTAAGGAAACAAAACTTTATCAGGTTGCTGACACAAAATCGGGTTTAAATGGTTTTAAGGTAAAGCCTCCACATCTGGAGTGTTGAACCTGAATGATCTGCAAAACCTATGCAAGCAACTGAATCCGCTGAATCACAACTAGCCGCTCAAGCCGGAACAATAACGATCGGTGGCGACCTAACCGTCAACCGAATGGCGTATGGCGCGATGCGCATCACGGGCGATGGCATCTGGGGACCGCCTAAAGACCATGACGAAGCCATCCGTGTACTAAAGCGCTCGCTGGAGCTGGGCATCAATTTCATCGATACCGCCGACAGTTACGGCCCCTATGTATCGGAAGAACTGATTGCCGAAGCTCTTCACCCCTATCCTGATGGGCTAGTGATTGCTACCAAGGGTGGTTTACTCCGTACAGGGCCTAACAAGTGGCCAGTCGATGGCAGCCGTCGGCATCTGGAAGAAGCATTGAATGGCAGTCTGAAACGGTTAAAACTGGATCGAATCGACTTATACCAGCTTCACCGCTTCGATTCCAAAGTCTCGTCCGACGAATATCTGAGTTTTCTACAGGAAGCCCAGCAACAGGGGAAAGTTCGGCACATTGGCCTGTCGGAAGTGAGTATCGATCAGATTGAAGCAGCCCAAACGTATTTTGATGTGGTCTCGGTACAGAACAAGTACAATTTTGGCGATCAGACCTGGAACGATGTGCTGAAATACTGTGAGCAAAATGGCATCGCCTTTATCCCCTGGTTCCCCCTCAATGCCGGTGATGTGTCGGCTCAACAGGTGATCCAGAAAGTAGCGGCCCGCCATCAGGTTGACGGCAAACCCGCTACCGATTACCAGATTGCGCTGGCTTGGCTTTTAGCAGCCTCGCCCGTTATGCTCCCCATTGCCGGAACCTCATCTGTCAAGCACTTGGAAGAGAACGTAAAAGCATCTACCATTAAGCTAACAGAAGAGGACTTGGCCGATATGCCTTTGCCGAAGTAGCACACGGTTGTTGGCTAATGCTTCACCTATTCCTGCGTCAGCCAACCGTAGACCATCAATCCTAAACATAACCAATTACCAATATGCTGACTCAAACTAAACAAGACCCGCAGCAGTTGTTGGCCAACACTCTGCGTCGATTGCAGCAGGATGCTGAGCATATCAGTCCGGTCGATGAGCTGATCAATCAGTGGAGTGGTGCCCTTGGTGAAGGGAATCTGACCCTTGAGAATGTTGCCGATGAATTATTTTCGTTGAAACAGGCCCTCAAAGAAGGAAAATCCCCGAAAATTGCCGGGTCGCTGCATACACTCAGTAAATTGACAAAGCGAGCGGCTAGTGAAGTGTCAGACGTAGGTTTGGTTGGTCAGTTAACGCAACTGGCTCAGGTACTTGAAGAGCTATCGGGCAAGGCAGCTCAGTCACGCTAATAAATTGATATATAACTTTTTTGTCATTCCGACGCAGGAGGAATCTCAAGCTTGACTAATAAGCACCATTGAGATTTCTCCTGCGTCGGAATGACAAAAGCTAGCACTACGCTGCTTTTTCAAGCGATTTAATCCGATTCAATGCACTCTGCAATTCGGTCAGTTGTTTCTGCAGATCCTCCTTGATGTAAGCCGGAATATGGTCTTTATCAATCGCATCCTGATAAGCTTCAACGGCTGCATTTTCGCCAAACTCAACCGAGCTTAAGATAGAGTCCCGGTCCTTGCCCGTTATGGCCGACTTGATATCGATCCAGGCACGGTGAATTTTACTCGTCACATCGGTTGATGTAGCATCCGATACGGCCATACCATCAATTCGAACAATATGATCGGCCAGTTGGCTACGGAAATTTTGACTTTGTACTACATAATGGCGGAACAGATCGTCCAGCCCAGCATCTTCGTTGTCTTTAATTGCTTTTTCGTATCCCTGAATCCGGTCATTATTAATTTTGACCAGTTCGTTCAGATCATCAACAATTTCGTCGTTCGTAATCATAATAGTTGATTTTCGATTGGTTATTAATCGAATTTACAACTTGATGTACGGGTAATTGTTTACGAAAAATCGGTTCAAAAGTCGTTTTTAAGGCATTGTCGTAATGCTCCGTATCCTTACGGACGATCCTTTTTCATAAGCATATTGACTGGACGGACTGCCTAACGAAATCTGAGTAATGACGCCATTCCAGCCGTTCAGTTGGCTTGTATTTATTTCGTAAGTCCTGAACTGTCCGTCACCAATAATCGGAAAATCGACAGACTGACCGGGCTCTTCGTGCAGATCCTGATCGCCAAATTTTCGCCAGATTAACCGGGCCGTACTCCCCTTTGTCTGAAAAGCAGCCTGTATGTATAGCTTGGGTATATCCGATGCCTGCCAGAACGCCAGCGGGCTAAGAATCCGAAAATCCTTCGATGATGAATCGTCACGAGCCCAGCGAACATTCAATTCGTTTTGGATAGGCCATCCTTTGTCGCGAGTGTGATAGTAATACCATCCCTGCCGGTCAGCAACAAACTTAAAATTAGGAGCCGACGGACCTCGTGGCTGATTATAGGCAAACTGCCGAATATCGGCCAATGAACCCACGACCAGCGTATACTCGAATTCGTAGGTTCCATTGTGATCGATCAGCAGGTAGGGCTGGCTGGTTACGTAGCCGCTCGACACATCGAACTCGCCCCCGGTATGGGTTGTCCCAAAACCCGCCGACCCAAAGCGTACTTCCCCTTTCGGTTTATACAGACCCACACCACGACCTTCTGTATTCAATAAGGCAATCCAGTTTTCGCTACCAAACCGATTGACCACATCCTGATTGGTGAACTCAGAAACAGCGTCGTTCGTAAACGGCTTCGGCCCGTTATACGTAATGATCCGGTAATAAGGGCCCGTCAGGTATACACAGGGAGCCTCCTGGGTTCGGGCTTCATACTGGGTGGTGTCGGCTCGGAAAACAGTCATCTTACAGCGGACATGAATGGTATTATCCTTCAGTTCAATCCAGTGTTCGTACGAGCACTCGGCGGGTTCATTAAAAAGGGGCCAGATCAAGGGAACGGTCTTGACATACAACGTATTCTGCCCTTGCTGGTAACTAACCACTTTGGCAGGATGATTGAAATAGTCGCCCGTCTGAACCGGATTCCACCCCAGGTTCCGCCATTGATAAACTGGGTCTTTGCCGTTTACGCTGTACGGATAAGGCCCTGCATACATCGAGGTCTGTATCTGTCGGCCTAGGTCGTTATTATTAACTATGTTTACATTGCTACCAGCCTCCGACAGATACGTAATGGCCCCTCCTGCATTAAGATCAATGGCCATACGAACTTTATCATTGGCCAGATACAATCGTTTCTGCGATGACTCCTGCGTCTGAGAAGGCAATCCACCTCCGGCCGGATTGGTCACCACGGGTGCTTTGTGTGGGTCTGTGGATGGATAATCCCGAACGCAGGTGACAGCCAGGCAACTAACCAAAACGCAAACTATAAGTAAATAATATCGTGTCATAACGTATCGACGTTTCGAATCCAAATTAGTAAAAAGTGACCGTATAGGCAGCGCTTTCTAACAGAACTTATCCAGTGTTTTCAGCTACCAATCGCAATTAGATTGCTGTCCTTGTGATTCAATTGCTTGTGAAACGGTTGTAATCAAGCCATCAGTACCTTCTGTTAAACCGCTAGAACGCAATAGCTCAAAAGCTAATACATTCTTTGCCTCCTCGCGTCTTTGCGGTTCAATTGACTGCTATTAATAGCTCGTAAAATAGGTGAACTTATAGCTTAAAAATGCTTACATCTGATTTTATTCTAAAATTCTCCTTTTCCATTCCCCGGTAAACCCCTAATTTTGCAGGATTTTTGACCGCCCCCTCCTACCAGGGGTCGCCAGATACTGCGCTTAGCTTATTATTCATTCGGGGCCGCCCGGCCAACCCATCCGTGTGGTGGACGTGCTCATGCGGTTCATTGCCCTGCTGAAAAATGCCTAAAAATACCAACATTCGCTCAGTTCTGATTATCGGCTCAGGCCCCATTGTGATCGGCCAGGCTTGTGAATTCGATTATGCCGGATCGCAGGCAGCACGCTCCATCCGCGACGAAGGCATCGAAGTAGCCCTGATCAACTCCAATCCGGCTACGATCATGACTGATCCGATCAATGCCGATTATGTTTACCTGTTGCCGCTGGAGAAGAAGTCCATCATTGAAATCCTGATAAAACATCAGGAAATGGGTAAGCCCATCGATGCTGTTCTGCCAACCATGGGTGGACAGACCGCTCTGAACCTGGCTATCGACTGCGAAAAAGCCGGTATCTGGCAGAAATATGGCGTTCAGATCATCGGTGTTGACATTAAAGCGATCGAAACGACCGAAGACCGTGAGAAATTCCGGCTGCTGATGCTCAAACTAGGGGCAGGTGTCTGTAAAGGACGTACCGCCCGCTCGTTTCTCGAAGGCAAAGAAATTGCTCAGGAAATTGGCTTCCCGCTCGTTATTCGGCCTTCATTTACCCTGGGTGGAACCGGTGGTGGCTTTGTGAATACTCCCGAAGAATTCGATAAGGCGCTAACCCACGGCTTACATGCCTCGCCCGTTCATGAAGTGCTGGTTGAGCAGAGCGTGATGGGCTGGAAAGAGTACGAGCTGGAACTCCTACGCGATGGCAATGGTAATTTCATCATTATCTGCTCCATCGAAAACTTCGACCCGATGGGCATCCATACGGGCGACAGCATTACGGTAGCGCCAGCCATGACTCTGCCTGATACGCTATATCAGGAAATGCGTGACCTGTCGATTCGGGTTATGGAGGGCATTGGCCAGTTTGCGGGTGGTTGTAATATCCAGTTCTCGGTCAATCCGCAGACCGACGAAATTATTGTTATCGAAGTAAACCCACGGGTAAGCCGGTCGTCGGCATTGGCGTCGAAAGCAACGGGTTATCCGATTGCCAAGATCTCGGCTAAAATGGCCATTGGCTACAATCTCGACGAGCTGATCAACCCCATTACGGGCACTACATCGGCGTTCTTCGAGCCTGCTATCGACTATGTGATCGTGAAAGTACCGCGCTGGAACTTCGACAAGTTTCCGGGTGCCGACCGATCGCTGGGTCTGCAAATGAAGTCGGTAGGCGAAACGATGGGAATCGGCCGGAACTTCCAGGAAGCGCTGCAAAAAGCCTGTCAGTCGCTCGAAATCCGACGTAATGGCCTGGGTGCCGATGGTCACGAACTAACCGACCGGGCTGCCCTGACCGAAAGCCTGAAACACCCAAGCTGGAACCGACTATTCCATATCTACGATGCGTTTAAAGCGGGGATGTCGTTCCGGACCATTCAGCAACTGACGCGTATCGATCCGTGGTTCCTGCACCAGATCGAAGAACTGATTGAACTGGAACGCGAAATTCAGCAGTACGATCTGGAAGACCTTCCGCCCGAACTGCTGCGTACGGCCAAACAGAAAGGCTATGCCGACCGACAACTGGCTCACCTGCTTCAGGTAAAAGAAAGTAAGGTGTATCAGTATCGTCAGGCACACAACATTCGTAGGGTGTACAAGTGTGTGGATACCTGCGCGGCTGAGTTTGAGGCCAGAACGCCTTACTACTATTCAACCTTCAACAACCAGGTACCCATCACGACCGATCATGCCGAGCCGGTTTCAGATCTGCCGGGCAATGAATCGGTTCGGAGCAACCGCAAAAAAGTGGTTGTACTCGGATCGGGGCCGAACCGGATTGGACAGGGTATTGAGTTCGACTATTCGTGTGTACACGGTGTATTGGCGGCCAAAGAAGCGGGTTATGAAACCATCATGATCAACTGTAACCCCGAAACCGTATCGACTGACCCCGATATTGCCGATAAGCTCTACTTTGAGCCGGTTTTCTGGGAGCACGTTCATGCCATTATCATGCACGAGCAACCCGAGGGTGTCATTGTGCAGTTGGGTGGTCAAACGGCCCTGAAAATGGCCGAGAAGCTGACCCGCTATGGCATCAAAATTATTGGTACAAGTTGGGAAGCCCTCGACCTGGCCGAAGATCGGGGTCATTTCTCCGAAATGCTCCGCAAACTGGACATTCCCTATCCGAAATTTGGTACAGTTCGGGAATCGGAAGCCGCTATCGACCTGTCGCGTGAGTTGGGTTTCCCACTGCTGGTTCGCCCGAGCTATGTACTGGGTGGACAGAGCATGAAAATCGTGATCAACGAGAACGAGTTGGAGGCACACGTGATGAAAATTCTGGAAGATATTCCTGATAACAACATCCTGCTCGACCACTTCCTCGAAAATGCGATTGAAGCCGAAGCCGACGCCATCTGCGATGGTGAAGATGTGTACATCATCGGCATTATGGAGCATATCGAACCGGCGGGCATTCACTCAGGCGATTCATATGCGCTGCTACCACCATTTGATCTGAGCGAGAACGTAATCAACCAGATTGAGGAGTACACGAAGAAAATAGCCGTGGCACTGAAAACCGTAGGGTTGATCAATATCCAGTTTGCCATCAAAGATGAGCAGGTATATGTGATCGAAGCCAACCCACGTGCCAGCCGGACTGTACCGTTCATTTGCAAAGCCTATCAGGAACCGTACGTCAACTACGCGACCAAGGTAATGCTGGGAGATAAGAAGGTGAAGGATTTCAACTTCAAACCTGTTAAAAAAGGGTACGCGATCAAAATACCGGTGTTCTCGTTCAGCAAATTCCCGAACGTCAACAAGGAGCTTGGCCCCGAAATGAAATCGACTGGCGAAGGCATCTACTTCATCGATGACCTCACCGACGATTACTTCCAGAAGGTCTACTCCGAACGGAATCTGTACCTGAGTCGCTAAGAAACAAACCGCCCCAATCGTCAGACGATTGGGGCGGTTTGTTTCTTAGCGAACGAAGCTATGGCTGTATCCGTCCGTGATTTTGATGTCGTATAAGGTCAATTTATCAGTCTGAAAAACCATTCCCTGGCTTCCATACAGAATTGGGACATATTTTTGATACGATCCCGTATAGGACTTTTTGTTACTGATCACTAATACATACTCATCGTTCTTGGCGGCTTTCTGAACGGTATAATCACTCGAAAAAAAGACCGTATCGGAGCGTGTAATTGTCAGCTTTCCGACCTCATTGAGCCGTAACAGAACTTGTTCACCCGGTTGAGGCTTATAGGTTTTACCTGCAATTCCCCCGGTTGACTGCTGCCATGTCCAGTTCCCTACATATTCTGGTGATGCCGTGTCTTTATGGCATCCGCTCAGTAATGAAGCAACAACTAAAAACGTAAGTACAACAAGCCTTGACGGATTCATCATCTTCGTATAAATTGACTGGTAAACCCATCAGCAGCATTTTCGCTAATCGTCAATGTATTCATAGCTGTCACAGATATGATACCCCAAAAGGCAACGGGTACAGAGTTGGTTCCGTTCAAATTTGAAACAATTGGTCCTACTGGCTCAAGATCGGGGCCATCTTTACCCGAATAAATACTTTTTGTCTGCTTTATCTGAAATGCACCACTTATAAGAAGAGAATCATTTCGATACAGCGCAAAATGATTATCAGTCGATAAGTGCAGGGTGACTTTTTCGCCAGGTTTAGCTTTATAACCCCCTCCTGCAATACCGCCCGTAGTACCCTGCCATAGCCAATCACCTACTAATCCAGCCGGAACGCCATCGGGATGGCAGCCAGTCAGCAGGGTAGACACCGAAAGTATAAACATTAATAATCTCAACCGTTTCATGATGTATCATACCAATTTTTTGATTAAGATACATACTGAAACAAAAAGGTTGGAACGGTGGCCATAAAATAGGGTTTCAGTTATCACTAAAGTCCATCGGCCCGCCTTACGTGAAGCAAAGCGGGCCGATGGGCTATATATCAGATTGATTAAAACCCTAAGCCAAGCGTAAAGCCCCGTACCGTTGGATTGCCGCTAAGGCTTGTACCCGCCGTGGCCGCACCCGTTGCCAGATTGATCGTGTACACGCGTGTCATGCCACCAGCGCGCAACAAAGCGTAGGCCGTACCGCTGGTTCCACCAATATCAAATCCGTTGGTACTTTCTACGTCCACCCCTAAAGCTCCTACATTCACCAGAACACCGTTGTTGGGCGGGTTTTGCTGAAAGAGAAACGCTCCACCCGGACGAACATCAATATCATAGAGCACTGTCGAGCCAGCCCCGGCAAAATTGTTGGTATAAGCCGCAGCCGATACATTGGGTGTGCTGCCCGGTGGCGAAAAGGCCAGTGTACCATCGGTGGCGGTCAATGTACCATCGATTGGGTTCAGACGCAGATTTTGACCCGTATTGCTCACTACCCGAATCCGGTCGACCGTTGGGTTGAAGTCGAAACCGAAATCCGTTCCCGACAGCGTAAATAACCCAGCATTACCTACTGCAACAAGACTCCAGGCGTTTGAAGCCGCTACTGTAATGGTATAAAGTCGGTTCGAACTACCTAAGGCATACAGCTGACCATTGACCGGACGCGTATCCATCCCAAGCAGCGTTTCGCCCGGTTGCAAACCCGACAAGGTTTTCGACGTGACAGCCGTTGCATTTTGCGGATTGAAGATCAGCAGGTTGTTGGAACCGTCCAGCGCATAGGCAACTGGTTCGGTTGGGATAGCCAGGCCGATGACATTATTCTGCAAATCGCCCAGCTTTTGCAAACGCCCGGTCGACAGATTGATCTGCTGCAATTCGGATTTACCGTTAAAAGTCACAGCCACCAGTCCTTCGCCAGTAGGTGCAATGTCAAACCCAGCCGCGCCGGTTATGTCCAGACCCAGCGAACCAACGTCCACTAATGTGCCATTGTTCGGCGGATTTTGAATATATAGCCGGTCCGTAGCTGGATCTATGTCATACAATGTTGTCGTGGTGGCTCCGGCCCGGTTGTTGGTGTAGGCAACTTCAGAAATTGCCGCGCCCGGTACACCGTTGATGGGTATATCCGTAGCGGCTATAGTTCCTGTTTCGGGATTCAGCCGCAAATCGATACCGGTGTTGGTTACCAGTCGAATCCGGTCGACGGTCGGGTTGAAATCCAGCCCCATAACCGTACCAATATCACTTGATGTAAATGGGGTATCTGTCAGCGGACGAGCTGCTCCTGTGGTTGGGTTGATGACAAACAGGCGCTTCATGTTACTCACGCCATATAACTGACCAGTAGCCGGTCGAAAATCGATCGATAGAATCCGCTCGCCCTGTGGACCACCAGCCGGAAAGGTAATAGAAACAAAGTTCGAAGGAGCCGATGGGGTTCTGACGCTTACCCGCCAGAGTTGGTTGGCGTCTGTCAATACGTAGATGTTAACATCGGGCAGAAGGTTCAGATCAGGCACCATACGGTGGTCCTGACAACCGTTGAGTGTAACTAAACCGATAATCGTCAGTAGGGCAACTAAACGTCCGAGTAGTGTTTTATGAGTCATAGTCGTATTAATAGAAAGACATTGAGAAATCAGTCAATGCCTATACGATGCAGGCCCAAAAACGGATTTAAGGAAATTAAAAATTGATTAAAAAATTTTCGTTTCAAACTATCTCGACTGTCGTCTTACCAGGATCTCTTTAGGCTCAGATACCCTCCAAACGAATCAGGCAGAAGCTCTCCACGGTCAAGCGCCAGAGAAGTGTTCAACATCGTTCGAGACGATTTTCCTAGGCTCCACTGCGCTCCAAGGAAGGTTGAAAACTGATGAAGTACATCTAAAAAAGGCTGTTTGTACGAACCAAAATTCCGGCTGTACGAGATGCGAGCCGTCAATGAGGGTCCATTCCGAAAAGAACCCACGGCGCCCATATACCACATTACGACCCGGTTGTTCGGAAAATACCCATTGCCGGTGTAAGCATTGTTAACGTCTGGTTTGAAATCGGTCCGAGGTACAATAAACGGAGTGCCAAGCGTACGCCCCTTATACGACCACCCCTGAATATACTGGCTGTGATTGAAGTAGTTATCAGCTCCCTGCCACCGCGCATATGGATCGAAAATT
Organism: Spirosoma gilvum; assembly: GCF_054776815.1. NCBI lineage: Bacteria > Pseudomonadati > Bacteroidota > Cytophagia > Cytophagales > Cytophagaceae > Spirosoma > Spirosoma gilvum. Next base: position 347,228 of record NZ_BAAHBH010000009.1, on the reverse strand, counting down.
GGGCCGCTTTGGTTGGTCGTCGTCAACCATTCGAGTACAAGCCGCTGAAACCGAAACGTCGTTTTTGCTGGTGAATGATTCAAAAAACGCAATCCTGTCAATCCATCCGGCAGATTCTTCAGAGCCAGTCCCGACGCATCGTCGTACATGTGCTGGTGGTACAACAGCCAGTTCTGTGTCTGCCCTTTCCATTCCAGCGCTAAATCATAGCTCCCGACATGATTGCCCAGCCGATTGGTCCCATCAAAGTCTGTAAACCGATCATTTTGTAAGGCATCAGGATATCGTCCGGTCACGAGCGAGAGGTAGTCCTGAAAGGAGGTGGACAAACTTCCATTAACGGCCAACGGCGTTCCGATCAGGTAATCGGCATGACCTCCCCACTGCACCTGATGGTTCAACCCCGCATAAAACTGAAACCGCCAGTGAGGCTTACCAAGTCGCCCATATAAATACTTTTGATGGAGGTAACTATCTTGTATATAAGAATTTACCAGCCAGCCGTGTGCGTAACCAACCCGAAAAGCCAGTAGTTTTTTGGTAAATCCAATGGGAATGAAATCGGGGGTGTGTAGCTGAATTTTTGGAAAAGGCTGCGCATTGCCCGACCAGGCCACAAAGCCTGACGTCAGGAGTGTATCGCCCAGGCCAGCCACTTCCCGTCGATTACCGCCAAACAATTCGAACTGACCAAACCGTAGTTTAACAAAGGCATCGGGGAGTATTATGGCCGGGTTATCCGACGTTGACCGTGACCCTATATTACCCACTGAATATAAACCAAATCCCCAATCGAAGCGGGATTTACGCCTTGCGGCTGAATCGGAGTGGGTTTTGTAATCGCGTAGTATACCTACCCGAAGCGTTCCGAATGAACCTCGAAGGGGAACAATGTTGTACTGATTGGTGCGCAGCCAGAAGGGATTCTGTGAAGCGGCTGTGCTGCCGCCTATCTCTACCGAATATCGAATCGCAGTACTATCCCGGACCGACTGCGCCCAGGTCAACGGCGTAATGAATCCCAACAAAAAAGCAATCAGGTAGCGCTTAGGCATAGGCTTTCTGAACACGCTTAGCAACGTTTGGCAAACATACAGTTATCCTTGTAAACTCGTTTACCAGCCTCCAAATTAAACTTATCAGTAAAACATCTTGTATGGTTTTGTGGTTACACCGGGATAACCTGTCAGAGAACATATGAATGAAACCGTTACGTTAAACAATGGTGTTGAAATGCCTTTGCTCGGACTGGGTGTGTATGCCCCCAGTCAGACCAATGAAGTACAGCAAGCTGTCGAGTGGGCCCTCGAAGCCGGTTGTCGCCTGATCGATACGGCAGCCGCCTACGGAAACGAACGCGAAGTAGCAGATGCGATCCGGGCAAGTGGTATTCCCCGAAGCGATATATTTATCACGACCAAAGTATGGAACGACGACCAGGGCTACAACCGAACCCTACGAGCTTTCAACCGGAGTCTGGAACGCCTTCGAATCGATTCTGTTGATTTATACCTGATCCACTGGCCCGTTAAAGCCTATCGGCATGACACCTGGAGAGCCCTCGAAAAAATCTATAGCGAAGGCCGCGCCCGCGCTATTGGCCTTTCGAACCATTATCCTGCCCACATCGACGAACTGCTAACAGAATCCATCATAACGCCTGCTGTCAATCAGGTTGAATTCAGTCCCTATTGTTATGTTCCCGAAGTACTGGACTATTGTCAGCAGAAGCAGATCCAGGTAGAAGGCTATGCACCACTGGTGCGGGGGCAGAAAAAAGACGATTCTCGTTTGATCGCTCTAGCCGAGAAGTATGGCAAAAATACGTTTCAACTATTGATTCGCTGGTCGTTACAACATGGTGCGATTACCATCCCCAAATCAGTGAAGCGCGAACGTATTCAGGAGAATTTTGATGTCTGGGATTTTACTATTTCCAATGAGGATATGGCCCTGATGGATACTTTTTACGATAACACCCGTATTGCCGATGACCCCAGAGAAATTCCCTAGCGGCCCATATTAGCGAATGGGTAATGGCTCCCGAACGATACACTCAATTGGGAAGTGCTCGCGCAACAAATCGGCCAGCACCTGCAATCCCCATTCTTCACTGCGACGGTGCCCTACAGCGATCACGGCTATACCCGTTTCGTCTACGGCCTGCTGACCTGGCTTGCGATAGGCTCCTGTTACGTATAGATGCGCTCCTCGTTCGGCGGCTTCCCGAACAAGTGTGCCCGTCATCGCACCCACTACGGCAACTCGTGAACTCACAGGCTGCCATTTGGCCGTACTATGCCCAGCTTCGGCCCGATCGTACCCGCCAAACAGTCCTTGAATCGTGTGTAGCCACTCGTCAAACTCCCGCTGGGCCACATCCACAAGCATGCCTAGTGGCCGCTGGGGCAACGAAACACCGTCTTTGGCAGAATCCTGCTTATACCCAAGTGGCTCCAATGTACTGGTAGCACCCAATTGCCTGGCCAACCGCTGATTGTAGCCAATGGACAGTGATTCATCGAATGGCAAATGATGCGTCAGAATCCCTAAATCGGCTTGAAGAGCAGTTAAATCAAGTTGCCAGGGACGGTGTAGCCAAAGCGCATCCAACTGATTTTCCTGAATCCAATCAATTAACTTTGGAAATGGCTCTAATGCCAACCCGATTCGGCAAACCGGTCGTTTGGATGGATAGTAAATACCTCCCCGTTCGGTATCGGGGTATCGATCAACAGTCAACTCGGCCTGTAGGAAATGGTCTATATCGGCCAGATAAACGGGCGCATTATGCATTCTTGGTTAACTGCTAATTTGGTAAATTGTTGAGTGATTGAATGATAGAATTGTTGAATGACTGAATTGTTGGTGTAGGGCATATTCAATCATTCAACAATTCTATCATTCAATCATTGAAATCTCTCCGTTTACTCAGACGAATTTGGATTTACCGAAAAGAAAGTAGTAGCTTTGCAGCCTAAACCGGCGATCTCAAGGCTGGTTCCTAAAATCCGATGAAGCTCCTCGCTTAAAAACCTACGTGGTTTTTCTCTCTTCTCTCAAGTGCCGCTGCTCATACGAGTAGTCAATTTCATTTTTACATCACTCATACACTGCTTGTAGCTGAAGAGCTACGGTATAGTCTTTTATTCAATGACCAAATATATTCGGTTATTACTGGACGCATTGCGCGGCTCAGAAACCAATTTTACATCCGGTAGTATCAATCGGGCTATCTTTCTTTTATCGGTTCCGATGATTCTGGAAATGGTGATGGAGTCACTGTTTGCAGTCGTCGATGTGTTTTTTGTGGCGAAGATTGGTACCGAAGCTGTTGCCACAGTGGGATTGACCGAGTCGGTACTAACGATTGTGTATTCGATTGCGATCGGTTTAAGTACAGCCGCTACGGCTATGGTATCCCGACGTGTTGGTGAAGATAACCGACGAGGAGCCGCTCAAACGGTTGGCCAGGTTATTCTGGTATCGCTGGCTATGGCTGTCCTGATGGGCGTGCCGGGTTTCATCTTTGCTGAAGACATTCTGCGACTGATGGGCGGTAACGAACAACTCATTGCCAATGGCGCGGGCTTTACCCGAATGATTTTCGCTAGTTCACCCGCCATCATGCTGTTGTACACGCTAAGCGGCTGTTTGCGGGGAGCGGGCGATGCATCAATGGCGATGCGGTCGTTATGGATTGCCAACGGCTTCAACATCATCCTGTGCCCAGTACTTATTTTTGGATGGGGTCCCTTCCCGGAGCTGGGTGTCATGGGGTCGGCAGTAGCTACTACAACCGGCCGCACATTGGGTGTATTGTATCAGCTATATGCGCTGACTCGCCAGAAAGGGGGCATCCAGGTGCTCCGCTCCGACCTAACTCCCGACGCGGAGGTTATTCATAACATCATCAATCTGGCCGTGGGTGGTACCAGTCAGTTTCTGGTGGGATCGGCTAGCTGGATATTCCTGACCCGCATCTTGTCAACCTACGGCAGCGATGTGGTAGCGGGGTATACCATTGCCATTCGGATCATCATTTTCACCATTCTGCCTTCGTGGGGAATGGCCAATGCAGCCGCTACGCTGGTCGGTCAGAATTTGGGAGCTGGACAACCCGAACGGGCCGAGACGTCAGCCTGGCGAGCTGCTTTCTGTAACATGATCTTTCTGTCAACTGTTGGTATCGGTTTTTTCCTGGGCGCTGCCGAAGTCGTGAGTCTGTTTGATCGAAATGTTCAGGTGGTTGATATTGCCGTACAGTGTTTGCGCGTATTTTGCCTGGGCTATCTGTTTATGGCATATGGTATGGTGTTGAGTCAGTCGCTCAACGGCGCTGGCGATACCCGTACGCCAACAATCATAAACATTGTGTGCTTCTGGGTGATTGAAATTCCGCTGGCCTATACGCTCGCCAATTTCTTCGACTGGGGCCCTTCCGGTGTATTCTGGTCGGTGGCGATCAGCGAAACCCTGCTGGCTATTATTGCGATTCTGGTGTTCCGCCGGGGACGCTGGAAAACCGTTCAGGTCTAATGAAAATCAAGCCATTATGCCTGTTTTTACCGAAACTTTTACCCCAAAGGGGCCGTTTTTAATGAAGAGGTCAGGAAGTAGACAAGTATAGTCAAGAATTGTCAGGTATTGCTAGTACTTACTTTCACAACCCCTGACCCTACTTGACCACTTCCTGACAATTTTTGACCATTCTTTTATGATTGAAACACATAAACAACCCGAAACCGCTGTATTGGTCGCGCTGATTACCCAAAAGCAAACAGCCGATCAAACTAAAGAATATTTGGACGAATTAGCCTTTCTGGCCGAAACATCGGGCGTCCAAACAATTAACGCATTTACTCAGAAGCTCGACCGGCCCGATACCCGCACCTTTGTAGGAAAAGGCAAACTGGAAGAGATCAAGACGTTTATTATCGATAACCCCGTCGATTCCATCATTTTCGATGATGACCTGACTCCGGCTCAGGTGCGTAACCTGGAAGCGGAGTTTAATGAAATTAAGGTACTTGATCGGAGTCTGCTGATTCTGAACATTTTCTCGATGCGTGCGCAAACGGCTCAGGCCCGTGTACAGGTCGAGCTGGCGCAATACCAGTACATATACCCACGCCTGACCCGCATGTGGACTCACTTGAGCCGTCAGAAAGGTGGTACAGGGATGCGTGGCCCCGGAGAAAAAGAGCTGGAAACCGACCGTCGGATTGTAAAAGACCGAATCTCTTTTCTGAAAGAGAAACTGGAAAAAATCGATAAGCAAAGCGTTACTCGCCGGAAAGAACGGGATCGACTGGTACGTGTTGCCTTAGTCGGCTACACCAACGTAGGCAAATCGACCCTGATGCGAACGATGGCCAAGACCGATGTATTTGCCGAAAATAAACTGTTTGCAACGGTCGACTCGACGGTACGCAAAGTAACGCTCGGCAACATTCCGTTTTTGCTGACCGACACGGTTGGATTTATTCGCAAACTGCCGACAACGCTGATCGAGTCGTTTAAATCGACCCTCGACGAAGTCCGTGAAGCCGATATTCTGCTCCATGTAGTCGATGTATCGCATCCCAATTTTGAAGAACAGATCGAAGTGGTAAACTCGACACTAGCCGACATCAAAGCTGCGGATAAACCGATGGTGCTGGTCTTCAATAAAATGGACCAGTTTGTTCCGAAAGAGGAATGGACCGGGGCTCTGTATCAGGACGATGACGATACCCACGAAGAAGTAGCCATTCCGGTAGCGGTACGAAGAAAAACGGCGCTGGAGTATTTGAAGAAAACGTACCTGACGCAGAAAGCTGATTATGTCGCGTTTATTTCGGCGCAAACTGGCGAAAATGTAGGTGAGTTACGCGAGTTGCTGTACGACCTTGTGAAAGAAAAGCATTACCAGATATACCCAAACTGGCTGCATGTACCCCTCACAGAATCAGCCGAATACGGCGACGGTTTGGCAGGTTGATGGTTTTTTGACAACTTTGCGTGATTGCACTTTACGGCAGCGGCCGACCGTCTATACCCCTCTCCTGCCAGGAGAGGGGCTAATTTTGGCCTTGTAGTTCAACGGATAGAATAAGCGTTTCCTAAACGTTTGATACGGGTTCGATTCCCGTCGAGGCTACTTAAAGCCCGTTCCTGCTCCAGGAATGGGCTTTTTCACGTTAAAAGGTAAGACTACTTACCTGTCAACTCCTGCTCCCAGGCTATAGGTTTAAGTTCATTGGGTAACACTTTCCCATTCGCTAATTAATCCCGCAAAAGGCGTGCTGAGAAGATAAATAGCCCGAAATCCTGTCGGTTAGGCCACCTGGTCCTACGAGTAGAATAGGCCAACTTCCTTCAGCTGGCATTAGTTACCGAATAATTCATTTAATAAAAAACTGGCGCGGTTTTTGATTTTTATGAACCAGAATTCAGTATCTGTACTCTACAGCTATTTTATAAATCGTTTTTTACCCAGTATATCACATGGCTAACGATACGTATACTACTGCCTCAAACAGTGATTTCACACCCAGTACTATCGTTTATGATACGTATGCAACTGCCGCTAACGCCGACTTCAGGCAGCTCGACCAGATACCCGTTCAAATTATAACCGCTAATCCTGAGCAGTTTAAACCCGTTGTTCAGTGGAGCAACAGCAAAGCGCGCATTGTCAACACAGCACAACTTAATTTGGGGGGTGGCGAGACGACCTACTATTTTATCGGTGGAATGCCCGCCGTAACCAGCCTACCCACAACCTATGATTTTAGCCCAGGGGATAGTATATCCATTATGCTGGTCATTGCCCCGAACCTGGACTATCCGTATACCTGGTCAAGAAAAGCCTTCGTGCAAATCTTTTTAGGAACAGATCCTCTACCAACCGATAACGATATACTTCCCCATCGGGTCACCCGTCCACCCTGGTTAGCACCTACCGATATTTGGTTGGCCCGTGGCATGAAGGATGCGCCGACGTTAACCATTCCGGACAACCGAATTTTTGCCATTGTACGGAAACGTACCGATGTTACTTCGGAAAGCATTGTGTCGTCGAAACGAGGAGGAGTGCTGGCCGTTATGGATACAGGCGTTGCGAACAATCAACGCATTAACTGGGTACATAGTAAGGACTTATGCCCCACTGGTGGCCCCGCACCTTATACGGGTACTGAACCAGGTGCTTACGCGGGCAAAAGCTTAAGTACAGCGGATATTAACCGCGCCAGTGATCAGATACCTTGCGCTGTATTCGAAGCCAATGAAATAGAAGAAGGACTTTATTATGTTCCGGATATTTCCCAGCAGGCGTCTGATTGGTACGCTGCCCGAAAGCGTAAGTATGAAAACCCGAATTTAAATTCATTAGGCTTACCTTATCGGGATTTTGGTACGTATGGCGGGATAGCCAATTACAACGGCGATCCCTGGAACTATCAGGTACCTGGCGGGGCAAGTGATCTACCTAACAGGCAGTTTTTTAAGAATAAAATTCAATCGGTTGACGGAGCGCGCCAAACCTGCAATTATTTTAACGTTTTTAAACCCAAAGGAATTGGTGCATTGGTCAAACATTATGCCGATGAGCCCGATTATGCCGGCCGTTATTACAATAAGGCCTTTGCGGCCGAGGTAATGGCTAAAGGCATTGATGAGACGCCTGCCGGGGTAGCCCCTTCTCAACTAGCCTATATTGATTGGGGAAAGATCGAAGCGCTAGGCTCCAACAATGGTGGTTTGCATACGGGTTATATGTACACCCGAACGGTCGGCAATTTAGGCGATCTTAGGACGGATAAACACCCCCAGGTAGATTATGACTGGCAGGTAGGAAACATTTTCTGCATTGGCTTCTGCCGAACGATTGGCTACATCATTTTTGACACCCGGGGTCAAACTGATACCTATGGTACAAACCCCAACGTGGTTAAGGCGCCCGATGGTAGTAACTGGATATGGATGCCTAAAGTAGATGGGACTCCGGCACCGATTACCACCGATGGTTACCCAACCGAGCCCTGCCGCTGGCACGACGCCGGTTTTGAAGCTGCTTACTACTATTCCCAATGCAACCGAACCGAAGGCACACCCTGGAAATACTGTCGCTATCAATTTAAAAGCACTGGCGTTTGGGTCGAACCACAAACGGATGGTACTACCATTCTGGAGCACGCTGCGGCCTTCGATGGCCCCTATAACAAGTCTCCAAATGCTCGGCGAGGGCGTCCCGATGCCATGTATCGTATTAAAAATAATGCGGTAGATGTGTGGGCATTCGATCCCAGTCGTGGAAAGAACAGCTATGAGACGATCATTCTCAATCCGGTTCCTAATGTCATGATTGAGGTCAATTTACAAGGCAGTAAAGTGGCCCTATTCAATACCGTACAATTCTTATTCTAATAAACTACTCACCATTCATTGATTAAAAATGGCCATCGGAACGCAGGTTATCCGAATTCGTCGCACCAGCGATGGACAAGAAATATACCAGGTGACAACCAATCGTGATACAGACGTATATCCGCTTAACAGCGCAGGGCAGGCGGCTTTTGAGGCTGCCGTCAGTGCAGGAAGTTTAACACTCATTGTTGATAATGGATCGGTAATTCCTGCCGGAACCCGTCCTCCTTTAATCAAACCAGGTACAGGCGTTCCAGTATCATTCTCTCAAAAGTTGCAGGCCGAAAGCGCAACGGGTACGGGTACCTATACGGGGCAGGCGGGTGATAATGTATTTCGCGGTCCTTACGCAGCGGCTAGTGATTATTTACTGTATGCTATAACGGATGCCCCCATGACGGCTTCCAATTACACGCTGGCAATTCGCTATAAAACCAATTCTCAAATGCCCGGTGTGGCCAGTGTGATTGTCAATAATGGGGTAGCGATCGACTTCCCTCTGGAAGGAACAGATGGTGGCCAACGGACTTATACGATGAGTATTTTACTGAATGCAGGCAACAACCGCATCCGTATTCAGGGGAAGTCGGGCACGGCCTTTTATCAGGATTATATCCTCGTCACTCGACCAGCCAGTTGACAGGGAGACTTTTTTCCTGAAGACTGCTCTATCAAACTACTCACTGAGCGGTGGCACGGCTGATACAGGCGTCTGATTATCAACTATGGAATCAGCCGTGCCACCGTTCACAGTTTAAAATGGTCTTTCAATAAATTCTCTCTACACGATCCGTATAAGACTGAAAGTTTACTGCCGGAATAAACTGATGCTGTGTACGGTATGATAAGACAATAAATACGAGAAGGAGCGAGATAAGAAAGGCTTGTAAAATGACGATAAAGAAAAAGAATACTGGGTAGCCTGCCCAACCAGGTACCAGCGATTCCGACACAAAATGCAGGCCAACGATAATACTTATACCAAATAGAGACACAACGATCATTGCTACACAGAATATGGTCAGGCGAACGGCGGTCGTATCGATCAGTACAGAAATAGTACTCAACCCATGCAATACCAGCGACACAAAATTCATTTTTGATTTCCCGGCCAGTCGATAACCTCGCTCCAACGGGATAGACGTATAAGGTAGCCGGGATCGAATAACACCGCCTGGGTAGTTATTCCAGATTTCGGATACATGAGCCAGTTTACGCAAGTGAGAAGCTGGTATGTAACTGAAATTACCAAACGTAATCACCTTACCGGTTAGCAGCCGAAAGATCGCCTTATACACCAGATAAAAAAGTCGAAACAGCAGACTCTCATGCCGTTTGGAGCGATGCGCAAACACAATTGAATTTGACGTCGACTCTCCCCTTTCCACCAGTTTTATCAGATCTTCTGGCCGATCTTCCCCATCACCATCCATAACAATGACGGGATGCTGTTGAGGCAGCGAAGCCAGATAGGCAATCCCCAAGGCAATTGCTTTCTGATGGCCGACATTCCTGAAGAGTCGCATAATGGATAGCGACTGACCAATACCCACTGGTAACGCGTCGGAAGGAAGGGTTGAGCAATCATCAATAATTAAAAAATCTAATTTACTGACAAGCTCTTCTGGACAAAACTGTTGAATACGTCCTAAAAGTAGCTTCAGTGCCGCCCAATCGTTAAATAAGGGAATAACAATATAGATGCGCTCGGCGGATAGGGATACATTTCCAGTTATCACAAATCAAAAAGTAAGGATGGTGGATATAAAATAGCTGCTTAAATATACAGAATACAGTAACTACACGCAAAAAACCGCTCACTAAAAAGTCACCTCGAATCTCAAACAAAAACATAATCAAAGCATCATGTAAAATCAAAAAATGAATTAATTTTACTACCCATAACTATATAAACATTTCTTCTAAAAGTAGGTCTGCCTGTTACTCGACGTATTAAAATTATAGAAGACATCAATTACGTTCTACTGTTGCTTATCCACCCAGGAATATGTTTCGCAAGGCAATTGCCACACCCGGCTATTTATTGACATATAGCTTATCTGTTCTATTAGCGATCTGTCTGCTCCTTACTTTACTGGTACGATACCGGCTGATTTTTTTAGCCAGTTCCGACATAGGCGGTATTGAAAGCAACGTCATCTATTCGATCCAGCGCTTTCTGGCGGGCTATTCGCTGTATGGCGACCCCGAAGTGGCTCCCTACTCCATTACGCAGTATAGCCCTCTTTACTACCGGCTCGTTGCGGCCATCGGCAGGTTGATACATATTAATCCCGATGATCCATTACAGGTTTACCGACTAAGCCGAACTATATCCCTTTGTGCGAATATTCTTTACTCGCTCTTACTGATTGGATTAAGCCTATGCTTTCAATTGAAGCTGCGCATTGCCGTTTCAGTTGCGGTGATTGCTTTTGTCTTATTACCTCCCCAGACGTACTCCCGGCCCGACAGTCTGTATAGTGTATTTGTTTTGGCAACGTTGTACGCTGGGATTCGGTCTATACAAACTGATCTGACTAGGGCAAAATTTATATGGCTTGCGGGAGCTGTTATGGCATCGGCCTTCGCCATTTCGACCAAACAATCGGGCATTATTTTACCGATTATTCTGACCACGTACTACGCTTTCTGGCGCAGACAATGGCTTACCACGTTACTAATCGGTGTGGGCATTGGTCTGAGCAGCCTGGTTCTGTTACTGGTACTTATGCCAGAACATAATCCTTACTTATTATACGTCAATCTTGTTAAAGGTGTAAGTCAGGGCCTGGACTGGACATCATTTAAAATTAATATTTATGACCATTATCTCAGACCCTATTGTCTGCATAATGCGTTTGGAATAGCCCTATGCTTTTGGCTGCTTCAACAGACCAGAGCCGATTATCGCTGGCTTGGCTGGTTTACGTTATTAGTAGTTGGCTTTGCCTTTATAACCAGTTTGAAACAAGGGTCTGCGCTAAATTACTTTACCGACTTTATTTCCCTGACAGGGCTCATCGTTGCCTTGTGGCTCAATAGCACCTATCAGAGTAGCAGTCCATGGCTATCCCATTGGAGCGTACTTATAGTCTCAGTAGTATTTTGGTCGGTCGTTCCGAATCTGAGCAATTTCGATTGGCCGTTAGCCTTAAAGAAAGACGCGCTTTCGGCTGCTCCCTATTACGAACAAAAGAAGGTAGCCAGCTACCTGACCGATTCGCTTCGGCTTCAACCGACTGATGCTGTTTATATTACCAATTATAATTACTGCTACTTAAATGGGCTTCTATTCCGAAACTGTATTCTACCTCAGCAGGAAATAGTATTGGTCATGTATCCTCGGCAGGAATTAAGTTATGCAGCCTTTAATAGTCAGATACAGCAAGGGAAAATTCGCTTTTTGATCACTCGTCCAAACGAGACGCAAATTCCTTTCCCTGGCTTACGAACGGACCAATATATACTACGACGTAAGTTTCCTGACTTTGATGTCTATGAGCGCTTGCCCATACCGAGTCTACAGCCTAAGCCATCAAAATCCACTAATTTAATAACCCTGGCCGACCCGTTGAACTAACTCCACTTGTCGCAGGAGATGATAAGGCCATAAACGCAAAGCTTAGTAATAAGTTTGAACCGGAATTTAGCACTATGCCAGATCAATTGGCACTGGCTTTCCGAAGCCTTCACGCAGGGCCACACGGGCCGCATGATACCCGCACATGCCATGCACGCCCCCACCCGGTGGTGTTGAGGACGAACAGATAAAAATGCCCGGAGCCGATGTTTTGTAAGGGGATAAGCTCATCACAGGACGGGTATACAGTTGGCCAATATCAAGAATGCCCCCGTTAATGTCGCCCCCAATGTAGTTCGGGTTATACCCTTCCATTTGTACGGTATTCATCGTATGTCGGGCGAGAATTAGATCCCGAAAACCCGGCGCAAACCGCTCAACCTGCTTCTCAATAGCCTCTGTTCGGTCAACCGTTGAACCGTTGGGTACGTGGCAATAGGCCCAGGCCGTATGCTTCCCGGCTGGGGCACGGCTGGAATCGAACAAGCTTTGCTGAGCCAGCAGAATAAACGGTCGATCAGGATGGCCGCCTTCCGACGTTTCCAGTTCAGCCTGAGTGATTTCTTCGACTGTACCGCCAAGATGGATTGTTCCAGCCTGACGACACTCAGGAGCCGTAAACGGAATTGGCCCATCCAACGCCCAGTCGATTTTAAAAACACCCATACCGTAGCGATAATGCTCCAGCTGGCGTCGATAGATGGGCGAAAATCGATCTCCAGCAATGGCCAGCAACTGCTTCGGTGTCACATCAAACAGCACGACCCGCGTAGAGGGAATATCGTTCATTGAACGTACCAATCGCTCCGTTTCAATTCGCCCTCCCAGCGATTGAAAATAAGAAGCCAGTGCATTGGCAATTGCCTGCGAACCACCTTTGGGGACAGGCCAGTTGTACAGATGTCCGGCGGTAGTCAGCACCAGGGCTATGGCTGCCGTTGTCAGATTACTCAGAGGCTGAATGGAATGTGCGGCCATACCCGCCAGCAGTCCACGGGCTTCTTTGGTTTTGAAACGACTTACCAGTTTGGTGGCAGGCAATAAGGCATCGAATCCAAAGCTCGCCAGATCGATAGGATGTTTTGGAAAACGCAGCGGGCCTAGTATATCAGGAGCCAGTCCCGGCCAATGCCGAACGAGCGGTTCAAACAAGTTCTGGTATGTTTCCTGATCTGCTCCGAGCGATTGGGCCGTTTCCGTCAATGAATGCCGAAGAGCGGCTGCCGCGCCATCGTCAAACGGATGAGCGGCCGCTATGGGTGGATTGATAAACTCCAGCCCATGTTCGGCCAGGGGCAATTGTCGAAAGAATGGCGACCCCACGGCCAGCGGGTGAATGGCTGAGCAAACGTCGTGGACAAAACCGGGCAGAGTCAATTCGGCCGAGCGGGTTCCTCCGCCAATGGTTTCCTTCGCTTCCAGTACCAGCACCGACAGACCGGCTCGTTGTAGCATAATAGCCGCACTAAGCCCATTCGGCCCTGATCCTACTACTACGGCATCTACCTCGGTTTTCGCCATTTACCTGTTGTTTCTTAGATTATCATTCCTCACTCTGGCCGGAATGATAAATAGTTCTGCATTTTTTTAACTGTTACCTTTCCGGTCGGTTCAGCACACGACCATCGGACTTAATTTGCCAGGTCGCGATGGGGTTGAAATGGTAACCACCATCGGGTCCCCGAGCTTCGATCAGTTGAGCAAACGTCGGCTGAATATAACCCGTTTCGTCGGTAACCCGGCTCATGATCTCGGTTTCAGCGCCATTCCAGTGCCACAGATAACGAAATCCGGTATGCGCTTTATCCAGAATCGGGTCTTGAAGCGTGGCAAGCTGCCAGCTTTTTCCGGCATCGGTACTCACTTCTACTCGATTTACTTTGCCTCGACCACTCCAGGCAATGCCCCGAATTTCGATCCAGCCTTTTTCAACCGTTTCCGGATACGCCGGATAAGTGATGATCGAACGAGCATCGATGTCGAAACTGAACTGCCGGATTTTGCCACCTTTGACGCTTTCGGTATATTTCGAGGTTTCCTCTCGTGTATGCCAGGGCGCATCACCCAGCTCGATTCGCCGGAGCCATTTCACACTGGTATTTCCCTCCCAGCCCGGTAAAAACAACCGAACTGGATACCCTTGTTCGGGTCGTAACGCTTCGCCGTTTTGGGCGTAGGCAATAATCGCATCGTCCCAGCCTTTTTTGACGGGTATACTTCGGGTCATCACGGCGGCATCGCCCCCCTCGGCCAGAAACCAGCTTGCACTCGGTTTCACGCCCACTTCCCGAAACAGCGTAGCAAGTTTTACACCCGTCCACTCGCTTTGGCTGGTCAGTCCACAAATATCCTGTGGACTCATCGTTTCCTTACCCGTCCGAAAATTGCCCGAACATTCCAGAAACGCAATCCGTGAAACCGAAGGAAACCGCTTCAAATCCGCCACAGTAAACACCAATGGCTTATCGACCAGCCCATGAATTAGTAGTTCATGTTTTGCCGGATCAATGACGGGCACACCCGCATGATGGCGTTCGAAGTGGAGATCGGATGGAGTGATAATGCCATAAAAATCCTGAAGGGGCGACCGCGACGAAATATCTGATGGCTTCTTGACGAGCTTTTCAAACGACGACCGCGTACCAACCTCCCCCGCCAGTGTGCCGACACGCTTCGTCGGGTCATCGGGCAGCAGTTCGGCAACGGAAATACTTTCCTGAACGGTTTTTCCCTGCGCGGTCTGGACAATAGCCACCGCAGCTGTAGCGGCTCCGCCCAGCATGGCCCGTCGGGAAAGTTTCGTGGTCAGTTGATCGAGTTGAATGATTTTCTTCATATCACTTTATTTCCGGGCCACCTTTCCGGTCGTCGGGAATGAAAAGCGGTTGAGCAGGCATCTTCACTTTTGGAAGCGTTTGGGCGTTGATCACAGCTTTTTCGTCGATAATACCGTTGGTGTGCAACAAATAGGCGGTCAGATTATACACTTCCTCATTGGTTAACGAGCCGGGTTCGCTGAACGGCATGGCCCGTCGGATGTAATCAAAGACGGTGGTGGCATACGGCCAATAGTTGCCAATGGTTCTCTCCGGCCGTTTTTTAGGGTCATTGGAGGCCGTTGTTACCAGAGATCCATTCGGTCCACCAACGCCCCCTATACCATGGCAGGCCGCGCATTTCTGAGCGAAGATCAACTTGCCTACAGCCGGTTTGCCTTCGCCTACGGGTAAACCTTTCCCATCGGGACGCACATCTATATCCAGCCGGGCTATGTCGGTCGGCGTTGCAGTTCGCCCAAAGCCAAATGAAGCTGGGAGCGTATCGCTACTAATGACTGGCTTGGGGGTATATAGCCAGTCGTTATTTCGTGCGCCCTTTGAATCAGCCAAAAAATTCACCCAACACGTAACTACGGCCGATACCCACAGAAAACGAACCATTGGCTAATAACTTCCGGCTTTGAGGGTACTTTCCGATAAAGCGTATGGCCGCTGAACCCGGTCAAGCACTACATAAATGGAATCTTTTTTCTCATTAATTCCCTGTAAAATAACCCGATCCCCACCGTTTTGCGCCGTGTAGCTAAGAATCATCCGGTTGCGTTTCGCAGGGCGGTTTTCGGCTTCGATGCCCTTGGTGCGTCGGTTTGAACGAGCAATTGGGTTGATCTTTGGATCTTCCGGTCCAATGATAGCCAGCGCTTCTTTCGGAATCCACTTGTCAGCCTCTTTCTTGCTTCCTTTTCGACGTTCCCCTCTCGACCGGGCTTTGGCTCCTTCGGCCGTACCACCCAGATCACGGTTGTTGCCCAGAAACTCCCGATTTTCCTGATTTCGCGCTCCTCGGTTTTTGTCCTGCAAATACAGCACATGATGCACCGTATCGGCTTCATAATAGAAAACCCGCTGGCCACCTGCCACGCCCGTCAGTTCAAACGTCCGGTTGATGTCACGCATGGGCGCTCCCCCACCATTCGACAGGTCCAGTTCAACGGGTTTGGCTACTTTGAAGGTGAGTGTTGTCCAGTTTTCAAAGGTTGCCTGTTGCCAGCGCAATGAGTCGAGAGGTGAATAAGGTAGCTCTGTGCCATTGAGTTTGAACTGAGTTACGTTGTAATTACCGCGTAGTTCTTTTAGCCCTTTCTGGGCCGGTTGTTTGTAGGGATCGTACCGAAAATTGACATACTGAAGCCTGAACAACAGGACTAAAAACAGCCCAATCGTGAGCGTTTTCAGACCAACACGGGCATATTGCTGCCAGCCGGTAAATTCGGGCGTAAAGTAATGCGGAATGGTCAACCGTTCCCGAATCAGCAGATTATACAGGTCTTTGATGTAGTAGATTAGCAAAAAGCCCGACAGCAGCACGAAGTACGAACTGTAGCCATGCACCCCACCATCGTAGGCAAAATTGACGTAAACAATATCGGCCAGCGCCCCAAACAGCAGTACACTACCCCAGAACGTGGTGGCCCGAAAAAACAGTAATGCACCCGCCAACACCTCGACCACGCCTGTAAACACTTCGTACCAGGGCACAATGCCAATGGATAGCCAGTAGATCTTCTGCGCCGTCAGATCACCAAAATTGGTGTTCAACACTCCCAGCGACGGATAGGGCAACTGGGTCGGCATGAGCTTGGTAAAGCCAAACCCAATGATCCCAATACCCGCCCGATACCGAACCACCACACGCAGCCAGTAATACAGCAGATTGTAGTTGATAATCTGGCGGTTCCGAACAAGACCCGTCCAGATCAGCCCCATTACGGTCGCGAAGATGAGTGTGATAATCCAGGGCGCGTAACCGTTCAGCGTGCTGCCAACTAATTTGTTACCAAACAAGGTCAGCCCCGATCCGAAACGGGCAATATCGTACAGATCGCGGTAATGCAGGTGCAGCCAGTCGAGCGAGACGAGTTCCTTATACCAGTCGAGGCTATTTGGTAGCGACATACTGATGAAAAACACAAACGCAATGCGGAACAGTACCTTCTGCCTTTCGGTCCAGGCAGTACGGTTTTCGATCTGCTCAGGCTGTTCGGCCGATGGTTTGCTTTTCGCTGAAGTCGTAGAAGACCACGAATTACTGGCCAGTTCTTCCGGAGCAATCAAGCCTAAATCGGTGCGTTCGGGGGTTATATTGGGAGTTGCCATGATTCAGAAAGAGGTTAGAGTTTGAGCGATCCCCGCCGACCAGCTTTAGCAGCCTCGTCGATCAGGTATTTTTTATCCAGTTTGTCCAATACCGCATACACGGAGTCACGCTTTTCATCGACACCTGCCAACACAATCCGACCATCACCCGCCTTGGTATAGGTCAGCTGCAGGGTTTCGTTGGGGTAATGCGGATTCGCATTTTTAAGGGTCAACTGCCGGCCGGTTGGATCAACGGTGTAGCGATAATACTGCCGTCCCTGTGAGCCTGCATACTCATAATCGCGCTCGGCATCCGTAGCCGCCAATTGCTCGGTATTGTCATTGATCAGCTTAACCGGTCGGTTTGATTTAATACTTATGGTGTTCCATTTTTCGAAAACCACATCCTGCCAGCGAACAGGGTCCGTTTTCGAATACGGCAGCGTTTTACCGGCCAGTTTAAATTCACTGACGTTGTAAATACCAGCGGTACCGGTTAATCCGGCTATTTTGGGAAACCGAGGGGAGCCATTTCGATAGGTACTATAGGTTGTAAAGCCGTAGAGCAACACGGCTAGCAGAACAAACGCACCTTTCAACGTCACCCGACCGTATTGCTGCCATTGCTCACGCCAGACCGGACGAAACCGATTAGGCACAGCCGCCACTTCGAGTGAAACCAGCCGAAACAGCCGAACCGCATCGAACGCAAACAGAACCAGCCCAAAAGAGACTAATAAACCACTATACACATACTCTCCCCCTTCGTAAGCCAGGTTGGAAACCAATACATTACCCAGAAACGGCAGCAGAATCAGCGTACCAATAGTCGTCGTTTTCCGATGAAGGAGCAGTAATCCTCCTAGCAATTCCACCTGCCCCAGAAACGACTCATACGAGGGTACAATCCCCAGCGATAACGAGAACAGTTTCCAGGCCGTATGATCGCCATAAGCGGTGTTCAGATTACTGATCGACGGAAGAGGTGCCTGCAACGGGAAGAGTTTGATAAACCCATATGCGATCACGCCCAACGCCAGGCGGTAGCGTAACGCCACCCGTAGCCAATAAAACAGGGCATCGTAATTGGTCTGTCGGTCGTCTCGTTGCGACCAGATAATAGACCCGATCAGGGCTACAAGAGCCACGATCCCCCAGTTGACGAAACTATCTTCCGTTCCCACAAAACGGGGGGCATAATGCGACAGATTGAACAGGTAGCGCGTGTACCCGCCATCGAACGAAACCAAATTTCGGAAAAACTGCGGATCGAGTGGCAGAGCCTGGATCAGAAAATAGAGGAATATGAACCGGAAGACCCCTTTTTCGGCCGCTGTCCAGCTACTGTCGGTCTGTAGCTCGGTGCGTTGATGCAGTTGTGATTGAGCAAACACGGTTTTAGAATAACTCATCGCTATAGGGTTTAGGGATAATCAGTAGCCTGGATTTTGAGTAAGTGCTTTGTCGGTCTGTAGCTGCTGAACCGGAATCGGCAATACGTACCGATTGGCATCCGTCAGGTTAAAAACGGCGCCAGCCCGGCCCGTGCGCACCACATCGAACCAGCGGTGGGGCTCCAGCGCAAACTCGACGCGCCGTTCGTTTTCTATCGCCAGCAATACCGCATCTTTTGTCGAGGTGGTTGTAGCCGACAGAGCCGTCAGTCCCGCCCGGTCACGAACGGCGTTCAAGTCAGTCAGCGCATCGGTCAGTTTGTCCTGTTGCGCCCTTGCCTCCGCCCGAATCAGGTAGGCCTCGGCAATACGGAAGATGTACGATGGGTCGGAGCCGGGGTTACGGTAATAGAGGTTGCCATACCAGCGATTCTGATTGTCTTTGGCGACCAGTACCGAGCGGTTGCCGCCAACAGCCGGATCGTTCAGTAAGGCAACTAGTGCATCGTTAGGCGCCCACTGCCGGGTACCGCCGTTGGTTTGCGGTTGCCATTGCCCCCGGTGGCTGTTCACTTCGGTGGTGCCGTTGTAAAAAATCTCAAATACCGATTCCGTCGTTCCTCGTGCATCATTCTGGAAGAAAGCTCCATACGGTTTCAGCAGCTTATAGTTAGTAGCATCGCTGATCAGTCGGCTGGCGTAGTCTTCGGCTTTGACGTAATCTTTCTGGTATAAATAAAAGCGGGATTTCAGCGCAAAAACAGTTTTCTGGGTTACCCGATAACGGTCAACGGTGGTTGGCAGTAACGGCTCGGCTGCTTCCAGATCCTTCAGCACCTGCGCGTAGGTTTCAGCATGTGTACTCCGCTGAATACCGGAGTTGTCAGTTGGCTTAATCGTTGGGTTGGTGATGATGGGGACCCCACCAAACGTACGGGCCAGGTCGAAGTAGGCCAAGGCCCGGATGCTATACGCTTCGCCCAGATACTGATTTTTCAGGGCCGTAGTTAGGGCTGGGTCAGTCACGGTTGGTACTTTGGCAATGATATTATTGGCCCGGTTGATGGTCCGGTAAATGGCGATCCAGACACCTGAAATGGTTGAATTATCGGCGTTCACCTTCTTGTTGATGAACTCCTGCACTTGCGACTGCGAGCCCGTCCACTGGATGTTATCGCCCGACAGATAGCCGATAGATTGAAAACTCGTGCCGTAATAGTCGCTACTAGCCAGGGAACTATACACACCCCGCAGCGCGGTCAGGGCCGAGTTCTGATCGGTAATCGTTTCCTTATCGGAGATCGACTCCAGCGGTTTTACATCTAAAAAATCCTTACAACTACTGACCGTAATCAGCAGAAGCAGCAAAAAAACAGATTTGATATGTTTCATTGGTTTATTTATGATTTTGGGCATTCTACTTCACCCCCGGCCCCGCTCCTGATTTCAGGAGCGGGGTGTCTTTTGGAAGAGGCTCTATTATTTCCGGAAAGATGTTAGTCTTAGAGACTATCGCCCGCTACTACAACAGGAGAGAGTTTGGGACGGTCGGTCGCTGCCTTGAGGTCATAGCTATAACGTTAGACTAATTCCGCCCTGAATCCCAACGGGTTGCGGAGGGGTACCCAGGTCGATACCTTGCGCATTCGGGTCGCTACTGGAGCTGGATTCGGGATCAAGGCCCGTGTATTTCGTAAGCAGCCACAGGTTAGTCCCAACGGCGTAAAAGCGAACGTTCTGGATACCTAATCGGCGCGTTAACTCCTTCGGAACAGTGTACCCGATGGTCAGGGACTTCAGCCGCAGGAATGAGCCGTCTTCCAGCCAGCGGCTTCCACCATCCCGGTAGTTATTGACATTGATACCATCGGGGCGAGGTACGTCGGTCACATCGCCCGGTTTCTGCCAGCGGGCCAGATTCGATTTAAAAATGATCCGCGCATCGTCACGCGCTCCACCACCTTCCCCAAAGAAACGGTTGTGGTTGTAAATCTTATTGCCGTATTGATACGAGAAGAACAGGTTCACATCGAAGCCTTTGTACGAAAAGCTATTGGTAAGGCCACCAAAGAATTTTGGCCAGATACTGCCCACCAGTTGCCGGTCATCGACAGTGATCTTACCATCTTTATTGACGTCGTCGTAAACCACATTACCCGTTTGAGGATCAACATACAGTTGCTTGTACACCCAGAACGAATACAGCGGAAAGCCCTGCTGCTGGAGAATCAGGTCGCGACTACCGTATTTGAGCGGAGTCGCCAGCTTTTCGATGCGGTTCACGTTCTGCGCTACGTTGAAACTGGTCGTCCAGGTCAGTCCACTCTGGCGGAGGTTGACCGTGTTGATACCCAGCTCAAAACCTTTATTGCTGATTTCGGCGGCATTACTCCAATAGTTACTGAAGCCGGTTGTACCCGCCAGCGCTATCTGAAACAGGCCATTCGTGGTGTATTTGTCGTACACGTTCAGTTCCAGACCAACCCGGTCGGTAAACAGCGACACATCCAGTCCAGCACTGATTTGGCGGGTACGCTCCCATTGCAGGTCGGGGTTACCCAGTTGCTGGGGCGCAATACCGGGACTTCCCTGATAGCCCGTACCGCCCGTCCAGAGTCCTTGTGCCGCAAAATTCCCAATACCGTTCTGATTACCCGTTACACCCCAGCTCGCCCGCAGTTTTAAATCGCTGATGGCCGTAACGTCCTGTAAGAATGCTTCCTGTTTCACGCGCCAGGCCACCCCTACCGACGGGAAATAGCCCCATTTGCGGGATGAGCCGAAACGCGACGATCCATCGGCCCTCAGGCTGGCATCGACCAGATAGCGCCCGGCGAAGTTATAATCGGCTTTGGCAAAGAACGATGCCAGCGTACTTTTGCTCCAGTTTTGTGAACTGGCCGTGGTTGCAGCCGATGAAATCTGGGTGAAG
This sequence comes from Spirosoma gilvum, assembly GCF_054776815.1. NCBI lineage: Bacteria > Pseudomonadati > Bacteroidota > Cytophagia > Cytophagales > Cytophagaceae > Spirosoma > Spirosoma gilvum. The sequence continues at coordinate 325,769 of NZ_BAAHBH010000009.1, read as the reverse complement.
TTGTCGTTCGGGAAACCACGCCCTTCGGCATAGGTACGGGTCAGGTTATCGCTCTGCAGCGTATTCCCGATCAGCACACCGAATGAGTGACTCGAACCAAGCTTTTTGCGGTAGGTTAGCGTCTGCTCGTTGAGCCAGGTAGTATATTGGCTAATGCTTGAGGTGGCATAGCCATTGGGACTACCTGAAATCAGCTTGGAGTTCCAGTATTCCGACTCGTTGTAGTTATTGTAATCGATGCCGAAGCTGGTCCGAAATTTCAGGCCGGGCAGCAGTTGGGCATCCGCATACAGGTTACCGATGTAGCGCAGGCTGGTCGTATGAACATTGTAATTATTGATCAGCAAGGTCAGGTTATCGAACCCGGCCCGGCCTACCAGAACCCCCTGATCGTTGGTCGGCGATAGGTACGTAGGCGTATGCAAGGCCGCCTGTAACAACCCACCTGCAGGTCCATCGCCCGCCCTCCCCTGATTCCGGTATGTGCGGGTGAACGTATTGCTCACACCTACTTGAATCTTGTCGTTTACCTGCTGATCCAGATTGACCTTAAAACTGGCCCGGTTAAAATTGATAGGCCGAATGATGGCTTCCTGTGTATTGTAGCCACCTGCGATATAGTATTTGGTCGATTGGGTACCGCCAGATAACGAGATGTCGTAATTGCGGAGTTGAGCCGTTCGGAACAGTTCGCCCAGACGGTCGTAGGTTTTCTGATCTTCGGGTAGTCCGCGCCCTCCTTCCGAAACCGGCCGAAACGGGCGGTTGGCAAACGTCCGGTTCAGTGAGGGCGTATCTTTACCCGTATTTACCCACCATTCGTTGACCAGGGTAGCATGCTCAGGGCCAGTCGTCAATTCCCACAGTTTGGCAGCTTTGGCGGCACCTGCCGACGCATCAATTTTCAGCGTCGACCGCTGACCGAAGGCGCCCCGTTTGGTCGTGATCAGTACCACACCGTTGGCTCCACGAGAGCCGTACAAGGCTGTAGCTTCGGCATCTTTCAGAACTTCAATACTCTCAATATCAGAGGGATTAATGTCAGCAATAGGCGAGGTAGCCTTACCTCCTGTACCAATCGTTTGCAGACTGTTGCTGTTGATAAATACGCCATCGACCACATAGAGCGGGTCGTTACTGGCATTGATCGAGGTGGCTCCACGTACCCGGATATTGACCCGTTCGCCCGGCACACCCGTAGCGCTCGAAATCTGTACACCCGGCACTTTGCCCTGCAACTGGGCATCCACACTGCCTACGGGGATAGCTTTGGTATCGCTCGGGTCGATTTTGGCAATGGAACCAATCAGATTCTTCCGTTCCGATGTCCCATACCCAACTACGATGACTTCACTAAGCTGGCGCGAATCGGCCGATAATTCAACTTTCAGAGAGCCCGTTCCGCTGACCCGAACTTCAAGGGTTTTATACCCAATGGCCGACAGAATGAGCTGATCGCCCGGTTTAGCCGACAAATTGAACTGACCGTTTGCATCCGTAACGGTCCCTTTCGACTGACCTTTCAGAACAATATTGACACCTGGGAGCACTTCGCCGTTATCGGCCCGGACCGTACCGGAAATCGTATTTGTGGAGGTATTAGCGGATCTATCCGTTGACTGAGCAGATAGGCCCCCAGAAATGAGTAAAAGAATTACCCATACTGCATAGAGTTTTTGCATTACTTTGTAATGGTTACGTGAGAAACAGGGTAGAACCACCCGGCGTCGCAAGCGCCTGATGGATCAAAAACTATCTTGTTGTGACCTGCCGAAACGGTTGCCGCCGTTTCGGCTTTTTTATTGCCCCTCCAATACCGGTTGCCGCCAGTAGAGGTAGGCTTACTCCGTTTAACTTACCTTGGCAAACAACCGTAGATAATACGTGTACACGTAGCAGCCAGCGCAAAAGCCAACTATCGATTCCAGTGCGGCAAAAACGACCAGCACACTAACCGGAATCAGCGCTGAGATACCTGCTACCCTTAAAACAGAAATCAGAATGGCAAAGCCAAATCCAATGCGGGCAGCGAATTGCTTGGGGATCTGATCGGTGCTTTTGTACGGCAAATGGAATGCGTTCACCATGCTATCAGCTACCTTTCCCAGTGGGCTGTAGTTACTGAGATCAGTACTTCGAAGGCCGAAATCCACGACTAGCAACAGAAGAAGAACCAGCCAATTAGTTAGCCAATACACGATGGCAATAAGCAACACAAGGCCCGCCACCAGACGAACTTTCGTCTCATTGATCTGCATCCCACTTGTGGGACATACGATACTATTACTCATGTTCTTATCAGTTTTACAATATTGATTTACGACCGATCGTAAACCCATTCATTAATCACTCTGCTGTACACTTACCAAGCCCTGTACAGCGGATAATTGCCGGTAAATACTAGCTAACCGGTTATCGTCCTGCACCCAGACCGTCAATCGGCCATCTACCCGAACGCCATTGCCCACAAACGATAGGCCCGTAATGCGGCACTGGTCGTCCTGTGGAATGGCATTGGCTACGTCGTCTACGAAATTCAGTCGGTCGAACCCGATGATCTGGTAGACCAGTTGGCGGTTTCCTGTTGTTGAAGCTGAAATCATAACGAAAGCGAATTAGGAATCAAATGTGGTCGTTTGTTGATGAAGTGAGGCCTTAAAAATATTTAATCTATATATTTTATATAGTTTAAAGGTAAACACTTAATTTTGTCTGCTGATGAAGGAGGCTAGCGTATGTGGAGATCAGTTATTCGGTACTCGCGGAACCGCCAGCGAATTACCAGCCATTACCCAGCTAATCAGCGAGTAGTGTGGTCGACTTTGTAACAACATCGGAACTGATAGAAGTCCATGGCGTACGGAATTTGTGGTTAATGGCGGTGTAAAGGTAAGCGTGTGCTTTTTTATTTTCCAAATTACTATATAAAATTTATCGGATAAATATATTACCCTAAAACCCTATCGAAATTACACACTAACTAAAATGCAATATGATCTCTAAAAGAGCAAAATATGCCATCAAAGCCATGAAAGCACTGACACAAGCTTATGGCAACGGACCGGTACTGATTGCCCGCATTGCTGAGCAGGAACGCCTACCCCAGAAATTTCTGGAAGGTATTTTGCTGGAACTACGCAACCATGGACTGCTGCAAAGCCAAAAAGGGAAAGGGGGCGGTTATATGTTGCGGGTGGAACCTGATCGCATCACGCTTGCCCAACTCGTCCGTATTATCGACGGTCCCATAGCCCCAACGCCTTGTGTTTCCCTGCACTTTTATACCCGTTGCGACGACTGCGACAGTGAAGAAACCTGTAAAATCAGGCCCATCATGCTGCGGGTTCGGGATGCCAATCTGGCTGTTTATGAAAAAACGACCTTACAGATGCTGGCGAATGGTGTTAACGAACCGGCCCCGCTGATACCTGTTTAATTCGGTGCTGGCTTTTGCTACATTTGTCCTAAACAGCTACTGCAAAAGCTGCTCTCATATGGCCCCGCTTACACGCCGACAACACTTCTACCTTCGCCTGGCGATTGTGCCTGTAGCCGCGTTGATAGCGTCGCATGTGGTGTTTGCTCAACTGTTTCCAGGGCAGCCGGGATATCAGTTTCCCTGGGCGTATTTCCTGACGGTGGCCACGGTAATGGTTTCCTGCTGGGAAGTCAATCTGGCTATTTACGACTGGCTCGATGCCCGATTACCATTTGGCGTCCAGCCAACCCGGCGACTGGCTAGCCAGTTCGTTCTGGGCGGTGTGGCTACCCTTCTGACATTTGCAGTTGTATTTCCGCTCGCTCAACGGCTCTATACAAACCACTGGCCTGCACTGCCAACCATCTTGAAAGGGGTGACGGTTTGCGTCACCCTGGCTACACTCGTGAATGGTGGTTACGTGGGACTTTATATCTTACAGGCTTTTTTGACTGAGCGCGGGAAGAAAGCTCAGTTGGCATCTGAAACTCGTCCGAAAGAAAGCCATATGCCTACGGTTTCGCCAGAGACCCAACTGGTCACTCTAGTCATTCACAATGGCAAGTTGCGGCTTCCAGTCGATCAAATTGCTTATTTTTATTCAACTGGTGGCTTGATTTTGCTGGTCAAAACCGATGGACAGCAGGTATCCACTTCCTATTCTTCGTTTGCTCAATTAACCCCTCTGCTCGATAACCGCTATTTTTTTCAGCTTAACCGACAGTTTTTGGTAGCACAACGTGCCGTTCGGGCTGTTCAGGACGATACCAATCGCAAGCTGGCGGTGCTTCTTACGCCTGCCCTGCATAAACATCAACCGCATGAAGATGTGATTGTAAGTCGTTACCGGAGCCCTGATTTTAAAAAGTGGCTTGAAGGCTCCCTGGTTTCCTGACCATTCATCCTCCGTTTGGGTACCATTCATCGACAGAACAACTTTTCGACTGGATTTCTGTCCAATAGCCAACTTTCCTTTGCAGTCGCAAGTGTCATTGCTTGCCATAACCGACTGTAATCATGCAACCCAATCTTTCTCATTTATACGACGATACCCCCTTCGGGCTGGATGCTTTTTTCGGGGCAACCACGTTGTTAACCCTCTATTTTCTCTACAATGCCGTTCGACAGGCCTCCAGAACCATAGCTAATCGGCTGCTTGTGGGCTTGTTAATCTGGCTAACAGGTCTCGCAGTAGTAGCGTATAATCAACTATTTCTCCACCTCGATGCAAGACCTCCCGGACTTATACTCGTGATTGGCCCACCCTTAGTGCTCATTGCCAGCCTATTGCTCTCGCCGAAAGGGCGTATCTGGATCGAAAAATTACCCCTATCAGCACTCACACTGCTCCATATCGTACGAGTGCCTGTTGAGTTAACGTTGTATTGGCTCTATATCTATCATCAGGTACCGCAGCTAATGACCTTTGAAGGGCGAAACTTCGATATTCTGGCGGGTTTGACGGCCCCCATTGTCGCTTACCTTGCCTTCCGACGCAACCCATTATCCAACCGATGGTTAGTAGTCTGGAACCTACTTGCGCTGGGACTCGTGCTGAATATTGTGATTAACGCCATTTTATCGACTCCTTTTCCTTTCCAGCAGTTCGCTTTCGACCAACCTAATATTGGCATACTGAAAGCACCTTATGTGTGGTTACCAGGCTTCATCGTGCCCGCCGTTTTATTTTCACATGTCGTTGCTATTTATCGACTTGTGAAGAAAGTCGTTGCTGATACACATCTGAAAATGAGTTAGGCGATCACACCTCTACCTCCACAGTAGTACCTTCCTCGGCGAAGACCCGGAATGTGCCGCCCAGTTCCTGCGCACGAGTTTGCATGTTCTGAAGGCCATAGTGCTGGCTCGACACAACCGTATTGTTCCAGGTAAAGCCGCAGCCATTATCGTGAATACGAAGGTTGATCCGCCCGCCCGAACTCACCTGCAACTGGACGTTGGCGACGGTAGCCTGCGCATGTTTGATTACATTATTCAGCGCTTCCTGCACAATTCGGAATAGGTTTAAAACCTGGGTCGACGAAAGGCGCTGGGATTGGGAGCCGGTCACCTGTACATCTACATGCAGGCCATCTGTTTCGTGGAAATACCGGTTTATGTATTGGTTCAATCGTTCGTCAAATTCCTCGACCGTAAAACTTTCCTGATGAATGGCCCAAATGGTTTCGCGCAACAGCTTGACCGCTTCGCGTGTGTGCATAACGATTGTCCGTAGTCGCGAAGCCCACTGTTTTCCCTCTTTCGTCGACTGCTTTTCGGCCTGATCGCTGATATGGGTTAGATTGGTCACAATAAACGCCAGGTGCGCTCCTACATTATCGTGCAAATCGCGGGCAATCCGTTCTTTTTCAACCAATAAACTATTCTTGAGCGCCAACGTCTGGACTTCGGCTTCGTAGGCCCGTTGTTGTTGAGCGGTGCTGTCTTTGATCAGACGCTCAGTCTGGTCGCGTTCCATTTTATACCGATACGCCAGGCCAATGGTCAGCACCAGCACTTCAAACAAAGCAGCTATGGCGTAATAGGTAAAATTGGCGACTGGCTCAAACGTAGGGATCAGACCAAAATTGGCAAAAACCTGTCCCAGGTTAAGGGCGTAAAACGGAATTACAGCAATCAGGTATAGCCAGGCTTCGCGAACATGATACCGCCGAATGATTCCCACGACAATGTAAGCCCCAATTACAGGCATCGGAAACCAGTAAAAAACCGAAAAGATGCGCACCATAACCAGTTCTACGGTCGGAGAAAAGGGCGTAATCAATTCAATCGTTAACCCCAGTAAGCAGAAAAGCCCACACCAGAGCACCACGGTTCCAATGGTATGCCAACGCCGGGAAGGTGTGTTTTTGACCGACAAAAATGTACGAACAAACGTTAGCTGCGAATAGAACAGAATGAGTGGAAACAGGAAATAGATATTCTGGCGAGGTAACCAGAACTGAAGTTCGAACCCAAACTGATTCAGGAAGCCATCGTTGATGACAAAAAAACCAACCAGCCCGAGCAGGCAAAAAATGTATTTTGAATAAATACGGTCGAAGGTGGTCAGGAAAAAGATGAGGCTCATCATGGCCACGAACGTCAGCGCAAACAGAACTCCGCCCCAGAACAAATACCCTTTCTGCACCAGCGGCTCATAGGCCGACTGTCGAATCAGGCTGATAGGCACCAACTGCGTTCCCCGCTGTTTGTACATTCGGAAATAAGCCGTTACCTGCTGATTCGCCGGTACGGTAAACGGAAACCAGTAATGCCGATGGTAGCGAATCCGTTGGGTGGCGGGTGTTTTCCAGCCTAGTATTGGAGAGGCCGACAACACCCGGTTCTGACTATCGACAATAAACAGCTGAAGGGAATCGAACGACCAGAAATCAACTTCGGCGAACCAGGCTTGTGCCGCTTCTGAAGAATTTTCCATCCGAAATCGTAACCAAACAGGCCGGGCAGCCTTAATACCCGATACGTAGCCAAAATTAGGAACCGGAGTTATGATAGGCTGGAAGGCGGCACTGGAGGACAAGCCGATTATATCTGAAATAGTCCGATTAGTCAGCGAATCACGAAAATAAGTCAGGTTTCCGCGTAACGACACCCCATCGCCCTGAACAGGCAACCGAATGACGGGCTGTTTGCTGAGCGGTTGGGCAGTCAGGCGGAAGGTCAGTAAGCAGCAGCTTAAAAAGAAAAATATCTGTTGGCGAAAACGTCTCATTAGTGACCTCAGATACCACTAATGTAGGAATTTATTTAAAGAGCGAAAGAATGAAAGAGTGAAAGAGTGGCAATGGTCCAGTACGTCACCCTTTCGCTCTTTACAAGGTATAGCCTCCATTGTATTGCCGCCGGACAAACTGGTTGGCGTAGTCGAAGTTGGTAATCTTCATGTTGTCGCCATCCCAGAATAGTTTTTTACGTCCGGTAAACTTACCTCCTTCGCGAGCCAGGTAAGAACGTGTCGCCAGATTACCCATCAGAACGGTTTCGGTAAGGGGTCCCGACTGATCGAACGAAGACGATGTATAGGCTCCATACCCTTGCTTACAGGCTTTTACCCATTGCTGCTGATGGCCTTCCGTTTTCCCTTCGACCAGTGGCTTTTCGGGAGTAGGCAAGGCTGTGTTGGCAAACTTATCGGCCGGTAGCAGTTTTGGATTATTACCGAACAGTCCACCCGTCAGCATCCCTTTAGTACCGATAAACAGTATGCCGCCATCAATTTCGCGAAACACATCGTTGTATTCGATACCTTCGGGCAGTTGAGGGCGAATACCTCCATCGAACCACGAAAATTTGATTTCTTTCACTTTTTTATCGTCCGATGGGAACGTCAGGTGAATAGCTGACGAAGGAGGACAGCTATCGTCGTAAAAAGCTTCTTTGAAAAAGTCGGCATATACCGAACCTACGCTACACTCAACGGAGGTTGGATACTTAAGCTTTAATGCACGGAAGGGTACGTCCATGAAATGACAGCCCATATCGCCGAGAGCACCCGTACCGAAATCCCAATAACCACGCCAGCGAGTAGGCATGTACGCTTCATGATACTCACGGGGAGGGGCGGTACCGAGCCAGAGCGGCCAGTTTACCTCAGGCGGAACGGGTTGCGATTCGCCTTTTTCCTTTGGCGACTTAACCCCTTGCGGCCATACCGGCCGGTTCGTCCAGCAGTAAACCGTGTGTACATGACCAATCATTTTTTTCTGAATGGCCGTTTCAATAACTCGGGTAGCGTCGCCCGAGCTGCCCTGATTGCCCATCTGGGTCACCACTTTATAGCGCTCGGCAGCCTGGGTCAACATACGGGCTTCGTAAATATCGTGCGTCAGTGGCTTTTCGACATACACATGCTTGCCTAGCTGCATAGCAGCCATAGCGATAGGCGCATGCATGTGGTCGGGCGTGCTGACGATGACCGCATCGAAGCTTTTACCCGCCTTGTCGAACATCTGGCGGTAGTCCTGAAAATAGGGAGCATTCGGAAACTGAGCCCGGTATTTTTTCGCCTGCCGATCATCGACATCACATAGGGCAACCATATTATCGGAGCCACTGTTATAGGCCAGCCGAATATTGACATCCGCTTTACCCCCACAGCCAACAGCCGCAATGGCTAGTTTATCGGAGGGGGCAATAATACGTGAACCAGTAGCCGATTTTCCACCCAGTACATGACGCGGAACCAGCAGAAAACTGGCCGCAGCCAGCGTACTATTTTCCAGAAATTGACGACGAGAGGGCTTAGGCATAACGTAATGATTGAATGACTGAATTGTTGAATGATTGAATAAGAACTAAACGGAATGCGCTTACTTATCTATTCAACAATTCAATCATTCAACAATTCAATCATCCCATGATCTGTCCCATTTTCATGGCGATGCCCATATCGCCTTTGATTTTGAGTTTGCCCATCATCACGGCCATCATCGGATTCAGATCACCACTGCTCATTTTCACGAGGTTATCGATGCTCACTTGCAGGTCGCAGTCGGCGGGTTTGTCTTCGTTCGATACCACGGCGGGCGATTGTGTCGCATCGATATAGACAACACCCTGGTCAGTTACGAGCTTGACAGTAGCGTCGATATTATCGGCATGTGTAACTTTGGTCCGGATTTGTTCGGTCAGTTCTTGCAGAGTCATTTGATTTGGATTTCGTTGGTACGTAGAAAACGCTGCCACGAAAATAAGGTTTTGGGAAGTTACATAGACAACTTCCTTTTAATAGATCATCAAACACGGAGATAAATCCGTTTTATATTAAACAGGCGGACAGGATGTCCGCGTTACTATGCGTTCTCAATTTTTAACACTTCTTTGCATTCTTACCTTTCTGAGCTGTGCCTGGGGAATAGCGGATGCTGTCGTATCGCTTTGGCAAACCGAAGCGGTATCCGAAACAATCTATGTTGAGCGAAAAAATAAGCCAGACGAGAAAGAGTCTAAGCAATACTACGAAGATCGTTCATCGGGCAATGTGCCGCTGCCCAATGATCAGGAACAGGTTCGTTCGCTGGCGATTGCGTCCTTTATTTACTCATTGATTACGCTGGTTGGCGCCATTTTTATGTTCCGACTGCGCCGGATTGGTTTCTGGATTTATGTAGCGGGCGTTGTTTGCGGGTTGGTCTTACCCGTTGCACTGGCCGGATTCGAAGCGCTGGCCGTTTCGTTTGGTGTCTTTTTCAGCCTACTATTTGTGGGGTTGTACTGGCTGTCGCTCAAGGAGATGCATTGATCATACTGGCAACGTTTCGCTGTTCATGAATTACTTCGCTTTCGGATTAACCATTCAAACAACCATCCGTTTTGATGGTGTCTTACAGCCGTCGGATGCTCCGGCCGATGTACTTATTATAGAAGGATCTGTTCCTGAAAAAGCAGGGCAGCTAACTCGTGTCCAGCGACGGGGGGTGCGAGCCACATTCGGCAGAACAGCGGATGGGGGCATTGTTATCAACTGGGCAGGTATCGGCAAATTTCGGATTACTGGCGGCAATCAGGTCGTCTATCAGAACCTGGGTGCCGATGAAGGCACATTGCGATTATTCCTGCTCAGCGAAGTGTTCGGCGTTATTTTATACCAGCGTGGCCTATTCCTGTTACATGCCAGTGCCGTGGAGGTAAATCATCAGGCCATTGTTTTTATGGGGATACCTGGTGCCGGAAAATCGACCACGGCAACGGCTTTTGGGAAAGCTGGGCATACGGTATTGTCAGACGATCTGGTGGCGATCCAACTGATCGATCACACCGCCTATGTTCTTCCCGCTTTCAGTCAGTATAAAGTCTGGAAACAGGCACTCAATGGGCTTAACATTCCTATTTCTGCCCTGTCTCCTTCTTTCGAAGGCATCGATAAATTCCTGATAACCCAGCCGCTGGACACTTTCCCTAAAAACCCCATTCCATTACGCCAGATCAACATCCTCTTTCCACCAAATTCCCGCATTCAGGAAGGCAAGATCAGTCCCATACGAGCCCCAGTTGAGTTACTTAAGCATTTCCCGATACCGGTTCAGCTTTTAACCAGAGACTACCTACCCCAGCATTTTCAGCAATCGTTACGAATTGCCCAATCAGCGTCGATTCATTTTATGAAACGGACCAAAGATTTCCAGGCGCTGGAAGCCTATGTGGCTGAGCCTGGCGTCTGAAATCGATATGACTGGAATTAGAGGCAGTTGTGTCAGAAACATCAACTTTCAGGATCTGGGCGTTAAACCTTAGGCATCCAGCTACGGTCTATACACAGGTAAGCATGATTTTTTGTTTACTCCGCTGACAAGTAGTCTGCGATTTAGTTATACATGAAAATCATTGCCTCAACTGCCTTATGAATCTGTTTCGTTTCACCATTTTTCTTTTAGTAATTGGTATTACCAGCTCTTCCTTTGCGCCCAAGACCGATGATCCAGATGCAGTGCTGGGTAAATGGCTTAGCTCTAAAAAAAGGAATCAGGTCCAGATTTATAAACAGGGGAATAAATATTACGGCAGACTTGTCTGGATGCTGGAACCCAATGACCCTGTTACAAAGAAACCCAAAGTAGACACGGAAAACCCAGACGGACAGTTGCGCAATCGGCCCTTAATGAATATGGTGCTGCTCAAAGATTTAGTCTATAAAGGCAATAATGTCTGGAGCGGTGGGGAAATTTATAATCCCGAAGATGGTAAAACCTATAACTGCGACCTGACTCTGAAAGACGCCAATACGCTCGATTTTCATGGCTATGTGATGGGCATCAGCCTCCTGGGCAAAACCCGTACCTGGACACGGGTGAAATAGTGCTTATTCGACAATCCAGCGGTTAAGCGAATTATGCTTTCCTTCCAGCACAACCTTAACAAAGCCCTTTGGTAGGTTGGGCACATCGAGGGTAGCCGCTTCGGCATTGGCAGCAACTTCGGCCAGTAAACTGTACTGGTCACGCTTGCCTTCCTCGAAGTGGTTCGTTGTCGATACCCAGACTTTTACCGTGCCTTCCTTGTCGATGGCTTTCCAGTTCAGCAGGAGCCTACCAGCCTCTTTGCGGGCTTGGGGTTCAGCAATGGAAACTTTACCGGTCAATGGCACGCCATCCAGTTCAAATGCCTGCTCTTTCGGAATCGTAATTCCCAGATGGCGGGCCATAGTCGGCATAATATCGACAATAGCGGGCGTGGCCGTTCTGAACTGGCTGTTCAGATCGTTGGCATTCGTCACCATCCAGGTAGCTCGCTCCCGATCGGATTGACCACCATGATTTTTGCCGGTATCGGCACTTCGGCCATGATCGGTGGTGATAAACAGTTGCCATTCTTCACCGAAATTTTTCTGGCGGTATTGAATGGCTTTCCAAATACGACCCATCTGATCGTCCATGATGCCTACGGCTTTGTAAAACTGCTCGCTGTCACCGTATTTATGGCCCATGTCGTCAGTGTATTCCAGGTACACCCACGATAAATCCGGGCTTTCATTCTGAATATACTGGCAGGCTTCCGTCACTACTTTTTCATCGATCCGGTGAATGTATTCAGACTCCTTATCGTGTGGAAAAAGCAGCGTATCGTGTTCCAGGCCATCGAACGAATAATCGATCCGTAACTGGCCGGTTTGGGGCAGCTCTTCGCCAACCAGTTTGGTCCGGTTATCGAGCCAGGTCGAAAAAACAGCCGTTTTCTTGAAGGGATATTGTTGTTCGAAAAACCGAAAGATAGTCCAGTACGCATAATTGGGCGCTTTGATACTGTTGTCCCACACATTATGCTTGTTGACCCAGGTTCCTGTCAGCAGGCTATTGTACCCTACGGCCGAGATCGTTGGCGTTTGTGAATAGGTGCTCTTTTGCCCGCCTACATACGCACGAGCATAACCACCGACTTTGGCAATGGCTTTCAGGTTGGGCGTTGGCTGCTTTTCGATGACATCAGACGGAATGCCGTCGACAATTACGAACAACGCTTTTTTAGGCTTGATTTGTGCCCAACTGGATTGGGTAACAAGCAGGCAAACGACAATAATCAGGGGGAATTTTGCAATCCGTTTCATACGAACCAGTACGCCATTATGGCCCAAAGTAACTGTAGTCTGGTTAATACTAGAGGATTTAGCTAAAAACTTTACAGTTGGTTAATATAAGACTGATCGCTCGTCCGCGATTGGATCGCGGACGAGCGACAGTCGAAATGACAAAAAAAGTGTTAAAACCCAATCGAATTACCACCATCGACTGGCAGCGATACGCCGGTAACGTACCGAGCCGCTTCAGAAGCTAAAAAGACGGCCGCCCAGCCAATATCTGACGGCTTTCCAAACGCTCCCATCGGGGTCCGACGCATAGCGCGGGCGAAACGGTCGGGATCGCCACTCATGGCTGTTTTGCTCATAGCCGTTTCGATGAAACCCGGTGCAATGGAATTGACCCGAACACCATTGCCCGAAAACTCCGACGCCAGCACCTTAACCATGCCTTCCAGACCCGACTTGGAGGCCGCGTACGCAGCCACTCGGTCGATACCATAATAAGCCGCCATCGACGAAATCATGATAATCGAACCGCTTTGACGAGCCATCATCCGTTGGGCACAGGTGCGTGTCAGGCTAAAAACCGAGTTCAAATTCGTATGCACAATCCGGTCGAAATCAGCATCGGACACCTCCAGGGCGGGTTTTTTCATATTGATACCGGCATTGTTGACCAGAATATCAATGGGCCCTAGTTCGAGCTCAATTTTTTCGACCAGTCCCTCCAGCGATTCACGATCGGTAACGTCATTGACCTGATAATAGGCGCGTTTGCCCAACGATTGTACAGCCTCTTTAAGGGGTTCTTCCCGACGACCCGTTATTACAACCCGGCCACCCGATTCGACCATACAGCGGGCAATATCAAAACCAATACCACTACCTCCGCCCGTAATAAGCGCCAACTTGCCTTCAAGCGAAAAAACAGCCGGATATGTCAAATTTTCTGTTTGTGTCATTGTATAAAAAATGGTTTAAACACAGAGACGCAGAGCACACAGAGTCGGTTTAAACTTTAGGGATAAGCTTACAATGAGTGCTTTGTCATTCCGACCGAAGGGAGGAATCTCAAGATTGACTAATAAGAATCTTGAGATTCCTCCCTTCGGTCGGAATGACAAAAAGGCTTTCGCAAGAGTCCAACAGATTCAATTTTAGAAAACCTCTGTGCTCTCCGTGCCTCCGTGTTTAATTAATAGTTTCTAAACTGCGTTCGATACCCAATTCAAGTCCTCGTAGTTCGGCCAGGCCACGCAACCGGCCAATGGCCGAATAACCAGGGTATGTTTTTTTATGCAGATCATCGAGCATCTGATGGCCGTGATCGGGTCGCATTGGAATGGCCGTTTCGCCAACACCTTCGTTGACACGTCGTTTCTGTTCCAGCACAATCTCTTTGATAACGGCATACATATCGACATCACCCGTTAAATGGTCGGCCTCATGAAAATTACGTGGATCAGCTTCGCGCTTGGTCGTGCGCAAATGAATAAAGTGAATGCGATTGCCGAACCGTCGAACCATACCCGGCAAATCGTTGTCAGGCCGAATACCCAATGAGCCCGTACAGAACGTAATGCCATTGGCGCTTATATCACAGGCATTCATCAGTTGCGCCAGATCTGCCTCAGTACTCACTACACGGGGGAGCCCTAATAACGGCCTTGGTGGATCGTCGGGGTGAATGCACAGATTGACACCCACTTCTTGTGCGACCGGAGCTACTTGCTGAATGAAATAATAGAGATTTTCCCGTAGCACTTTATCCCCAATCTGGCTGTATTCATTCAGTAATCCCTGAAACGTAGCCAGCGAAAACGCTTCTTCAGAACCCGGCAGTCCAAGCAGTACCGTGTTCGTCAATTCAGCTACCTGTTCGGTCGTCATCCGGTCCAATTTCTGCCGGGACGATTCAATGATTTCCGGTTCATAATCGGCTTCTGCACCTGGACGTTTTAGGATATAGAGGTCAAATAGGGCGAAGTCTTCCCAAACGAAGCGGAGTGCTCGCGAGCCATCGGGCATTTCATAGTTAAGATTGGTACGCGACCAGTCCAGTACCGGCATAAAGTTGTAGCAAACCGTACGAATACCGCAGGCAGCCAGGTTCCGGATAGACTGTTGGTACTTTTCGATATACCCAGCACGCGTGGGCCGCCCTTTCTTAATATCTTCGTGCACAGGCAGGCTTTCGACTACGGCCCAGTGCAAGGGCGAATACCGCTGATTATCGGCTTCAATCAGTTGTTTGCGCTGGTTAATTTCCTCAACCGTCCAGAGGTCACCTACGGGAATCTGGTGGAGGGCTGTCACGACGCCGGTACAACCCGCCTGCCGAATAGCCATCAGCGAGACCGGATCGTTCGGACCGAACCAACGCATGGTTTGTAACATACTCATGTAATCACTACTTGGTTAATGTAAACTGTCTTTTGGCAAATTCAAGAAATACAGGCCAATCGAGCGAATCGACATGACCGCCCTCATGATTTCGGAAACCGATCTCTCCGTTGATTAAGGCCACATCCGGTGCAGGCATCTCGGTCGTCCCAACGCCTTTTTTGCCGAGTAATTCATAGACCGGACTTGCACCTACGCAAGCCAGAAACTCACCTTTCGGATCAGCCCAGGTGTCTTTGGTACCTCCGGTAATGAAGATGGGACGAGGTGCTACCAATGCAATTAGTTCATGGGCATCGACCGGCATAGCCGCCCAGTTGCCTCCATATTTCACGAAGTTACCGGCCATCCAGTGGTATTCGCCCGAACCAGCTACATTATCGATAGTTTCGCCCCAGTTCCGTTTTTCCAGTGAAGCACCCAGTGAGCCCGAACAACTGGCGAACACAATGGCCCAGCGTTGGTCTAAAGCCCCAGCTAGAAGGGCTGTCTTTCCCCAGCGCGAATGCCCCTGAATACCTATCTGCTTGGGATTGATCGTTTTATCGGTTTCGAAATAATCAAGTACCCGGCTTAGTCCCCAACTCCAGGCGGCCAGTACACCCCATTCATCAGGCTTTCGTTCGTTACCTTGGTTCATCAGGCCAATGATCCCTTCGTGCAGACCCGCTCCGCTATCCAGCTGAATAGCGCCTGTGTTCACAATGGCCACAGCCCAGCCGGCATCGATCAGCTTTTCAACCGTAGCCATCGGCGTTGGAAACGAACCCCACACGATCACCATCATTGGTACCGGCCCAGACGCTTTTACGGGGTAATAGCGAAGAACGGGAATACTTGGTGTTGCGGAAGGGAATCGGCTGTTATCAATCTGACCTATTAATGTTCGTTTGGTGGCTTTTCCGCCAAGAACCGTACTGTCCGTTCCGGTACTGGCAAACGTAACACGGGGGGTGTTCGCAGGTGTTTTGCCGTAAATCTCGGTCAGGTAATCGTTCAGAATTTCAGGACGACGTTGCTTCCACCAGGCATTGGCATCTTTTACCGGCTTCCCATTTTTCAATTTGAGCGGATCAGGGAGGGTATAATCATTGGCTTTTGCTTCGTCGTAGTTCGACCAATTGCCCCAGCCTGATCGAACATGGGTGTTACCCGCTTCATCGTACCAGTTAGACGTGCCTTCTTTAGGTTTGACATGCTGCGGACGCTTCGGGTCGTCGGCTGGTGGGGGTAACGTTGGCAGCTTCAACGACAGTTTGTCCATCGTCTTTTGCCAGTCTTCCTGGCTGGCAGCCCGCAATTTGTTCATATAGGCCGTCCGCTCCTCCGGTGTCATTTTCTGCATAGTAGGAGCCTGGGCCTTCACTAAACTG
This sequence comes from Spirosoma gilvum, assembly GCF_054776815.1. Taxonomy (NCBI): domain Bacteria; kingdom Pseudomonadati; phylum Bacteroidota; class Cytophagia; order Cytophagales; family Cytophagaceae; genus Spirosoma; species Spirosoma gilvum. The sequence continues at coordinate 309,478 of NZ_BAAHBH010000009.1, read as the reverse complement.
CCTGAAAGTGCCACCGAAAAACAACACCCCAGCCAAATGGATTTGAATCGTATAGAAGGTAGTTTATTCGTCATACTTGTTAGCTGTATTGAGTAACTAGATCGTAGTTTATCTTCCGAGAGCTGTGTCTTCACAGCTCTCTCATACGCCAGCTATTCAGAAATTCGGCCTGTGAGGACACAGGCCGAGGAAAGACTACTATCAAACTTCACGCTACAGATTTCAAACTTACACAAAGAACGGAACATCTTTCGGCGCATATTTCCGCATACCTTCTTCGTTGATTTCGACCCCAATACCGGGTTTTTCGGATAGCGGAATAAATCCTTTCTCCACCATCGGCCCGTCGAAGGTAACGATCTCCTTGAACATCGGCTCCTCGTGGAAGTAAATCTGCCATTCCAGAATCAGGAAGTTGGGCACCGACGCACATACGTGACTTGACGCCATGGCGCCCAGGTACGACGCTACCATGTGTGGCGCAAACGGCACGTAATAGAGGTTAGCCAGATTAGCAATTCGTTGCGCTTCGCCTAAGCCACCGGCCTTCTGCAAGTCGGGCATAATGATGTCGACGGCTCCGATTTCGAGTAAGCGCCGGAAGCCGTGGGCTAGGTAATGGTTCTCGCCCGCACAGATGGGGGTTGTGGTAATCTCCCGAATTTGGCGGTATGCTTCGGGATTTTCAGCCGGGATGGGTTCTTCCAGAAAGAGCAACTTGAGCGGCTCCATCATCTTGGCAACGCGTCGGCCGGTGGTCATGTCGTACCTTCCGTGCATGTCGACGCAGATGTCGATTTTAGGACCAACGGCTTCCCGAACGCCCGCAATCTGATTGTACATCCGCTCCAGTTCGCCGGGGCTGGCCGTCCAGTTGTAGGCATCGTATTTATTAGGGTCGTTGCGCTCGTCGATGTCGTATTTTACGGCCGTAAAGCCCATATCGACGGCCCGCTTGGCGCTTTTACCAAAGGATTCCGGGCTGGTATCTGTCTCCCGATAGGCACCCGTATCGCAGTAAACCCGGATTTTATCCCGAAATTTTCCGCCGAGCAGTTGGTACACTGGCAAGCCAAGCGCTTTTCCAACCAAATCCCAAAGGGCCGTTTCAACTGCCGATAATACCGACACATAGATACCCGCCTGCGCCCCTTCAAAGAACCCTGACTTCCGGACGTCCTCGAAAATCCGGTTGACATTCAGCGGACTTCGGCCTTTAATGCGTTGGCCAATCAGTTTGACCAGGTGGTAGGTTCCTACCGATGCATCGACCGCTTCGCCACAGCCCCAGATGCCCTGATTGGTATGCACTTTCACGAACAGGCTATGGCCACCCCGCGTGTAACCACATTTGATGTCGGTAATCTTCAGATCCGACGGAGCCGACGACAGTGGAGTACGCTCGATGGCCGTTTCGAGCCCTTCGCCAAAGCTGGACAGGGCACCGGCACTAAACACACTGGCTAAAGCGCTTTTGGTTAAAAAAGAACGTCTTGAAGTTTTCATAAAAAATAAGGTCAAAGGTGGTCAGGGATTGTCAAGGATTGTCAAAGGTGGTCAGGCGTAGCCAGTCAATACTTGACTATTCCTGACCACCCTTGACAACTTTTGACCACACCTGACTAAAATTTTTACCAGGTTCGATTTTTGAGATAGTCCTGAATCTGTTCTTTCGGAACAGGAAGTTTATCGATGTGCGAATTCAGCCACTGGGAGAAATCTTTTTCGATCTCATCCGACCAGCGTGTGTCGATCTGTCCCGGTGTATATTTCTGTTCGCGCAACCGCTGGTGGCCAAACATATCCCGCAGGCGAATGATCTCGGATGTTTTGACCACTTTTTCGGCCAGATGGGGCGGAATAAAGCAAACTCCTCCATCACGCCCTAACACGATGTCGCCGGGCATCACCATCACCTTTCCGATCCGGGTTGGGCGATTGATACCCACCAGTGTTGTATTCAAATCGCCTTCCGGGTTATGGTGCGACGGGTGATAACTCCGGAAATACGAGGTAAATCCACCAATTTCCTTCAATCCGGCAATATCACGAACGGCACCTTCGTACACGATACCATTGCCCGTTTTGGCATAGATGGAATTGCCCAGATTGTCACCGATAGTAGGCCCGTCTTCATGCATGCCAAACTGGTCGACCACATACACATCACCTTTTACGAGCAGGTCAATTGGCCAGGCGTTCTGCGATTTCACCCGCCCATCTTTTGTATGGCCTTTTTCATCAGTTACCCGGTGAACATCGGGTCGGCCAGGCATAAACGTAGCGGTTACCGCCCGCCCTACCAGCACACTGTCTGGATTGATGGTTTGCCAGCCACCCGCAAACTGATAGCGGTACTTTTCACCTTTCAGCACAGCCCAGGCTTCTTCCTGCGTGACGAGTTTCATCCGTTTCAGGATGGCATCCGATACTTTAGGCCGACCATCCGGGAAACGCTCACCTTTCCAGTCAGGAGTCAGAAAGATGAGTTCTTCTTTCGAGATTTGTTGTGCAACCGATTGCATAGAATGGCCCGTTCCAATCAGTATGGCTAGCCAGACGAATACATGCTTCATGAGTGTACGATTATAAGGAGGTTTAAGAAGGTCTTTTGACTAACGGATTGTAGAATTATTCGCTACCATCCAAAGCAGATTTAGGCATTATCCTACCCTCGATAAGTAAAGGGAACCGTAGGTCGGGTTTAAGATATAGTTTACTTTACCCGAAAAAACTCCACTGCCAATGCGCAAAAACACGATTCAGTACGCTTCAACGATTCTTTTCTTCCTCCTCATAGCCAGTTGGACCCAGGCGCAGACCCTCCGGCCACCCGCTTACCCGCTCATCACGCACGATCCTTTTTTCAGTGTGTGGAGCATGACCGATAAGCTGACCGACTCCCCTACTCGCCATTGGACGGGCAAACCGCAGTCGCTGGAAGGCATTATCCGGGTCGATGGCAAACCGTATCAGTTTCTGGGTGCGGTACCAACCACCTACGAACCGATTCTGGCCACTGGCGAATCGAAACCTTACCCCGCTCGCTATACGCTCGAAAAACCCGATAGAGGTTGGGAAAAAGCAGATTTCGATGATAGTAAATGGTCGTCAGGAACCGGGCCTTTTGGCGATACCCCCGATGCCCATACTAAATGGGTCAACAGCCAGACCATGAAAGATGGAATTTACGTTCGCCGGGAGTTTACGTACGATGGCAAAGCCGACCCCTCGAAATTGCTGCTGACGCTGAATCACGATGATGACGTGGTCATTTACCTCAACGGCACCAAAATTCTGGACAAACCTGATTACGTCAACGAATACATTAACGTACCGTTCCCCGAAGCCGGTCAGAAAGCGCTGAAGACCGGCAAAAATGTGCTGGCGGTGCATTGTGTAAGTCCGCGTGGTGGGTCGTTTATCGATGTCGGTATTGTTAACCCCATCACCAATTCGGCTGTTACAGCAGCCACGCAAACGGGCGTTACGGTATCCGCTACGCAAACGCAATACACCTTTTCGGCGGGTCCTGTTAACCTGAGTTTAAACTTTCTTTCTCCCCTACTGATCGACGACTTGGAGGTAGTGGCCCGGCCTGTTACCTATGTTACGTTTGATGTCCAGTCGTCGGATAAGAAGCCACACTCGGTACAGGTATTCTTTAGTGAACTGGGCACCATTGCGACCAACACCATCGGGCAGGAGGTCATCACTAAAACAGCTCAAACAAGCGGCTTGACCTATCAGGTGGTGGGCACCGAAGCCCAGCCCGTATTAGGCCGCAAAGGCGACAATGTCCGCATCGATTGGGGGTACGCCTATCTGGCCGCTCCCCAACAAACAGGCAATCATACTGCATCGGGACTAGCCAACGGGTTGAAACAGGCATTTTTGACCAAGGGACAGCTTCCAGCTCCGGGTAACCGACCGGGTGCGAAAGCGGCTGTTGATATAGCGATGGCTGCAGTGCTGGATTTTAGCAGTGTAACCGGCCCAGTAACCAAACACCTCCTGCTGGGCTACGACGATCTGTATTCGGTGCAGTATTTCAAGCAGAATTTGCGGGCATGGTGGCATCGGGACGGAAAAACGTCAATGGCCGATCTCCTGCAAACTGCCGAAAAAGAGTACAACCAGCTTCGCCAGAAATGCACGGCCTTCGACGCGAAACTTCGTGCTGATGCTCAGAAAGCGGGGGGCAAAGAATACGCTGATCTGTGTGTATTAGCCTACCGCCAGGCCATTGCCGCCCATAAAATCGTAGCCGGTCCCAAAGGTGAAACGCTATTCTTCTCAAAAGAGAATTTCTCGAACGGCTCCATCGGTACCGTCGACATCACCTATCCATCGGCTCCGCTTTTCCTGCTGTACAATCCCCTTCTGCTGAAAGGTATGATGGAGCCTATTTTTCAGTATTCTGAGCTTGGTCACTGGAGCAAACCGTTTGCCGCGCATGATGTAGGCACGTATCCACTTGCCAATGGGCAAACGTATGGCGAGGATATGCCCGTGGAAGAATGTGGTAATATGCTGATTCTGACGGATGCTATCGCTAAAGCCGAAGGAAACGCCAACTATGCCAAGCAACACTGGAAAACGCTGACGACCTGGGTGGAGTACCTGAAAAAAGATGGTTTCGACCCCGCCAACCAGTTGTGTACCGACGACTTTGCAGGTCATATAGCCCGTAACGCCAACCTGTCTATAAAAGCCATTCTGGGTATCGCGGCTTATGGGCAACTGGCCGCCCAACTGGGCGATAAAGCAACTGCCGAAAGCTACCTGAAAACGGCCAAAGAAATGGCAGCCAAATGGCAACCTCTCGCCCTCGACAAAACCGCATCTGATAAAACCCATTACGACCTTACGTTTGAGAATCCGGCCGACACCTGGAGCCAGAAGTATAACCTGGTGTGGGATAGACTTTTAGGGATTAATATTTTTCCAAAAGAAATTGCTAAAAAGGAAATTGATTACTACCTGACCAAGCAGGAGCCGTATGGTCTGCCTTTGGACAGCCGCAAGACCTACACCAAATCGGACTGGATCATGTGGACGGCTACCATGGCAAGCTCATCTAAAGATTTTCAGGCGCTGATAAAGCCGGTCTGGAAGTACGCCAACGAAACCCCATCACGGGTACCGCTATCCGACTGGCACGAAACAACCAATGCCAAACAGGTTGGTTTTCAGGCCCGGTCCGTAGTCGGCGGTTATTTTATTAAGATGCTCGAAAGCAAACTGGTCAAGTAAGCGATATGAAACGACAATCCGTAATCACTCTACTCTGCGCTCTCTTCATTACCCACTTTACGGTTGCTCAAACGCCAGCCGTCAGTCAGCTTCAGCCAGCACCGATTATGAGTCGCTGGGAGAAGCAAATCACGCCTGAAAATGCCTGGCGAGAGTACCCACGCCCGCAGTTGGTCCGAAAGCAGTGGCAGAATCTGAACGGCCTGTGGGATTATGCCATTACTGCCAAAACGGCTCCCAAACCGACGCAGTTTAGTGGTCAGATTCTGGTTCCGTTTGCCGTTGAGTCGACGCTGTCGAAAGTCACAAAATCGCTCTTACCTGACCAGCGATTGTGGTACCGCCGAACCATCAGCCTGCCACAGGATTGGAACGGTCAGCGGGTGATTCTCCACTTTGGCGCGGTCGATTACGAATGCAACCTGTGGGTCAATGATGGGCTGGTTGGCTCGCATACCGGCGGCTCCGATTCGTTTAGCTTCGACATTACGGATTATCTGAAAGACGGTTCCAACGAACTCGTTTTGGGCGTAACCGACCCAACCTCAACTGGTGAGCAGCCTCGTGGTAAGCAACTGCTCAATCCTAACGGCATCTGGTACACGCCCGTATCGGGTATCTGGCAAACGGTCTGGATGGAACCGGTTCCCAAACAAACCTACATCGAAGAAGTACGGCTAACCCCTGAACTGGATTCCAGCCGTGTGCGTGTAGAAGTGTTGCTCGATAAACCAGCCAATAACTTCACAACGGCGGTTCGGGTGACGGCTTTGGAGGGAAATCAAACAGTAGCCTCTACACTGGTACGTGCGGGACGAGTCGCCTATTTGTCGCTGAAAAATCCTAAGCTGTGGTCGCCGGATAAGCCCTTCCTGTATGACTATCGGGTTGAACTAGTGACCGTTACCGATCCCTTTGGCGATACACCCCGCAACCGTCGCCCGCGCCAGGACGAAGCTTTACGTACGGCCTATGCCAATGCGACTGTTACAGGCAATCCACTCGATGCCGTTACAGGTTATTTCGCCATGCGCAAGATTTCGGTTGGGCCGGGCCCCGTCGCCAACCAGCCGGTTTTGCTGCTGAACAACAAGTTTGTTTTCCAGAACGGTCCGCTCGATCAGGGCTGGTGGCCGGGTGGTTTACTAACTCCCCCTTCCGACGAGGGCATGACCTTTGAGATTGATTTCCTCAAAAAATCAGGCTTCAATATGCTTCGCAAGCACATCAAGGTCGAACCCGAACGCTACTACTACCTCTGCGACAAGCTGGGCATCCTGATCTGGCAGGACATGCCATCGGGTTTTCTGGAAGGACAAAACGAAGCTCCCGGCGATCAGTCGGAACCCATACGTCGATCGAAAGGGAAAGAGCAGTTCGAGCTGGAACTCCGCCGGATGATGAACCGCCTGCATAATCACCCAAGTATCGTAACCTGGGTAGTACATAACGAAGGCTGGGGCCAGTACGACAACAACCGGCTGTCTGATTGGGTAAAAGCCATTGACCCGAGCCGGACCGTCAATGCCGTCAGCGGCTGGAACGACCGGGGTGCCGGTGAATTTTTCGACATTCATACCTATCAGGAAGAGCCTAACGCACCTACTCCTAAAACCAATCGGGTTGTTGTGATTGGCGAGTTTGGAGGCATCGGCTGGCCTGTTCAGGGGCATCTTTGGAATCCGAATATGCGCAATTGGGGTTATCAGACGTATCAATCGGCCGAAGTTGTAGAGCAAGCCTATCGGAAGAAATACGCCAAAATCATCGAGTATTACCAGAAACAGGCCTTATCGGCGGCTGTTTACACACAGACAACCGATGTGGAAGGTGAAGTAAACGGCCTGCTCACCTACGACCGGGAAGTGATTAAAATACCGGTTGAAACGCTTCGTCAAATTCATGCGCCATTGTTCAAATGAGTAGACTCCACCTGGTTTTTGTCATGCTGACGAAGGAAGCATCTAAAGATCTCCAAAGGAATAAATAAGGATGCTTTAAGATGCATCCTTCGTCAGCATGACAAAAACACCCTTTCCCCCTTGACTTTATGAAACGCAGAACCTTCCTCAACCAGTTGACCAGCGCATCAGCGCTTGCGTTTGGCCCCTCCCTTACTAGTCAGGCCGCTACGTCGCTTTTCGATTATGCTGGAGCCGACGATCTGATGAAGCACAGAATCGCGGATATCAGTTATACCGAAGTTCAGTTGAAGTGGCCGCGTTTCGTGGGAAAGAACGCCCGTCGCGACATTCACGGCTATGGACCCAAAGTAACTGTCTGCACGCTCACCACCGATCAGGGTGCCAAAGGCTGGGGCCAGCCCAATGGTCGACGGAATGACGAGGTGATCGGCTATGTAAAAGGCAAGCGGGTTGCCGATTTGTTTCAACCGGCTCAGGGCGTTACCGATACCAAGGCGCTGGCGTTCGATGTTCCGCTGCACGATCTGGCGGGGGTTATTCTCAACAAGCCGGTTTATCAGCTAATGGGTCAGAAGAAACCCATCCTGACCAAGTGCTACAGCGGCATGATTTATTTCGATGAGCTAGAGCCGAAAGAAGGAAAAGTGGGAACGTTAGCCAATGGGTTCGATAAAATCCTGGAGGAGTGTAAGCACGATTACGACATGGGCTATCGTCAGTTTAAACTCAAAATTGGGCGGGGGAATATGTGGATGGATAAATCGGCGGGGCTGCAACGCGACATCGACGTGACCAAACTCGTCGCCAAAACCTTCCCAGACTGCGAAATTCTGGTCGATGGAAACGATGGCTTCACCCCCGAAAGCATGATCGCCTATGTAAAAGGTATTGGCAACATTCCGCTGTTCTGGATTGAAGAGCCTTTTGCCGAAACTGTAGCCGACTACCGGAAACTGCGGGACTGGTTAACGGCCAATAAGGTAAAAACATTGCTGGCCGATGGTGAGTACGATCCCGACCAAAAACTCCTCCGCGAGTTGGAAACCCAGAAACTGATCGACGTACACATCACTGACATCATGGGGTATGGCTTTACACCCTGGCGAAAAATCATGCCCGAACTGCAAAAGATGGGCATTCAGGCATCACCCCATGCGTTCGGCGAATTGCTCAAAACCCACTACACCGCTCACCTGACAGGCGCATTAGGCAATACCGTCACCATCGAAGGTGTCCCCTGCACCAGCGATGATATCGACTTTGGCGACTATAAACTAGTTGGTGGCCAACTGGTTCCATCCCCTGCGCCGGGCTTCGGCATGAAATTATTGAAGACGGCGTAGTTTCTTTTGATATGATTCTTAACAATTGCTTTTACCCCGTGTCTGTGAGGATACAGACACGGGCGCATTTGATCAATTTTTCTATTAGATTACTGTGAATCAACCTCTTACACTATTCTTTATACTACTGGCCTTTCTGTGGATTAGCTTTTCGAACTCCACGCAAGCGCAAACGCCACGCCCGAAAATGCTATTCGGCGATACAACGCATCGTAAGCCAGGTTTTTCGAAAGATCCGCATGTAGTCTGGTTCAAGAATCGCTATATGCTGTATTATTCGTTGCCGCTCTACAAAGACTCAGATGGGGCCGAGCATTGGGGTATTGGCATTGCCGAAAGCAGTGATCTAATGAACTGGCAGAAAGTCGCCGAAATCACACCCACCACGGACTATGAGCAAAAAGGCCTGTGTGCTCCGGGTGCGCTCATTCGTGATGGAGTTGTGCATTTGTTTTACCAGACCTATGGCAACGGTCGCAACGATGCCATTTGCCATGCCGTTTCGAAAGACGGTATTCATTTCGATCGCAATCCGACTAATCCTATCTTCCGCCCGGCCATCAGTGACTGGTCGTGCGGGCGAGCCATCGACGCGGACGTCATTCGATTTAACGATCAGTATTTTCTCTATTTTGCGACCCGCGATCCAGCCTTTAAAATTCAGCAATTGGGCGTAGCGGTTGCCCCCGCCAACACGAATTTCAACCGAAGCGATTGGCGCCAGCAAGCTATTACCGGACCGATTCTAAAGCCTGAACTACCCTGGGAAGGTGAATGTATCGAAGCTCCATCGGTGATTGAGCGCAATGGTGTGCTCTATATGTTTTATGCAGGTGCTTATAACAATTGGCCGCAGCAGGTCGGCATTGCCAAAAGTCAGGATGGATTGCATTGGGAACGGATTCAGAATGAGCCCTTCCTGAAAAACGGCCAACCGGGTTCCTGGAATGCCAGCGAGTCGGGTCATCCGCATATTTTCACCGATCCGGTCGGCAAAACCTATTTATTTTTCCAGGGTAACAACGACAAAGGCAAAAGCTGGTATTTATCCAACATACCGGTTAACTGGACTGCTTCAGGGCCTCTATTATCGAAGTAAACTAAAGGCCTAATCAAAAGCCTCCAAAATTTGCTCTTATTGATTCAGTGTTTTTGTCATTCCGACCGGAGGGAGGAATCTCAAATTATATTCACCTGAGAGTGTGGCAAACTTGAGATTCCTCCCTCCGGTCGGAATGACAAAGCGCTACCTTATTTTGGCTAAAAAAAAAGCGAATTAACTCTCAAAATAGAAAAGCCTGTTTTTTGGCCAAAAACAGGCTTTTCTATTTTTTTATAACAAATAACTAATCATTTAGTTGTAAAACTAATCCATTAGTCATAACTTTCGTTTACCAATAAAATCTCAGGAGAAAACCATGTCGATCCGCGAACTCACCAAAGCTGAAGAAGAAATAATGCGTGTGCTCTGGCAACTCAAAAAAGGGTTTGTCAAAGACGTACTGGCCGAGCTACCCGAGCCCAAGCCTGCCTACAATACAGTCTCAACCATTATTCGCATTCTGGAGAAAAAGGAACTGGTCGGTTATACGGCCTATGGAAAGACGCATGAGTACTATCCACTGATCACCGAAGAAGAATACCGCCGTTTTCAGACCGAGCAGCTTATGGCGAACTACTTCGATAATTCGCTCAAAAAGCTCGTATCGTTTTTCGTCAAGGATAAGAATATCAGCCTGAACGAAGCGGACGAAATCATCAAACTCCTAAACCAGCAGAAAGACAAATGAACACGCTCGACTATTTTCTCAAAGCGAATCTCTATGGTTTGCTGTTCGTAAGCTGTTACTGGTTATTGCTCCGTCGGCATACGTTTTTCAGCCTGAACCGTGCCTATCTACTGCTTTCGGCTATAGCCTCGCTGGCACTACCACTGGTCAGTCTACCGACCCAGACAGTAGAAACGCTGCCTGTTCCTGTGGGTGTGATTGTGCTGCCTGTATCGGCCATAGCGATGCCCGAGGAAACAGGGCCTGACTGGAACGAAATCGGTCTGATTGCGTATGGTCTACTTGCTTTGTTTTTAGTAGTACGACTAATTGTCCACATGGCTCAGTTGATGGCATTCATCCACCAATCGGACCAGCATATTTTCGACGAGTATGTGTTGGTAGAGCCAACGAAAATAGCGCCAACCTTTTCTTTTTTCCGGTATCTGGTTCTGAATCCGGAAGACAGGAACAATAGTCTGATTATTAACCATGAACTAGTGCATATCCGGCAATATCATAGTCTTGATGTGCTTGGCATGGCATTGTTAAAAGCGATATTCTGGGCCTGTCCGGCCCTATGGCTACTTGATCGTATGCTTCGGCAGGTACATGAATTTCTGGCCGATAAAGCCATTTCTCAACCAACTGATTACGCTCACTTTCTGCTTCAGTACACCTTTGGTCAACAGCCCGATGCGCTTGTCAACGGCTTTTTCAACCCATCGCTGCTGAAACAACGCATCCTGATGCTTCATCAGAAAGCCACTACGCGCTGGGCCCTGGGCAAATATCTTCTGATTCTCCCACTCGCGCTGGGTCTACTGGCTATGACTACCGCCCGTGAGCAACTTTCTGACATAGTTAATCAGGTAACGAACGACACAATCACCGTTTCGGGCCGAGTGACCAATGCAGCAGATGGGAAGCCATTGCCGGGGGTTAGTGTCATTCTTAAAAATAGCAATGTAGGCACAACAACAGATGTAGAAGGAAATTACCAGCTTGTCAACGTTCAGAAAACGGCATCATTGGTATTCAGCTTTATTGGTTTTGAGACAACCGAACTAGAGGTAAAAGGCCGTTCATCAATCAATGCCAGCCTTCGGATACAAAGTAATAAGTTGAATGAGGTAGTAGTCGTGGCCTACGAGCCGACTTCCAAGCCTACTACCTCAACAGATACGCAGGGCAAAGTTAAAAGCTCGTCGTCGGGCAAAGGCGAGGTGTTTACAGTTGTGGAACAGGTGCCGGAGTTTCCGGGTGGCATGCAGGCACTGGGTCAGTACCTCGCCCGTAACCTACGCTACCCCAAAGAAGCTCAGCAAAACCGGATACAGGGTCGGGTATTTGTCCAGTTTGTTGTCTCGCAACAGGGTGATATTCAGAACCTACGTGTACTGAAAGGTATTGGTGGCGGCTGCGATGAGGAAGCTGTCCGGGTAGTAAGTCAAATGCCCAAATGGAATCCTGGCAAGCAAAATGGAGAGGCTGTAGCCGTACAGTACAATCTACCCATTCAGTTCCAGTTGGAAAAGTCTGAAGATAAACGGTCAGGGCAAGTACTGGAACCTAAGTCCGATTCATCGAAAAAACTGAATTATATCCTAGATAATAGCAAGAATGGTCGATATGCTCTTTACAATGATATGAATTCGTCCGGAATCCGTCCAGCGGACTCAAGCATAAACGCCTATCCAACCGTTCGTATTCGGGGTAATGGGTTTCAAACTGGCGAGCCTCTATACATCATAGATGGTGTAGAGGTGAAAAGGGATTTGGTGACTATCAACGACAAATTCCCGCTGGGTATTCAGTCATTGGATCCAAATAGTATAGAAAGCATCACTGTACTGAAAGATGGGTCAGCCATTGCAACTTACGGTGATAAAGGGAAAAATGGTGTCGTTCTCATAACTACGAAAAAGAAATGAACATGTTCGCTTATCTTCTCACAGCCAGCCTGTTTCTGCTCTTATTCTACGGCTGCTATACGCTACTGCTGCGCCGAAATACGTTCTTCGGGCTAAACCGATCGTATTTACTGCTATCCATTGGGTTATCGCTGACTTTACCCTTTGTCGAGCTTCCGAGCGAAAACCTAACCTCGCTTTCTGCGGGTAGTATAACCTTACCGACGTTTGTGGTTGGTCAGCAGTCAGTAAGCGACTACTCCTTAACGCTGGTGGATCGGATCGGTATCGTTTATGGCCTGGGCATACTCGTCATGCTCATTCGGTTAGTGCTCAATGTTTGGGCTGTTTTTCGGCTCATACGCTCAGGAAAAGCAGAACAACGAGAGGCTTACACACTCATTCGGCTTCCCGATAATTCGTCGCCATCGTTCTCATTTGGGCCTTATCTGGTTCTAAACCGAACGGATGCACTTGCCGAGCCGGATGCACTACTCCGCCATGAAGAAGCTCACATTCACCAGCGTCATACAGTCGATATCCTCTTTCTGGAAATGGCACAATTAGCCTTCTGGTTCAACCCTATATTGATTTACTACAAACGTGCGTTGCAGGAAGTCCACGAATTTCTGGCCGACCGGGCTGTTTTAAAAACGCCCCAACCCGACTACCCACGTCAATTAGTCGCCTACGCTCTCAATGTGTCGCCCTCAGCCCTTACGACACCTTTTGTCTCTCAATCAACTCTCAAACAACGAATCATTATGCTACAAAAACCGGCATCGAAACGTCTGGCATTGCTTGGATATGTACTGGTACTACCCTTGGCAGGCTGCCTGCTTATGTGTACGCAATCGGAAAAAGATCTGCCAGTCTCAGCAGCAAGGAAGCCTGTGAAAGTGGAAGGTGACGTCTTCACTGTTGTTGAAGATCATCCCCAATTTCCAGGTGGTATGAAAAAATTAGGTGAATACCTGAGCGAAAACTTAAACTATCCCGATGCGGCTGTAAAAGCCAAGGTAGAGGGTAAAGTCTTTGTTCGTTTTATTGTTACAGACAAAGGCGAGATTACGAATGTGGAGGTCTTGAAAGGTATTGGTCATGGAGCTGACGAAGAAGCGATTCGGGTGGTTGAACAAATGCCCAACTGGATACCTGCCCGGCAAAACGGCAAAGCGGTTAACGTAATGTATAACTTACCGATTCGATTTCAGTTAGGTGATAAAGTATTATCGAATACTGGAAACTTTAAACTTCCTTCTCCTCCAGTTCCGGCCGAAAAACAATCGGCATTTTTTACGGTGCCAATTGAGGACGCCGAAATCCTGGCAGCGTATAAACACTTCATCGTAAATGGCAACGAAGTTGGTTTTAATGAATTTATAAAATATGATAAAGCTGATATCGTAGAAGCCAGTTCGAGTGAACAAACAATTCGGCTTCAAACCAATTAAGCTTATATGAGCATTAACCTAAAGGCCTGATGGATACACAATTTCCATCAGGCCTTTAGGTTAATTGCCAGTAGCTAACGCCAACTTATTTCAGTCGTTCCTGCAAAATCGTCAAAATCAATTCTACAGTCGTTTCTAATCTTGCCTGCCCAGCTTTTAGATCAGCTACATCAGTCTTTAGACTAGATACATCAGATTTTAGCTCTGATATATCATTCTCTACTCGATCAAACCGGTCATCAACTCGATTAAATCGGTTATCAACTTGATCAAACCGTTTATCAACTCGATCAAATCGGTGGTTGACAGTGACGGTTAAATCGGCTACTCCTTTGGCAATGGTCTCGATCTGCCGTCCGTGATCAACAGCCAGGGTTTCTAATTGCTCGACGCGTTCTTCAAGGTACATGATCAAATATACAATTTTATTGGATACACGTACTAAGACGCGAAAAAGAATCAAACGTCATTCGTTATTCTTTCATGAGTTTCCGGTTTGCCTTGCCATTAGCGGTTTGCACTTCCAGAAAGTACAATCCTTTGGGCAATTGGCCAACATCCAGCGTTGCACTTCGCTGATGAGCCCGTACAGCCGGTTGCAGTACCGTTGTACCTGTCAGCGTACGAACCGATAAATTTTCAATTGTTTCAGTTCCGGGCAGTTCTATGGTGAGTGTTGTAGTAACCGGGTTCGGATAAACTGATAAGGCATCGGCCCAGGCCGGTTCAGTTCCAGTCACAGCTAACACATTAAACGTTCGCTCGACCATAGTAGCAGCCGCATACTGATCATTTCCATTCTGGAAAGCCTGTACCGTCACGCTGCCTACTCCATTGAATTTCAGTGTTGAGCCACTGAGGGTGGCCGGGCCACTTTTCACCAGGAATCCAACGGCCAGATTCGAGGAACAGGTAGCTTTCAGAACCAGATCGCCCTGGTTGACATACCGATCAGTAATCGCATCGAAGGTAATTGTCTGAGCCGTTTTCTGGACACGGGCAGCCGTTGTGTACCAGACAGGCCATTTTGCACCGGTGTATAATTGCGATACCGAACCCGTTGGCGACACTTTATCCGCATTTAATTTGATAGTCGATATGTTTTCATTCGATCCTGATTCCGTATTGAATACCAGCTGATTATCCAGCCGTGAATAGCTTGGAAACCCTAATACATTATTTTCGTAAACGCCTTTGAGTGATCCGGTGCTTATGTCCGTCGCCAACACATAATAGCTATCGTCATTGGCATTGTAGTAGTCGAAAGCAATGACATCCGGGGAGTTTTTTGAGAACGAGGGGTTACCAATGCTTTCGCCTTCGTCCAGATTGGTAAACAGTTTTTCGATCTGACCCTTGGCAAAGTTACCTGTACTGTTGCTCCAGACATTGATCAAACCTACATCCCAGTAATCAATATCATCACCGCTGCTGCTTTTCAGTGCATTGTAGGCATCGTACACAATGTTTTCACCCGTAAAGTCCCACTCAAACGAGTCAGCATATTGCACATCGCCGGTTTGGACGCCCTGTGCAGTAGTTGGATTATAGAGCTGAAACTGCGACCATTTCTGCTTGTCGTAGCTGTACACATAAATAGATCCATCATGATCGGCAGTTAAGGCTGCCAGTTTTTTACCATCGCGCGAAATGGCCACATTATCCCAGATCGTTTCGTTGGAAATGATGGTTTCATTAGGTGTACCCGTTAGGTTCACTGCCCGGATTCGTTTGTCAGTCGTGACATAGTAGGCATATTTTCCATCGTCAGTAACGCTGGGGCGGTGGAGCAAACCTAAATTGGTTTTTTGATCAAATTTCGCAGGCGACACCCCAATCGTGGTCGAATATACTTTTGAGGTGCTCGCATCGGCCAGCAAGAGTAAATCCTGACCTGATGCGACTGGAATGTCAGGTTGTTTGCCGGGGTTCGTTTGTGTACCATCCGTTATACCTACTGCATCGAACGCATTTTTGGCCGCCGTAACTTCAGCGCCATTGGGCCCGTACAATTCGCCAGCGGCTTTGATAACGGCCAGGCGTAAATCCAGAAACTGAGACGTACGCACCAGATAGGCTGTCAGTGCGCGGTAATAGACCTGCTCAGCTTTGTCTTTGCCGATAGCGGTTGCGAACTTATAGAACGCGAAATTTGGGATGCCGCTGTTGGTATGCACACCGCCGTTGTCGTCGCTGGTATTTTCATACTGCGACATGGTAGCGGGCTGATAGCCATTCGGATCTTTTGCTTTACCACCCTGATTGGGATTCGACAGGTCGCGCAACGCACCTGAAGGCAGTAAAGCCGGGGTGGCAATTTGTTCGCCTATTGTCCAGTTACTTCGGTCGATCATGGCGCCGAACACATCGGCCATCGACTCATTGATAGCACCCGACTGACCCTTATACTGTAAGTTGGCGGAGTTTTGGATAACACCGTGGGTCATTTCGTGCCCGGCCACATCCAGCCCTCCCGCCAGTGACTTTAAATATTTCCCATTACCATACGCCATCACTTTACCATTCCAGTAGGCATTATCCATCGCTTTCCCATCATCGTCGGGCATATTGACAATAGACACCATCGTTTCGCCGGTACCACTGAGTGCATTCCGTTTGAACGTATTCAGATAATATTCATACGCAATTCCACCGTTGTAATGAGCGGAAATTGCGTTGGCACTCCAATCCGTATTGTTGGTCGACGTGATCTGGTAAAATTTCTGGTTATCACCAAAAGTATTTCGAGCATCAATGGTCCAGAGTGCGCCAATCGGACTGTCCGGCATTTTCGACGAAGTCGACTTAAACATCGCCCGTGATGCGTCGATCAGGTAGTACCCATTTGTCGACTGCTGATAGGTCTGAAAGGAACGGGTAACACCATTTAAGTCTTTGCCGGTTGCCTTGATCGGCCCTACAAACGAGCAGGTATGGTTGTATTTATCCAGCACATCACCCGTTTGTGCATCAATCACGTATTCCCAGCGTTCGAGCATGTTGGGCCGAACAGTTAGGGCATAAGCCAGTTTGGCCGCGCCATCGGGCATCGTAAAAATACACAGATCGCCCTCCGATGATTTTAAATTCAGCAGGTTATCGCCAAATGACCGAACCGTCGACGTTTTGCGAACATCCTTAAGCGCCAGACTTGATGCATCCGTTAGTGCCAACCGGGGCGTAGTGACCAGTCCTTCCGGTGCAGGTTGGTAACGTCCATTGATGGAGGTTACTTCGCCATCGGCCAGGTGAGCCACCAGTTCTGCGCCTAGAACGGGGATACCCCGATACGTTTGCGCCAATCGAACGTGGGTTTGACCCAGTTCATCCGTTTCGGTTCGGGAAACGGTAAAATTATCTTCAGGCTTATCGAGCTTGAGCAGATCGCGAACCTGTCCCATAAACTGAAACGTGACCGACACAGCCGCTGCTGCCGACAGTCGGGCTCCGCTTTTCTTCGCAGTAGTAACCCCTGGCGCCGTCGACTTTTTTCGTTCAATAAATATAGGCAGATTGGTAGCTGTATCCCGAACGACCCGCAACCGAATGGGCTCCAGCGTCAGTGGGGAAGCCCCCCTTGCCAGCAGCATCTGACCGGCAGAACGATCGTTGGGTAGCGGCATAACCGTTGCATTCAACCGCTGAGCCAACCCCGGCGCAGGAGCCGAAGTTTTCATTTTACGACCAAAACCTGGACTGGGCTGCTGCGCAACGGAAGCGCCTGTTGTCAGGAGAGCCAGGAAAAGTAGATGTGGTTTCATTAGGATTTGGGTTTACAGTTTGCTAGATCCTGAGTTTACAGCGTATAATGACGGACGCCGTAGGCTGACAACTCAAAACCCGTTTTACTTCAGACGTAGCGAAGCCGGAATCATGGCCATGAACGAGTCGTAGAATTTCGGATAGCTGGTGGGCACCTTTTTATCGATTGCCCCCCAGGTAACTTTATGACTGACCTTACCTTTACGCCACTGAACAAATTTGTACGTATTGCCAGGCTGGTCAAACTTCGTGGTTTTAATTTTGCAATTACCTTCGGCAATCGTGAATACGCGTTTGGTATTAGCAGTAGTCTGCTGCCCAATGAAGGTGTATGTGGTATCGCGCGTCCGGCGACCATAGAGCTTACCATTCTCCAGCAGGTAATAGGCCGACGATGCGCCCGTAAACCCTCCCCCGCTCCCGACAATAATCTGGCGTCCCTTATAATTGGCTGGTGTAACAGCTGATGCCGTTTTACGTACCTGTGGCATCTGATCACCAGCAGCGCGTATGGCCTGCGCCTGAGTATTAAACTGGTTGACCAGGAATAAACTGGCAAGAATGGTTAGGAACAGTAGTTTCATGTGGTAGACAGTGAATGCGTAACAAAAGTATTGTCCGGTGTAAGGCTCGACAATACTGCATTTGTATGATTTGTGTAAAACAGCGTATAAGACGGCAGAATACCGGGATGAGTCACCTATGGGGATGTTAGTTGGCCATAGGTTGACTGCGAAATAGAGACCGATTTCCCAAATAGTCCCCGTTTGAGATCGACCCGCAACAGGTTATCGAAATCTCCCGACTCAATCCGGGTCATCGTTGGTTGTGCTCCTAACCCTTTTGCAATCTCCAGAATGGTGTTGCTGTGCCCGACAACCAATATGGTTTTACCCCTACTCTGAGCTACCCGATTCACAATGGCTTCGGTCGGCTTTGCCGGATAATCGATCAGAGGAAGGCCCAGTCGCGTTGCCAGTGGCTGTGCCGTTTGGCGCGTCCGTCGATAGGGTGTTGTAAAAATCGAATCAATAGACGCGTTACCCAACCGATCAGCCAGGGCAGTCGCACGGGCGTGACCAGCGGGTGTAAGGTCAGTGGTATCGGCTTCGGACACCTTCTCGGCATGGCGTACGATATACACCGTGGTCGTTGAACAGCCGGTTAGCCATAAACAGGCCAGAACAGAAACAGTATAGATGAATCGCATAGAGCTGGATGAATGTTTTTTAGCAAACAATGATACGAAAAAGCCCCCGGCTCATTGCCGGGGGCCTCGTTGGACTTCGTAAGCGGTCAACCCTTACAATTCCCGAATCCAGATGTTACGGAAACCGACGGGGTTGTTATGGTCCTGGAGCAGGATTGGACCGGCTCCATGCGCCTGAACTTTCGGGTAACCAATGTATTCGGTGGTTCCACGGATGGCGGTGTGGTTTTGTACCAGCACACCGTTGAGTAGTACCGTTACGTAGGCAAACTCAGTCATCATACCCGCTTTGTTGAATTTAGGTGCCTGATAGATAATATCATAGGTCTGCCATTCACCAGGTTTGCGGCTGGGGTTCACCAACGGGATAGCCTGCTTATAAATCGAACCGACCATACCGTTCACGTAAGTTGGGTTGTTGTAGTTATCCAGCACTTGTAGCTCATAACGTCCTTGCAGAAAGATACCGCTATTGCCACGTCCCTGACTGGTACCTTCTACTTTTTCGGGCGACTTAAACTCAATATGCAGCTGAAAGTCAGTAAATTCTTTTTTCGAGCGAGCCGAAAATCCTTTGGTCGAATACATGGCTCCATCCGTCACTGGCCATTTGAGAGGCCCTTCGTTGGTTTTCTCCCAGTTGGCAGGTGCATACCCTTTAATGGCCACCCATTCATCGGTGTTTTTCCCGTCGAATAACACAATCGCGTCGGATGGTGCAGTTGTGCCTGTCGAATTTTGCGAGTTTGTTCCTGGAGTTACGACGGGTGGAACAGGCTCCCATATCTCGGTCGATTGAGGATTTTGCTTGGCAGGCTCCGTTTGAGCCATTGCCGGACTCGCAACGATAAGGCTAACAATTCCGAAGCAAGCCGCAAACGATAATGGTACGTTTTTCATGGAAAGTAATTCGAGTTAATGGATTCGTAGTAAAACGATCAAATATAAGTCGAACTACTCATTCGGAGTCTTTTAGCTGGAAAAAATGTAACTTTCGGCCTCCAAATCACATGATAAACGTATGATAAACCTCTCCCTCTCAGCCCGTAAAGGTGGGCTAGTAGGCGTTGTGTGGATGATTGGAGCTGGACTTTCATTTGCCCAACCTGCTCCAGCGCCGGGTATTTCACTCCCCCTCAACGACTTAAGCGCATTCGTGTCACCAGCCTCCAATTGGCGTATTGTTGGCGGTGTTCGGGCTGATTTAGCCAAAGAAAACACGCTCGTAACGACGAAGGGCACCGGTATTTTAGCGAATATTCCGCTCACTAATCCGCCTGCCGACCCGAAAAATCCGTACAAGTACGATCTGTTTACGACCCTACAGCACGGCGATATCGATCTGGAACTGGATTATATGATGGCCTCCAAATCCAATTCGGGCGTGTATCTGCAAGGTCGTTATGAAATTCAGCTACGCGATAGCTGGGATGTTCGGACGCCAAACGTACACGACAACGGCGGGGTCTATGAACGCTGGGACGAGAAACGCCCGGAAGGTCAGAAAGGCTACGAAGGTCATGCGGCTCGTCAGAATGTCAGCCGCGCTCCCGGTCTGTGGCAGCACCTGAAAATTTCGTTCCAGGCTCCCCGCTTTAACGCCAATGGGCAGAAGACCGAAAATGCCCGCGTCATTCGAATTGAGCTCAACGGCGTGGTGATTCAGGACGACGTCGAACTGACCGGCCCTACTCGCGGCTCTGCTTTCGATAACGAAAGTGCAACAGGCCCTATCCGCATCCAGGGCGACCACGGCGCTGTAGCCATCCGTAATATTCGGTATGTCATGTTCGACAAACCCCGTCCGGAACTGGTCAATCTGAACTATTCGGTTTACAAAGGGAAGTTTCAGAAAGAACCTGAGTATGACAAGACGGCTCCTGAATCGGAAGGCGCTACCAAGGTATTGTCGGCTTCGGTTAGCCGCATCCCCAACGAATTTCTGATTCGCTACCGGGGAACCCTCCGCGTTTCGGAACCGGGCGAATACCGTTTCAATCTGGGTGTACCCGGTGGCGGTGGTCAGATGAAAATCAACAATCAGGTTGTCATTGCACCCCGAGAATGGAACGCCAGCGGCAAAGCGACATTGCCCAAAGGTGATCTACCGTTCGAATTGACTTACTCGAAATTTGTTGACTGGGCACAACCTGCCCTGGGCTTGACTGTGGCCGGTCCGGGAGTACGGGAATTTGTGATTAGTGAAGGTGCTGGCAGCAATGGCGAAGAAGTTGACCCCATCATCGTTGATGCCCCAACCAACACACTCCTGCGTAGCTTTATGGATATGCCCGGCGAGAAAAACACCCAGGGGCGCACACTACGGGTTACGCATGCTATTTCAGTAGGCAGCCCCGAACAGGTACATTACACCTACGACCTGGATAAGGGGGCGCTGGTACAGGTATGGCGGGGTGGCTTCCTGGATACTACGCCTATGTGGCACGACCGTGGCGATGGTTCATCACGCCCAATGGGTATGGTACAGCGCCTGGGCGCCCCTGTTCTGTTCCTGAGTAAGTTATCGTCTCCACAGGCCAACTGGATTGCTGACACAACCGGTTCCGGTTTCCGCCCGAAAGGCTATGTACTTGACGAAAACGACCGTCCTACGTTCCGGTATCAGAGTTATGGTGCCTCCGTTGATGATAAAATCCGGGTTATGAGCGATGGGCATGGCATTCAGCGTGAAGTGACTATCACGAATCCAGCCAGCGATTTATACGCCCGACTGATTAGTGGTGCCAGCATTACCGCTCTCGAAAATGGTCTATACCTTGTAGATGATCAGGCCTACGTGCGTATCGACAACATGTCGGGTGCTAAACCAACCATCCGCGAAAGCAACGGTCGGCAGGAGTTGATCGTGCCGGTGAAAGGGAAAGTAACTTACTCAATCTTGTTTTAATGAATAATTGACAATGGATAATGGACAGTGATTTCTGACCAATCAGTCTTCATTACCCATTTCCATTCTTCAACGATATATCGTCATGAAAAAGATACTAACAGCCCTCTTTACCCTTAGCCTCTTTCCGGGGGCGATGGCGCAGGAATCGCCTAAGGAGGAGGATTTTTTCAAGATTCTGAAAGTGAGTGCCCCCGAAGGTACGTTGCTCGAAGTCGGT
This sequence comes from Spirosoma gilvum, assembly GCF_054776815.1. Lineage (NCBI taxonomy): Bacteria > Pseudomonadati > Bacteroidota > Cytophagia > Cytophagales > Cytophagaceae > Spirosoma > Spirosoma gilvum. The sequence goes on along the minus strand of NZ_BAAHBH010000009.1, from coordinate 287,718 downwards.
GGCCTGACTAACTTACCCGATGGAAACATTGGCGTAGCTACCCGCCGGGGCGATGTCTGGATTATTGAGAACCCAACCAGCCGCAAGCCTTTCTTCCGCAAGTTTGCTTCTGGATTGCACGAAATATTAGGGTTGACCTATAAAGATGGGGCACTCTATTGTGCCCAACGGGGTGAACTGACCAAAATGATCGACTCCAACAAAGACGGGAAGGCTGACATTTTCGAAACCGTATATGCCTGGCCGCTATCGGGTCACTACCACGAATACAGCTTCGGTCCTAAAATTGCCCCCGATGGTCAGTTTTTCGTAACCGGCAACGTTGCCTTTGGCGATGAAGAATGGTGGCGGGGCGAAAGCCGCGTTCCCTGGCGGGGTTGGACCATGAAAATCAACGAGAATGGTACCATGCAACCCTGGGCAACGGGTATGCGCTCTCCTTGCGGATTAGGCATTTTTGACGGTGAACTGTTTTATGCCGATAACCAGGGCGACTGGATGGGTTCGGGTGGTGTTGTGCATGTGAAGAAAGGCGTATTTGTCGGTCACCCAGCCGGGTTGCGCTGGTCCAGCATGGCCAATTCGCCCGTTAAGCTAACGACAGAACAATTCGACGCTAAAGTTGACGAGCGCAAGCGCCGGGACGAAAACGGCCGTGCCATCAAACCCGAAAACGTGGCGAACGAGACGCCTAATTTGCTCTATCAGATGAAGGAGCAATTCCCCAACGCCGATATTCAAACGCCCGCCGTTTGGCTGCCTCACGGTATTCTGGGTATTTCAAACTCCGAAATTATGGAAATCCCACAGAATGCTTTCGGCCCATTTTCAGGTCAACTGCTGGTTGGTGATCAGGGCATGAGTAAAATCTCACGGGTATTCATGGAAAAGGTCAATGGGGAATACCAGGGCGGTGCGATTGAATTCCGAAACGGATTCCGGTCGGGTGTGTTACGGATGGCCTTTGCCAAAGACGGTTCCCTGTTTGTCGGCGAAACGAATCGGGGCTGGGGATCGGCTGGCGATGCCAACGAAGGCTTACAACGGCTGGTCTGGAATGGTGCTACCCCGTTTGAGATGCGTACTGTGAAAGCCATGCCCGATGGATTTGAAGTCGAGTTCACAAAGCCCGTCGACCGGAAAACCGCCGAAGATTTGGCCTCTTACCGGGTCGAAAGCTTTCTGTACAAATACCACCCCGTTTACGGTAGCCCAACCATCAACAAAGAAGCACTGCCCATCAAAGGGGTGAAAGTGTCGGCCGATGGACTGAAAGCCCGGCTTATTGTCGCTGACCTGCGCCGGTATTACATTCACCAGTTGACCCTCGATGGTGTTCGCGGAGCCGAAGGCTCTTACTCACTGGTTCACCCCATTGCGTATTACACGCTCAACAACATTCCAGCCGGTGAAAAATTAGCCATGAGCGAGGTCAGCACGAAAAACTCGGCGGCTGCTCCAGCCACTACCCCGGCCCCGGCGGCTGCCCCAACAGCACCCGCAACCGGCAAAAAAGCGCCTGCTAAAACGACCACCGGCGGTAAGCCTAAGTTAGTAGAAGGTCAGGCCGTAACGATGGCTAAAGCGCCAACCTACGAAGAAGTAAAAGGGCTGCTGACACGCCATACCTGCGTGGCCTGCCATCAGGCCAACAAGCGTCAGGTGGGCCCGGCCTTTGCTGATGTTGCCAAACGCAAATACACCAACGACCAGATTGTGGAGCTTATTTACAATCCGAAGCCGCACAACTGGCCCGATTATGCGACCGAAATGCCACCTATGCCACAGGTGCCAAAAGCCGATGCACTGAAAATTGCCGCCTGGATCAATTCACTGGCCCCTGCCGCTGGCAGTACCTCAACTGGCGAACCTAAGCCTTAATTTAGGTTGGTTATTACCCTATGCAGCGGTCAATACCTGGTAGAACAAAAAACGGTCAGCTTCCGAAGAGGCTGGCCGTTTTTGATAAAGGCGAAATCTATCCTTATTTTTAACTCACATAAACGAAACGGACACTTCACATGAAGCAACTAGTCACCATGATCTGCCTGCTTAGCCCGGTAATGCTTTGGGCACAGGGAGGTTCCTATACCGTCAACGGAAAACTTAATGGAGTGAAGGCCCCGGCCAAAGCCTACCTGCGTTATCGCGTAGGTACTATGAACAAAATGGACTCGGTTCAGATTCAGAATGGTCAATTCTCCTTTAAAGGCACGGTCGAAGACCCTGTATCCGTCGGACTATTTGTCGATAAACTGGGAACAGGCTATACCACCGCCCGGCCTATTCCCTACATCAGTCTGTATCTGGAATCCGGAACGATCAGTGTACAAAGCCCTGATTCATTAGATAATGCTATAGTGAGTGGCACGCCCATGAACGACGATCATCAGAAACTGACGAACATGCTCAAACCGGCTACCGATAAAATGGCAGTTCTGATGAAAGAATATCGGGCGGCAACGCCTGAGCAGAAAAAGTCGAAAGAGTTTGAAGAAAACATCGACAAACGATACGAAGCGATTGAAGAAGAGCAGAAGAAAATTCGCGCCCAGTTCATCAAAAACAATCCGAAATCGCTGGTGAGTTTATACGCTCTTCAACAGTACGACTATACCCCTGAATACGCTGAAGTGAGCCCCATGTTCGATGGTCTGGCTGAAAATGTAAGAAATACCAAGTTGGGTAAAGAGTATGCAAAAATGCTGTTGGGTATCAAAGCAACGGCCATCGGAGCTGTTGCCCCTGAATTCACTCAGGCCGATACGTCAGGTAAAGCGGTGTCGTTGAGTAGCTTCCGGGGCAAATATGTACTGATCGATTTTTGGGCCAGCTGGTGCGGACCGTGCCGAGCCGAAAACCCGAACGTGGTGAAGAACTTCCATCAATATAAAGATAAGAACTTCACCGTACTCGGTGTATCGCTCGACCGGCCTAATGCTAAAGAAGCCTGGCTGAAAGCCATTCATAAGGATGGGCTGGACTGGACGCAGGTATCCGATTTGAAATTTTGGGACAACGAGGTGGCTAAACAGTACGCTATCCGGTCGATCCCTCAGAATTTCCTGCTCGATCCCAACGGTAAAATCGTGGCCAAAAATGTCCGTGGTGAAGCGCTGGGTAAAAAACTGGAAGAGATTTTGACGATCAAGCCCTAATTAGACCCTATTTATCTACTGTTGCTGGTTGTTGTCTCTTAGAGATCGTGACCAGCAACCTTTATTTTTACCCAACTCATTTGTCTGCTGTATGATTACCCCCACCGAAACGACGATAAAGCCTGCTATTCAGGAAAAGTTTGAACACCTCTGGCATCTGGTTGGCAACACGCCTATGCTGGAGCTTTTTTATACGTTTGATGGTCAGCCCCGATCCCTTTACGTGAAGTGTGAGCATTATAACCTGACGGGTAGCATGAAAGACCGGATGGCCCTGCATGTGCTGCATCAGGCGTATCGTCAGGGACATATCCAACCCGGCGATCGGATCGTTGAAGCCACCAGCGGTAGTTCGGGCATTGCGTTTTCGGCCGTCGGGCGGGCGTTAGGGCATCCGGTCACCATCATTATGCCTGCCGGAATTAGTCAGGAACGGATCGATATTATTCGAAGCCTGGGTGCCGATATTATTCTGTTTACCAAGGAAGAAGGTGGTTTTCTGGGAGCCATCCAGCGATCCGAAGAAATGGCCGCTGCCGATCCGCATGTGTTTCTGCCCCGCCAATTTGCCAACCAATATAACGCCGAAGCGCATCGATTAACCACCGGTAAAGAAATCTGGCTCCAGCTTCAGGGCGTCGACATTACACCCGATGCCTTTGTGGCTGGCGTAGGTACGGGCGGTACGGTCATGGGCGTTGGTCGTTACCTGAAGTCGCGCAAGCCCGTCATTCGCGTTCACCCGCTCGAACCGGCCGAATCGCCCACGTTATCGGTTGGCCACAAAACCGGTTCGCACCGTATTCAGGGATTTTTTGATGAGTTTATTCCCGACATCCTGAAGCTGAACGAACTGGATCGGGTTGTGCAGGCCAGCGACGGTGATTCGATTCTGGTGGCGCAGAAACTAGCCTTACAATTGGGCGTAGCCGTTGGTATTTCGTCGGGTGCAAACTTGATTGGCGCTATCAATCTGCAAACCGAAATGGGTCCCGAAGCACGGGTGGTTACGATCCTCTGTGACAGTAATAAAAAATACCTCAGCACTGATCTGGTCAAAGAGGAACCCATCAAACCCGGCTATGTAGCACCCCACATCGAATTTACTGATTACCGGCCAATTAGCCGCTTGCTTGTCGGACGACCGGGCATATTCTGATCAGTCCAAACTTATTTATACCAGCTTAAAAAGCCGCTCCAGATAAGTTTGGAGCGGCTTCTGCGTGTTGTGCTATCAGGTAGTAGCCCGTTAAGATGAGCCAGAAGTAATTGACACAGTTACGGTAGGCTACTGGAACAGGTTTAGCGACTACTACTTCTGTCCCAGTAGCCTACGTCCCTTCCTGTTCCATAAGTACGAAGTATGTAAAGAAATTAAAGCAAGAAATATGCAATTAAGGATGGTGTCACATCTATTAGAAAAGTAACAAACCAGCAAATGCAATAACGCTTGCTTCTATCAAATTGAATCGAAAAATATTGGTATCTGATTTTCTCTAATTCATATGAACGTGTCGAGACGCAGGGTAATTATAGGCATTTTAGCCGTATGGATATTAACAAGCCTGAATTGTCAGGCTCAAAAGTATAGAGTTTATATTGATGGAGAAACAGAACGACGATACACACAATTACAGTTCGATAGCCTCTCACGAATCTTGGTCAAAGACCCTGATAAAGTCATAAGCCTGACTAAGTCAAAGGAAGTAACCAACGAAATTCAGACCACCTTTAATGTTATGGTCATTACGTCCGTGGCTTCTGTGAAACGAAACTGGCTTGATAAAAGGTTGCCAACATTTTCCTTTCAGGATACTACTGGTCGCATTTATGATAATGCTTCGATAGCGGGTAAAGTGGCTGTGTTAAATCTTTGGTCAACAACCTGCATCCCTTGCCTTGAAGAAATCCCTCAACTAAATGCCTTGGTAAATCGATATGCTGGTCAAGGAGTCGTTTTTTTAGCATTAGCCCCTGAATCATTAACCCAAAGAGATAAGGTCTTGTCTAAACAGAACTTTATGTACACGATTTTGCCCCAGGCTCAATCGTTGTTTAACACTTTAGATGCAGTTGGCTACCCTTACCACATCGTAGTTGACCGAGCAGGCTATTTGCGTTATATTCAATCTGGTACCACGAATAGTAAAACAAGCGAAAAAATTGCAGAGGCTGAACTACCCAATGCAATTGAACAGGCTTTAAAATAGTTAAATAAGTGCCTTTGTGTTAGTCAAAGTACGAGCTGCTTGAATCACTTACGAACGCAAGTTAACATGTGTTACTAATTGACTCACCACCTCCGTAATCACTTCGTCCAGTTTTGAAATTAAGTTCTCTAGCTGCTGGGAAGCCTGGTAGGTTTCGGCGTTTTTATCCATGTCTTTCAGCACATCAGTTAGCGAATGGATACCAAGTGTGGCAACCGAAGGGTGAAGCCGGTGGGCGACCTGACCAACTTTTTTGAAGTCGTTTGCCTGATAGGCCGTTTTAATCTCGTTTAACCCCGCAGGTGCCAGATCAATAAACATGGTAACCATTTCCGAAACAAACTCTTCATCGCCCTGCGCAATAGATCGTAGTTCCGTCAGGTCAAATAGGCTATCCTGCTTTTCAGTTTTGGCAGGGAGGATCGGAATGTACTCGTCTTTCCCTAACCATTTTGTTACGACCGTAAGCAGACTTGACTCATCGAACGGTTTGGCCAGATAATCGTTCATGCCAGCTTTCAGAAACTTTTCCCGGTCGCCCGGTACGGCCAGGGCTGTCAAGGCAATAATCGGTAATTGGTATTTCAAGGTTGACCGAATCTCGCGGGTAGCTTCCAAACCATCCATAACCGGCATCTGAACATCCATCAGCACGAGGTTGTAAGGCTGCTGTTCGAGCTTTTCAATCGCTTCTTTCCCTTGCCGTGCCTCCCCTATTACCGCTCCATAATTCTTGAGTATGGTAGCTGCCACCAACCGGTTCATTTCGTTATCATCCACCACCAGAATCTGACTTCCCGCCAGCAGATCAGTATTTATTTGTTCCTGCTGTTTTTGCGGTAAATGCCAGGATTCGCCTTTACGGAAGGGAATCGTAAATGTCACACAGGTACCTGCTTCTTTTTGGCTGTCTACCTGTATCTGTCCGCCCATTAACTCAACCAGATTTTTACAGATACTCATGCCAAGCCCTGTTCCTCCGAACCGGCGGGTGATGGAAGCATCTTCCTGGGTAAAGGTTTGGAAAATCGTTTGGACAAACTCTTCATCCATACCAACACCCGTGTCCTGTACCGTCGCTCGAATGGTTTGCTGAGTAGCTTCTTCATCAACAACCTGACAGCTTATATCGACCTTACCTTTATCTGTAAACTTGATCGCATTCGATATCAGGTTAAGAAATATTTGTGTTAGCCGGTAGGGGTCGCCTATCAGAACGGGCGCAATTCGGGCATCGAAAAATGAGTTCGTAAATAACAGCCCTTTTTCTTCGGCCCGGTGATTCATTATTTGCATCACCTTTTTTACAACCTGCTGAGGTTCAAAGCCAATCTGTTCGATGGTCAGTTTACCGGCTTCAATTTTAGATAGATCGAGGATATCATCAATAATGACCAGGAGATTATCGGAAGCCGCCTGAATCGTATTCAGATAGAACAGTTGCTGCTCGGTCAATGCGCTTTTTCTCAGTTGATTGCTCATACCCATAATGGCGTTCATGGGTGTTCTGATTTCATGGCTCATATTGGCCAGAAACAGCTCTTTCGAGCGGGTCGATTCTTCGGCAATTTCTTTCGCCCGTTTGAGAGCGATCTCCATTTCTTTCTGACGGGTGATGTCAATATGAGTGCCAATAATTTTTAACGGTTTTCCGGCGGCATCCTGCTCGGTTACCATTCCCCGATCGAGTACCCAATAAATAGATCCGTCTTTATGGACGACCCGGTATTCAACTGAATGCTGAATGAGCAAACCAGCTCTATACTTTTGGTCATTCTCCTCCAAAATGAATCGATCGGCCGGATGAACCTGACGCCACCATAAACTGGCAAGATCGGTTGACTGGTCGATTGAAAAGCCTAATAACTTATTCGTTGGATTGGAAAAGTAGGTTTTATGGGTACGAAAGTCATGCTCCCAATAATTATCGCCAACGTTTGTTAACGCCATCCGCAACTTTTCTTCATATTCTTTAAGCTGCCGCTGCACAGTTTTTTCCTGGGAAATATCTTCCACCATTAAAAAATAATGCGTGATCGTCTGCTGTTTATCGGTTACGGGCTGGCCACTTATGCGCGCCCAGAACCAGCTTTTATCCTGCCTGTAATAAATACCTTCAAGGATAAAGCTTTCGCCGTTTTTAAACGCGTTGTCCATGACAGCCTGGTTCGTGACATCCGTATGATGCCCCTGGCACAACTCAAACAGTGACCTACCTGCGACTTGATCAACATTGTATTGAGTAAGCTTTTGAAAGCCCTCATTCGACCAGAAAATTGTATTGCTGAGGTCGACGAAGATTATGCCGTTTTTGTTGGCACTGGCCACGAGCGATAGTTTTTCCAGTTCGAATTCATTTTTCTTACGTTCAGATATGTCCCGGATAAACGAACAGAAGAATTCATCTTCCCCCTGTTTCAAGGGAATGATATATAACTCGATGGGGAAGGTTTTCTGACTACGATTTATGGCCGCGAGTTCCAGTTGTTTGCCCAACACATTACCCCTCCTCGTTTTTATATAGTCTTGCAAACCCCGCTCGTGGCTACTCCGATGGATAGTCGGAATAATAAGATCGGCTAATTTCTTGCCGAGTACCTCCTGGGTTGTCCACCCAAATATTTTTTCGGCCTGTGGGTTCCAGAACGTTATAACCCCTTCAATGTCAATAGTAATTATAGCATCCAGAGCCCCACTCATAATCAGCCGACTCTTCAACTCACTCTGCTCAAGAGCATCCCGACTCTTCTTTTGTTCAGTTATATTGGTATAACTCCAGAGATGTCCTTTGTAATTTTCGTCAAGGAATATGGGGATATAATCCCGTTGGTATATACTACCATCCGCCAGTTCCAGAATTTCGCCCCGAACCAGCTTTTTTTCAGCCAGAATGGTATCGATTCGACGCACAAACCGATCGGGGTCTTTGAATAGGTTTTTAGACGCTTCGGCCGCATTGGTACAGTCAACACCTTGCAGCGACTCGGGCGATACAGGTATGGTGAATAAATCGCAAAAAACCTGATTGGTAAAGACAACGGCCCGGTTTTCATCTTCTACCAGGACCCCATTCTCCATATTGGTAATCAGAGAGGTGAAGATCTTTTCGGCATTTTTCCGTTTGTTGATTTGCTGATGTAGCAACCGGGCTATTGACAATAGATCGTTGGAGTCCGTCTGAATTTCCGATCCACTGATCGCGCTTACAGCTTCTTCCAGCTTTTGAACGGAGAGCTTTTTAACTTCCAGCTCACGTTTTAATCGGGCGTGTAACTCAATATATTCCTTTTCACTAATGGCAAAGGCCCGTTCGGTTAGTTCACGATCCCGTTCGTAAGCCAAGTACGACTGCTGAACGGCCTCCAGGAATTTCGTTAGTTCGGGCAGCTGCTGAAGCTCCTGAGGTAGATAGCGGTTAATTTGACGGGCAAGCAACTGAGAGTACTCCATACAGTGAGGTTAATAAATACAGAGAATTGATTGGCCAGAAAACCTCAGCCAACTGACTTAATACTCTGTTTGAATAGTTCAAAAAACGTTATCTGGTGATAAATCAGTTGAAGAATACCATTATAGGAGTATTTATACTTATTGTAGGACAGAGTACAAATATTCCCTTAGATGGGGTAGTGCTCATATAACTTTAATCATAAACTCAACTGAAATTGATCAGTCCAGACACCTGCCCGACGCTCTTTGCGGGTCTGTGCGACCGGGTGAGGATGGGAATAGCCTTTGCCATAAAGGCCTACAACACGAAAAAGCCGCCCCAGACTTATCCAGAGCGGCTTTTGATTGTAAGTGATGGGTGAGAGTTACTTTAGCGAGATAACGCGATTGATCGTGGTAGGCTGTTGTGTCGAAACGGTTACGGTATGTTTTGTGACCTCAGCGCCATTCGAGATTTCAACCTGGTAAACGCCGTCGGGCAGTTCACTCACACTTAGTCGGCTCCGATACGTATTTTCGTTTTTGCCAAGGTGATAGCTGTACAGCACATCGCCGTTATCATTTTTCAATTTAATATCGGCTGTGCTGCCTTTTTGTTTATCAAGAGCAATGCTGATTTTACCACTGTTGGTCGTATAAACAGCCGATTGGTACGAAGCGGTTTTGGCTGAGTTAGTACCTGGGTTAGTTTCAGCAAATGTAGCAGCCGATGTAACGATACCCAGAGAAAGAGCTAAAGCGAAGGATTTGATGAGCGTTTTCATTGTATTATGTTGTTTGTGTTATGTTCGAAGCAGGTCGGGTTTCTTTCCCGATTTGTTGCACCAAAGTTATAGGTACTAGATGGTACTATGCATTACAAACTACCGGAACGGTTGCCGAATTGGATGAGTGGTCAGAATTTGAGGATGACAATAAAAAAGGTGGTAGAATCACCGATATGATTCTACCACCTTCGTTTCAGAAATGACTATGAACGACCTTATGCCGATTCGCTACTAGCCAACTCATTGACTGAGTTTTCAGCAATCTGGGTAAGCAACTCGTCGGTTTTCTTTTCTTCACTCAGGGTCTGATCCAGCAGGCTAACCGCTTTGGTAAAGCCTAAAACCCCAGCCATCGTTTTCAGCGTTCCATAAGAAGCAATCTCGTAATGCTCAACTTTCTGAGCTGCTGAGATTAAGGCGGCATCACGGGTTAAAGTACCTTCGTCAGTATCTTCCAGAAGTTCTTTAGCCTCTTTAACTAGTCCATCCATCGCCTGGCATTTTTTCGCACTGGGTTCTTCGCCAATAGCGGCAAAGACTTGTTCTAACCGGGTCACATGCCCTTCGGTTTCGGCTAAGTGCTTTTCAAAAGCGGTTTTAAGTTCAGGAGAGGTAGCTCCCTTGGCTAACTTGGGTAGATTTTTTACCAGGTGCTTCTCGGCCCAATAAATATCTTTTAATTCATCCTGGAACAGCTCCGTCAAAGCACTTTGCTGATCGGTTGTGGATTTGCTTGCCATATTCGTTAAGTATGTTTTGTTGAATATAAACAACCGACCACCCATTCATTTGTTTGCGCTTTATGGCATTTAATGTATGTCTGGTGATACGTTCAAAAGAAAAGCGGTAGCCTTATAAAAAAGCTACCGCTCCAACCTGTTGCGTATCGGCAACGATGGCTAGTTGTCTATTTTTTTCGCTTCACCACTAATGGCCCTTCCTGTAGCTTTAGTCGCTTTGGTAACCGCGCGTCCGGTGGCTTTTGCCCCGGTGGTCACAGCTCTGCCTGTCGCTTTTCCGGCTTTGCCGACAGCTTTTCCAGTGGCTCTGCCAGCCGTCCCAACGGCATGTGCCCCGTCAGCAACACCGTTTTCAACTTTATTGCCAACGCGTTTTACGTCTTCTTTGGTTTTCTCTTTGCGTGCTGCGCGAACGGCAGCCTGATCATCCTGTGCTAACGCGCCGGTTGTTAAGGCCGCGCAAAGCGCAATTGATAAAAGCACTTTCGTTTTCATAACGTTCTTGTATTAAGGTACTGAAGCCCTGCTTTAAATTCGTTGAGTAATAACCGCTTTCGCTGGTTGTTTGTTTAAAGGCTACTATCTACGATTGAGATTCATCCTTTACCCATCTTCAGAACGAACTATTATCGAGTCAATAATCCGGCATCGAGCACAAACTGAGCCCCTGTCACATAACGAGCTTTGTCGGAGGCCAGATAGAGTACCATCGCCGATACATCTTCTGGTTCTACCCAGGGCACAGGTAGTAAGTTACCCGCCGAACGTTCGGCAATTTCCTGCGTCGTAGTGCCTTCCAGTTCAGCCAGTCCGTCGTTCATAGGCGTGTTTACACCCGTAGGATGAATGGAGTTCACCCGGATGTTGTGCGGAGCCAGTTCAATAGCCCACGATTTGGTCAGCCCTACCAATCCCCATTTAGATGCGGCATAATGGCTCAGCCGATTCATTCCGCGTAAGCCTGCAATCGAGGAGTTGTTGATAATAACGCCTGACTTTTGCCGAATCATCACTGGTATAATCCGTCGGGCAACCAGCCAGGCTCCTTTCAGGTTAATGTCGAGCATGGCATCCCACTCCTCTTCCGGCAACTCATGGGCCAGTCCATACGCACAGATGCCTGCGTTGTTGAACAGAATATCGATACGGCCAAAGCGCGCGACAGCAGCATCGACAGCCTGAACAATATCTTCATCGCGTCGAACGTCGCCCTGAGCGGTCAGGCATTGAGAGCCAAAGGATTCTATCTCCCGTTTCAGGCTATCGAGTTCACTTTCGGAACCGAGTGCATAACCCGGATACGTCATGGGTTTAGCCAGATCAAATGCTACAATACTGGCCCCTTCGCTCGCCAGTGCCAGCGCAACAGCTCTACCCTGCCCGTGAGCGGCTCCGGTAATAAACGCTACTTTAGAATGAAAATCTGCCATCAGGATTGTGCGTGAACAGGTCCGGTTAACGGAAGATACGGGTATAGATATTCGTCGATGTTCACGTCCAGCACGTTGTTAAATACGTTTGTAGCAATCATCTGCCCCGCAAATGCGACCAGCACTACCAGTTGAGTCTCGTCATAATTCTCACCCATAGGAGCGTAAAGTTCATCGGCGATTTCCCCTTTATGCTGCGCGATTGCACTGCCAAAATTGATCACGGCCTGTTCATGATCCGTCAAGGTCAGGTTTTCGGGTTGTTCCCCATTATCGATAATGATTCGACGAAAAAACGTTGTACACAATGGGCAGTTTGAACCCTCGGAAATAGCATGAGCATAGAGGTAGGCCAATCGATGCCCAAGAATTTTCTTGACCTCTTCATAGAGCGGGTACCATTGCATATATACCTGAAACGCCAGTAACGATCGCCCCAGCGTGGCTTTCATGTTCGTAATGCGACTACCCGGATAATCGCGAACGTGCTCCTCAAAGGCTTCCTGAACATCGGGGGGCGTTTCTGTAGACGGTAAAGGCGTGATTCTGGGCATAGGTCCATTCGGATTAAAGTTTGTTCCCCGTTATAATCGACGTAACCGCTCGGCGGCCTCCTGAAGAATAGCGTCGTCTTTAGCAAAGCAGAATCGAAGCATTTTATAGTCGTTTTTCTGATGATAAAACACCGAAATAGGAATTGACGCCACCCGAATTTCCTTCGTTAAGCGAATAGCCAGTTCATAATCCGATTCATCGGTGATAGACTTGTACGAAACCGTCTGAAAAAAGCTTCCCTCGGCAGGTTTAAAGGTAAATCGGGAACCTTGCAATCCTTGCAGAAATAAGTCGCGCTTTCGTTGGTAGAAATCGGGTAGTTGCTGATAATGAGCTGGATTTTCCAAATAATCGGCCAGCGCATATTGGATCGGCGTAACCGTACTAAAGGTCAGATACTGGTGAATCTTCCTGAACTCGGTAGTCAACTCAGCCGGTGCCAGGCAATACCCAATTTTCCAGCCCGTGATGTGAAAAGTTTTCCCAAACGAGCCCACCACAAAGGTTCGTTCCTGTAGTTCAGGATGTGTCATCAGCGACTGGTGCTTCCGGCCATCAAACAGGATGTGTTCATAGACTTCATCACTCATTACCCAGATGTCGCGGTCTCGAATCAGGTCGGCCAGTTGAGCCAGGTCATCCGCCGTCCAGGTATAGCCAGTGGGGTTATGCGGGGTATTGACCAGAATCATCCGGGTTTTAGTCGTAATCTTCTGCCGAACGGCTCCCCAGTCAATCGAATAGTCGGGAGGAGTAAGTGTCACGTATACGGGAACGCCACCATTCAGTTCAATGGCGGGTACGTAGCTATCGTAGGCAGGCTCCAGCACAATCACCTCATCGCCCAACCGAACGACGGAAGCAATAGCGGCAAAAATGGCTTCAGTAGCCCCCGACGTAACCGTAATTTCGGTGTCTGGATCATAGGCTACCCCATATTGCTCGAAGGTTTTCTGAGCCAGTGCTTCCCGTAATGCCGGAACGCCTGTCATAGGCGCATACTGATTGAATCCTTTCCGCATGTAGGTTTCTACCAGCCCTACTAACTCAGGAGAACAGTCGAAGCCCGGAAATCCCTGTGACAAATTGATAGCTCCCACTTCGGAAGCCAGTTTCGACATGACCGTAAAAATCGTGGTGCCAACGTTGGGAAGTTTTGAGGTCAAACGGGTTGCAATAGATGGATGCATACAAACGAATCGGTCAGCAGGAGAGCAGATCTGTTAACGAAATCTTGTCAATATACGGTTCTAATTCATTTGTATTCGCCAGAACACGCACTAATTCGACATCATACCGACGTTGACAAACCCACATTTCGACAAAAAACGCATTGACTGCATATAAATGCAGCCAAAAGCCGGGTATTCGACGAGCTTCCAGTAATTTTCCCTGACGCCAGACGGTATTGAGCTGGTCTTCATACGGAAGTTGATGAAAGAAAGCAGCCCCCTCGTGGTCTTGTCCAGTATGCATACAATCGATCTGACTAGTAATGGTCGCCGTACCGTTCAATACGTTTCATAGTAAGCATCATTTAATGTACGAACAACACGGGCAATCTCTTCCTGATTAAGTATCTGGTCGAAATCAGTATCCAGAAAATGGTAGGCAATCCGCCGATCGGGGTCAATGACATATAAGGCAGGTGTAAATGCTTCTTCCGAAATACCCGATATCCGCTCCCAAACCGGATCATCTTCACTATATACACCAAACCGCTGTGCCACGGCCGATTCGGCATCGTAGGCTACCCGAAAATCCAGATCGGGCACCTGACGGGCCAGCACTTTAGGGGATTCATTTGAAAATACTACCAATTCGGCATCTTCGCTCAACAGGCGCTGATGCAATCGAACCAGCGATTCGAGATACGGTTTGGCATACCGCCCCCAGCAAGGGCAATAAAAGCTAACAACCAACGGACGCGTACTAATAAAATCCAGTACCGACGTTGCCTGATCGGCCGGCTTTTGACCAAATACCGAAACACGCCAATCGCTGGCGGCCCCAGCCAGACTAAAGAATGGAGCCAGTTCGCCCGTTAATAAGGGTTTCTTGCGCTCTGCTCGCGGGCGGTTAAGCGCGCTGGTTACGCTACGGATATGGCCTAATTCGTTTTCAAATTCAAGTGTCATAGCTGTCGTTGTTTTTTACAGGAAGATAATGTGTTCTGTATGTTGAGTACGTTCCGTTTAGGACTGGATTATTATCCATACACCAGCCGCAGGTATCGTTTTTGAACCAGAGAAAAATAAGCCCATAGCGACAGGGCGCCAATGTAGGCCAGCACAATCAGCATTGGGTAACCCAATACGGCGTATAACCCCAGCCAGAGTATGGCGACACGACCAATTTCGAGGTAAAGAACCCACTGCCGCTGTTCAAGCAGTGCCCCACAATTGATTAAGGTTAGTAGGATAAATAAGGCGATCAGAAACTGAAGGTAACCCAACACATAGGCTTCAAGCAGTAGGAAAGCAAACAAAATGCCCAGTGTGCCAGCCAGTTGCCCGACTACGTACCCGCGAAACCGCCGACTTTTGTGATGCGCTGCCGAGCGCCCAGCCGCATTGGCCGACAGAAACCGTTCTTCCAGCTCGGCCCGAATACCTGGATCAATCACATCGGGCCGTCCAAACAGGATAAGGCGTTTTGACGACCAGCCTGTTGCCCGATAAGCCGACACGAGCACTTCGAGCAGGCCATGAAAATGCTGCCACAAAAAACTATGACTATCCAGCGGCTTGGTCAGCCCATAAATCGGCTCCGCTTTCTCTTCAATGAACGTACCAAAGAGTTTATCCCAGATAATCAGCACATCGCCATAGTTCTTGTCAAGATATTCAGGATTACTGGCGTGATGAACACGATGATGCGAGGGCGTTACGAACACATATTCGAGCCAGCCCAATTTACCAATGGTACGGGTATGAATGAAAAACGGATATAAGCCATGCACCAGCAAAATGGTCGTGATCATCTCGGCTGGAAAGCCAATAATCGGCAGGACAGACCAGAAACCCGTGCGCACAATGGCCTGAAATACCGTAATCCGGGCCGAAACGGTATAATTGAAATCGTCGCTCTGATGATGAACCACATGCACCGCCCAAAATAGGTTGAGCTCATGCGCCAGCCGATGGTACCAATACCAGACAAAATCCGTTACGATCAATAGTCCTACCCAGGTCCAGGCAGTGGCCCGAATGTCGAAGAGTGCGTAGTGGCGATGCAGGTAATCATACGCAAAGTAGAATAACCCAACCGTAAAGCTGTCGAGCAATCGTTCGGCAATCCCTACACTCAGGTTAGCCACCGAATTGTTGAACCGGAAATAAGCCTTTTTCTGAATCTTTGATACGAGGTATTCCAGACCCATAAAAAACAGAAATAGCGGAACAGCAAACGCGAGCCAATTCATGGTTAAAATCGTTAATCGTCAGCAATCAGTCAATTATTTCTTTATACATCGACTAAATTATTTCAGGATTTTTGAGCCAAGAATGTGATAAAAGGGTGTTTTACTGGCAGCATGTTTCGGCTGATATTCGCCCGTAATGATCGGAATGTACATAACCCGGCGACGGCTTTCTGCGCCCAGCTTCGGCGACTGTTCGACCCGGTGCCAGAGACTTCCGTTATGAATCGTCAGATCACCGGCTTCAATATCAAACCCAACTTCCCGCCGGTCGGGTCGGTGGTCGATAAACTGCCGTTTTCGGAACAAGGTCATCAGGGTATTTTGCCGATGGGTGCCCGGCAAAACCCGTAAGCCACCATTGCTTCTGGGACAATCGTCTAAGTGGAGACCTACGTTCAGCATAGGCCGAATCCGATGGCCCAGGAACAAATCGCGCGGGCTATCGGTGTGCCAGCCCATCCGCGAAAAATTGCTCTCAGGCGTACGCACGTAATGGTTAACAACCAGGCCGTCTTTTTCCTCCTCATTGATACGCCCGTCATACGGCTGCAACAGCACGGTCAGCGCCTGTAGCTGGCTGCTTTGCAAAAACTCCCGCAGTACAGGACTAAACAGCGAAGCAAAGGCAAATCGCTGCACAATAAGCTGCCCGTTTTCATCCCGGCCGTACTTAATAGGTGTTCCATTGATCTTATCTACTTTCTCCGCGATCCAGTTGGTTTCTATGCGCTGTAACTCTTGTAAAAAAAGCTGCACCGTATCACGGCTGACAAAATTTTTGATGTGGAGAAAGCCATTTTTGGTAAATGATGCAAACTGATCGTCAGTCAGGCTATTGGCTATTTGAGAAGATGCTAATTGCTCGGTAAGTACCATTGGGTCTGTCAGTTTTGATTTACTATTTAATCTATATATTTAGTATAGTAAATCGATTAATAAAAAGGCAAACGGAAAGTTTGCTGATAAATTGAGTAAGCAAAAATACTTTCTTTGACGGAGAACAGTAAAAAGTGTCTTAATGACATCTTTTACCTATAATCTTTGTCTTAATGCACTGCTTATTGGTTATCAACAGGTTGTCAAAGGTAAATTCGTAGCCTTTACACTAGCCCGCCTTAACCCCCCTTTATTGATAGACAAAGGTGAATAACCAAATCTTTAATTCCAAATTTTTTCTTAATGATTGTGAAGAAGCTAGTAGATAGATCAAATTTAATCCTTTATTAATTAAGAATTAAGAAAGAATATTTTGTCTTTTTCAAATAACAAACCTATAACCAACTCTCTAATTCTGATGAAACACAGTTTATTAATGAAAGTTAGAACCTGTTGCCTCCTGCTCTGGGCCACTTTCCTGATGAGTCAGGTAGCTCAGGCGCAGGATCGCCGGGTGACAGGCCGGGTTATCTCGGCCAAAGATCAGCAGCCCATTCCAGGGGTAAACATTCTGGTGCGCGACACCCAATTAGGTACTACGACCGATGGCAGTGGTAATTTTACGCTCAACGTCGGCCCCAATGCGACGTTGGTTTTCAGTGCAATTGGTTTTGCCGGACAAACACAGGCCATTGGTAACCAGACCCAACTAACCATTACACTTCAGGAAGCCGAACAGAATCTGGGCGAAGTTGTCGTAACGGCGCTGGGTATCAAGAAAGAATCGAAGCGGCTGGGTTATGCCACAGCGACCGTAGCTCCCGAACAGATTACGACGAACCGCACAGTTAACTTCATGAATGCCCTACAGGGTAAAATTGCCGGGGTTAACATTTCGAGCTTAGGTACCGGCGCAGCGGGTACGAGTAAAATACGTATTCGTGGTCAGTCGTCTTTCTCGGGCCAGAACAACCCACTTATCGTTGTCAATGGCGTACCCATCGATAACACCAACTTTGGCCAGAACAATGGTAATGTGGGGGGCGATAACTCGGTGGCTGGCCGCGACCGTAACTATTCGGATGGTGGTGATGGCCTTTCATCCATCAACCCCGACGACATTGAAGGCATGACCGTTCTGAAAGGTGGCACGGCGGCTGCACTGTATGGCTCTCGGGCCAAAGACGGCGCTATCCTGATCACGACCAAAACCAAAGGAACCAGCCAGGGCATTGGCGTAACTTACAACACAAACTTCACCACAGACCGTCCACTCGATTATACCGATTATCAATACGAGTACGGGCAGGGTGAATATGGCGTTCGGCCAACAGCCCCCAACCCAACATCGGGCGTGTGGAGCTTTGGGGAGAAATTCGCGGGTCAAACTCAGGTACTATTTGGCGGTGTAACGGTTCCTTACGAGCCCGTTCGCAACCGGATCAACAAATTTTATCGTGACGGGTCGACCTGGACCAACTCGATTGCCGTATCCTCAAGCAGCGAAAAAGGTGGTTTCAACCTTTCCTTATCGAATACAGATAACAAAGGGATTACGCCCAACAACTCCTTTAACCGGAAAACCCTGAACCTGGGCTTTAGCTATAACCTGTCGTCACGGCTGACGGTAACGGGAACGATGAACTACTCGAATGAGTACAACAAGAACCCACCCCAGATTGCCCAGCAGGACAACAGTACGCCAACCGTCATCTATACGCTGGCCAACTCAATGCCGCTGGATGTGCTGGAAGCGAATCAGATCAACCCGGCAACCGGTAATGAGTTTATTTACTCGCGCTTCATGAACCGAACCAACCCGTATTTCGTCCTGAACAATAAGTTCGAAAATATCCGTCGGGATCGTCTGTTCGGCAACGTATCGGCCCGGTATAATGTGACCGATTGGCTGTACGTACAAGGTCGTGTTGGGCAGGATTACTGGTCACGCGATCAGGACTATAACTTCCCAACCGGTCAGGCTTCGCTGGCGGCAGCTCCGGCTGGTTATGTCAATGGTGCGTATGTGCAGGAAGTTCGTCGGTTCCGCGAACTGAACACCGACTTTCTGATCGGTGCTAATCGTAAATTCGGTGTCATTGGCGTCGACCTTACGGTGGGCGGTAACCAACTTTATCGGCGGAGTGATGTGAACAGCACCATGGTCACTGATTTCGTTATTCGTGGATTATATGTACCACAAAACGGTCGGTTGAAAGATCCAACCTACGGCCTTAGCGAGCGAAAAGTCAATTCGTTGTATGGGGCTGCTGAACTTTCGTACAAAGACTTCCTGTATCTGAACGGAACGGTTCGGAATGACTGGTTCTCAACGCTGGCTCCTGCCAACCGCAGTATTCTGTATCCATCGGTCACGGGTAGCTTCGTATTCTCGCAGGCCTTCGAGAACCTACCATCCTGGTTGAACTTTGGTAAACTTCGGGCTGCTTATGCCGAGGTGGGTAGCGATGGTGACGTATCGCCTTACTCAAATAACCTGTTCTATTCGATTAACTCCGCTACGTTCGCAGGGCAACCCGTTGGCAACATCACCTCCAGCACGATCCCCAGCGCTACACTTCGCCCAAGCCGCACAGCCGAAACGGAATTTGGTCTGGAGCTGAAGTTCCTGAACAACCGAATCGCCTTAGACATGGCCTATTACAACAAAGTCACCAGCGATCAGATCGTAGCCGCTCAGGCATCGGATGCATCGGGCTACACCACGAAGCTGATCAACAGTGGGGAAAGCCGGAACCGTGGGCTTGAAATGTTGCTTACCTTATCGCCGGTAAAGACCAAAAACTTTTCCTGGGATATTATTCTGAATGGCTCCTACAACGAAACCAAACTGCTCCGGCTCCTGACTGATACTCCGGGCGAGTCAATTGTGGTTGGTAACGGTATCTATGTTGGTGAGCTTCGGCAGGTAGTAGGTATGCCCCTTGGCCAGCTATACACGTATGGATATGCCCGCGACGCGCAGGGACGTATCATACACGGTGGCGATGGCCAGCCTAACCGGACGGCTACTCCGATCTCATTTGGCTCGGCTATCCCTAAATATGTGGGGGGTATCACAAACACCTTCAATTATAAAGGGGTCAACCTCTCCTTCCTGATCGACTTCAAACTGGGAGGGAACATGATTTCGGGTACCAACCTGAATGCATTCCGGCATGGCTTACAGAAAGAAACCCTGGTTGGCCGCGGTGAAGCCGATAATAAAATGGTGGGTGTCGGCGTAAACGATAAAGGCGAAACCAACAGTGTTCGGGCGTTTGTACAGGATTACTACTCGGTAGGTCGGACGAAGAGCCTGGGCGAGCAGGTGGTATATGACGCCGGCTTCTGGAAACTTCGTCAAATCAGCCTCGGCTACGACTTTACGCATTTCTTACCCAAGTCGCTGTTTATTAAGGGAATTCGGGTGAGTGCCATTGCGAACAACGTAGCTATTATCAAAAAATGGGTGCCCAACATCGATCCTGAGTCATTCGGTTTCAGCTCCGATAACCTGATTGGTCTGGAATCGACGGGCTTGCCCACCACCCGTAGTATCGGCTTTAACCTGAACGTTAAATTCTAAACGCGAAAGCCAACAACTTTTCTATCATGAAAAAGAAACTTCTCTATACACCACTGATTGCCATACTGGTTGGCTTGAGTAGTTGCGACAAAGGGTTCGATCAGTTGAACATCAACCCAACAGCGGCTACTTCACTGAATCCGACGTTTACGTTCAACAACGCCATCATCAATACAGCGTTTCCGGGGTCTACGTTAATATTTGAAGAAGGCATCGTCCAGCAGATATTTACGCCGAACTCAGGTATCAATTCGGGCGGAAACTTCAACATCGACAACCGAGGGCCCACGGGTAACAATGGTGGTCTATGGCGTCAGTACTACCAGAACAATATCCGGTATCTGGTGGATGTACTGAATCAAACCAAGTCGGATGCCAACCGAACCAATCTGTACAACATGGTTCGTATTATAAAAGCGTATTCGTTTATGGTGCTGACCGATACCTACGGCGACATACCGTATACTGATGCCGGACTTGGGTATCTGTCGCAAAACACCACGCCCAAATACGATACGCAGGAGAGCATTTACAACGACATCCTTAAGGAGCTAACCGAAGCCTCGGCCGCCCTCGACGCGTCGAAGCCTACCGAAGCGGGTGAGGTGATGTATGCCGGTAACATTGCTAAATGGAAGAAGCTAGGTAATTCGCTCTTGCTGCGGGCTGGTATGCG
The DNA here is from genome assembly GCF_054776815.1 of Spirosoma gilvum. NCBI lineage: Bacteria > Pseudomonadati > Bacteroidota > Cytophagia > Cytophagales > Cytophagaceae > Spirosoma > Spirosoma gilvum. The sequence continues at coordinate 266,843 of NZ_BAAHBH010000009.1, read as the reverse complement.
TTTGTCAAAAATAAACCCAACACTGGCTCAATCGACCGTTCAGAAAGCTGTAGCTGGTGGTTTAATGCAATCGAATGCCGACAATGCGGTTGTTAAAAATGATGCGAACTACAAAAATGGGGTCGGTAACACGCTGACATCTACGGAAGCATCAAATTTTTACCTGACCAAGAATTTTGTCGACTACCTCAAATCGACTTCCGACCCACGGTTAGCGTCGATTGCGGTTCGCTATATAGGTGCCAAAAGTGGTCCTGAACAGACAGCCGCTAAGGCCAGCAAAGATCCAGCCGTCCAGATCGGCATGCCGATGGGGTATGATAATGGTACCATCCCAGCACGGGTTACAGCCGATGGGCTGGTTAGTTTTTACGACTATTCGCAGTTGGATCGCACCCGGATGGGCAAGTTCGATGCACCCTGCTACCTGGTGACCTACGCCCAAACCCAACTCCTGCTGGCCGAAGCGGCTCAACGGGGCTGGACAACGGGCAACGCTGCCGATTATTATACTGCGGCTGTAACGGCGGATATGCAGCGATTAGGAGATTACGATGCTACTTCGCTGGTACCGGCTGCCGCTATTACGGCTTATCTCCAACAGAATCCGTATGTAGCCGCCACCGGCCTGGAGCAAATCAACACTCAGTACTGGATTGCCTCGCTGCTAAACGGCCCCGAAGCGTTTGCCAACTTCCGGCGCAGTGGTTATCCGAAGCTAACCCCTAACCCCTATCCTGGTAAGGAAATCAAAGGGAGCTTCATTAACCGCCTGTCCTATCCTGATTCCGAAACTTCGGTGAACCTAGCCAAATTAACCGAAGCGGTTAATCGTCAGGGGCCCGATAACCTTGACACCCGCGTTTGGTGGGACAAGCAATAAACCAAAAACGAAACGAGGGCTCTGGCCCTCGTTTCGTTTTTATTTAATAGGCAACTACTTGCTCGTCAACGAAGCACCACAGCCATCGCTCGCCCGGTTCGGCCGAGGCAATAACGGGATGCCCACTCCGGTGAAAATGCTTCGTAGCATGTTTATTCGGGGATGAATCGCAGCAGAGTGTAACGCCACAGGTTTGGCAGGTACGCAGATGTAGCCATGAGCTACCCGTTTTAACGCACTCTTCGCAGACATGTTCCTGCGCTGTACGTACTTCGGTCAATGATTCGAGATGGTCACAGATGGTTTGGTTGAGCATAACATGTAACGTGGGTGGAAACCCGCGATTTTTTAAGTTACAGCCACGGGCTTCCGCCCGCGTTACTTAGTTTTCCGCCAGATATTTATGAACGAAACTAACAGCCATGGCTCCCTCACCTACGGCCGATGCGACCCGATTCATGGCTCCTGACCGTACATCACCGGCCGCAAAGATACCCGCACTGCATGTTTCGAGCAGGTAAGGCTCCCGATCATGCTTCCAGACCTGTTTGAAATCGGCATAACGGGCCAGGTCACGACCGGTGGCAATAAAGCCTCTATCATCTTTGATGATATTCATTTCGATCCAGTCGGTAAACGGCTTGGTGCCAATGAAAATGAATAGCCCGGCGGCCGGTACGGTTTTCCGCTCCTTCGTGTTCATATCTTCCAGTACCAGGCACTCCAGTTGCTCGTTACCTAATCCCTCGATTACCTCTGTACACCCCATCACCCGAATATTCGGGGTATTGGCAATCTGATCGATCAGGTATTGCGACATGGTTTCGGTCAGGTCGGGTCGGCGAACGCAGATAACCACCTCCGAAGCCGTTCGGGATAAATACATGGCTCCCTGCCCCGCCGAATTACCTCCACCCACAATATAAACGGGCTTGCCCCGGAAGGCGAATGCTTCGGTTGTTGCAGCACCATAATACACCCCCGCTCCCGTGAATTTATCCAGGCTTTCGTTTTCCAGCTTATGATACGATACGCCCGTGCTTAACAGAATGGCTCGCGCAACTACTTCGCTTCCGTCTGCCATTTTGATATGTTTATACTGTGCCCCCTGCGACTTGATGGAAACCACTTCCTGCGGAGCCAGAAACTCAACGCCAAACCGCTGCGCCTGACTGATCGCCCGTCGGGTCAAATCGGAGCCACTCAGTCCATTAGGGAAACCCAGGTAATTTTCAATTCGGGAACTGGTACCAGCCTGCCCACCCGGCGCTCGTTTATCAACCAGAATGGTTCGTAAACCTTCCGACCCACCATATACGGCTGCGGCCAAACCCGCCGGTCCCGCTCCGATGATGGCCAGATCGTATAAGCTTTGAGATGCCTTTGGTTTTAACCCTAGCTTTTCGCCCACATCAGTCAGAGCAGGCCGTGCTAAGGCGGTTCCATCTTCCAGTACCACTACGGGGAGTTGATCACGCGTCAGGCCATGTAAATCGAGTAGTACCTGCGCCTGCGGATCAGCTTCAATGTCGAGCCATTGATAGGGGAACAGATTACCCGCCAGAAAATCCTTTAATTCATGTGATCGGGGTGAAAACTGATACCCGACCAGTTTCAACCCTTCGAAAGCAGGTCGATAGCCCGATTGCCAATCGTCGAGCAGGTCGTCCAGCACCGGATAAAGTTTTTCCTCAGGAGGGTCCCAGGGCTTGGCAACGTAGTAATCCAACTGCACTTCGTTGATGGCCCGTATGGCAGCCTCAATATCGGAATAGGCCGTGAGCAGCACACGTTTAGCGCTCGGAAACAGCTTACGAGCCTGCGCCAGAAACTCGACCCCCGTCATGTCGGGCATACGCTGGTCCGATAAGAACAGTGCCACTTCTTCACCTTTTTTCTTCAGGTCGGGTAATGTTTCCAGCGCTTCGCGAGCCGAATTGGTCGAAAGGATACGGTATTTTTTTCGATACTGTTTTCGCAGGTCATACTGAATAGCCTGCAAAACCTGCGGATCGTCGTCAATAGAAAAAATGATAGGAAGGCGCATAAATTGATTGAGTGATTGAGCGAATGAGTGATTGAGATGATTATATGCGAACTCGTATTCGCCCAATCACTCAATCACTAATCCACTCATTGAACTGGTAAACAAATACTAAACTCGGTTCGGCCCGGCACCGAATGGACTTTGATAGCGCCGTTGTGATGCTTCACAATACCCTGCACAATATCCAGCCCAAGACCGGTACCTTTTCCGATTTCTTTAGTTGTAAAAAATGGTTCGAATATTTTATCCTGAATATCGGCAGGTATGCCACTGCCGTTATCAATCACCTTGGTAAGCACGAAGTCTAACCCATTTGCCTGATGGTCGAGCTGGCTACTAATGTCGATCTGTCCACCGTCGGGTAAGGCATCGATGGCATTGTCGATCAGATTAGTCCACACCTGATTCAGTTCGCCCGGCCAGCCACACACAACGGGCAGGTTGTCGGGTAAGTTCAGGTTGACCGTAATGTGTTTGTTCTTCACTTTATGATTCAGCAGGGTCAGTGTACTATGAATCCCTTCGGCAAGCCGAATCTCTTCTTTTCCCGCCCCCCGATCCATGTGGGTATAGTTTTTTATGGAACCAACCAGGGTTGAAATACGCTTGGAGGCCTCGCTAATATCCGACACCAGATCTTCGGTCACTAAATTATTGACCAGCCAGTTAATTACACTGACCAGATTGTCGTCGCCAACTTTCTCCAGAATCCAGTCCAGATCCGTAACAGAGAAGCCGTATTCAACCAGAGGACCGACTAAATCCAGCGCATCATCAACGCCATGATCATCGAGCCAATCGGTCAACTCATCTTCAAGATTACTACGTTCCAGTAAGGTCAGAGGTTTTGTTGAACTTTTAGCCAGCCACTGATCCAACTTCCCGAAAAACATTGTATTAACCGAATCGATCTGCTGGTCGGTCAGCTTGAGGTTCATGATTGCCTTAAAGGCTTCGGAGCTAGTCCGAAGATGGGCTTTCAACGTTTCGGCCGACCGGATAACGGCCGCTACAGGATTGTTTAGTTCGTGGGCCAGGCCTGCCGATAAGCGACCGAGTGAAGCCATTTTCTCATTCTGCTGGGTCTGCTTCGTAAAATCCCGAACGCGTGTGGTCATTTGATGCACCATCACTGCCGTGAGTTCATAGCATGACTGCGTTAAAGCCCGGATTTGATCTCGATGCAGCCGAAGAATATGCGTTTGTTTTTCAGCCACCAGCCGATTCGAAAAGGTTTTCATCCTCGAAAATGGTAGTAGCCCAACAATAGCATACTTATCATAAATAATCATCTCGTCTGATAACCCACCAGCTCCAAATTCAATTCGAATTCGTCCTTCCAGAAGCAGGAAAAGGAAATCGACAGTATCGCCCGGTTTGTAGATCAGCGTTTCTTCCGGGAATTGTACGGCTTCGCCATGATCAATTACCCATTGAAGCTGTTCATCAGGAACAGTCTGAAAGGCAGGAAATTGACGTAGGTTTTCTAATAGGCTCATGTAAGAGGAGGTCACAACCGCGTTTTATAATAACGTTCAGATAGCTATCAGGCAATTGGTTTGTCAGGTAACGAATTGTTGCTCTGATTGGTTACCTGACAAACCATTGATTGCAATTTTTCTGAAAATTGCAGAATTTTTGATAGGTTAACTACATTGTACCGCTCATGCGACTGACTTTATTATTTCTTTGCCTGATGGCGTTCTCATTTCGTCCTGATAAACCGGCCTATCGACTCTATACACCAGCCCTGAAAGCGACAAGCTACGCTAAACTTGTTCATCAGGCCGCCGAGGCCGATGTGGTTCTGTTTGGCGAGTTGCACAACAATCCGATTTGTCACTGGCTCGAACTTCAGCTCACCAAAGATTTGCAGGACGCCAAAAAAGGAGCTTTAGTCCTCGGTGCGGAGATGTTCGAAACCGATAACCAAACCGCCCTGACCGATTATATTCAGGCTAAAACAACGGCCAAGGAGTTAGCCACACAAGCTCGTCTCTGGCCAAATTTCAATACCGACTATAAACCCATTACTGATTTTGCCAGAGAACAGCATATCCCATTTATTGCCACCAATGTCCCCCGCATCTATGCCCGGCTGGTATCGCGTCAGGGACTTTCGGCTCTCGATACACTTTCAACTGATGCCAAACGCCAGATAGCACCACTCCCGCTGACCGTTGATCTATCCTTGCCCGGCTACAAAGGTATGATCGATATGATGAGCGATGCATCGCATGGTGGAGCTACCACTTCGCAGACAGCGACTAGCAACAAAGCGCCTACGGATATGGCGGCTAATTTTGCCCGTGCTCAGGCTATTAAGGATGCAACCATGGCTCATTTCATTCTACAAAATCGTAAATCAGGGCAAACCTTTCTGCATTTCAACGGCGACTACCATTCCAAAAACTTCGAGGGTATTGTCTGGTATTTGCGTCAGCAACAGCCCGATCTGAAAATTATGACAATCTCGTCCGTCGAACTAGCCGATGTGGATAAGCCTGCCACTGAAAATCGGAATCTGGCCGACTACCTGATCACCATCCCGGCCGATATGACCAAGACCTATTGATCCGTTGCAGTTAATAAGATTTTTAGAACCTATTAAGTGTTTCAGGTTCCAGGTTTAAGGTTGGCTGGCATATCAATTCCTTTTCCGTCAGCCAACCTTAAACAATGATAAAGGACTCTTTCAACTTAGCAGGCAAAAATGCTCTCGTAACAGGCTCTAGCCAGGGTATTGGGAAGGCGATTGCCTTAGCTCTGGCCGAATTTGGGGCAAATGTGCTGGTACACAACCGAAAAGGTGACGATGAAGCCCAGGAAGTAGCAGAGCAAATTCGACAGTTAGGGGTTAAATGTGAAGTGATTGGAGCCGATCTGGGCCAAGCTGATGCGGTTGAGAACCTGTTTCGGCAGTCAGTTCAAGCAGTTGGAACAATCGACATTCTGGTTACGAATGCATCCGTGCAAATTCCTAAAGTCTGGAATGAAACTTCGTTAGACGATTTCGACAAACAAGTAAATGCCAACTGGAAATCGACCCTTTTGCTCATACAACGGTTTTCGCCCGCCATGATCGAGCGGGGCTGGGGCCGGATTCTGACCATTGGCAGCGTACAGGAATTAAAACCTCACCCAGCCATGATGGTCTATGCCGGGACCAAAGCAGCTATTGCCAACACGGTTCGAAATCTGGCGTTACAACTTGCGGAGAAAGGGGTTACGGTCAACAACCTCTCGCCCGGCGTTATCGAAACGCCACGAACCGATGAGCCGACCCCACCCATTCCTGATGAGATCAGCCAACGCATGACCATCCCCGTCGGCTTCGAAGGCCAACCCGACGACATAGCCAGTATGGCCCTCCTACTTTGCTCAAACGCAGGTCGATACATCACCGGCCAAACCATTTTTGTAGACGGAGGCATGGGGCTATAGTTTAATGTTGAATGAGTGAATGAAAGAATGATTGAATAGGATGGCGCAAACTTTTCTATTCAATCATTCTATCATTCACTCATTCAAAATTAAATACTCCCCCACCAGCGCCCAACCATGGGCTTCGCATTGCCAGCGCATCTGAACGATAGGTCGGTCGGCAAATTGACGGAGCCAGGGCTGTTCGTAGGCGGTTAGTAATCCGGCAATGAAAAAGTGGAAGGTTTTGACGTCCGTTTCGATACCGTCCAGCGAAATAGCTGGGGGTGATTCGCCCAATCGGTACAGGGCCGTAGCCAGCACACACTGCTCAACCCGATTAGTTGCTTTTTTCAGCTCCTGCTGGGCATCAGCGATTAGTCTTTTACGAATAGATTCCAGTTCGGGGATAGTGAAAGCCGCCATCAACCGGGCTATATGATAGATAATCAGCGATGTACGGGCATAATGCGGAGCACACTGAAACGGCTCAGAAACGTACCGCCCTGACTCCACAATTGACCGCAGATATTGCAGCGAATCAGTATCGTGCTGGTTCAATGGCAAGTTGTATTGGTAGATACAATACAGTATGTTACTCAGCGCGCAGGCATCGAAATCGACGCCCATGTTTTTGCCGAACCAGGTCGAATACGCCTTTAGATGTCGATAATCAGGGTAAGTATTTCGAATCTGGTGATGCTGACTGCCATTAGCATGTTGACTAAGTTTGTCTTTCAACCAGTACGTATGTGAGGGAGATAGCTCGGTCGTCAGGTACACCATAGCCGTATCGTCAATATCATCAGGAATGCGAAAATGCTCGAACCGGCGAAACAGATAACCATTAGGAAAATGGCGGGAAGGACGCGTAGGCCAGAAATTATAAGTCTTCAATCCGTCTTTATTCTGAAAAACAGGATAGGCCATTCGAGCCCGATTGGTAATCTGATCGATCAATTGCTGATTCGCTGACGACACCGTTTTGGCAAGATTTTGCAGCGTGAAAACGGTAATGGCCGTAAAAAACACATTCGTGTCTGGTCGAAGGTAGCCAAGCTGGTCGTTCCGGCGAACTGATGGAAACAAGCCATCGTCGCCCTGCAAACTGGCGATGTGCCGGATAATTGAATCGATCGTTGGAGCGGCCATAGTTTTGGTAAAAGTACTGTTTCATGTATTCTCTTTTTCCAGATTAAGGTTAGATATTTGCCACCTGATCCATTGATGCATTCAATGACTACGCTGATTTTATTCGACGACCCGGTTATCCGAACTGCCCTATTGCCATTCACCTTCACAAGGCCGGTAGCAGGCATTCGGATTGGGATACAGACGTTGGCCGAGAAGTGGACCGATGTGCTGGCACAAACGCCGTCTTTTCTGACAGAAAGCTATTTACAGGGTAAATTCCCCCAAAAAGCCGGTGATGATAACTGGTACGTTAATGGCGCTATTTGCCCGACTCAGGCCTTACAACAGGCCATTACAACGCTGGAGCCTAACGTAGGACTGATCACATCGGATGGTCTGGTACTGGCTGTGCGGACCGACAAGAGGTTATCTGCTGCTCCCTGCGTTAATGACGACTTTGATTTTCAGACATTTGCCGAACCGCTGACGATCATCTGCCATCTGTGGGATATTTTCGTTCAAAACGGCGATCAAATTCGGGCCGATTTTGCCCGATTGACCGCTGGCCGAACGTCAGCTCCGATCACCGATCCCTTTACCCGCTGTTATGCACCTGAAAATATCTTTGTCGAACCCGGCGCTACCATTCGGGCGGCTATTTTAAATGCCGAAGGCGGACCGATCTACATTGGCCGCGATGCTACCATCAGTGAAGGTTCTGTGGTAATTGGACCGTTTGTACTGGGCGAAGGCTCAACGGTAAACTGGGGCGCTAAAATGCGTAGCAATACGACCATCGGACCATTTTGTAAGGTAGGTGGCGAGGTGGGTAACTCCATTTTCTTTGGCTACAGCAACAAAGCGCACGATGGTTTTCTGGGGAATTCGGTCATCGGTGAATGGTGCAATCTAGGCGCCAACGTCAACAACTCGAACCTCAAAAATGATTATACTGATGTGAAACTTCACTCCTACGCCACGGGCAAGCTGGAAGAAACCGGCCGGATGTTCTGTGGGTTGATGATGGGTGATTTTACCAAAGCCGGTATTAGCACGATGTTCAATACCGGAACGGTAGTCGGCGTAAGCGCTAACGTATTCGGAAGTGGCTTTCAACCCAAACATGTGTCTTCTTTTTCGTGGGGTGGTGCTATCGACGGCTTCTCAACCTACCGTCTCGACAAGGCGCTTCAGGTAGCTGCCGAAGCTTTCAAACGACGAGATATAGACTTTGATCAACAGGAAGAAGCCATTCTGCGAGAAATTTTCGCCCGCGAACGAACCCGATCGCTGACTAGCTCAACCAAATTTGATCTATGAGCTATCCCAGAAACCTACGTTAGCCTTTTTAGTGGACTGACCAGGCGGGGTACTTTTCATTGAGTTATGCAATTTTCCGAAATTATTGGTCAGGACGATACCAAACAGCTGCTGCTTCGGGCTGTACAGACGAATCATCTGGCCCATGCCTTACTGTTCGATGGGCCGGAAGGAAGTGCCAATCTGGCGCTGGCGCTGGCTTTAGCGCAATACGTGAACTGCGAAGACCGGCAGGCAGGCGATTCGTGCGGGCGGTGTGCATCGTGCATAAAAACACAAAAGCTCGTGCATCCTGACCTTCATATGGTGTTCCCCGTCGCTAATCTGGCCAAGGGAAAAACTTCTGAAGCGTATTTGGCCGACTGGCGGTCATTTCTGCTCGCTTCGCCTTATCGAACACTCCCCGACTGGCTCGAATCCGTAAATGCCGACAACAAGCAGGGGAATATTTCGGCTGAAGAGGCTCGGAATATTTTGCAGAAGCTATCGCTGAAAGCTTACGAGGGCGCTTACAAAATCATGCTGATCTGGCTTCCCGAACTGATGAATATCTCATCGGCCAATGCGTTGCTGAAAGTGCTGGAGGAGCCTCCTGCTCAAACGCTGTTTTTGCTGGTAACAAATCAGCCCGATAAACTGCTCATTACGATTCTGTCGAGAACGCAGCGGGTAGCTATACGGGCGTTTACGGATGAAGAAGTGGCCACCTACCTGCGCCAGCATCTGAACTTCGACGAAACCACCGCCCGGCGCATGGCTTACCTGGCGGATGGCAATCTGGCCGAAGCCTTACAGCGCAGCAAGCAGGATACCGCTTCCGTTGAACAGCACAACTGGTTTGCCGAATGGATGCGTACCTGTTATCGACAGGATTTGATCGAACTGGTCAAACAGGCGGATCAGTTTGATAGTTTTAGCAAGGAAAAGCAGAAAGGCCTGCTGGAATACAGTATCCGGCTTTACCGCGATCTGTTTCTCTGGCAACAAGGCGCTACCGAGTTATTACGACTACCTGACAATGAAATGGCTTTTGTGAAAAACTTTGCCAAAATACTGACAACCAGTCATATTGAACGAGTTGTTAACGACCTCAACGAAGCGGCTTACCATCTTGAACGGAACGCTCGCGCCAAAATGATTATGCTCGACATGTCGCTCACATTTAGCCGATTAATTAAAACAAAGTTATAAAGCGGTCAGGTTATAACGATTAGCATGCCAATCCATTCGATTTTCGACTTTATAGCCTGACAACTTCATAACTTTACAACTCTGGAATGAAGCTTCGCACGTCTAAGCCCAAGAAACTGATCGGCACGACGGACCTTGTCGATTTTCCCGACCTGGATCTTATGGATGTGCAGGCAAAAATTGATACGGGGGCTTATACATCGGCGCTACATTGTAAAAAAGTTCGCCTGGTTAAATCGGGAACCCAAACAAAATTGCGGTTTTCATTGATTGGCAAAACTGGAGAGCCCCATCGGGAGTTTTATAGCGACCAGTTCAGCCAACGCATGATTCGTAATTCGTTTGGCGTAGCCGAAAAACGGTACGTTATTAAAACTCGCATTATTCTATTTGGGCGCACCATCCGGGCGGAATTTACCCTTGCCGACCGGGAGAATCTAAGAAACCCGGTCCTGCTGGGTCGAAAACTACTTCGAAATCGATTCATCGTAGATGTCTCGCAAAAAAACCTCTCTTATCAAGCTAAGCAACAGTCTATAGCTGTCGGCCAGTAGCCGCTAATCTCTGAAAAACCACTAGTTACTACTGACCGTCGACTAACAACTATCGACTACTGACGATCGACTTACTCACGTTTATGCGTATTGCTATATTATCGGCCAAGCCCGATTTATACTCGACTCAACGCCTTCTTGACGCCATACAGGCAAGAGGTCATGAAGGCTGTGTAATAAACCATCTGAACTGTCAGATGATGATTGAAGGGGGCCGTCCATCGGTCTTATATGAGGGGGCCGAACTAACCTCGTTCGATGCCATAGTTCCTCGTATTGGAGCCTCCGTAACCGACTATGGCTGCGCGGTTGTTCGGCAGTTTGAAATGATGAACGTTTTCACAACGGGCAAATCGCAGGCCATTATGCGATCCCGCAATAAACTGCGCAGCTTACAGGTACTTTCCAAAGCGGGTGTAGGATTGCCTAAAACCATGTTTGCCAACCACCCTAAAAATGGCGACGTTACCCAACTTATCAAGCTGGTTGGCGGCCCACCGGTGATCATCAAACTGCTGGAAGGTACGCAGGGCATAGGGGTTGTACTGGCCGAGAGTATCAAAACAGCCAAATCAACGATAGAAGCCTTTTACGGTCTCAAAAAGAACGTGCTGGTTCAGGAGTTCATTGCAGAAGCCAAAGGGTCCGACATCCGGGCGTTTGTTGTTGGCAATCGTGTCGTGGGAGCTATCAAGCGACAGGGTCTGGAAGGTGAATTCCGTTCCAACCTTCATCGGGGTGGCAATGCTGTATCCGTACAACTCACGGCCGATGAAGAGCATACAGCCATTGCTGCCGCCCGTGCGCTGGGCCTGAAAGTAGCCGGTGTCGATATGCTCCCCTCCGAACGGGGGCCGCTCGTACTGGAAGTAAATTCGTCACCCGGTCTGGAGGGCATCGAAACCGCAACGGGCGTCGACATTGCCGCTGAAATCATCACCTACATCGAAGAAAAAATCAAAGCCGACGAAGGAGATACGGTGGGGGTCTAAATTTTGAATGACTGAATGATTGAATTGGTGAATTAAAGTAGTTTTAGAGATTCTACGTTGATTCATCAATTCAATCATTCAGTCATTCTATCATTCAACATTGAACTATGCCTGCTCTTGACCCTGATCTGAAAAAAGCCATTGTCCGCATGCCGGGCTCGGAGAAAGATAAATTACTGTTGCGATTGATTGCCAAAGATGTTGTGCTAACCGAACGACTGCAGTTTGAGTTGGTCGAAGGTGGTAAAACGATTGACGAACGGCGGGGACTAATTCGGGACTTTATCGACCGAACGGCTAAACTTCATGCCGATACGGCGGCCTGGCTTATGATGGATATGCGGACGGCAAATGGCTACATAAGCCGCCATCTGAAGGTAACGAAAGATAAATACGGAGAAGTTGAGTTAATGCTTTACATGCTCAATACCTTTTATGAGCATAACGCCCATCTGCTTCAGAAATATAATTCCCGTACCGATAAAGCCGCTGATTACATTGCCAAACGAGCCGATCAAGTCTTAAAAAAAGTCGTTAAGCTCGACCCCGATTATTACATCGAATTTGCCGATGATATCAATAAGCTCCTCAGTTGGCTACATTACACAGCACCAGCCCATTACGCCCGGCAACTAGGTCTACCGAAAGAATGGGACCTATAAACAAATAGGATTTCGCTAAACCGTGTGGTTAAACATCCGGTTGTGGATAAATTATTCCATTCACTAACGTATGCCTCAGACAGTCTTAATCACGGGAGGTACCGGTACCATCGGTCGGCGCCTGACCCAATTGTTACAACAGCAGGGCTATCAGGTAACGCTTCTGAGCCATTCTGCTAAATCACTTCCTGGCCTGACGGTCTATCAATGGGATATCGAAAAGGGGGAGCTAGATTTGGAAGCAATCCGAACCGCGGATCACATTATTCATCTGGCTGGCGAAGGCATTGCCGACGGTCGATGGACAGATAGTCGAAAAGAGAAAATTCTGAATAGCCGTACCCAGTCGACGGATTTACTGGCAAAGGCATTAGCCAAAAACGATCACCACATAAAGTCATTCATTGGTGCATCGGCCATTGGTTTCTACGGGGGTGATACGGGCGATCGACCGTTAACGGAAAACACCGAAGGCGGAACAGATTTTTTAGCGCAGGTCGTGCGTGCCTGGGAGCGATCGGAAATGCAGATTGCATCGCTCGGTATTCGGACGGTAATTCTACGAACCGGTGTCGTGCTGACAGCCGAAGGCGGGGCTTTACCTAAGCTGGCTCAACCCATTCGCTTAGGAGCGGGGGCACCTATTGGCTCCGGGCAACAATACATCCCTTGGATTCATCTGGATGATATGTGCCAGATGTACCTACAAGCCTTAACCGATACTAATTGGCAGGGAATCTATAATGCAGTAGCCCCGAATCCCGTCACAAACGAAACGTTAACACGCGCCATTGCCGATGTGCTGCATCGCCCGCTTCTATTGCCCAACATCCCTGCTTTCTCAATTAAGCTTCTCTATGGTGAAATGGCTATTGTGGTCATTGGGGGTAATTATGTACTCAACAAACGAATCGCCGACGAAACGACCTTCTCGTACCAGTACGCTGATCTGAAAACAGCACTAGAGGATTTGTTAAAATGAATAATGGATAATGTACAATGAATAATGAGCGCTATAAAACCATTATTCATTGTACATTATCCATTATTCATTTTTTAACTCCACTCCCGGTCAGCCGAATCGCGGGTGTTCCAGGAGTCGGTTGGCGCAAACCAGGTAGCTCCTTTCTTGAGGAATTTTTTAGCGACTTCTTCATTCAGTTCAACGCCCAGACCCGGTTTCTCAGGCACACGCACGAAACCTTTCTCCACGATTGGTTTCATACCCGTTACCAGATCTTCCCAACCTGCCACATCGACACCGTGGTGCTCCAGCGCAACAAAGTTTTCGGTAGCAGCCGCACAGTGTACGTTGGCCATCATCGAAATGGGCGAACCGGCAAAGTGCATGGCCATCGGAATACCCGCTTCTTCGGCATAGTCACCAATCTTTTTCGTTTCCAGCAAACCGCCTGACGAAGCCAGATCCGGGTGAATCATATCGACAGCGCGGGCATCGATCAGTTTCTTGAAGCCTTCTTTCAGGTAAATATCTTCGCCGGTTAGGGTTGGCGTTTCAATGGCGTCAGAAATTTGTTTCCATTGATCGGTATAGAACCAGGGCACTAGGTCTTCCAGCCAGGCCAGCCGGAAGGGTTCAACGGCTTTGCCTATCTGAATGGCTGTGTTGACATCGAAATGGCCGAAGTGATCAGCCGCCAGCGGGGTATCATAACCGACAATTTCACGCACTTTTCCGACGTGTTCGGCCAGTCTGTCCAGCCCCTTCTTCGTCACCTGAATCCGGGTGAATGGGTGTTTTGTATTGGCATAGTTGCCTAATTTGCCGGGTTCGGCATCACTCCACTGGCGCTTCACACTCCAGTTGTTTGCATTGACCAGCATACCGGGTTGATCGGCCAGCATACCGATACCAAAGTCCATTTTCAGGAACGTATAACCCTGATCCCGACGCTTCTTCATATTTTGGGCAAAGCCTTCGTATGTATCCGCTTCGGGTGTATCGGCATAGAGCCGGATAAAATCCCGGTACTTACCGCCCAGCAACTGATAGGCTGGAACATTGTAGGCTTTTCCGGCCAGATCCCAGAGCGCCATTTCAACGCCACAAACGCCACCAGCTGCCCGGCTCTGTCCGCCAAACTGCTTGATTTGCTTGAAAATCTGCTCGACGTTACACGGGTTTTTGCCTAAAAGTCGGCTTTTGAGCATCAGGGCGTAATTTGCGCTGGCTCCGTCGCGAACCTCACCCCAACCAACCAGCCCCTGATTGGTATCAATTCGGATGATTGGGCTGGAAAATGGAACGCCTTGTAGCACGGCAATGCGCATATCAGTAATCTTCAACTCAGCAGGCTTCGAGTCACGATTTACCTTCTGCGTGATAAACTCCAGTTCCTGATCAACGACGTGCGGGCCACCAAGCTTGTCGAACATCATGCCAAGCGATAGACCGCCCAATCCGGCGTTTCGGATAAAATCACGGCGGTCAGACGAGTTGCCGGGCGACGACAACCGGGAGAAAATGTTTTTCATGGGGAAAAAGTCAGGGTGTTATAGCGATTCACTTATAAAATGAATCAATGCCAGTAATTTACTTATTAAGGTGTCTTTTATGTATAGAATAATCTTAAACCTTTCATTTTGCATATGGAGAAGTTGGCTCTACGTAAAACAATGATAAAGAGAACGTTACTTACCGTAAGTGCCATAGTTACAATCGGTATTTCGGCCCAGGCCCAGCGAATAGGTTCGTCGGTCGAATACATTACGGCCTTAACCGCCAACTGGAAAGGCGAACGTTTTGCGGATGGCCGTCCGAAAGTCCCGGATATTGTGCTGGAACGATTACAAAATTGTACCCTGGAGCAAATCTGGGGTTACCTGGGCAACAAAGGCTATCGTAATCAGGTCGAAAAGAACTGGGTCATTCTGAAACCGGGCGAAACCATGACGGGCCGGGTTGTAACGGCGCAATTCATGCCTACCCGACCTGACCTCGATAGTCTGGTACGTGCCCAGGGAAAGGCTGAAGGCCGTTCTCAAAAAGGCGGTATCAACATATGGCCGATCGACATTTTAACCAAAGGGGATATCTACGTAGCCGATGGGTATGGGAAAATCAAAGATGGTACGCTGATCGGCTCAAGTCTGGGTAATGCTATTTATGGTAAAACCGGCAAAGGGGTCATCTTTTACGGCTCCATACGCGACATGCAGGAGTTGAAGGATACACCGGGCTTCAACGCCTGGGTAAAAGGGCACGATCCTTCCTACATTAAGGACATGACTCCTACGTCTATTAATGCGCCTATTCGTATTGGCGAAGTCACGGTACTGCCCGGTGATGTGGTCTTTGCGAATGAATATGGCGTCGTGTTTATCCCATCTCATCTGGTCGAAGGACTGGTTTCGGCTTCGGAAATGACTGCTCTGCGCGACGAATTTGAACGGTATTTGCTTCAGCAGAGCAAGTACCCTTCGGGCGAAATCCACGGCGACTGGTCGGACAAAATCAAAGGGGAATTCAGAACCTGGGTTGGCAAATACCCCAAGAAGTTGGCCGTTACACAAAAAGACATAGAAGCTTATCTAGCCAAAGAAGGACATAAATAACACTAACTAACCTACCTGAAAACGGTCATCGCCTGTGTAAAGCCTACGTTTGCGCAGAAGATGACCGTTTCAGCATTCATCCTGTTATCTGGTACTTAAAAAGTTGATTTAATGAAATTCAGTACTATCAGCGTCTTATCGCTTCTCACTGTATGTTGTCTTTCGAGCGCTCTGTTCGCCCAAACCCTTCCCAAAGAAGAACTTCTGTTTCTAACCTCTGAGTGGAAAGGAGATCGTTTTCCTGATGGTCGGCCCAAAATCTCTGATGCACTCATCGAGCGAGCCAAACATATTGGCATTGACGATGCCTGGACCGTCCTGAAAAACGAAGGATACGTAAACCAGTTTGAAGGTGGCTGGAAACTGATTCATAACGATGTACCAGTGGTCGGTCGTGCTGTTACCGCGATGTTTATGCCCAGCCGCCCAGATGTAGAGAAGAATATCAAAGAACGCGGAATCAGCAAACAAGGACGTAAAGGCAACACCAATGCCTGGCCAATCGAAACGCTAACCAAAGGGGACGTGTATGTAGCGGACGCATTTGGCAAAATCGGCGGTGGAACTTTAATGGGCGCTACCTTAGGAAACGCCATTTTCAGCAAGACGGGCAACGGCGTCGTATTCCACGGCGCAGCCAGAGATTTACAGGAACTGGAAAATATCAAAGGGTTCAACGCTTTTGTGCGCGACTTTCATCCATCGTTTCTGGAAGAAATGGTGCTGATGGGCTTAAATACACCGATCCGCATTGGGAGTGCGATGGTCCTGCCGGGCGATCTGGTTATTGCGCAACGGGAAGGCGTTTTGTTTGTACCAGCGCATATGGCCGAACAGGTGATCAGTACCTGCGAGTTTGTGGTGCGTAAAGATCAGTTTGGATTCGAAGTCGTGAAATCGGGGCGGTATACCACTGGTCAAATTGACAGCCAATGGACGGATGAAATCAAAACCGAATTTCTGACCTGGCTCAGTAAACACCCCGAATTAGGAACCATGAGCCGGGCTGAGCTTGACAAAATGATGAGCAAGCGTACCTGGTAGTATAGAAGTTGTTTGGACCTCTGCAAAGAGATTACAAATTAGCACTTTTGTCATGCTGAGGAATGAAGCATCTTAGGGTTTATTAACTCTCAAGTAGAGATATTTTAATATGCTTCGTTCCTCAGCATGACAAAAAATGGTATTTGAATGCATGTTTAAACAGGTATACAGTCAACCGCAATAAAAAAGCCACCGTTCCGAACGGTGGCTTTTTTGTTTATATCGATGCCAGCTATTAATAGAACTTAGCCCGGCGATCTTCAACTTTAGCGGCTTCCTTAATGGCTTCATTGATGTAGAAACCTACGCGGGAGGTGTTATTTTGCTGCAGTTGAGTTTTATACATGTTGTAGTCAGCTACGGTCGGAGCAGGAGTCAATGAGGTTGTTTCCATAACCAGAACCCCACCTTCACCAGCAAATGGCTTCGAACGTTTGCCAGGCTTCAGGCCAAAAGCTTTACCCAGGGCAACTGGGTCAACACCAGCACTGCGCAGGAAGCCAGTTGCCAGATTGATATCATCGGCGGTTTCAACCAGAGCGCCTGAGCCATACTTCTCAGCAATGGCATCAAACTCGCCAGTGGCAGCACCGAGTTTGCTAATGATCTGTTGTGCCTTTAACTCATTCCGAACTTTAGCGGTCAGTTCGTTCCGATAGTCATCGACAGTTACTTTATCTTTATTGGTCTTGTTGGTCAGTACAGCAATTACATACTGATCACCTACTTCAAATGGCTCTGACACATCACCAATATCGGTTTTGTCATTATACGCCCACCGAACAATCTGCCGAACTTCCTGACCTGTCAGAGCATTGATCTGCGCAGCACCTTCCGGAATCCGGTCGGCCGTAGCCATTACCAGCGATTTGTCTTCTTTAATCTTTGCGTCAAAATCCGCTTTGGTATGCACATCGGCCGCAAACTGGTCGGCTTTCCGAAGGGCTTCGTCACGCGTGGTTTGGCTTGGGGCAATGGTTTTGCCGATAGCCGCCACCCGATACAGTACATTCGATTTAGGCTCCGTCACTTTGATGATGTGATAGCCAAATTCGGTTTCAACCAGGCGAGGAATCAAACCAGCCGACGTAGCGCCAAATACAGCCGCTTCGAAGGGCTTAACCATCTGGCCATTGTTTTTGAAATAGCCCAGATCGCCACCGGCCTGTGCCGAACCGTCCTGGCTGTTGGTTTGTGCCAAAGCCTCAAAGCTGGCACCACCCTGAATTTGCTTCAGGATACCCTCTGCCCGACGGCGTGCATCCGCTTTCGCTGAATCGGCCAGTCCTTTTGTCTGAATCAGGATATGGCTGGCACGGGCCGTAAAGTTGGTATCTTTCTTCGAACCGCCATACTTATAAATAAAGTAGGTATTGCCTTCGCGGAAAGGTCCGTAGATACCACCCGGTGCAAAGGTTGGGATGGAAGCCCGCAGTTGCTCAGGCATTTCGCCTGCCGTCATGTAAAGCGGAACCCGAACATCGCTGTTTTGCTGAGCAAATGTGGAGTCGTTCTGCGCAGCGCCCAGGCCACGAGCCAGCGATTTGATTTCGTTATACAGTGTAGCGCTGTCTTCTTTTGATGGAGCCACCGAGAAGGTTACGTACTGAATCGAACGGCTGTCCGAACCAGGGTAGTCGTCCTTATGTTTGTTAAGGTATTCTTCCAGTTGTGAATCCGTCACTTTCACGGTCGTATCATTGATCGTGTAATAGGGTACAAACAGGAACTTCACATTCGCTTTCGTATTCTGAGCCTGGTACTCTTTTTGGGCTTCGGCCGTGGTAGCGTAAACCGACAGGCGCATCAGTCCTTCGAATTTCTCCCGAAGCCGGTCCGAGCTAAGATTTTTCTCGAAGCTAGCCCAGGCAGCCTGTTGCTGAGGAGGCAGATTTTTCAGCCCTTTCAGGTAGCTGATGATCGAGCTTTTATCGAAAACACCCGTTTGGGGATTCGTAAATGCCTGACGAACGGCGGGGCTGATGTTGTTACCCTGCACCATATCGACGAGTTCTTCGGATGATACTTTCAGACCGAGCTTATCGAATTCTTTCTGGTAGGCAATTTCAAACAGAAGCTGATTCCAGGCTTGCTCCCGGATTTGGGTCATCTCCTGATCGGCTGGGGCACGACCTGTTTGCTGTTCGTACTGCGCCCGCAGCTCGTCTACTTTAGCATTGAAATCCTGATAATCAATTGATTGACCAGCAATCTCACCCACTTTCTGTTGGTCTCCCCCGAACAGTAAACTCCGACCGCCGAGCAAATCACCACCCACAATAAACAGAATCAGACTCACGGCAATCACACCGACGGCTAACCCTGAACGTTCTCTGATCTTATTAATGACAGACATTTCGCTTTTAACAGACAATTTAGCCCGCAAAATAACAATTTTCCTCGTTGGAATACAAGTAGTAACTGTATATCTATCCTCAAAACTGAGGAGCGGATTCCACAACCTTAAAGCACAAAAGGTGCCAACTTTTTAGTGAGTTGGCACCTTTTATCTAAATTTATTGCCTTCGTTTAGTCTTTTTTCAGCTTTTCGCCCGCTTTATCGAAGGCATCACCGATGTCGCGCCCTGCTCGCTTAAAGCCTTTTTTTACGTCCTTCCAGGCATCTGCTGTAGCATTTTTAGCATTATCGATATCGGCCGAAAGCTCTTTACGTTCTTCTTCCAGCTTGGCTTTTTGTCGTTCGGTTTCTGCTTTCGCTTTATCACCCTGCTTATCGGCTTTGGCTTTTAACTCATCAATTTTTGCGTCTAATTTTTCTTTCTGAACCTGCATTTTAGCCACAGCCTCATCGCGTTCCCGCTTAAAATCAGCACTGATCTCCTCCGATTTATCCTTAGCTTTATCGCCAGCTTCTTTCAGATCCTCTTTTGCTTCTTCGGTAGCATCTTTGGTATCAGCCTCAATAGCATCGCCTGTCTTTTCCAGCGCATCTTCTGTACGAGACTCTTTTTTACCGTCGGAACCACAGGCCTGCAATAGCACTAACGATGCCACCAGCAGTAAGGTACCGGCTACCTGCCTGATTCGTGTAAATAATAATACGGACTTTTTCATAGTAGTTTGTGTAGTTTGATTTCACAAACCAGTTTGGCAAACGATGTGCCAGAAAGGGAGGAGAAAAGGAGGAAGGAAGAAAAGGGAGTAAAGGAAAGGCTCACTGACCCGACTCTCCTTTATTCCCTTCCTCCTTTTCTTCCTTCCTCTACTTCCAATTAATGGCGCAACCGATCGGCTTGGTGATGGGCGACTGTACGGGTTTGCCTAGTAATAGATTACTCACAGCTTCATCAACGTAACGACGCTGGACACTGGCACTATCCTGTGGGTTATCGTCGATGGTCCCGACATACTCCAGATAGAACTGTCCAGCCTTCTGATTCAGGACATAAACCTGAGGAGTACGGGCAGCCCCAAAAGCACGGGCAGTATTCTGGGTTTCGTCGATCACATAGGCGAATCCATAGCCCTTTTCCTGAGCACGCGTTTTCATCTTATCAAAGGAATCATCGTCATAAGCTGCCGGATCATTCGGCATAATGGCCAGCACGGGGTAACCCTGTGGAGCAAATTTTCGATCTAATCCAATGATTCGGTCTTCATACGCTTTCGCAAATGGGCAATGGTTGCTGGTAAAAACAACGATTATTCCTTTTTGAGAACGGTAATCAGCCAGCGAGACGGTTCGACCGTCCACATTTTTCAGACGAAAATCACCTACGGCATCGCCGATATTATACCCTTTCGGCTGAGCATAGGCAACCAACGTAGCTGTCAGCATGAGCAGCAAGGATAGGGACAAACCAACTAGTTTACCTGTTTTCAACGGATTATGTTTTTATGCTTAGATAACAAATTGGCTACAAAGATTAGTTTGCTCCAGATTTAGGCTTACTTTTCTTTTCAGTATTGTAAACCCGACCAACGAGCTGCTCCAGCCGTTAGCTCAACAAACGTATAGGTATTCTTTCTATTCCAATGAACCGACGATTACTTTGGGTGATATATGCCTGTCTGGCCGCCAATATAGCATTCGGACAAGGTATCGTACGGATTACCCGTGGTGAAGATGACTTAAAGCGATCAAAATGGCGCTTTAAAGCTGGTGATGAACGTCAATGGGCCGATTCTGCGTATAATGACCGTCATTGGAAAGTCATAACAGATATCGATGCAACTAAACTCAACGAGGACTTATGGCCTGGCAACAAAGCCTGGTTTCGACAGGTCATCTCTGTGCGACATAAGGCCGTTGGTCGACGGTTTCAAATCGTAATCCAGCAGTTCGGTGCTTCGGAAGTTTATTTAGATGGCCGTCTGTTGGCTAGCCTGAAACCGCCCCAATTCGACTCTGGTGGTTCTCAGCGGCTCGTCCAGTTCATCCCTCTTCAGTTGCGTGATACCAATCAGCATGTGCTGGCCGTGCGTTACCAGATTCGCCGGGACCCTGTTATCCAATCCTCCACCAACGTCGATCCGCTTCAGATTGGGATTTATAGTGCCGATGAGGCTGGCAATACGGTGGTTGGTGAAGCACACTGGACATCTGTGCTAGATGGATGCTTTATGGGTGTTTTTGCTATTCTGGCACTTCTCCATTTCTTATTCTACCGCGCCAACCGAAATCAGCCCATCAACCGAACACTGGCCTGGACGATGCTTTTTTTTGCCTTGATCTTCGTCATGTCTGAGCTGGATAATTATATCGGTACACTTACCTATATTTCCGCTACCGATCTGGTGAGTGATCTAAGCCTCCATGCCGGTTTTGTCCTGTTGCTCACGGCTGTCTACCAATATCTTCATCTGCAAAGAACCTGGATTTATTATACAGTTTTGGGTATTGTAGTACTAGCTCAGGGATACCATCTGTTTATAGGCTATCCTCAGGAAGAATTGGCAGGTATTCCGTTTGTTCTGGTTATTATCGACTACATCCGAATCAGTTGGCGAGGCCGTAAAAGCAAAGACCCCGACGCTCGTTTACCCTGGAACTCGCTTAAGGCCGCACTGTTTTGCTACCTTCTGGTGATCCTGTTCTCGGTGAGTGCTGGCATTTTAGATAGTGCCATCCATTTCGGCATGGAATACATGCTGGCGATTGATATTGCGCTCAGCGCTTTGGGATTGTTTAGTATTCCGGTTGGCCTATCGCTTTCGCTGGTTCGCGATTACACCCGTACTTATAAAGCCTTAGGCGACAACCTCCGCGAGGTAGAGCAATTGTCGGCTCGAACGCTGGCGCAGGAGCAGGAAAAACAACAGTTACTGGCCCGTCAGAACGAACTGCTGGAAGAGCAGGTGCAGAAACGAACGGCCGAACTTAACCAATCTCTGGAAGAACTTAAGACAACCCAGGCCCAACTCGTTCAGCGGGAAAAACTGGCTTCGCTGGGTGAGCTAACGGCAGGTATCGCTCATGAGATTCAGAACCCACTCAACTTTGTGAACAACTTCGCCGAAGTGTCGGTCGAATTGGTGGACGAACTGAATGAAGAACGGGAAAAGCCTGCCGATCAACGCGATGAAGAGTTGGAAACGGAGCTATTAAGTGATCTTAGCCAGAACGTACAGAAAATCAGCGATCATGGCAAACGGGCCGCTAGCATCGTTCGTGGAATGCTTCAACACAGCCGAGCCAGTTCAGGGCAAAAACAGCCTACCGATGTCAATGGGCTCGTCGACGAATACTTACGTCTTTCTTATCACGGTATTCGGGCGAAAGATAAATCCTTTAATGCACAGCTACTTACTGACTTTGCTCCCAATCTGCCAACCATAAATCTGGTTTCGGAAGATATTGGCCGGGTACTGGTCAATCTATTTAACAATGCATTCTATGCGGTTCAGGAAAAAAGTAAATCGACACCGGGCTATGTGCCAGTAGTTTCGGTAAATACTTCGCAGGACCATGAACAAGTAATTATCCGAATACATGATAACGGAACTGGCATTTCTGAGTCGGTAAGATCGAAAATCTTCCAGCCTTTTTTTACCACTAAACCCACTGGTGAAGGAACAGGACTTGGCTTATCGCTTAGCTACGACATTATTTCAAAGGGTCATGGAGGAACGTTGAGTCTAGAAACGGAATCCGGAGCATTCACTGAATTTACTATAGCCTTGCCTGTCAAATAACGCATGTTCATTACGAACCATCTACAGCATAACCATCTCGTTATCAATTCAAGGTAGTAACTTTTGTCATCCCGACGCAGAAGGGATCTTCGGATATGGTATAAAAGGTTATCTCCGAAGATCCCTCCTGCGTCGGGATGACAAAAAGCCATCAACCATAATTCGCTTAACTGTACCCGTATAATCCTGACTATCTGAGCTAATTTTTCGACCGTTTGCTCAACTTAGCTAAAAAATTCTGATCAATGCTTGTTTACTAAACAGTGTTCAGTAAGTTTGCATCGTTAATTAACAAATCAATGGGTATCGTAGAGCGAAAAGAGCGGGAACGGGAAGAAATGCGGAAGCTGATTTTGGATGGTGCCCAAAAACTGTTCCTGGCTAATGGCTATGATAAAGTTAGCATCCGTAACATCGCGGATGAAATCGAGTATAGCCCGGCTACTATCTATCTGTATTATAAAGACAAGAACGAACTGCTATTTGCACTGCATCAGCGCGGTTTTGTGAAAATGGTGCAACAGTTCCAGCCCCTTCTTACGCTCAACGATCCATTCGAAAAGCTTGTGGAAATGGGACGCACGTATATCCGATTCGCGGTCGAAAACCCTGAGTTGTTCGATCTGATGTTCATCATGACAGCCCCAATGGACAAGCTTGAAAAAGAAGACTGGGTTGAGGGCGATCAGGCTTTCGGGCTTCTGATGCGGGTCGTAGAAGAATGTATGGAAGCTGGTATTTTCCAAAAGCATGATGTACAGGCTACATCGATGATGATCTGGAGTGGCATACACGGCTATACAGCTCTGTTTCTGCGTAAGCGGCTGGGCATGTTTCCAGAATGCGATCGGGAATTGATTATGGATGAAGCATTTAATCTGTTTTGCCAAACGCTCAGAACGGGCCTTTGATATTTTTTTGAATTTACACTAAACACTGTTCATTAATTGATAAGCGATTATGATACTCATACTGAAACACATTCGCTATCTGACGCTGCTGCTTCCCCTATCCATCTCGGCACAACCTGCACCATCGGGTATGTCGCCGATTCTGGAAAATTACATCCGGGAAGGAATGACCAACAATTTGGCGCTTCGGCAGGAATCGCTGGAAATTAGCCGCATAACGGAGTCGCTGAACCAGGCGCGTTCGCTGTTTTACCCACGTGTGGCCTTCAATCCAACGTATTCGCTGGCAGCTGGCGGACGACGGCTGGAGTTTCCAGTAGGCGATTTGCTCAATCCGGCCTATAAAACGCTCAATCAAATTATTGGAGCGGATCGGTTTCCAACCAACATTGAGAATGTCAATCAGCTTCTGGCTCCCAACAATTTCCACGATACAAAGCTGACTATCAGCTACGCCATTTTCAACACAGATATTCAGTATAACTATCTTATTCAGAAACAATTGGTGTCGGCTCAGGAAGCTCGTAAGCGGGTGGTTGAAAACGAGCTACGTTACAACATCACTACAGCCTATTATCAGTATCTGCAAACACTGGATGCCATTCGGATTTACGAAAATTCGAACAAAGTGCTGAATGAACTGGCGCGGCTGAATGAGAAATTGATTGCCAATAACGTTGCAACCAAGGAAGTGCTAACATCGGCCCGCTATGAAATTAGTAAAATAGACCAGCAACTAGCCGTAGCACAGAAAAACCGCGAAACGGCCAGAGCGTACTTCAACTTTCTGCTCAATCGGGAACTGACGGCTGCTATCGACGTAGACTCATCCCTCACGAAAATCCTACCCGAGTCGAAAGAAAACCTTAATGATTTACAGCAAACGGCCCTACGTGGTCGGCAGGAATTGGCTCAATTGAATGGATCGCTGGATGCGGCCCGCACGGCCGTGAAGCTAAACGAAGCCAATGCCAAAATCCCGAACGTCTACATCGGTGGCAATACGGGTTTTCAGGGATTTGGTTATACGTTTCAGAATCAGGCCTATCTGGTGGCACAGGTGGGTTTGCAATGGGATCTGTTTAAGGGCTATGAAAAGCGCTCGAAGATTCAGCAGGCTAAAATCCAGACCGACGCCCTGCAAACCAAACTCGCCGAAGTGCAACGCCAGATTCAGTTGCAGGTACTACAAGCCTATTACGACCTGACTGCAGCTACTGAAAGCCTGACAGCGACTCAAAGTGGTATGCTCAATGCCGATCAGACGTTTCGGGTTATCGACAGCAAATACCGCAATGGCCAGTCGTTGCTCATTGAATACCTACGCTACCAGAACGACCGCCAGACGGCTCAGCTTCAACACTCGCTCGCCCGAATGGATGTCCTCGTCAAACGCGCTGCTCTCGACCGAGCCGTAGCTATCCAATAGCAATCTACCCGACACTAAAAATGGATCTAATCATGATACCAGCTTATGTAAATTCGGCAAGTTTGTTACTAATCAGCCTACTTCACTTCTACTGGGCAATGGGTGGTCAGTGGGGATTTCGGGCAGCATTACCCGAGCGAAATGGAACAAAAGCCTTCCAGCCAGGCCGATTCATGACACTATCGGTATCGGTAATTTTCGGGTGTATGTCGTTGCTTTACCTAAATAAGGCTGGCGTGTTCACCACACTCAGCTCTCTTGTTCCTGACTGGTTAAGTCAATATGGTCTTTGGTTGTTAGCTGTTCTCTTTCTTATTCGAGCTATTGGCGATTTTCGGTACGTGGGCTTTTTTAAACGCCTTACAAACAGTCGTTTCGCTGAACTAGACACAAAATTTTATTCTCCCTTATGCTTACTGTTAAGTTTGAATACATTACTACTTATCGCTTTTCCCGTACAGTCATGAAAACTCTCCCCATTCTGACAAGCGGCCTAATGGCAGTTGCGTTATGGTCGTGCGGCACTAAAGCCGAAACTAAAAAAGCTGAAACGGCCGATGAAACGATTGTTCCCATCAAACTTGCTCCGGTAAGTACCGTTGTTCGGGCTGAGCCGGTTGTTGCATCAGGTCTAGTATCGTCTGATCAGGAGGCCCGGTTATCCTTCAAAATCGGCGGCATTATCAACCAAATGTATGTTGACGAAGGCCAGACTGTCCGCAAAGGCCAGCTTCTGGCAACCCTCGATTTGACCGAAATTAATGCACAGGTCAATCAAGCCCAATTGGCCACTGAAAAAGCCGAACGCGACCTGGGCCGGGTAAAAAGTTTGTATGCCGATACAGCCGCTACCCTCGAACAGCTACAAAATGCGACGACTGGCCAGAACGTGGCGAAGCAAAACCTGACCATTGCGCAGTTCAACCGAAACTATGCTCAGATACGCTCAACGGTCGATGGTACAGTTACCCGTAAAATTGCCAATGCTGGCGAGATAACATCTCCCGGCGCTCCGATCTACCTGATTTCATCGAACCGACCCAGCGACTGGGTGGTACGGGTTGGCGTATCCGACAAAGACTGGGCACGGCTCCGACTCGGCAACAAAGCCAGCATCAAGCTCGACGCGTATCCCGACCGAACGTTTACAGGTACCGTTAGCGAGCTGGCTCAGGCTGCCGACCCAGTCAATAAGCTCTACGAAGTGGAGATTCGCATTAACGCTGGTGGTGTGAAACTGGCTCCGGGTCTGTTTAGCAAAGTAACGCTCATACCTGCCCAAAGCCGTAGCTACTCCCTTGTTCCCGTCGAAGCGATTGTAGAAGGAAATGGTAAGGAAGGCTTTGTCTACCTGCTGGCTGATGATAAAAAACACGTCCGCAAAACGCCCGTACAAATCGGGTTTCTGGACGGCGATAAAGTACTCCTGACCAATGGTTTGACGGGTGCACAGCAAGTGGTAACAGCAGGCTCAGCCTATCTGACAGAGGAATCAAATGTGGTGGTAAAATAACCCTCTGTGTGTCTCCAATGCCTCTGTGTAACTCAGTGTAATAGCTGTGACACAGAGCTGCGCAGAGATAGCACAGAGATTCACAAAGCAAAACATATGAATCTCTCCGAATTTTCCGTCAAAAACTGGCAGTTCATGCTGGTATTATTTCTGGGGGTTGCTGCACTTGGCATTAACTCGCTGCTGAACATGCCACGGGGTGAAGATCCCGAATTTACGGCACCGAGCTTCGCAGTAGCCGTTATCTATCCAGGTACCGATGCGCTCGATATGGAGAAACTGGTGGTAGATCCCGGTGAAGCCCGTTTCAATTCGCTGGAAAATATGAACCACGTGATTACCAACGTGGACGATGGGTTGGCCGTGTTTCGTCTCGACTACGATTATGGCGTTGATCCTGACGAGAAGTATCAGGAAGTGATCCGGGAAGTCAATGCGCTAAAAGCCGAATTGCCATCAGATATTTACCGAATCGACATTAAGAAGTTTTCACCAACTGATGTAAACATTGTACAGGTTGCATTACTGTCGGAAGTAGCTTCATCCAAAGAACTGGGCGAGTATGCCGACAAGCTGAAAAAGGAGTTTGAGAAAATCAAAAGCCTCAAAAACGCTGAAGACTGGGGTTACCCGGCATCGGTGGTTCGGGTATCGCTCAATATCGAAAAGATGGCTCAGAACGGTATCGCTGTCAATCGGGTGCTGGGTGCATTGCAGGCCGAAAATCTCAATATCCCCGGCGGAAATATCCAGGCGGGTACCCGGAAATTCAACGTAAAAACGTCGGGTGATTACCAGTCGCTGGACGAAATTCGGAATACGATTGTATCGACTAATGGGCAGAAAATAATCTACCTGCGCGATGTAGCCGATGTTGATTTCAACTACGAAGATGAAACCTACATCACCCGATTAAACGGACACCGGGCCGTCCTGGTCACGGCCGGGCAGAAAACTGGAGAAAACATTGGCAAGGTTGGTCAACAGTTGAATCCAGCCATCGACCGTTTTGCGAAGACATTACCTCCCCATATTACCCTCGTTAAAAATTTCGACCAGACGGTTAGTGTTAATAAACGACTGGATCATTTTGTTCAGGATTTTGGGCTGGCGATTCTATTGGTATCACTCACCCTATTACCATTGGGTTTCCGGGCAGCTATCGTTGTGATGATTTCGATTCCCCTCTCACTGGCAATTGGTTTGGCTGGTCTCGACTTATTAGGTTTTAGTATCAACCAGCTTAGCATAGTTGGGCTTATCGTTGCGCTGGGAATTCTGGTCGATGACTCCATTGTGGTGGTCGAGAACATCGAGCGTTACCTCCGCGAGGGCTATTCCAAACGGGAAGCCGCCATCAAAGCGACGAGTCAGATTACGCTGGCCGTAATTGGCTGTACCACGACTCTGATCCTGGCATTTCTGCCGCTACTGTTTCTGCCCGAAGCTTCCGGCGATTTCATCCGTTCGCTGCCAATGGCGGTCGTCACCACGATTCTGGCGTCGCTGTTTGTCTCGCTGACCATTGTTCCGTTTTTATCGAGCCGGATTCTGAAAGAAGAGCATAACCCCGAAGGCAACATCTTCATGCGGGCGCTGAAAAAGCTGATCAGTGGTTCGTATAGTCGCTTATTGCACTGGGGCTTACGCCATCCGGTTGTGACGCTGCTGATCGCTGGCGTGTTGTTTACCGGCGCTTTATATATGTTCAAACTCGTTGGTTTTGCGTTGTTCCCCGCTTCTGAAAAACCGCAGTTCCTGATTAACATTGAAACGCCGGATGGTACCAGCTTATCTGAAACAGACCGCGTAGCGCGTTATGTGGAGGGTGCGTTGAAGCGTGAACCAGATGTCAAATATATTACAACGAACGTAGGGCGCGGTCAACCGCGAATTTATTACAACATTATTCAGCGGAATGAATCGCCCAACTACGCCCAGTTTTATGTGCAGTTAGTAGATCTCGAACCGGCCGAAAAACGGGTGTTGATCGATAAACTTCGTGAACGGTTCAAGCATTATCCGAATGCCAAAATCGAAGTAAAAGACTTCGAGCAGGGCCCAGACCAGGAAGCACCCGTAGCTATTCGTGTGTTTGGTGAAAACCTCGATACACTGAAAGTGATGGCATCACGTGTAGAAACGGCTTTCAAACAAACTCCCGGCCTGATTTACGTCAACAACCCACTTTCAAATCAGAAAACGGATTTACGAGTACGCATCAACAAAGAAAAAGCCGGGTTATTGGGCATTTCCATTGCCGATGTAAACCGTACCATCCGATTGGCCATTGCAGGTTTGAACGTAGGCACATTCAAAGAACCCAACGGCGACGATTATACCATCAACGTAACGCTTCCTAAAGGGAAAGTGGCCGATCAACGCGTTTTGAGCGATTTGTACGTCAACACATTAACGGGTTCGGCCGTACCGCTTCGTCAGATTGCCGATCTGGAATTTGAAAGCAGCATGAATCAGATCCGCCACTACGACAAAGACCGTTACGTAACCATCACAGGCTTTGTAAAAACAGGTTATCTGGTCGATAATGTGTTCAATGACGTACTGGCGAAACTGGATAAGATGAAATTCCCGAACGGTTTCAGCTACAAAGCTGCGGGCGAACTCGAAAGTCGGGAAAAATCATTCGGTGGGTTAGGCACCATTATCCTGATCACCATTTTTGGATTCATTGCCGTACTGGTTCTGGAGTTTGGCACCTTCAAAAGCACGCTGATTGTACTGTCGGTAATTCCTTTAGGCGTGATTGGAGCGGTACTGGCCCTTTATTTTACAGGGAATCCGTTTTCGTTCGTCGCTGTTATCGGTCTGATTGCCCTGATCGGTATCGAAGTCAAAAACTCCATACTGTTGGTCGATTTCACCAACCATTTGCGCGAAGAAGGTATGTCGCTCATCGATGCGATTCAGGAAGCGGGCGAAATTCGTTTTGTTCCGATCGTACTAACCTCATTAACGGCCATCGGGGGATTGATTCCGCTCGCCATTGAAGGCAATCCGCTCTATTCACCACTAGCCTGGGTACTCATCGGCGGCCTGATTTCCAGCACATTACTTTCACGTGTGGTAACGCCAGTACTATACAAGCTGCTACCACCACAGGTTAAAGTCAAAGCCGTTGAAGCCGAGCCTGAGTTGGTGTAGCTTATAAATTCCAACTTCCCGAAAGTTCAAAACTTTCGGGAAGTTGTTTATCTATCGTATCAGGACCTTAACCACTTTTCGTTGCCCATTGGTTTGTATTTCTAGCCAATATAGTCCGGTTGGTAATGTCTGATCAACAATGAAATCGGCTTCTCCTTCCTGTTTTTCCAACCGGCCATTAACCAGTTCTCCCATACCTGTTAGTAACCGGACAGTAGCAGCCTCGGCGTTCCATAAGCGCAGGTGAATCCGGTCGGGACTGGCCGGGTTAGGATACACCGAGACAACTGGTTCATTCAATTGGACCGTGGCCGATATAAGTTTATAGGTATGAACTGTTCCGTCCAAATCAAGCTGTTTTAAGCGATAGTAATTAACACCCGGTTTCGGATCGTTATCGGTCAGGTCATAGTTCTGCCGCTCATAAGTAGTTCCTTTAGCAGCTACTTCGCCAACTCGTACAAACTCGCCCAAATCACGGCTCCGTTCAACCACAAACTTATCGGCATTATACTCTGAGGTAGTTACCCAGGCCAGTTGAACCCGGTCGCCATCAGGCTTAGCCGTGAATAAAAGCAGCGTAACGGGCAAGGACGAGCCATTAAGCTGTATTTCATCTAATTTGAGCGTCCCTCCACCAGCGGTCGGCTGACAAGCATAAATACGAAACGTAATAGCCGATGATTGATTGATAAAGTTTGCCCCACTAAGCGTAATTGAAGCCGTTTGATAGGATGTAGAGATTGAACTGGTGTAAATATCACTCGCAAACCCATCGGCACTCGAACGAACATAGATCTGCTGAGGTCCCTGTGTAGAGTGTGCGAACGCAAATGAAAGCGATGTCAAGGTAACGTGAGCAGTACCCTGAGGTTGGACAGAAAATTGAACGTATTCGGTTTGGTTACATAATGAAGTGGACCAGTTCTGTACGTTTACGCCCAGATTTACATAGCCACTCGTATAGGGATTAACCGCCAGTTTATTGACGCCTGTGTAGCTGACCGACGAGACAGCCACTAGCGGGTTTGACGAGCTTCCATTGTCATTCCCTTCAAAACTCCATGTACCAGCAAACGGTACCGTTTGCGCCATTGCTATTTGATGAATGAGCAACCCGGCAAACACAATAATCCTGTACATTTTTCCCATGGCATGCGGATCAGTTAGCGAATTCGCCTATTGGACCGCAAAACAGGAATAAGTCACTTAGTAAACAAATTCACCGACTTCACTTCGAATGGTCACCTGCTTGCCTGCAAAGGCTTCAACATGGCCGATAACCTGTGCATCTATCCCGAACGATTGCGAAATGTCAATCACTGCCCGAGCGTAAGCTTCGGGCAGGTATACCTCCAGCCGGTGTCCCATATTGAAGACTTTATACATTTCCTGCCAGGCCGTTCCACTTTCGCTTTGGATCAACCGAAATAAAGGAGGAATTGGGAATAGGTTATCCTTAATAATATGTAGGTTATCGACAAAATGAAGCACCTTCGTCTGCGCCCCACCCGAGCAATGAACCATCCCATGAATCTGCGTCCGCAGTTTATCTAACAACACCCTGGCAACGGGCGCATAGGTACGCGTGGGCGACAGAATAAGCTGACCGATAGTTGGCTGTACAACTTGCGAATCAGAATTTTTAATATCGATCGTGTCAGTAAGTTTTTTGGAGCCGCTGTAAATCAGGCTGCGATCAACGGCTGGATCAAAACTCTCAGAGTACGTATCAGCCAGATAATGAGCCAGGACATCATGCCGGGCCGAAGTTAGACCGTTGCTCCCCATCCCGCCATTATAACTAGTTTCGTACGTTGCCTGTCCATAGGAAGCCAATCCCACAATGACATCGCCCGACTGGATGTGGTCGTTAGAAATAACCTGATCGCGTCGCATACGGGCAATAACCGTACTATCGACAATAATGGTACGAACCAGATCCCCTACATCGGCCGTTTCGCCCCCAGTACTGTAAATCTCAAGACCATGTTCCCGCAACATCTGGAGCACTTCTTCGGTCCCGTTGATGATTTCGGCGATGACTTCACCCGGTATCAGGTTTTTGTTACGGCCAATGGTCGACGAAAGCAGCATCGGACCGGTAGCTCCCACGCAAATAAGGTCGTCGGTATTCATCACCACAGCGTCCTGCGCAATACCTTTCCAGACACTCAGATCGCCTGTTTCGCGCCAATACAGATAGGCCAGTGAGGACTTCGTACCCGCGCCATCGGCATGCATAATCGTACAGAAATCCGGATCTCCTGCAAGCGTGTCGGGTACAATTTTGCAGAAAGCTTTGGGGAAAAGGCCCTTATCGAGTTGGGCAATGGCGTTATGAACGTCTTCTTTACTGGCGGATACCCCGCGCTGTGCATAGCGATCCATTCAATAATGAATAATGGATAATGAAGAATGAATAATAGACAAAGGTAAGTACGTTCTCCCAGTCGTCCTTCATAGTTCATGTCCATTATTCATTTTCCATTATTCATTAATAAATAATCCCCGCTTCCGCTCGAACACTATCCAGCAATCCCATCAGGTTCAGACTGTCATCGAGCGACCAGAGTGGGCTTTCTGTTTTTCCTTCAGCCAGGCAATGCATGACGTGTTTGGCTTCGTAGTCATACCCATGCGTATCCCGATCGAAAGGAAATGTTTCGGTAGTGCCATCTTCGCGGTTTAGGGTAACGCCCTTCGTTTCATGAAACCGACTGTGAATCCGAATCTGACCCGTTTCGCCCTGAATGATCCCTACACAATCTGTAGCAGCCAGCAGGCAGCTATCCAGCAACGCCACTTGTCCGTCGGCATACGTCAGAACCATACCACACTGCACATCCACATCCGTTGAGCTGAACGTTGCCGATGCCTTAACCGTGGTTGGCTTCCCTAAGATCAGATACGATAAGAACAAGGGGTAAATACCAATATCGAGCAGTGAACCACCGCCCAGCGCTTTATTAAACAGACGCTTTTCGGGTAGGAATGGAGCTTTAAAACCAAAATCAGCTTTCACCGATACCACTTTCCCTATGGCACCCGATTTAACCAGATCCAATGCAAACACAACACCAGGCATGAACCGACTCCAAAGGGCTTCCATGAGAAATACACCTTTCGAGCGAGCCGTTTCGACCATTTCCCGAACCTGTTCACCATCCATCGCAAAGGGTTTTTCGCCCAATACGGCAACCCCTCCCTTCAGCAACATCATCACGTTTTCGTGGTGCTTGACGTGGGGCGTTGCTACATACACGACATCTAAGTCAGGCAAGGTTAACAACTCTTCATACGAACCAAAGGCGTGTGGAATTGTATATGTTTCGGCAAATTCAGCGGCCCGTTGTCGGTCAGAGGAAGCAACGGCGTAGAGTTGGGCATCAGGCACCGTTAGCAGGTCCTGTACAAATTTGTGGGCAATACGGCCCGGCCCTAAAATTCCCCAGCGGGTCATGGTACGATCAGTTGATTGGGCTATAGGATAAATTGACTCGTTGTCGACTGCCAATTAAGTTCTTTTTTTCTAAGTTGCGACCTCACCAATGCTGCTTTCTGTGAAATACGCTCTGTTATGGCTCTTTTTGATCGTTTTTCTTTTTACTGGTTCCTATGTAAATGCCCAGATCGTTGAACAGCCCGACCCGCTACGCCCGTCGACACCGGAAGCTGATACGACAAAAACCAGCACAAATACTGATTCAACAAAAATCAAGACTGATACCATACGCAAAGACACGCTGGTTAGGCTACCTGCTCCAATCTTCCGGTATCGACTGACAGCCGATGGCACCATTACAGCCGGCAATGTTAATCGAACCTTACTGCAACTAACAGGCTCCATTGATTACCAGCTCAGTAACTATTTCAAGCTGTCGAGCAGCCCATCCTTTGTTTATGGAAAGCAAAGCGGCATCCTGGCCGAACGGGAATGGTTTGGGGATTTTCGAACGACATTCCGGCACGAAAAACGGCTGTATTATCTGGCCTTTGGCTCTTATGAACGGAGCAATTTGCGACAAATTAATCATCGCTGGACAGTAGCAGCCGGAATGGGCTATAAACTCCTGAACCGAAAGCGAGCCTATATCTCGATCACCGACGTAGTGATGCAGGAATACACCGATTTTATTGAACTGGCTGACATCAATATCTTTCGAAATTCAGCCCGCCTGTTCGGCGAATATTCATTCGATAACGACCGGTTTAAAATAACGCATACAGCTTTTTACCAACCCGCTCTAGGACAATATAATGTTCGCTGGAACGCTAGCCTCAGCGTTCAGTTTCAATTAACCAAGGTGATCAGTCTACGTTCGACCGTCGCCAATGCCTACGAAAGCCTGATTGTACCCGGTCGCCAGAACAACGATTTTCGATTTACGATGGGGCTGGTATATGAAAAACAGTAATAGGAGTGAGGAGCGAGGAGTGAGAATGCTGACGCAAGAAAAAAACATGCGTCAGCCATTCTCACTCCTCGCTCCTCACTCCTATTACTGCCTTTACTGTTTATCAGGGAAGGGAATAATCAGTTTTTCGCCACGGTTCGCAATATCTTTAGTCCGCTTATTGGCTCGCATGATGGCTTCCTTACTAACCCCGTATTTCTGAGCAACTACCCGCAGAACATCGCCCGGTCCAACCGTATGTACGGCCATTACTTTCACATTCAGTTTCGTGATACCTGCTTTTACATCACTTTCCGAGACGCCCGGATTCATTTCCTTCAGGGTACTGATCTTCATATTATACCGATTGGCGACCCCATAAAATGTTTCACCTGATCCAACCGTATAAGTGCTCGTAACCCCGCCGGGCTTTACCTTCGCTTTTTCGACCACTTCTTCGGTTTTAGGCTTCTCTTCCTTAGGCTTATCCTCCTTCGGTTTCTCGACGGGCTTCTCTACTTTAGGTTTTTCAGGCGTTGGCTTTACGGCTACCGGTTTTTCATCAGATGCTGGTTTTCCATCCGTTGTTTCACGATTATCTTTGGCAACCTCTTCTGCATTGGCGTTGGCTTCCGGGGCATCTTCGGGAGGGGCTGCTTGCGAAAGATCAACCGGCGCGGGTTGCGACGACGTATCCACCTCTTCTGGCGACATCAGCATGTCGGGGTCGTTTTGTGCCAATGGTTGCTGTGAAGCGGTATCGAGTGCAACGTTGGTCAGTTCATCAGAGCCGTTGGTGTCATCTGTAATATAATCGTAACCGATATATAACAAAGCCCCAATCAACCCTACCAACACGACAAGCGTAATAGCTGGCAAATTAGAGTTTGCGACTGGACGTGGATTAGAATGTTGGCTTTCCGTTGCCATGGTTTACTTAATTACAGGTAGTGAATAACGTAAAGTAGCTGATTACTTCATTTCATAGTGTTGGCTAAGTCAGAACTCATCTGAGCAACCTTTTCTTTCAAGCCTTCTTTAAACTGACTAAGTTTTTCGGCAACGGTACTGTCGAAGGTTCCTACAATTTGGGCCGCCAGAATCCCAGCATTACGCGCTCCATCCAGTGCCATCGTCGCTACAGGAACCCCACCAGGCATTTGCAAAATCGATAAGACGGAGTCCCACCCATCAATGGAATTACTTGATTTCACTGGAACGCCAATAACGGGTAGCGTTGTCAACGACGCAACCATTCCGGGCAGGTGAGCAGCACCACCCGCACCAGCAATAATTACCTTAACTCCCCGGTCGCGGGCTGTCTTCGCATAATCGACCATTTTCTCAGGCGTCCGGTGGGCCGAAACAATATCCATTTCCCACGCTACACCCAACTCATTCAGGATGTCGGCAGCCTCTTGCATCACCTTCCGGTCCGAAAGGCTACCCATAATAATACCTATCATTCAGATGAACTAACTTGACTCTCTGCGAAATAACGCAGATTACCCGACAATCACGCACCGTAAAGGCTTATTTTTATTTAGATGTGGAATCTGAAGCATTAGCCATAAATGGTTAATCGTCCTTCAACTCAAGTTATAGTCGCGTAGCGACGAAAGGTTTATAGCACACTACTATTTGCTGCTTTATGTTAAAAAATCTCAACAAATGTTAAAACCTTACTACTTGCCCGAAAAAAAACACTGATTTGCCTGACACAAAATCAGGCAACATGAAGCCATTACTACTTTTTATCATTCTTTGGGTCGCATCTCAGGCACAGGCGCAAACCACCCGACTTGACGACTTATGTCAGGTTTTTCATCTACCCGACGGAAAAGACACTACTACCTTTATCGTTTTTGGCACTAAAGAAGACCTGAAGGTTAAAAAGCCATTATTCTTATTTCGGCAAGGTTCTCAGCCGATGCCTCTAATTGTTCAGGACAGTGGCAACTATTATATCGTGGCCTCTCCGTTTCATTTTCGACCGTATAAAGACGCCTACCATTTTGTTATGGTGCAGAAACCAGGGGTTCGATTGGTAGCCACGCAGCAATTTTTGGATAGGTACCAGAAAGCAATGAGCACCGGAAAAGCTACCCCAGAGTTTGTCAGCCAGAAATACATTGAAAATAACTACCGCGAACGGTACGTAGCCCAGTGTAATCAGGTTATCAACTATCTGGTCAAACAGCCCTGGGTCGATACTCGTAAAGTAGTGTTCTGCGGAGGCTCAGAAGGTTTTACAGTCGGAGCTGACTTAGTAGCCAATCACAACCGACACATAACCCACACAATTCTTTTCTCAGGCCATACCGGCCGACGATTCGAGAACCCAATTTACTCGACACGCCAACAAATAGAAAAAAGGGAAATAAGTCCTGAAGAAGGTCAAAAACAGATTGAGTCACTATACGCCTGGTGGGCCGACATTCAGAAACATCCAACCGCGCTTACCAACTCCCCCGGCGATACCTACCGAGCCTGGCAATCCTTTTCGATTCGCAACCTGGACAATTTGTTACGCATCAATGGTCCTCTATATATTGCCTATGGCACGGCTGACAAAGAAATCGCACCAGGCCTTGATTATTTGCCACTGGAATTTATCGAAAAAGGCAAAACAAACCTTACCCTTAAAGCCTATCACGACCACGATCACCAGTTTTTCAAACTTAAACGCGACGCTACCGGCCAAATTATTGATAAAGAATACAATGGCGAGGCTGTAGCCAAAGACTGGATGGAATGGCTTGAACAAAATACTATCAAAACTTCTTTAAAATAATTTTTCTATTTCTCACAACTATTTCCTAATTTTGCACTCCCAAACTCGAAACACGAATCAACAACATACGAGGGTGAAGGTCTGCTTCGGTCTACGTGACCCGGTGGAAACCACATCTGACTTTTGGGCAAACAAGTCTTGCAAGCCAAGGTTTTGTCTGTCCGTGAAAGGTCAGGTGCAGTGCGCCCGACCTTTTTTGTTGTTTTCAGGGCTGATTTTTAAGCAGATATAGGATTCGTCTGATTATTTGTCTAATTTTGCGGCCCGATTCGGAAGGTCTGAGTTGGAAAAGAGTATCTAAATTTTTACCTGCTTACTTTAAACAAACACAAATGTCTGGTTTAATTGGCAAAAAAATCGGGATGACCAGCGTGTACAATGCGGACGGGCAGGCTCTGGCATGTACAGTCATTGAAACGGGTCCCTGTGTCGTAACTCAAGTTCGTAGCATCGAGAAAGATGGCTACAAAGCTGTGCAGCTGGGTTATGGCGACAAAAAAGAAAAGCACAGCAACAAGCCGGAGTTGGGCCACTTCAAAAAAGCGGGTACCACGCCTAAGCGCAAACTGGTTGAATTCAAAGAATTCGAACAGGAGCTGAATCTGGGCGATACACTTACGGTAGCCGATGTATTTACTGAAGCTGACTTCGTTGACGTAGTCGGCACAGCAAAAGGTCGTGGTTTCCAGGGCGTTGTGAAACGTCACGGATTCGGTGGTGTGGGCGGTCAAACGCACGGTCAGCATAACCGGGGTCGTCACCCAGGTTCGATTGGTGCCTGTTCGTTCCCATCGCGCGTGTTCAAAGGTCTTCGTATGGCCGGTCGTATGGGCGGCAACCGCGTAACGGTGCAAAACCTGCGCGTTCTGCGTATTCTGCCTGAGCAAAATCTGATTGTTATCAGCGGTTCAGTTCCCGGAGCTAAAAATTCATACGTTATTATCGAAAAGTAGGCCATGGAAGTAATCGTATATAACAGCAAGGGCGAAGACACAGGCAAAAAGGTCACCCTTTCGGAAGAGATTTTCGGTATTGAGCCGAATCAACACGCGATTTACCTCGACGTGAAACAGTACCTGGCCAACCAACGTCAGGGAACCCACAAAGCAAAAGAACGCGCTGAAGTTGCCCGTTCGACCCGCAAGCTGAAGAAACAGAAAGGTACAGGTGGCGCCCGCGCAGGTAGTGCCAAATCGCCCGTTTTTGTGGGTGGTGGTACTGTTTTCGGACCTCGTCCCCGCGACTACAGCTTCAAACTGAACAAAAAAGTAAAATCGCTGGCTCGTCAATCGGCTTATGCCGTTAAAGCACGGGCGAACAGCATTTCGGTTATTGACAGCATTACGCTGGAAGCTCCTCGCACGAAAGATTACATTCAGTTTTTGAGCGATCTGAATCTATCAGGCCGTAAAACACTGCTGATTCTTCCCGACGTAAACACAAATGTGGTTCTGTCGAGCCGGAACGTCCAGAAGGCGAAAGTAACAACCGCTGCACAGGTAAACACTTACGATCTGATGAACGCCGATCAACTGCTCATCAGTGAAGAAGCGCTGTCAACCATCCAAACCTTGTTTGAGAAATAATCATGAGCGTACTGAAACGACCAATCGTCACGGAAAAAATGACGGGCCTTAACAAGCAGGGGAAGTATGCTTTTGAGGTTGATCTGAAAGCCAACAAACTCGAAATCGGCAAAGCCATCGAGAAAATGTATGGCGTTAACGTTGAGTCTGTCAACACGATCCGGGTTTTCGGAAAGCGTCGCAGCAAGAACATCAACGGACGCATTGTATCGGGCAAGACCCCTACAACGAAAAAAGCAATCGTAACGGTTGCAGAGGGCGAAGTAATTGACATTTACGCTGACCTGTAAACCGAGCCTTGCTCTACACTTAATCAGTCATGGGAGTTAAAAAACTAAGACCCGTAACACCGAGTACACGTTTCCGCGTGGCACCCGATTTTGCGGAAATCACCACCTCCAAGCCAGAAAAAAGTCTGCTGGAGCCCCTCAGAAAAACCGGTGGCCGGAACAACGAAGGTCACCGCACTATGCGCTACATTGGTGGCGGTCATAAGCGGCACTACCGTATTATTGACTTCAAGCGCGACAAAGTCGGCCAACCTGCCGAAGTTTTGACTGTAGAATACGATCCAAACCGTTCGGCCCGCATTTCGCTGGTGAAATATGCCGATGGTGAGAAACGCTACATCATCGCCCCCC
This sequence comes from Spirosoma gilvum, assembly GCF_054776815.1. Taxonomy (NCBI): domain Bacteria; kingdom Pseudomonadati; phylum Bacteroidota; class Cytophagia; order Cytophagales; family Cytophagaceae; genus Spirosoma; species Spirosoma gilvum. The sequence continues at coordinate 227,425 of NZ_BAAHBH010000009.1, read as the reverse complement.
AGGGCATCACCGTTGGCCAGACGATTATGTCGGGCGAAGGTGCTACGCCCGACGTAGGTAACGCGCTGCCCTTAGCGGCTATGCCAATCGGTACCATCGTTCACAACATCGAGCTAACACCTGGTAAAGGTGGTTCGATGGCTCGTTCGGCTGGTACATATGCTCAACTTGTAGGTCGTGAAGATAAATATGCTATCCTCCGCCTGCCTTCGGGTGAAACCCGTCGGGTACTGAGCGCTGGTATGGCAACGGTCGGTTCGGTATCGAACCCCGACCATATGAACGTCGTAACAGGTAAGGCTGGCCGGAATCGTTGGTTAGGTCGTCGTCCTCGGGTTCGTGCCGTAGTAATGAACCCTGTAGATCACCCAATGGGTGGTGGTGAAGGCCGGGCTTCTGGTGGTCACCCACGTTCACGCAATGGCCAGTTTGCGAAAGGTCAGAAGACCCGCAACCGGAACAAGGCATCTGAAAGCATGATTATTAGCCGACGCAAAAAGTAACAGATAACAATGGCACGTTCACTTAAAAAAGGCCCATATATTGATTTCCGTCTGGACAATAAAGTACAGACCCAGAATGATTCGGGCAAGAAATCGGTCATCAAAACCTGGTCGCGTCGTTCGATGATTTCGCCAGATTTCGTAGGCCACACCTTTGCCGTTCACAACGGAAACAAGTTTATCCCGGTATACGTAACGGAAAACATGGTAGGCCACAAGCTTGGCGAGTTCTCACCAACCCGCAACTTCCGGGGGCACACCGCAAAGAAAGACAAGGGCAAACGATAAACTAGCATGGGGCTCGGAGCCAGGAGCAGGGAGATATCAACTCCAAGCTCCCTGCTCCTGGCTCCGAGCCATAAAAAAACATGGAAGCAGTAGCAAGACTTAAAGATGTGCCCACGTCGCCCCGTAAGATGCGGTTGATCGCCGACCTGATTCGTGGTCAGCGCGTTAGCCGGGCGTTGGGTCTGTTAAAATATCAGCCACAGGCTGGTGCCGCCGTATTGCAGAAAGTGCTTTTGTCGGCCGTTGCCAACTGGCAGCAGAAAAATGAAGATGAGCGGATTGAAGACGCTGATCTGTATGTAAAAACGATTTTTGTAGATGGCGGTCCTATGCTGAAGCGTCTGCGCCCTGCTCCTCAAGGCCGTGGCCACCGGATTCGGAAGCGCTCAAACCACATCACCATCGTGGTTGACAGTGCAGCACAATCGTTGTTGCAATCGGCAGAAGCAGAAACCCCTGAAAACGAACAATAAGAAGAAATGGGACAAAAAATAAATCCAGTTGGCCTGCGACTTGGTATTGTTCGGGGCTGGGAATCGAGCTGGTACGGCGGCAAAGAGTTTTCGGACAAACTCGTTGAAGACGAAAAAATCCGGAAATATGTAGCAGCCCGTATTCCGAAAGGAGCCATTGCTCGGGTAGTTATCGAGCGTACGCTGAAGCGCGTAACGTTGACCATCCACACTGCCCGTCCGGGTATCGTTATCGGTAAAGGTGGTGGCGAGGTTGATAAGATCAAAGAAGAGCTGAAAAAGATCACGGGCAAAGACGTCCAGATCAACATCTTCGAAATCAAACGCCCAGAAGTCGATGCTAAACTCGTTGGCGAAGCTATCGCTCAGCAGTTACAGGCTCGTATTTCGTTCCGTCGCGCCATGAAGCAGGCTATCCAGTCGGCTCTTCGCGTAGGTGCTCAGGGTATTAAAGTGAAAGTATCAGGTCGTTTGGGTGGTGCTGAAATCGCCCGCTCAGAGCAGTACAAAGAAGGTCGTGTACCGCTGCATACGCTCCGTGCCGATATCGATTACGCAATCTCGGAAGCCCAAACAGTATACGGAAAAATCGGCATCAAAGTGTGGATTTTCAAAGGCGAAGTATATGGCAAGCGCGATTTGTCGCCAGCAGCCATGATGAGCCAGGCACAAGCTGGTGAGCGTACAGCCTCTGCCAATGATCGGGGTGATCGCCGTGGCCCACGTGGCGACCGCGATGGTAATGATCGTGGTGGACGTGGTGGACGCAACCGTAATGACCGTGATGGTAATGATCGTGGTGGCCGTGGCGGTGGTGGCCGTGGTGGAAACGATCGCGGTGGTCGCGGAGGTCAAAAACGATAAACGAGTTTTCAGTCTTCAGTCTTCAGTTTACGGTTAAAATGACAAAAACTGAAAGCCGTAAACTGTAAACTGTAAACTTCTGAATAAAGATGTTACAGCCAAAAAGAACAAAATTCCGCAAACAACATAAAGGACGGATTCCAGGTATCGCATCACGCGGTCATGAGATTTCCTTCGGTACGTTCGCTATCAAATCGCTGGAGCCCGGTCGTATTACCGCTCGTCAGATTGAAGCGGCTCGTATCTCCGTAACGCGGGCGATGAAACGGGAAGGCCAGGTTTGGATCCGTATTTTCCCCGATAAGCCAATTACCAAAAAGCCAGCCGAAGTACGGATGGGTAAAGGTAAAGGTGCTCCCGAATACTGGGTAGCCGTTGTAAAACCCGGCACGATTATGTTCGAAGCGACGGGTGTTGATCTGGCAACGGGCATGGAAGCCCTGCGTCTGGCCGCTCAAAAGCTGCCCGTTCGGACCAAATTTGTGGTTCGGCGCGATTATCAGGAGCAAACCGCTGAATAATACCTCAAGCGACGAACAAAATGAAAAAAGAAGATTTAAAAGGATTGTCGGCTGAGCAGATTCGTACCGAGATTGGTGCTGAACAGGACCGACTGCTGAAACTGAAGTTTGCGCATGCTGTGTCTCCGATCGAGAACCCAATGCGTATCCGCGAGAGCCGTAAGCGGATTGCTCGCCTGAACACGGAACTGACAGCTAAATCGGGGCAAGCCTAATAAGACACGACGATGGAAGAGCAACAAGCAGCAGCACCGCAGGAAGAAGTAACCACGCCAGCGGCAGCTACAACAGAACAGCCGACAGTAGCCGCTCCAGCAACGAGCGCAGCTAATGCGGCTTCGGAGCGCAACGCTCGGAAAGAGCGTATCGGACGGGTGACTAGCAACAAGATGCAGAAAACCATCACCGTTGCGATCGACCGCAAGGTGAAGCACCCTTTGTACCACAAGTTTCAGAATAAAACGAAGAAACTGACGGTTCATGATGAAAACAATGCGTGTGGTATCGGCGACATCGTTCGCGTGATGGAAACCCGCCCATTGAGCAAAAACAAGCGTTGGAGATTAGTCGAAATCATCGAAAAGGCGAAGTAAGCCATGGTACAGCAAGAATCAAGATTAGGAGTAGCCGATAACAGTGGCGCCAAAGAAGTGCTGGTTATCCGCGTTCTGGGCGGTACAGGCAAGCGGTATGCATCGGTCGGTGACAAGATTGTCGTGACAGTAAAGCAAGCCCTGTCGTCCAGCAGTATGAAAAAAGGTACGGTTTCCAAAGCCGTGGTTGTTCGGACGAAGAAAGAAGTACGCCGGAAAGACGGTTCGTACATCCGCTTCGAAGACAACGCGGCCGTGTTGCTCAACAACAACGATGAGCCACGTGGCACCCGGATTTTCGGGCCTGTAGCCCGCGAATTGCGCGAGAAGCAATTTATGAAAATCGTATCGTTAGCCCCAGAGGTACTGTAAGCAATGGAAAAGAAAGTAACGCTACCGAAACACAAATTCCACATCAAAACGGGCGATACCGTTCTGGTGATTGGCGGTAACTCGAAAGGCCAGCGTGGTGTGGTGAAAGAAGTAATCGTAGAGAAAGATCGTGCTCGGGTTGAGGGCGTCGCTATGATTACCAAACACCTGAAGCCAACGGCTTCGAATCCGCAGGGAAGCCTCGAAAAAACGGAAGGATCAATCCACATCAGCAATCTGAAATTGGTTGACCCTGCTACCGGCGAACCTACCCGCACAGGTCGTAAGTTGAATGAGAAGGGTAAACTGCAACGGTATTCGAAGAAGACCGGCAATTTCATCCCAGACGTCCGCAAATAATAAAGGTCTAAGAAAATGGCAACGCCAAGACTGAAAGAGAAATATTTAAATGAGGTAATGCCTCAGTTGAAAGACAAGTTCCAGTATAAGTCGGTTATGCAAGTACCGCGTCTGAGCAAAATTGTCATCAATAAAGGTATCGGAGCCGCCGTCGCTGATAAAAAATTAGTAGACGTAGGTGTTGACGAACTAACGCAGATCACCGGTCAGAAAGCCGTTGCGACCCTGTCGAAAAAGGCGGTCTCGAACTTCAAACTTCGGGAGAAAATGCCGATCGGTGCAAAAGTAACGTTGCGTGGTGAGCGGATGTATGAATTCCTTGACCGGTTGACAACGGTTTCGTTGCCCCGGGTTCGTGACTTCAAAGGCATCAACGATAAAGGGTTCGATGGTCGCGGTAACTATACCTTCGGCGTGCAGGAACAGATTATCTTCCCTGAAATCAGCATCGATAAAGTAGCCCGCATTTCGGGGATGGACATCACCTTCGTGACGACTGCCAACACCGATAACGAGAGCTACGAGCTGCTGAAAGCAATGGGTATGCCGTTTGCTAAAAGTGGTAAATAATAACCGACACAAAGGCTAAAACAATGGCAAAAGAATCAATCAAAGCACGGGAACGGAAACGCGAAGCGTTAGTTGCCAAGTATGCTGCCAAGCGTAAGGCGCTGAAAGAGGCTGGTGATTACATCGGTCTGGACAAGCTGCCTAAAAACGCATCGCCAGTTCGTCTGCACAATCGTTGCAAACTGACCGGTCGTCCTCGGGGTTATATGCGCAAATTTGGTATCTCTCGGGTAACGTTCCGTGAGATGGCATCGGCAGGTAAAATTCCAGGCGTAACTAAGGCAAGCTGGTAATTCCAGAATCCATTTCTATTTGTAATTCAGTTTCCGTAATTTTGCGAACTTTCCTGAAAAGCAGGGGTTTGCAAGTAACGCAACGCTAAGAATGAATACAGATCCAATAGCAGATTACCTGACACGAGTCAGAAACGCTATCCGGGCAAAGCACCGGGTTGTGGAAATTCCTGCTTCCAATATAAAGAAAGAAATTACCAAAGTATTGTACGATAAAGGCTACATCCAGAACTATAAGTTCGATGACAGCACGACACAAGGCACCATCAAAATTGCCCTGAAGTACAATCCAACAACGAAGCAATCCGCTATCGTTGACCTGCAACGCATCAGCCGCCCAGGTCTGCGTCAATACCGGGGAGCCGATAACCTGCCACGTATTCTGAATGGCCTGGGTGTTGCCATCCTTTCGACATCGAAAGGGGTAATGACCGACAAAGAGGCTAAAACGCTGAACGTCGGTGGAGAGGTATTATGTTACGTCTATTAATCCGAACTGAACGATGTCACGCATAGGTAAGAAACCCATCGCCCTGCCCAGCAACGTAACGTTGTCCGTCGACGCGCAAAACGTTGTAACGGTAAAAGGGCCTAAAGGCACCCTGACCCAATCGGTTGACCCGGACATTTCGGTAGCAGTCGAAGACGGGCAAATCCAAGTATCGCGCCCAACCGACCAGAAGCGTCATAAGGCGATGCACGGTCTGTACCGCTCGTTGGTCAACAACATGGTAACTGGCGTTAGCACTGGCTTCAAACTTGACCTTGAAATCATCGGGGTTGGTTATAAAGCAGCCGTTAACAATAACGTTCTTGAACTTCAACTGGGCTATTCGCACAATGTGTATGTAGCTGTTCCTACGGAGATCAAGGTATCAGCCGTCACAGAAAAAGGTCAGAACCCAAAAGTATATCTGGAAGGCTCAGACAAGCAACTGCTTGGCGATGTAGCAGCTAAAATTCGTTCGCTACGTAAAGTTGAGCCTTACAAAGGCAAAGGTATCCGCTTCATCGGTGAGCAAGTTCGTCGGAAAGCTGGTAAGACTTCGTCTAAGAAATAAGGTCATCCATTGTCATTGGTTGTCATTTGATTGCTATTCATTCTTTGTTTGGCTTTATCAGATGACAATAAATGGCGATCAAATGACAATTAATGACAATTAAACGCCTATTTGGTCGGAATCAAATAACATGGCAACGAATAAACAAGAAAGAAGACAGCGGATTAAGTTCGGTATTCGGGCTAAAGTATCGGGTACGGCAGAACGTCCTCGCCTGTCGGTGTTCCGCTCTAACAAAGCGATCTACGCACAATTGATCGATGATCTGGCAGGCCGGACACTGGCTTATGCGTCATCGGCTGAATTGAAAAGCGAAGCCGAAGGCAATACAATTGAAACGGCGAAGAAAGTAGGCCAGCGCCTGGCCGAGAAAGCAGTTGCTCAGAATATCAGCTCGGCTGTGTTCGACCGTAACGGCTACTTATATCACGGTAAAGTAAAAGCACTGGCCGATGCAGCCCGCGAGGGTGGCCTTAAGTTCTAAGCGATGAACATTAATTCAGCAAGACCGACAAAATTCAACGAAGCCGACCTGAAAGAAAAGGTTGTAGCCATCAACCGCGTAGCGAAGGTGGTAAAAGGTGGTCGCCGGTTCAGCTTCTCGGCGATTGTCGTCGTCGGCGACGGTAACGGTGTTGTTGGTTACGGATTGGGCAAGGCCAATGAAGTAACTGACGCAATTGCCAAAGGCGTAGAAGATGCGAAGAAAAACCTGGTTCAGGTTCCGCTTCTAAAGCGCACGGTTCCCCATGAAATGGAAGGTAAATTCAGTGGTGGCTTTGTCCTGCTGAAACCAGCCGCTCCTGGTACGGGCGTAATTGCCGGTGGTGCTATGCGTGCCGTTCTTGAATCGGCTGGTGTACACGACATTCTGGCTAAATCGAAAGGCTCGTCGAACCCACACAACGTAGTAAAAGCTACCTTGGATGCCCTGCTGAAAATGCGCCTGCCACATCAGGTAGCTTTCCAGCGTCAGGTAAGTTTGGCGAAAGTATTTAACGGTTAATTTAAAAGGAGCAACAGACATGGCACGAGTACGCATCACGCAGGTCAGCAGCACCATTAAGCGGCCGTTATCCCAGAAAAATGCGATCAAGTCCTTAGGCTTGGGCAAAATTAACCGCAGCATCGAACTGGAATATACCGACGCGCTGAAAGGTGCAATCAATAAGGTGCAGCACCTGGTAAAAATTGAAGAAATTTAAGTACCTTTGCGATTCTTTTGGTTTTCGGCCTGCTTTTTGTAACATAAAAGCGGTTACGAATAGCCAAAAGAATCACTTTTTACAAATAAACCAATGAATTTAAGCAACCTTACACCGGCAAAAGGTTCCGTCAGGGAGCGCAAGCGAGTCGGACGCGGTCAGGGATCAGGTATGGGTGGTACATCTACCCGTGGTCACAAAGGGGCGCAATCGCGTTCAGGGTACAGCCGTAAAACACACTTCGAAGGTGGCCAGATGCCCCTACAACGTCGTGTGCCTAAGTTCGGCTTCAAAAACATTAACCGCGTCGAATACAAACCCCTCAATCTGGATAGCATCCAGGCACTGGTTGATGAAACCAAGGCAACAGTTGTTGATCTGAACTTTTTGCTTCAGCATGGGCTGGTTAGCAAGAAAGATTTGGTTAAAGTACTGAGCCGTGGCGAACTGACAAGCGCTGTTGAAATCCATGCTCATGCGTTCTCGGCAAGTGCTAAAGAAGCGATTGAGAAAGCAGGGGGAAAGGCCATCGTGCCTGTTAAAGAAGCGAACGAGGAAGCAGCTAATTAAGTCGTAGCACGGCAACAGTCGACCTACTTTTATGAACCGACTCATCACCACGTTTAAAAATATTTTTGCAATTGACGAGTTGCGGAGTCGAATCCTCAACACGCTGTTGTTCATCACAGCGTTCCGTCTTGGCACGGCTATCGTACTGCCGGGTGTGAATCCCCAAAAACTGAATCTGAATCCGCAGGGTTTGCTCGGTTTGCTGGATACCTTCCTAGGTGGTGCTTTTAGTAAGGCGTCCATTTTTGCGCTCGGGATTATGCCGTATATCTCGGCTTCGATCGCGATTCAGCTTTTGACACTGGCTCTCCCCTACTTCCAGAAAATGCAGAAGGAAGGCGAATCAGGTCGGAAACGGCTAAATCAGATCACCCGGGTGCTTACAATTGGCGTAACCGCTGTTCAGGCTATTACGTATGTTCGTACAACGATCCCGGCAGAAGCTTTATTGATCGACCGCGGACTGTTCACCATCTCGTCCCTGTTTGTCCTGACCGCTGGTACTATTTTCTGTATGTGGCTGGGCGAACGGATTACGGATAAAGGTATTGGGAATGGTATTTCCATGATCATCATGATCGGGATCGTATCACGGCTTCCAGGTGCCATTATTGGTGAACAGCAATCGCGGGGTTCGGCTGGTATCCTGATCTTCGTACTGGAACTGGTAGCTCTGTACTTTGTTGTGATGGGCGCTGTTGTCTTGACACAGGCTGTTCGTCGGATTCCGATCCAATACGCTAAGCAGGTTATCGGAAATAAAGTGGTTGGCGGTCAACGTCAGTATCTGCCTCTAAAGCTGAATGCTGCCGGTGTAATGCCGATTATTTTCGCTCAGGCGCTGATGTTTATTCCGACGTATGTAGCTGGACTGTTTGCCGAGAAGAGTGATTTTGCAGCAAGTGTGCAAAACGCCTTCCAAAGCTATACGACCTGGCAATACAATGTGCTGTTCGGGCTGTTGATCATTATTTTCACGTTCTTCTACACAGCTATTTCCGTTAACCCAACGCAGATTGCTGACGACATGAAGCGGAGCGGTGGTTTTATCCCTGGTGTAAAACCAGGTATACAAACCTCAGACTATATAGGTACAGTACTTGACCGGATTACGCTTCCTGGCGCTGTTATGCTAGCAATCGTAGCCATTTTACCGGCTATTGCCAATTTACTGGGAATGACCAGTGGGTTCGCTCAGTTCTTCGGTGGCACATCGTTGTTAATCATGGTTGGCGTTGTGCTGGACACACTGCAACAAGTTGAAAGCTATTTGCTCATGCGTCGCTATGAGGGTTTGATGAAGTCAGGCCGGGTACAGGGACGGACCAACGAGACAGTAGCTGCTTAATTGAAATGGCTGGTTCTGACAAAAAGGACAAGATGATTTACATCAGAAGCGATGAAGAAATCGCTCTGATAAAAATCAGTGCACAGGTTCTGGGCAAAGCACACGCTGAAGTGGCAAAACTCATCCAACCTGGGGTTCAAACGAAGGAACTGGATAGGGTCGCAGAAACGTTTATTAGAGATAACGGTGGCATACCATCATTCTTAGGGTATAATAAGTTTCCGGCTTCGCTCTGTATTTCTGTCAATGATGTAGTCGTTCATGGCTTTCCAAGCCGTTACGAGCTTCGGGATGGCGATATTGTCTCTATCGACTGCGGTGTTAAGTTGAATGGCTACCATAGCGACAGCGCCTATACCTATCCTGTGGGTAATGTCAGCCCGGCTACTCGTCGGTTGTTGGCCCGCACCAAGGAATCGCTTTACATCGGTTTAGAGAAAGCGACTGAAGGAAATCGGGTAGGTGATATTGGCTATGCGATTCAGACGTACACAGAGAAGTTTGGCTATTCGGTTGTTCGGGAATTAGTAGGACATGGCGTTGGCCAAAACTTGCATGAAGCTCCTGAAGTTCCTAATTATGGTAAGCGTGGTCAGGGACCTAAACTGTATGAAGGCATGATCCTGGCCATTGAACCCATGATCAACTTCGGCAAAAAAGGTGTCGTGCAGGAACGTGATGGCTGGACGATTCGGACAGTTGACCGGAAGCCTTCTGCACACTTTGAGCATACAGTAGCTGTACGGAAAGGGAAACCCGAGATTCTGACAACCTTCGAATATATTGAGGCAGTCACCGCCAATACAAGCCTGATGATCGAAACAACCGAACTGATGGTAGCTTAAGCGAATATGGCAAAACAGAATTCTATAGAACAGGACGGCGTTATTTTGGAAGCCTTATCGAATGCGATGTTCCGAGTTGAATTGGCAAACAAGCATGAGGTAATTGCTCACATCTCTGGTAAAATGCGGATGAACTACATCAAAATTTTACCAGGCGATCGCGTAAAGTTGGAAATGTCGCCTTACGATTTGAGTAAGGCAAGGATAGTGTATCGGTACAAGTAATTTCGGATTTGGGATTTATGGTTTGGGATTTGCTTTTAGCGAAGTATAAATCCAGAATCCGGAATCTGAAATCATAATTGAAAAACCATGAAAGTTAAGGCATCTATCAAAAAGCGCAGCGAAGACTGCAAAGTGATCCGGCGGAAAGGGAAGCTGTACGTGATCAACAAAAAGAATCCCCGTTACAAACAAAGACAAGGATAAGAATGGCACGTATTGCAGGTGTTGATATTCCAGACAAGAAGCGTGGTGAGATCGCGCTGACATACATCTTCGGCATTGGTCGGAGCCGGGCAAAAAAAATCCTGACCGACGCAGGCATCAGCGTTGATAAAAAAGCCAGCGAATGGACGGATGCAGAAGCTAGCGCTGTCCGTAATGCCATTTCGAACGAGTACAAAGTAGAAGGTCAGTTGCGTTCGGAAGTTCAGTTGAGCATCAAGCGATTGATGGACATCGGCTGCTACCGGGGGCTGCGTCACCGGAAAGGTTTGCCCGTTCGTGGTCAGCATACGAAAAACAACTCCCGTACCCGGAAAGGAAAGCGGAAGACTGTTGCCAACAAGAAAAAAGTAACGAAATAATTAATTGGTCGCTCATCGTCATCCGGGCCATTTGGCGTCAATTCACTAGTGAATGGCAAGTAATGAACCCAATGACACATTGACGATTACCTACAAACAATGGCTCAAGCAAAACGCAAAGACAAAGCGAAAAAGCGGGTGGTAGTTGTTGAACCCGTTGGTCAGGTACACATCCGGGCTACGTTTAACAACATTATCATTTCATTAACAAACATGAACGGTCAGGTTATTTCCTGGTCGTCGGCGGGTAAAATGGGCTTCCGTGGCTCGAAAAAAAATACCCCCTATGCTGCTCAAATGGCCGCGCAGAACTGTGCCGCTGTTGCCCACGATCTGGGTATGCGCAAAGCAGAAGTGTTTGTAAAAGGACCAGGCTCAGGTCGTGAGTCGGCAATTCGCACAATTCAAAACTCGGGTATCGAAGTAACGACTATCCGGGACATTACCCCGCTGCCGCACAATGGGTGTCGGCCGCCAAAACGTCGTCGCGTATAATACGGATGACATGAATAGGGACAGGCGACATTCGGTTGTGTCTGTCCAATGTTTCACAATTATTCATTCATTGAAGAATGGCACGTTACATTGGGCCAAAAGCCAAAATTTCGCGCAAGTTCAACGAACCCGTAATGGGTCCGAGCAAAGCGCTCCAAAAGAAAAATTACGGACCGGGTATGCACGGTCGGGGTCGCAAACGGAAACAATCTGAATATGCGCTCCAATTAACTGAGAAGCAGAAAGTTAAATACACTTACGGTATTCTGGAGCGCCAGTTCCGGGCGCTGTTCCACCGCGCACAAGTTCGCGAGGGTATTACCGGTGAAAACCTGCTTAAATTATGCGAAGCCCGTCTGGATAACACAGTTTATCGGTTAGGTATCGCTTCATCACGCCGGGCTGCTCGCCAATTGGTAGCACACAAGCACATTATTGTCGATGGCGAAGTTGTTAACATTCCTTCTTACTCGCTGAAACCAGGTCAATTGATCGGTGTTCGTGAGAAATCGAAATCGCTGGAAGCAGTTACTGGCAGCTTAACAGCTCGGAATACAAAACGTTACAACTGGGTTGAATGGGATGCACAGCAAATGACGGGCAAGTTTATCAGCTACCCTGAGCGTGATCAAATTCCAGAAAACTTCAACGAGCAGGCCATCGTCGAATTGTATTCGAAGTAATAAATGGTTTTCAGTTTATGGTTTGTGGTTGGCTGCGCTAGTTCGTAATCCTACCGCAAACCTTAACCTGTAAAACTGATCCTATTTTAGTCTTCACGCCAGGCAGAGAACTGCTTTAAAATACGAAACGTATGTCCATATTAGCGTTCCAGATGCCCGACAAAGTCGTAGTGGAGAAAGCTGACGACTTTCACGGGGCGTTTGAATTCAAACCCCTTGAAAAAGGATACGGTGTAACCATCGGCAATGCGCTTCGTCGCATTCTGCTGTCATCGCTGGAAGGATACGCCATCACAAGCGTAAAATTCCCCGGTGTGTTACATGAGTTTTCTTCAATCGAGGGCGTTGTTGAAGATGTGACCGAAATCATCCTGAACCTCAAAATGGTTCGGTTTAAAAAGATTTCGGACATGGTTGACAACAAGATTACCGTAAACATTAAGAAACAGCCCGTTCTAAAAGCGGGTGATATATCAAAATTCTCGCCATCATTCGAAGTGCTGAATCCTGAACTGGAAATTTGCCACATCGATGATACGCGGGATTTTGAAATGGAAATTATCGTGGAAAAAGGCCGTGGATATGTTCCGGCCGACGAACCACGCGCCAATGAACTGCCATTTGGTCATATCCCGATCGATGCTATTTACACGCCTATTAAAAACGTGAAATATGGCGTTGATAACACCCGGGTTGAGCAAAAAACGGACTATGAACGTCTTCTGTTAGACATCGAAACGGATGGTTCGGTACACCCTGAAATTGCCTTGCAGGAAGCCGCAAAGATTCTGATTCAGCACTTCATGCTGTTCTCGGATCAGACCATGACATTCGAGACTGCCAAGCCGGAAGAAGAGAACGTAGTAGACGAAGAAGTTCTGCACATGCGGAAACTGCTGAAAACGTCGCTGGCCGACCTCGATCTGTCAGTACGTGCTTACAACTGCTTAAAGTCGGCAGATGTACGGACGCTGGGCGATCTGGTTCGGTTAGAAATTTCGGACATGATGAAGTTCCGCAACTTCGGGAAGAAGTCGCTTACGGAGCTGGAGCAGTTGGTGGCAGAGAAAAATTTGACATTCGGAATGGATGTCAGCAAATACAGATTAGACGAAGATTAAAACCTAAGGAAAAGGGAAAAAAGGAAAAGGGAAAAGGAGCAAAGCTCTTCCCTTCTCCCTCCTCCCTTCTCCCTTCTCCAAGAAAATGAGACACGGTAAGAAAGATAATCACTTAGGCCGGACACATTCGCACCGCGAAGCGCTGTTGCAAAATCTGGCGACATCGCTGATTATGCACAAGCGTATTGAGACGACGGTTGCAAAAGCGAAAGAACTCCGCAAATTCGTAGAGCCTATTCTAACACGGGCGAAAGACGATACATACCAAAATCGTCGGGTGGTATTCCAAACGCTCCACAATAAAGAGACCATCAAAGAATTATTCGGTGCAGTAGCCGATAAAATCGCCAGTCGTCCTGGTGGTTATACCCGGATCATTAAACTGGGCAATCGTCTGGGCGATAATGCCGATACCTGCCTGATCGAACTGGTTGACTTCAACGAACTGCTGGTTGCTGCTGCTGCTGAGAAAACGGCTGCTACAGCCAAAACTCGTCGGAGCCGTCGGAGTGGTGGAGCGCGTCAAACGGCTTCTACTACAGATGCGGCTGCTGAAGTAGAAGCAACTCCAACAACGGAAGCTCCTGCAGAAGAAGCCCCAGTAGCAGAAACGACTTCGCCTGTCGTTGATGAAACGCCTGCTTCGTCAAACGAAGAGGAGACTTCGGCTCCAGCCGACGAGTCATCTGAAAAGGCATAAGATTGTAGCATACGTTCGTAGTTACTATCTTTGTGTCAGATTTTGTATTAACTAGTGTTTCTACAAAACAATTGGAAACAAAGCAACGGAGTGACTACACAACATGGCATATTGAAATGGGTTAACCGCAACGGTTAGCCCTTTTTTTTAATATTTCAAGCTCAAACGCATACATGAAACATACGAAGCAACCGGAAGCATTGTTGGTTTTACAGGATGGAAGTGTATATCGCGGCCTGGCGCTGGGTAAAATCGGGACAGCCGCTGGCGAAATCTGCTTCAATACCGGCATGACCGGCTACCAGGAGATTTATACAGACCCCTCCTATTATGGTCAGGTGATTATCAATACCACCTCACATATTGGCAATTATGGTGTGCTGAATAATGCCGAACAAGAGTCGAACGGCGTGAAAATACGGGGAATGGTTTGCAACTTTTTCTCAAATATTCACTCACGTTATACGGCTGATGGGTCATTACAGGAATACTTCGAACGGGCTAATATTGTCGGAATTCATGGCGTAGATACTCGTCAGTTGGTACGCTACATCCGTTCAAAAGGGGTGATGAACTGCATTATTTCTTCTGAAATTTTAGATCCGGCAGTTCTGCTGGCCGAACTCCAGAAAGTCCCTGATATGGCCGGTCTGGAACTATCGTCGGAAGTATGCACGCAGGAAGCGTATGAGCAGGGCGACCCAGAAGCGAAACTCAGAGTTGCGGTATTGGATCTAGGTGTAAAGCGGAGCATTATCAGCAATTTCAACGAACGAGGTGTATTCTGCAAGGTATTTCCGGCTCGTACTGCACACGAAGAATTAGCGGCCTGGAAGCCCAATGGCTATTTCATTGCCAATGGACCTGGCGACCCAGCTGCTATGCCCTATGCTGTTGAGACGGTAAAACAGGCCCTGGAAACCGATAAACCGTTATTCGGTATTTGCCTGGGGCATCAGATTTTATCGCTGGCCAGTGGCATTTCTACCTATAAAATGCACAACGGTCACCGGGGATTAAATCATCCTGTCAAAAACCTGATTACAGGCCATTGTGAGGTTACGTCTCAAAACCACGGCTTTGCGGTGAAAGCGGAGGAAGTTATGGATATGAACAATGTCGAATTGACGCATATCAACCTGAACGATAAAACTATTGAAGGTATCCGTCGGAAAGACAAACCAGCGTTTTCGGTGCAATACCACCCCGAATCATCGCCCGGCCCGCACGATTCACGGTACCTGTTCGATCAGTTTGTACGAATGATGAATGAATAACGAATGAAAAGCCTGGGGTAACTCAGGCTTTTTTAGTTTACTTTTCGCCAATACTCCCGGCTCCAGACGCGCTGAAATGGCCATTTACGGGTGGCCAATGAGATGGGCAGGTAGGCATGAGCCTGCTTCGTTGTCTGTTGGTAATAGACATCGTCGTCGGTAAGGATCAATGATTCGTAGGCATCATCAGCTTTAACAGTCAAATCGGCAAAGGGTAGTTCAGGACGCCAGTTGGGGTATTCGACAGCTAGCCTGGTTTTTAATAATGAACCCGAAGGCAACGGTTGTTCAGGCTGTGGTGTTGGTTTAAATTGTTCCTGAGCCACGTTCAGCGCATAGCCTAAATAAGCCTTGAGCAATTTTGGCCCTTCATTGGCGGTATCGGTCACGTTTAACTGATCGGGCCATAAACTTGTAACCACGTACACCCGCTCCCGCGCCCGCGTAACAGCTACATTCAATCGATTTTCACCGCCACGGGCATTCAGACTACCAAAATTGGAGGAGACCCGACCGCGTTCATCTGGTGCGTAGCCAATAGAGAAAATGATGATGTCGCGTTCGTCGCCCTGTACGTTCTCAATGTTTTTGACAAATAGATGTGATGCGGTGGTAGAAAGTAACGCGGACATCTTGTCCGCACTCTTATTTTGTGCGGACAAGATGTCTACGTTACTAGCACTTTCCAGCATATCCTGAATCAATTGTTGTTGTGGATAATTGAACGTGACAACACCAATTGAACGACCGGGCATTTCAGCACTTAATTGATCCAGGAGTTGTACGACCGCTTCAGCTTCAACCGGATTGGTACTCTGCTGCCAAATGCCTTTGACATTCAGGTATCGGATGGCAGGTTTATGTTGGTTAACCTCATCGAAATGGGGAAGTAACGAGAGCTTGTTTCCATAAAAATGCTCATTGGAGAAGCTGATCAAATCGAGCGAACGACTCCGGTAATGCTCCGTTAAAGATACTTGTGGCAGTTGCTGAGCGGCTAATTCGAGCAGCGACTCTACTTCAAGAGCCGCTGGAACCTCATCTTCCTGGTCATTTTCATCCAGACGAGTTCGGTACAGGTCGCTGGGACGAAGTTGCTGGTTATCGCCCGTTACCACCACCTGCTTTCCACGCACAATGGCCGGAATCCCATTTTCGGAAAAACATTGCGACGCTTCATCAAAAATGACCAGATCAAACAAGTCCTCACGAAGCGGAAACATAGCGGATACCGATTCAGGTGAAGCCAGCCAGCAGGGTACCAGTTTAAACACTTCATCGGCATAGGAATCCATCAGTTTACGAACCGGCCATACGTTTCGTTTTTTGGTCGTCTGATGGAGTAAATCGCGGTAGGTTACTACGCTATTCAGCCGGTTGAACGTCAGATTGCGGTAGGTTTGTTCACGAAGTTTTAGCAGCAAAATATCGCGGCTGAGGGTTTGTTTCTGCTGAATACTCGCTTGCAACGTCTGCTCCCACTGCGCCATTTTAAGCGACGAAACACTGCGGAGTTCAGGATATAGACCTTCCAGATGATCAAGCCAGGCCCGGCGCAAACTTGTGTCGAATTGCGGCACCCATTCGGTCGGCTCCAATAGTTTCAGCCGCTCAACAACAAGTCGTTCAACTTCTGAAAAACCTTCTTTCAACCGATCGGCCTCAACCAGCAAATCAAAATCGCTCCGGAGAGATTGCCGGAGAGCGGTAGCGAATGAATCGTCCTGCCAGATTCGTTCGAGTTGATCGGCGTTCAGATAAGCCGATGAGGCTGTCCGTTGCTCGTCTATGGCTGTTGACAGTGTAATAATTTGCTTCACAACAGCCGTAAATCGGTCATGCGTTTGCCAGACCGATCCGGATAGTTGCCGGAGCGGCTCAATCGCACTCAATCGGTCAACTATATGCTGTGCCCGTCGCAGAAGACGCAGGCTCTCTGACGCTTCGGGCAATGATAAACCCGCCAGCACCGTACTAGCTTCATGACGCGTCGCTTCTAACCGTATACGTCGATCAACTTTTTCCGTTAAGGTTTGCAAAGCAGCTTCCGACAAATCCAGCGAATTAGCCGAAGCCACCAGTTGCAATTGTGTTTTACCCGCGTTTGTCAACTGCCACCATTGCCAGCTCACCCACGACGCCCGAGCCGTGCTGGCTTCGGCCAGTACCGTTCGGAAGGCCCGCAAATCCGGTGTTGGTATCGATAACTCCGGCCCCGGACTTTCCAGCGTTTCGTCCCAGGCCCTGGCCAATTGCTCCAGTTTCGCTTCGTCGACGGCTAAAGCCAGATGATTGGGAATTTGCCGCAATTGCTTACTTACTGCCCAAAGCTGCGCAGCATCGGACGGATCAAGCAGCGCAAGTAGGGCAGTCAGCTCCCAATCGTGCGCCAGCCAGTCTGCCAATTGAGCAAGCGTGAGTGGCTGACCTATCAATTGTGTCGTTTGCTGATTAACCGTCTCACGTAATTGCGCCCAACGCACAATCGTTTGGTCCGTTTTGCCTAAGTCTGGATTGGTAAACGACGCAAAACTCACGCGCTCCCTCCACGGATGTTCAGCACCTAAACGCTGCTCGTAAGCCGAATAATCGGTAAGCCGACGGATAAAGTTATCCACATTAGTCATGTGGAATTGTGGATAAATATCATCCAGCTCTACGGTAAGTGTTTCCGAATCGGTAGTCAGGTATAATTCTTTCGCCGAGACTCCGCATTCACTTATGTCAAAAAGGGCTTTTTTGAAGGCTTCCAGTTCGGCGACTGTTTCATCAATCCGTCGACTTTCTACCTCAAAATCCCGCTCCAGCAACACTGCATTCAGGCTATTATTCTGTTGTCGGTAGTCGTCGATCCGATTGATCTGCTCAGCAATCTGTGCATATAAGGCTCGCCGATCATCCTGAAAATCGTGGATCAGGGCCAAAAACGGCTCCATACCCACCTGACGCAATCGCTCCTGCACCACATCGAGCGCAGCCCGTTTCTGACAAACCAGCAACACACGCTTACCTGATGCAGCTGCATCGGCCATCAGATTAGCAATCAGTTGTGATTTTCCAGTACCCGGTGGGCCCTGCACCACCAATCCCTGTCCCGCTTTCACCGCCCGCAAAGCAGCTTCCTGCGACGCATCCATAGGCAGGGGTGTGTGGATGGTTTTTTCTAGCAGGGAGCGGGGGGCAGGGAGCAAGGAGCCGGAATGTGGAATTGAAGACAAAGGTGAGATGATTTCTTCGTTTACGTCCTCCCCTCCTTGCTCCTCGCCCCCTGCTCCCTGCTTCTCAATCAATTCATCATAATCCGGTACCAGAAATGAGCCTGCCTGGGGGAAAATGCCTAGCACCGCTTCCGGAAAGAGCTTTAACTCGCCCGTTCGTTCGAGCTGCGTTAAATCTTTACCGGATTGTTTGTTGAAAAAATGAAGTGAATTGGTGAATAGCTCCTGATTGAAATTGATTTCGAGCGGGGTCGTTTTGAGCCATTCATAGAGCTGTGTTCGGAACACTAGCGGGTCACGATCAAAGTCATCAAACGTTTTTTCGACAACCTCATCGGGTACTTTCACCTGATTAAACTGCCCGTATGCCAACGCCAGCGTCGGATTCAGGAACGCCAGTTCGTCGCCCCGGCGGGTCAGCTTCCAGAATTTACCCTGCTGCTCAATCTGTACCGGAAAAAACAGCAGTGGTCCATGAATGACAGTGTCGTCCAGAAATTTACCCTTGACGAACGGCCAGCCAACGTATAAATCTTCCGTTCCGCGCTCTTCCTCAATAAAACGGGCCGTCCGGTCGATTCGGCGAAGTTTTCGACTTACTTCATTGCTCCGTTCTTGGCGAGGGTCCAGTACTTCACAAAGCGCGACGGAAGGCTTCCGGCCAATCAGATCAGTAATTATGGAAAAAGCAGGTTTATTCAGCAGAAAATCCGTTTCCTGCAAATCCAGAAACTGCCCGGCAGGCAAACTAGTCAGCAACAACGACCGGTTACGGCTACTTAGGTTGGTTAAACGTCGGCGAAACGTGCGGAGAACGGTTTGAGACGGGATATTCACTGTAGGTTATGACAGGATTTACAAGATTATCAGGATTATAACGCGCTGCAAGGTAAAAAATCCTGTTCATCCTGTAAATGCTGTTAACTAACCCGGCTCAAAGGCCGATAAGCCATTTTCGTAGATGTCGCTGTTTTAACAGATGATTTTGTGTTTTTCGGCTTTTTCTTTCGACGGCCCCACCAGATCACAAAGCCCGATATAGGCAAACTGGCGCATACCAGACTGGCACAAAACGCCAGAATTTTGCCAGGCAGGCTCAGAATCGCTCCCGTATGAATATCGTAATTCATCCGACGGAGTTTATCGCCAAATCCAGCTTTCGCATAAGTGCCGGAGTAAGGGCCACCTATATCTACAGGCTTAAGAGTTCGCTGGTCGAAGGTGTAGTAATCCAGCTTGTAATACGTGCCTGGTACATAATTGACGTACGCGAAAATCGATTCTGACGCTTTTTCAGGACAGGATATATAGATTCCAGCAGTGACGGGTTTACGAACGGATAAGCGCTGCCAGACAGCATCGAGCGGTGAGTTGGAAAGTTGGGCAGCCGTCGTGTCAGATAAAGGAATTTGAAATTCCGGTAAGGTTTTTCCGCCTGTCGTTGCCCAGTAAACAGACTTCGAAAACCATTGTAGACCAAAAACAAGCCCCGTCAGCGCTAGAATCAACGAGAATATAAGCGCATAAAAACCCGGCACATTATGTAGATCATAATTGACGCGTCGCCATTGCGCTCTCCACTTAACGGTAAAGCTTTTTTGCCGATTGGTTTTATTCAGGTTTTTAGGCCACCAAAGCACCAGACCCGTAATCAACAAAATCGTAAAAATGAGTGTGCCATACGCAACAACCGGCTGCCCTATGGATTCGGGTAACCAGAGATAATAATGACCGTGCAGAATAAAGTGAAAAAAGTCGGTTTCTTCATCCCTTATATGGAGTAACTCGCCGGTATAGGGATTCAAATACACCTGATAGAAGTAGTCAGGAGCAGCTCCATAGAACGAGACTACGGCACTTCGCCCGATTCCCCCATACGTAACGGCTTTAGCTAGTTTACCGTTAATTTCTTTCTCGGCGATGGCTTTTAATTGAGAAGGTGGTAAAGTCGTTCGATTGGCGACCGTCTCCACAAATTGATAAGGCCGCAGAACTGTCTTGATTTCCTGTTCAAAGGCCAGAATACAGCCTGTTATTGCCACGACAAACACCAATAGCCCCGACGATAGTCCGAGCCATAGGTGCAGTTTACCAACCCATTTTTTTACCGTCATGATCGGTTTATCCGTTAATGTTCAGTTTATTACTTTTAAGCCATCGGCGGTAAAAGCCCCTCCCTGCTTTCAGGAGAGGGGAATGGGGTAAGCCGTTTAAAACTTATACCCCAGGCTCAGTCGGAAATTACGGGGAGCCTGCGCCTGCCAGTAGTAGGCATTACTCCAGGAATAAAAAGCGCCCGAATAGATATAGGCATCGAATAGGTTATTGACGTTCAGCGCTACGTTAAAAGGGCCTGTTTGCCAGGAGATGGCCGCATCAGCCTGAAACGAATTAGGCAGTGTAGGATTCTTATCCACGGCATCCGAAAACCAGCCGTAGCGATCAAGCTGCCACTGATAGCCCAGCGAAACGCCCAATCCCTTCACAGCACCTTTTTGTACCCGATACGACAACCAGGCGTTGGTAACGTGTTTGCTAAAGCCCGGAACCGGCAGATCCACATTTTTCGATTCGGTGTCCTTCGTGATTTTCGAATCCGTGTAGGCATAGTTGGCAATCAGGTTCAAGCCGGATACGATTTCGCCCCGTATGTCGAACTCAACCCCGCTGGTTTGCGTCTGGCCCAGTTGAATTGAGAAATTCGGGTTGGTAGGATCAGTTGTCAGGACATTGTTTTTCGTGATTTTGTACGCCGAAATCGTAGAGTTCCAGCGGCCGCCTGCCCAGTCTTTCTTCAAACCGATCTCGGTATTGTTGCCCGTGATCGGTTTAAAGGCATTCCCCTGCCGGTCGGCCCCTGCCTGCGGCACAAAGGCTTGATCGTAGAGCGCATACACCGATGTTTGCTTATTGAGTGACACACTCAGCCCAACCCGTGGGGTTGCTTTTGTGACATTGGTGCCTGAACCGTATTGACTATCTTTCGTCGATGTGATTCGCCCTGCCAGCGTCAGGCGGACTTTGTCCTGCAAAAAGCGTAGTTCATCCTGTAGATACAAACCGCTATACGACTGGCTCAGTACGTTTGCTCCTGCGCGATTGACTAGACTTTGCGAGCGGTCGAATTTGGGTAGTAGATTGGCTGGTAAATAGTAGTTTGGCGTATAGGCGTTAAAGACGAAATCCTTATCGTACAACGGGAAACCCTGGCTCCAGTCGGCGTAATATTTCTTACTACCTAAATCCAGACCGGCTAGAATCCGGTGCGTTACAGGGCCGGTCGTTACATCGCCGTTCACGAAAACCTGCGCAAATTTGCCCTGGTTAGCGGCATCCCAAATGCTGATATTCCGGTAGATATTTCCATTAGCCTTAGCCGAATCGGCCCACATGGAACTGCCAATCTGTGTCGAATTGAAGTAGGCAAGCTGGCCTGTCAGTTTCCAGTTCGAACTTAACTGATGCTCCAGAATCAGGAATGAACTGTGGTCATTGATTTTCGTCGGGTCAAGATTAGCCGAGGCCAATGAGATATTCCGGGGATAAATACCCAGGCCCGTTCCCGAAAAAACATAGGCCGAACCAATCACCGACATCTGTGAATATTGATAGGTATACTCAGCCGTGATGGATGTCTTATCGCTCAGTTTATATTTCAGAACGGGCGCAATCGTGTATCGGTTGTTGTATTCAAAATCGCGGAACGAGCCTTTCGACTGCCCCATGATGTTCAGCCGATAGAGCAGGTTACCATCCTGACTCAATTTACCATCCAGATCCAGGGTAGCCCGGTACGTGTCGAAACTACCCGTTGTCATAGCAAATTCACCCTTCGTAATACTTGTTGGCTTCTTTGTCACAACATTATAAAAACCGCTCGGCTCGCCATTGGCCATCATAAAACCGGCTGGCCCTTTCACAAATTCGATCCGTTCCACCATCGACATATCTTCGGCCAGTGGCCCCCAGGTCGATTCCACATTCATGCCATTGCGGAACGGGGCCACTCGTGACCCACGCATATTCAGCCGGGCGTAATTGTCCCAGTGCTCCATACGCGTGACACCACTCACATTGCGCGAAACGCCTTCCAGCATATCGAAAATTTGTTGATCGGCAATCAGTTGCCGATTTACTACCTGAACATTTTGTGGCAGTTCGATCAAGGGTGTCTTAATACGAAGGCTATTCGATGGAATATCGGCCTTGTAGGAATTCTTCCCTTCAACCGTCACCTCCTGAAGCGACTCAGCCGTTTCCAGTAACGTTAAGTCTGTCAGGCGTGTGGTTTCGCCCGCAACTATGTTAACCGTCTGACGAAGCCGTCCGTGGCCAATCCGACTGATGACGATGGTCTGTTCGCCAGCTGGAACACGTTCCAATACGAATTCACCCTGATCGTTTGTTATGGTCCCAATCCGGCTATTGCTCAGCCGAACAGTAGCCTGTGCTAATGGCTGTGCGTTGGCAGATAAAACGCGACCAGCAACAGTTCCGGCTGATTGAGCGTAACAACATGTATTAAGCATTACCCCCCAACACAGCAGAGAGCTTAGTAAGAAACAGCGTAGTGTAAAATCGTTCGATTTCATTTTATTTAGACTAATTATAAAACAAATGTAAAGGGCGCACTTTTACGAACTCCCGCTTCCCCTGAAAATTCATGAAAATTCTTTCTTTTGTTATTTTATCACAAAAACAGCCTGTGAGACAATTCCCACAGGCTGTTTTTATATGCTTATACCCAAAATCTTTGTATTACTCTTTCTTTTCGGGAATAAGCCAGGACGCCAGAACGCTTATGCCCAGAATACTAACGATAATGTACAGGGAGTAAACCGGCTTAAATCCATGGTCTTCCAGCCAGTGCTCGGCCAGCATTTTTGTTCCAATAAAGGTCAGTAGAACTGCCAGACCAACTTTAAGGAAACGGAACTGGCTCATAATGCTCGACAGGAAGAAGAACATAGAGCGCAAGCCCATGATGGCGAATACATTGGAGAAGAAAACAATATATGGGTCTTTCGTAATTGAGAAAATGGCCGGTATCGAATCGACTGCAAATACCAAATCGGTAAAGGCGATCACGATCACGATAATGAATAGGGGTGTAACAAAAAGTTTACGGTCGGATTTCCGGCGAACGAAGAAATTATCCGTCACATTCCGATTGTAGACATTCAGATATTTGCTAACAAAGCGGACAACCGGGTGTTTAGCTGGTTCAATTTTTTCATCTTCTTCTTTCTGAAAGAACAACTGAATGCCCGTATAAACCAGAAAAGCACCGAACAGGTACATGATCCATTCGAACCGTTGAATCAGAGCCGACCCCACGAAAATGAAAATAAACCGCAGGATAATGGCCCCCAGAATCCCCCAGACCAGGATTTTCTTGTAGTACCGCTCCCGAACGCCAAACGACGTAAAAATTAGAATAAAGACAAAAATATTGTCGGCCGACAGCGAGTACTCAACCAGATAACCCGTAATGTACTCCAGCGCCATGTTGTCCTGGAAGCGGGCCAAACTGGCAGCAAAATTGCCGGTAACAAACTCAACGTGGTCGGCATAATTATCCCGAACCTCTTTTAATCGGGCGAAGGTATCTATGCCGTGTACTAAATAGCCGAAGTTTTTGAGAAAAAAGTAGAACGCAATGGATAATGCTACCCAGATGGCACTCCAGATCGCTGCTTCTTTAAACTGAACGACATGGCTTTGGCGCTTCGAGAATACGCCCAGATCCAACGCCATGATGAATAGAACAAAAGCAGCAAAGGCAAGAAAAAAAACGGTTTCGCTTGAAAACATAAGTTGAAAGTATACAGGCAATTAGGCCTCTGAAGCAGGAAGGCTCTCAGATAAACAACAAATCTACGCTCAATATGGCTAAGGATGCGGTTTCAATTGTCAAAATTATTGGCATCGTAATAATCTGCTCTTAATTTTGCCCTCATGTTCAATAACAAAAAAGTAGTTGTGGTGATGCCAGCTTACCGGGCAGCACTGACATTGGAGCGTACTTACCGCGAAATTCCTCTAGATCTCGTCGATGATGTTATCCTGGTAGATGATGCCAGTCCTGATAATACGGTCGAAGTAGCGCGTAGTTTGGGCATCAAACATGTTATCCGCCACGATAAAAACAAAGGATATGGCGGCAATCAGAAAACCTGCTACGCGAAAGCAATCGAGTTAGGCGCCGATATTGTGATCATGGTCCACCCAGACTATCAATATACGCCTTTGCTGATACCTGCTATGGCCAGTATCATCGGCAACGACTTATATCCGGTTGTATTTGCCTCCCGAATACTAGGCAAAGGCGCCCTGAAAGGCGGTATGCCGATGTATAAGTATATAGCCAACCGTTTTCTGACGTTCACTCAGAATCTGTTGATGAACCAGAAACTATCGGAGTATCATACAGGATATCGGGCATTCTCAGGAGAGGTACTACGTAGTCTGGATTTTACGCATAACTCCGACGATTTCATCTTCGACAACGAGATGATCGCCCAGATTTTCTATAAAGGCTACGAAATTGGTGAGGTGACCTGCCCAACCAAATATTTTGACGAAGCGTCGTCCATTAACTTCAAGCGTAGTTCGATCTACGGTTTGGGCGTTCTGCGTACGTCGCTCCTTTACTTCTTCACCAAGCTGGGCATTGCCCACTGGAATATTCTGAAGTAAATGAATACAATGGATAATGTAGAATGAACAATGATTGGCCTATCTGGTATCATTATTCATTCTACATTATCCATTATTCATTATTCATTTTTTACAGGTGAATGGCTTCGCCGTAAGCCGCTTCGGTCGCATCTTTAATAGCTTCCGACATGGTTGGGTGTGGGTGTACAGCCTTCAGAATCTCTTCGCCAGTGGTTTCCAATCGCCGGGCAGCAACAACCTCCGCAATCATTTCGGTTACGTTGTTGCCGATGAAGTGTGCACCCAGGAATTCGCCATATTTAGCGTCGAAAATCACTTTCACAAACCCTTCGGGTGTCCCTGCTGCTTTCGCTTTGCCAGAAGCCGAGAAGGGGAATTTACCCACTTTCAGTTCATAGCCAGCTTCGCGGGCTGCTTTCTCGGTATAACCAACCGATGCAATTTCGGGGGTACAGTAGGTACAACCTGGAATGTTGTTGTAATTCAGTGGCTCTACATGTGGTAATCCTGCAATTTTTTCCACACAAATGATGGCTTCGGCCGAGGCTACGTGCGCCAGCGCCTGCCCTTTGGTACAATCGCCAATGGCATAATAACCATCCACATTGGTGCGGTAGTAATCGTCCGTTACGATTTTGCCCCGGTCGACCGAAATACCCGTTTCTTCCAGACCAATGTTTTCGATGTTGGCAACAACACCTGCTGCTGATAGCACAATATCAACGTCGAACGTTTTTTCGCCGTCGGGTGTCTTCACGAACACTTTACAGCCATTACCGCTGGTATCGACTTTGGTTACTTCAGACTTTGTATAGATATCGATGCCTAATTTCTTGTACTGCTTAGCCAGCTCTTTCGAGATGTCTTCGTCTTCAACCGGCACCACGTTTGGCAGGAACTCAACGATGGTTACTTTCGTACCCATGCTGGCGTACACATAAGCAAATTCAACGCCGATGGCTCCTGAGCCAATTACCAGCATCGAATCGGGCTTTTTATCCAGCGACATCGCCTTGCGGTATTCAATTACTTTGGTACCATCGATGGGGACGTTTGGCAGTTGACGGGCACGGCCGCCAGTGGCAATGATGATGTGTTTAGCTTCGTATTCGGTCACTTTACCATCCGCTCCCGTCACGTCGATTTTTTTGCCGGGCTTTACCTTACCCGCACCATAAATCACATCGATTTTATTCTTTTTCATCAGGAACTGTACGCCTTTGCTCATGCTTTCGGCGACACCCCGACTCCGCTTGATCACCGCTCCAAAATCGGGTTTCGATTCGCCCGAGATCGTGATGCCATAATCGGCAGAGTGTTTAATATATTCAAAAACCTGCGCCGATTTCAGCAGGGCTTTGGTCGGGATACACCCCCAGTTCAAACAAATACCGCCCAGGCTTTCGCGTTCAATGACGGCGGTCTTTAATCCTAACTGCGACGCACGAATGGCAGCTACATAGCCGCCCGGTCCGCTACCCACAACGATTACATCGTACTGTGAAGCCATTATCTATGAATGAATAATGTAGAATGATTAATGAAATGCTCTTACCAAGCAAACGCAAAGGTAGGGCGAAAAGTTGATACGGGAGTTACCTCACTTTATTAGGGTTTATTCAGTACCAGTTAATTGTAGTTGCTCGCCCGAAACCCTGGTCATCTTACTTTTGTTCTATCTTTGTATCTATAAGAAGCTGTCTGAGTAAATCGCTCTTTCGCTCTTTATCTCCGCTACGGCGGCCCGGTTTCACTTTTTAATTTTAGTTACGACAAGTTCATGACAACTGATCAGTTGGCCGACTTGAGAGCCAGAGTAGAGGCTCTGAGGGGGTATCTTTGACTACGATTCCAAGAAAGAACAATTAGCTGAACTCGAACAGCAAACCTTCCAGCCTGAGTTCTGGAGCGATGCCGCCCGCGCCGAAGGCGTAATGAAACAGGTTCGCGCTCTGAAAGGATGGATTACTGGCTACGAAAATCTGAACGGCCAATTCGGCGATCTCGAAACCCTCTTCGAATTTTACGAAGCCGGTGAGGTGACCGAAGAGGAAGTTGATGAGGAGGCAAAAAAGGTCCGGGCGACATTGGAAGACCTTGAACTCAAAAAAATGCTCGGTAATGAAGAGGATCAGCTTAGTGCTGTACTCGAAATCAATGCCGGAGCCGGGGGTACCGAAAGTCAGGACTGGGCCGATATGCTCTATCGTATGTACATGCGCTGGGCCGAAAAGCATGGCTACAGCCTCAAACAAGTCGATTATCAGGAAGGCGATACAGCCGGAATTAAGTCCGCTACGATTGAAGTCGACGGTCCATTAGCCTATGGATTCTTGAAATCCGAAAATGGGGTTCACCGATTGGTGCGCGTGTCGCCCTTCGATTCCAACGCTCGCCGGCATACGTCCTTTGCATCCGTTTTTGCGTATCCATTGGTTGATGATACCATCCAAATTGATGTAAATCCAGCCGATATTGACTGGGACACCTTCCGCTCGGGCGGTGCGGGCGGTCAGAACGTCAACAAGGTCGAAACGGCCGTTCGATTACGGCACCGACCCTCAGGCCTTATTATCGAATGTCAGCAGGAACGGAGCCAGTTGCAGAATAAAGAAGTGGCCATGCGCCTGCTGAAATCGAAGCTCTACGAGATTGAGGTGCAGAAACGTAATGCCGCCCGAGCCGAAGTAGAAGCCGGTAAGCAGAAAATTGAGTGGGGTTCGCAGATACGCTCGTATGTACTCGACGACCGTCGGGTGAAAGACCATCGTACGGGTTACCAAACCTCCAATACTGACGCGGTGCTGGATGGCGATCTAGACCCGTTCATTAAGGCGTTTTTATTGGAGCAGGAAGTCTGAACCGGGATTTTTAGGATTTGACTGATTTAACTGATTTTGTGAGACTACTTGCCGAACTGTGGCAAGGTTGATTCCATAGTTGATAATCAGATGCTTGTATCAGCCGTGCCACCGTTTAAAATGCACTCTCGATTTTGTTGATTATAGTGGCATCGGGTTTCTGAACTTGATGCCATTTTGTTTTTGATCTGTATTTTGCATCAATCATCTGTTGAGTAGACAAATTCTCCATTACCATGAAAACAATACTGATTACCGGTGCATCAGGCGGGTTAGGGCAGGATGTAGTGACCTATTTACATGAACAGGGCTACTCTATTCTGGCTACGGTTGGTTCAGATCGCCATTTGGGCGCGTTCAAGGAGCTGTCGCATGTTGATACGAAAGTTGTGAATGTGATTGATGAAAAAAGCGTGGAAGACTACCTGGCCAGCTACTCATCTGTTGACATTCAGGCAGCTGTTTTGCTGGTCGGGGGCTTTGCGATGGGTAGCCTCCAGGAAACAACTCCAGATTCATTACGAAAGATGATCGACATCAATTTTCTGTCAGCATTCAATCTGGTGAAACCGTTGATGAGTCGATTTGAGGCACAGGGCGGAGGTCAGTTTATATTGGTTGGGGCACGTCCGGCGCTTCGCCCAGCCGATGGGAAAAATGTGGTCGCGTATGCGCTTAGCAAATCCCTGATTTTTCAACTGGCCGATCTAATTAATGCCGACGGGAAATCCAAAGGCATTACCGCATCCGTACTTGTACCAAGCACCATCGATACACCCACCAATCGGGAAGCGATGCCGGATGCCGATACCAGTAAATGGGTACCCGCCCGCAACATTGCCGAAACGATTGGCTTTCTGCTTAGCGATACGGGACAGATGATGCGTGAAACGGTTATCAAACTCTACAACAAAGCCTGATTGGCTCAACCAACCGGGCGAAAAAACTTTATATCGAGTATGGCAAAACTGATGTTGTTCTTCGCCCCTCTCCTACTCGCCTGTATCCAACCTGTACCGGACACAACCCAAATGGCCTCAGCAGACAATGTACCCAAATACTCCTTCCTATCGCTCGGCGATTCGTATACTATTGGTGAGAGCGTTGCGGAAACCGATCGCTGGAGTGTTCAACTTGCGGGGCTGTTGCGAACGAATGGACTGGATGTAGGCAACCCCGATATTATTGCCCGAACAGGCTGGACTACTGCCGAACTACAGGATGCTATTCGGGTTAGTGGCAATCAGAAAACATATAGTCTGGTTTCATTGCTCATTGGGGTCAATAATCAGTATCGAGGACAATCTCCCGACCGATACCGAACCGAATTTCGGGAGCTATTGCAAACCGCCGTCAAATTCGCGGGCGGAAAAGCACCGCACGTAGTTGTGCTGTCGATCCCAGATTGGGGTGCCTCACCCTTCGCGAATGGCCACGACAGGAAGAAAATTGCCCAGGAGATTGACCAGTTCAATACGATTGCCAAAGCGGAATGCCAGAAAGCTGGGATTCCTTTCGTCGATATTACTCCATTAACCCGTTCGGCGGCTGGTGACGCTACCCAATTTGCTTCGGATGGCCTGCACTATTCGGGGAAGCAGATGGAACAATGGGCCGAAAAAGCATTGCCTGCGGTTAAAGAGATATTGAAAAAATAGACTAATAATAGCGGTGCCACGGTTTAGAACCGTGGCACCGCTATTCACTTTATCGTTATACAGTGAGAGCCACCTTCGGCGTACTAAACTTTTTCTTATAATACGCTACGGTTCGTCCAATAAGCATCCCACCAATAAGACTAGGAACAATCCAGCCAGCCGTATACATCCACTCGGGCGCAGTAGATGGCAGTAGACGAGGCAAATTCGTTACCAGAGCCGCAGTAAATGTAGCAATATAGGAGCCACCCATACGGGTAAAATGTTGAAAGAACCAATGCATTTTCTCGACAGGTTTTGCCATAAACTGTAGATCCCGTCCGGCAAATACCATCGTCAGGGCACCGAAGAACGAGAATAGAATCGGAAAGAAAGAAGCTCCATAGGTTAGTAACAGATACCCACCAAAGCCGATCATCGCCAAACTAACCAAGAGCGTAACAAACGTAAGCCCTTTATCGAAAGACGAAGGGCCTGATTTTTTCTGTTTTGTAGCCCGCCATCCCGTCATGCTCAGGTAAAAACTGAATATAGCAATGCCGGTCAGAAACAGCCGCATCATTTTGAACGGTTGCAAACCGCACAACAGCAAGGCCGTAATGGCAACGGTTATCATACAGTAGACATACACGAGTCCAGCACGATTGTGCAGGCGGCTACCTTTTTTCGAGAACATCGGGATTAGTCCAACCAGCAAGGCAATGGAACCCGTGGCAATATGCAGTATAAGTAGTGAGCTAAGGAGCGTTTTCATGACCGTTTTCGGCTTGTGATTCGTTGAGACAAACCTACAACCACCTGTTGACTAACAGGCATAAAAAGGGGGCAACAGCATCCTTAGGGACGTTTGACAAACCTGATACCCATCAGGGACAATTGGTGGGACGTTTTACAAAGCTTTCAATTCGACCACCAGCGTTTCGTTGTATTGTCGGGCTACCGGGATCTGGAATTGGCCATCCAATACGTGCAGTTTGTAGCCTTGTGCATTGCCTGTTACACGCTCTACTCGGTTCAGATTGACAACATACGAGCGATGACAGCGGACAATATGCGGTTGCGAAATCTGTTTTTCCAGTCGACTCAGGCTACTGCGAAGCAGCGGTTTCACAATCCGATTATTTTTTACGTACACCACAGTGCAATAGTTATCGCTCGATTCGATGTACAACAGGTCGCTGGCGCCCATCGTCAGACTATCTTTTTCATTATCGGCGACGAGGGTTAGGGCGTCAGAAAATCGTTGATTTGACTCAGCTACCAATTGGCTTTCTGTCGATAACTCATTGGAGCTATTACCATGAATAGACAGAGTAGCCGCTGCCTGACTGTATTTCTTAAGTTGCCGAATGTAATTGAGCGACACCAGCCCCACGATAGGGAACAAACCTACTAAAAACGTGAACAGGATTGTACCCATCCAACTCAGGCCACTGTGCTGAACAGACCCTAATAGAGAAGCCAAATAAAACCGGTTGGCAATGGCGATGAGCAGAATATTAGCCGTTACAAATATGATTTCCCGACCTACCGTCCATCGTTCTTCGCTAAACGGTTTGGGAAACAGTCGTCGCCAGACAATAAAATTGAAAGCTGTAATCAAAAAGGTCACGCCCCCAAAACCGGCGATCTTGAGAGCTTTATTGGGTGTATCCCAAGTAGTGATGCCAAACGGCTGAAACACCCACAAAAACAGCCCAACAAACAAGCCAATGAAGATTGCTTTTCGCAGTTCCCGGCCCGGCGAGTCCTCAGACGGATACGGTTGATTGAGGAATCGAAGCATGATCACTAATTAAACAGACGCCAGGTGGAAATCTGTTCGAAAAACTGGGGCAGCACAGGTGGGTACACAATAATCATGAACAATACCCCAAATAATGCCCCATAGAAGTGCGCATCGTGGTTGATGGCGCTCATACCCCGGCGCGATTCATAGTATGAATAGGCCAGATACAAGGGACCAAAAATGAAGCCGGGAATACCGATCGGAATAAAAAACAGGTAAAGTGGCGTAAGCGGTCTGAACAGTATAGCCGCAAAAATAATGGCCGATACACCACCCGAAGCCCCCAGCGAATTGTAATTAGGGTTATTTCGGTTCTTAAGCAACGTTGGAATATCAGAAACGGCAATGGCGACCAGATAAAACCCAATCAGATAAATGGGGCCGCTACCGCCAAACAGCGCATAGAAAACCTGTTCGATAAAACCTCCAAAAAAGTAAAAGCTGATCATGTTGAAGATCAGATGCCCCCAGTCGGCATGTAAAAATCCAGAGGTAATGAGTCGATAATATTGTCCACGGTTCGCTACCTGATATGGATTCATGATCCAGCGATTCATCAGGCTGTAATCCCGCCAGGCCATCATGCTGATGATAACCGTAGCCACAATGATTAGTAGTGTAATGCTCATAGTTTTATGTAGGATGTAGGATATATGATGTATAGAGAGGGCGTAAATGGCCTTTTACAGTTTACATCCCATATCATACATCATATATCCTACATAATTTCAGCTTTCTCGTTCGACCAGTTGCCGAGTGAATTGAATTAACACATTTTTTCGATCCGAATCTGCTTTTACCTGATCGAAGTTGGCAAAACCACGCGCAAAATACTCGTTAATCCGGGCTTCCGTCAGTTGCCTAATCCCTAACTGGTTGTAAATACCAGTGACAGCTTCCACTTTTTCGCGCTTGTCGAAATCAGTTTTCGTCAGCCAACCAGTCAGTTCATCCCGAATTGGCCCTTTCGCCTGTTGGAGCGCTTCAATCAACAGAAAGGTTTTTTTATTGGCAATAATGTCACCCCCCACCTGTTTACCAAACTTGGCCGGGTCGCCATATACGTCTAACAGATCATCTTTTAACTGAAAACCCAGGCCGATGTTCATACCACCTTCATACAAATGTCGGTTGGTTTCGGCATCCGCTCCGGCAATTAATCCCCCCAGTTCGAGCGCATAGCCAAGCAGCACCGATGTTTTTAGGCGAATCATGTCAATATACTCAGCTTCGGTTACGTCCCACCTCGTCTCAAAATTCATATCCAACTGCTGACCTTCGCAAACTTCAGCGGCTGTTCGGCTAAAGCGCTCCAGAACCAGTTTAAGTCGGTCGGCCTCTACATTCAGCAACAATTGATAGGCATTGACCAGCATCACATCGCCCGACAGAATTGCCACATTGCCATTCCATTTTTCATGGACAGTAGGCTGCCCGCGACGTAAAGGAGCCTGGTCCATAATGTCGTCGTGCATGAGCGTGAAGTTGTGAAATACCTCAACACCCAGCGCGGGTCGAACGGCTTTTTGCCAGTCGTCTGTGAAAAGGGAAGCAGCCATCAGTGTCAGAAGTGGGCGCATCCGCTTACCGCCAAGGCTCATAATGTACCGAATCGGGTCGTAGAGTTCAGGCGGGTGTTGCCCATATTGGAGGGTCTGAAGTTCGGCTTGAAGGGCATCAACAAAAATTGCTGGACTCATTCGGTTGTGGCAGGGTCAGTTCTGCTAAGTGAGAGGCCAAAAATAAGCAAAAGCCCTCAAACCCTAATAGCCTATCATCCGACGATACCGCCGTTGCCCCGGCGTAATAATCACAAACACCAGTCGGCCCATGACCATAAAGTAGCCATCATTTTTGCCGGTATTGCCGCGTATTTCGCCGGGTAGGTTCAGCGTCGTTCCCAGTTCAGCGCGTCGGTCGGCCAACGCGGCTCCCAAGTCACTCATGCCCGTTTTATCGCGATAATAGGAGCTAACATCGTCCAGATAGTCACTCAGAACATGCGTGTAAGTCCCTTCCAGATTTATTCGAAAGCGTTCAGTTGCCATCAGTGGAATACCTAGTCCATAGCGGACAACTCCAGCTACCCGATTGTAGCCTACGCCTTCCGTTTGAAGTGGAGCTAAACTTACCGACTGGCCCTGATAGATGGCTTTGGGCGTCATGTAGGTTATCCCAGCACCTGCCAGAGCATAGGGAATTGTGGCTCGGTATGGATCATTGATTGGCCAGAAATCGACCTGTACCCCGCCCCAAACATCAGGGTTCAGGCTGCGAAATGACAGGTTGTTAAAATAGTTGCGGGTATATTTCTGCTGGGCGTAGATGTAATACAACTGAGCCTCGAACCGATACGAAAGTCGATCCGAGGCTCGGTAAGAAGCCGCCAGATTAAAAGCCCCTCCTAATTGCAGGTGGGCCAGATTGCCAAACTGGGCCAAGTCGCCGGTATAGTGCGTGAATCCCAAACCAGCATGAAGCAGCCACGTTCCGGCTTTCTCCTGCCAGATTCTTGCCCGCTGTGCCTGCGCCAGATTTACCGTAAAAAAACCAAGTATCCCCCAAAGCGCGTATCGTAGAATCTTCACAAAGACAGGTCAGTATGGTGATGACCATGTGACGATTCAAACAAATAAAGGTAACTTCAGATCGGTTGCTATAATTCACCAATATCCTCGTTCCAGAGGGTTGGCTTTTCGGCAATGAATTGTTCCATCATATCAACACACTCCGGCAGATCGAGGTCAATGACTTCAACGCCATGTTGCTCCATAAACTCACGAGCGCCGGGAAACGTCCGCGACTCGCCTACTATAACTTTTGGAATTTTAAACTGCACGATGGTACCGGCACACATGTAACAGGGCATCAGCGTCGAATAAATAACGGTGTCTTTGAACGATCCAACCCGCCCCGCATTATTCAGACAGTCCATCTCGCCGTGCAGAATCGGATTATCTTCCTGTACCCGTTTGTTATGACCCGATGCCACCAATACACCATTTTTAACAAGTGATGATCCAATAGGAATGCCGCCCTCACTTAAACTCTTGCGGGCCTGACGGATAGCCTCCTGCATAAATTCGTCCATAGTGTTTTCGTTTGACGTTACTAGTTTAACCGGGCGACCCGCCCAAACCAAACTACAACAATTTCATGGTCTCGTAATCGCCAACGTGCTTTAGGTAAAGAAAATTAAGCAAAAGGCCATTGACATTGGTAATCAGTTTATGCGATTCGGGAATGGTAGCTACTACGCTTACGATACGCTCATGCTCCGACTGACTTCCCATGTTTTTGTGATGAAACGACATGATTTCTTCCCGGTCCATTTCACGCTCGACGTAAAAAAAGTGCATCCCTTCGTCACTAGTACCAGTGCTTGGAAACCAAACTCTGGGGTTTAGCTTGATTAGTTCGCTGGCCGATACGGTCAGACCCACTTCTTCACCAATCTCACGGGCGGCCACATCATCAGCGGCATCACTGGCATCGACCATGCCAGCGGGGTGTTCATAAATCTGCGAGCCGTCAGCAATACGCCGTTGCTTCACCAATACCACAAACTTCTCCTTCGTTTCTTTGTCGATCAGGCAGACCAGCATGGAGGCTGCATGGCCTTTCAGAAACAGGGCTGGTGGGATTTTATCACCTTCGGGCGTGTCGGCATCGATTTCGAGCATGGCAAAGAGTACCTCGCCATTATGTCGCCGACGAATGTAAAAATCGTTAACACTGTTGATTTTCATGCCATTCGCTTCCATCTGGCTTTTCCAGTAGCGAAACTTATGGGCCTCTTCCAGTGCTTCAGGTTTGTGCTTATCGCTCATGTCAATTATTTAGAAGTACTATAGTAACATTTTAACGTATGACCCCGACGGGGTCAAATGTTTATAGTCATAACGATTCTCTATAAACATTTGACCCCGTCGGGGTCATACTTAAAGGTAGTCATCAACTTAAATTCAATAATAACCTACTTTATTTTGAGACGAATCTTTCCACTTGAAATTGCAATTTCGTCCTTCTTGTCCTGCTTTTTATAGCCGTTACCTTCAGGGTCGATATCCGAGTCATAGCCGGATGCTTTGGTAATGGCTTTATCTTCCATTTTACTCATCAGTCGGCCAACGCCCCCGAACACCGTAGCCGATGCTTTCTCTTTCCAGTACGTTCCGGCCAGTTTACCCGAAAAGGTAGCTTCCAGCGTTCCATCGGTCGCTTTGGTTACCACGACTGTTTCATCATTGTTTTGCGAATCGCCTACATGGTACTCCATACGGGGCTCACGGGTTTCTTCGATGTACCGAATAGCGGCAATCCCTTTGTATTTCTCCAGCCCTTCATATTTTTTCCGGTACTCTTTCCGATATGGGTCACGGGCATCGACCACCACGTACGTACCGGGTTCGAGTGCATCCTCGCCGTTGAAACTCCCCAGCCAGATCCGAAGCGATTTGTCGGGTTTAACGGTATTGGCCGTTATCCACCAGTAGTTTCCTATTCGGATTCGGCGCGGCTGCGTCGTAAAATCTTTTCCGTCAACTTGGGCGGTTAGCGTATTATCATTCGCAATCTGGCCAAATGAGGCTGTTGCTGTTAAGAGTAGGCTAAAAAAAAGTAAGCGCATAAGAGTATGTATCTAAAACAAGTAACAGCGGTAAACTTATTGAAATAAATACTATGATACTACTTCACTTGAGTGTTCGGTCAATGACTTTACTCAGCCTCTGTCTTGACTCTGTTAAGCTTGTATTATTTCTGCGACAAGCCCTGCGCTTCGGGGCCTATATATCGTTCGAAAAATTCGTAGATGCGGAGCAGTCGGTCAATCCGCTGCCGAACATTCCCCGAGCGGCTCAGTTCGTGGGTAGCACCGGGCATACGAACATACTCCACCGGGCGACCGAGAATTTTCAGGCTTTTGTACATCATCTCACTTTGAATGGGCCCCGTTCGAAGGTCGTTTTCGCCGTGTTTGATGAGTAATGGCGTTCGGATATTCTGCACAAACGTATAGGGTGAGTTGGCATCCAGCACTTTGGCTTCGGGTGTCCAGGGATAGGCGAAGTAGTTGGGTACCAGTCGCCAGGCATTGCCTTCGCCCAAAAAGGTAGTAAGGTCATATACCCCCCGTTGGGCAAACGCGGCTTTAAAGCGGTTGTCATGCCCAACAATCCAGGCTGTCAGGTAACCGGCGTACGACCCACCCGTAATCACCTGCCGACTCGTATCGACCCAAGCTTCTTTAGCGGCAGCGCTCTCAGCCGCGAGCACATCTTCAGCCGGGCCAGTGCCCCAATCTTTGATATTGGCCCGTTGGAAAGCAATGCCGTAGCCGCCCGATCCGCGCGGGTTGGCGTACACGATACCATAGCCCTGCGAGCACATGTACTGAAACTCATGCCACATCGATGCTTCGCCCGGTCCCCACATGGCCGTTGGCCCACCGTGCATATTGAGCAAAAGCGGGTATTTTTTAGAAGCCTCAAAAAAGGCAGGCTTCATAATCCAGTAATCGACCGTTTGCCCCAGCGAATTCTTATAAGTATGTTTTTCAGGAAAACTAAGCTGGCGCTGAGCGACCCAATCATTATGATTGCTCAGTTTCGTTTGCGACTTGGCCGACGCATCAGCCACATACAGTTCGGATGGGTTAGCCACCTCGGTTTTTGCCAGAACGACCTGATTATGGGCCACATCGAAAGCCGTAACACCACTCTCAAAATCGGTCAGTTGCGTAACCTGCCGGGTAGCCGGGTCAAGTTTGTAGAGGGGAACACCGCCGTTGGAGGAAGCTGTAAAATAGATTGCGTAACTGGAAGAGGCTTTCTTGCCTTTCGTAGCAGAAGGGACTTCTGTCCAGACCAGGTTACCAGCCGCGCGGTCGAATGTAACGAGCTGTGGATTTGACGCTGTCGAGCCATTCAGGGTAGCCAAACCAATCTGTGAGAAATTCACCCCTTCCGAAGGACTGACCAGAAAGGCCAGTTGTTTGCCATCTGGCGAAATTTCGGGAGCGCCGTAGCTTTTACCCACTTCACTCAGTACCATCGTTACCTTACCTGAACCATCGGCTGGCAAAAACACAATGGCGTTGTCCTGTTCCCGATCAGGATGTTTGAGTGAGTCGCGATCCGTAACGGCCAGTACGCCCTGTCCATTTGGAAGCCAGTTAGCCGCCAGATAGGACTCATAGCCCCGTGTCAGTGGCTTAGGTTTTGCGTTTTCAGCTACGTCCGTAATGTACAGGTGCAGGAAGGTAATGTCGGGTTCGGTCGTGGCTTCACCCTGAAAATTGAGTCGATTAATGACTTTGGCCTTTTTATCTTCTACGTCTTTAGCCAGATACGCCCGAATTTCGGCTAGTGACCCATCAGGATTTGCTTTAACCTTCTTGTCGACTTTTACGAAATCGTTATTCGCAAAACCTGGCTTCTCTAGCGACCAGGAAGGCCCACCTTTATCGGGATTCAGCAGCGAATCGGTGAGCATCTGATTCATGGTTACTCCACCAGTAAACACAATCCGCTTGCCATCGGGCGACCAGAGCGGGTTGTACGCACCGTAGTTGCTGTTGGTCAATTGCCAGGCTTCGCCCCCATCAAGCGGCATAATAAAAATCTGACTTTTGCCTTTCACCGTCCGAACAAACGCCAGTCGCTTGCCATCGGGTGCCCAAACCGCCTGCCTTGCCGACTCTGCCCCATGCGTCAGCGCCCGCGCATCGCCGGGTTTCAGATTGGTTAGGTAAATGTGAGTTTTGTAGTCGTATTCTTCGGAGCGGCCATCCGCTTTCTGGTCTGGGTTCGACTCAATCGTCGTAATGGTATAAACGGCTTGCTTACCATCGGGCGAAAGTTCGATACCACCCACCTGCTTGATGCGGGTCAGGTCGGTAACGGTAACCTTCGATTTTGTTTGGGCAACAACCACTTGCGCCGAAATGGCGACAAAGAGGAGGATTTGTTTCAACATAGTTTGTTTATGAAAGTAGCGGTAAATAGCGTTCACGGATGATATTGACGTGGTGTTTGGCGTGGCCTACCAACACGAAACCCAAAGCCACCACCGAGATAGTTCGGTGAAAGCACACGCCCGTCCGAAGCAACATTTCGTTGTCAAAGCTTTTAAACAGGGCAATACTTGATTGCCGTACCAGGGCATATTCTTCATACAGGTCAGCCACGGTTCGGCGGCTAGCGTTGGCAGTCTGGCCGAACAATTCCTCATCGTAGCCAGGCAGTTCAGTCTTATCGTTGCGGGCAAAACGAAGCGCCCGATACGCCATAATGCGTTCGTTATCAATAATGTGCTGTAAAATATCAGTCACCAGCCACTTACCCGGTGCATACCGACGATCGCCAAGGGCTTCAAGTTTATAGGCCGGAATCAGGCTTTCAAACGAAGCCGACTGGGTGAGGGCATCAATGAGAAATACGTTATCGGCCAGATTGATATATCGGTCGAAAAAATCGGGCATTACCGGAATTTCAGACTTAGTCATAGTCAGGTTGGAACAGTTAAACACAAACTCCCCGAAAGTACTAAACTTTCGGGGAGTTTACATCGCTTAGTTTCCGTTAGTATCAATGGTACGACCCCATCGGGGTCGCACTCAACCGTTTCCTATACCTTTTTCAGTTATGGCCCAAAAAGCGTTATTTCTTTTTGACCGTTGCCGGTTTAGCAGGCACGCCTGTACCTGCCAATTCGCTCACTAAACGGTCGGCTTTATAGATGTATTTTAGAGCGGCAACGATTCCACCTGTGTGTACCGAAATGGTCCGGTTGGCATCGGGCACGAAAATGAACTCACCCGGTAAGCTTTCCATATTGCCATCAAAGGCCAGCCCAACGGCCTCCCGATTTTTGTTGATCATCGGGCTACCGGAGTTGCCGCCAATGATGTCATTAGTCGAAATGAAGCACATAGGTTGCTTCAGCAATTCCATTGGCGGGTTTTTCCAGCGGGCAGGCAAGTCCCAGGGTGCCTTATCAGCAAATGAATAGTTGCGGTCGTAAAGTCCGGCAAAGGTGGTCAGGATCGGGGCTTTAGTGCCATTGTAGTTGTAGGATTTGACTACCCCATCGTTAATCCGAAGCGAAAAAGTAGCATCGGGCGGTACAGCCGTCCCATACACATCGTACAACATGCGACCTAACTGACCACGCAGGACTTCCTGCCGCTGGCTGATTTGCCGGGCCTGAAGGGCGGCTGTCCGATACCGTGGAAAGCCAATCTTTGCCAGCGCCAGCATCGGGTCGTTCGAGGCCGCAGCCGCATTCGGGCGTGTGGCTAGCTCCGTAATAAAAGCCGGGTCGAGTAGTTTTGTATTTTTGAACAGGTAAGCGGCCGCTTCTTTCGGACTGCGAAGTTTACCATCAGGCCCGGTCAAAGCCGTTTTCACATACGGATCATCGTTCCCTAAGGCCTGTTGCGCTTCTGCCAGATGAGCAGCCAGATACGCCTGATCCAGCGTCAGGTTTTTGATGGTTGGCACCACCATCAACGGACGAGCCCGTTCAGCATCCTGCGGCCGGGTTGCCAGAATTTCACTGAATTGAGTCACCAGATTAGCGAACGTCATCAGTTCGCCCATGGTCTGCTCGCTGGGGCCGAGGTAGCTAGCGTCTTTAAAAACGCTACGAAGCTGAGCCGTATTACTGGCAATTTCATCCCATGTCTTGAGCTGGTCGGCCGGAAGGTTTTTAGCTTTTGCGGCTACTTTAAATTGATTTTCAAAAACGGCCTTCCGAGCCAGTAGACTGGCATCACGCAGCCCTTCAAGCTGGCCACCGTAGGCTTTCAGGCTGTTTTCCAGGCTAAAAATTTCATTCAATACACTATCACTCTTGGCCGTTGCATTATACGCCTGTAACGCTGCCGAGCGGTTACGTAGCAGTTGAATGGTAGCCGGGGTTTGTAAATCGCGGTCAAATTCAAGCTCGGCAACGGTTTTAAGCCGTTCGGTATGGCCGGGGTTGCCAATTACGAAAATAGGCTCACCATCACGCACGCCGTTCGGATTAAACTTGAAGTAATGCGTTGTCTGTAAGGGTTTACCATTGTCATAAACCCGAAAAAATGAACAGTCAAGCGCATAGCGCGGATAAGTGAAATTGTCGTAATCCCCACCAAAAAAGCCAAGCTGCAGTTCGGGCATAAACACCAATCGTACATCCGTATAGCGTTTGAAGCCATAGAGCGAGTACCGCCCACCGTTGTAAAACGTAATGGTTTGCAGTTCTAGCCCTTTCCAGCCTTCCTTCTGGCCGTATTCCTGTTTGATGTCTGAAAAAACCTGCTCACGAGCCTGCAATTGTGCCTGCTCCGTATTTCCGGCCCCCATAGCCTCCTGCACGCGCTTGGTAATATCTTCGATTTTCACCAGCTGATCCACGAAAAGGCCCTCTACCTGCCGCTCTTCGGCCGCTGTTTTCGCCCAGAATCCGGTTGCATTCAGGTCTTCGCCCTTTCGTGTAACACCGGTTCCCGACTCACGGGCACAGTGGTGGTTAGTCATCACCAGTCCATTGGCCGACACAAACGAAGCCGAACAATAATCAGCAAATCGCAGCGAAGCCAGTCGAGCCTCATCGAACCATTGTTGGTCGGCTTTGAAGTTGTAGGTTTTCTGGAAAAAGTCGGAGGGTGGATTATCAAAGGTCCACATCTTGCCCAAGTCGAGCGGACCACCTTTGGTCGAGTCAGATAGGGATTGAGCGGGCAACGAAACGGCCAGAGAAGCCAGGGCACTTGCCAGTATAAAGGTGCGTAAGGTCAGATAGCGCATGGATGTATATTTTTTGTTTCAAGTTTCAGGCTAACGCGAAACCTTAAACCGGAAACTGTTTAACAAAGAACGCGAATATGCGACAAACGTTTGGGAATCGACGTTAATCCGCGTTGGCCCGACAACTTTAACCGAAGATTAATGATCGTTCTTTAATCTATCAAACAAGTAGATGTTCTAATCATTGATTTTACACAAAAGGTTTATAGTTATGAAAACGACACAATGGCTCGGATCCCTAACAGCACTTATGCTGATTCTGTCAGTCAGTAGCTGTACCACCTATTACAGCAGACCTGCGTATAATACGGGTCGTCCTTACGGTTATCATCGTCACCACACCCCTCCTCCAAGACCTTACGGTGGTAACTATGGGTACGGACGTCCTGGATGGCGATATTAACTGATATTGAGTTACAAATGAAAAAGGTAGGCGACGATAACGAGCCTACCTTTTTCATTTATAAGCGTTTAGGGAACTTTATAAAGGCAATACGTCTTTTACATCATGTGTTACCAACTTACGTTTAGGTAACTACCATTCACTATACCGTAATTGTACTTTATGAACCCCAAAACTCTACTCGCTAGTATAGTATTTGCGTGCTTTTTACAGTCTGTTTCCGCCCAAACTTTACCTACCGAAAAAACACTGAAGCTCGGCAAAATGCGGGGCAGCATTTACTTCACCTGGGGATATAATCGTGAGTCGTATTCCCGCAGCACGATCCACTTCCGCAATACGACCACTGATAATTATGACTTTACGTTTATAAAAGCCAGTGCCCACGACCGGGCCGACATGACCGACTTTTATAGGCTGGATAACCTGACAGTGCCGCAGTACGACATGAACCTGGGGTATTTTTTCAATGACAAGCATGACCTGGGCATTGAACTAAGCTGGGACCACCTGAAATACATCGTTACGGATAATCAGGTCATTCATGTACAGGGCCAGATTCGTGGTCATCAGATCGATAAAGACACCCTCGTAACGCCCGATTTTGTGCATTTACAGCACACTAACGGCAACAATTACCTGATGCTCAATCTGGTCAAGCGCCATAAACTCTGGCAGGCCAAACATCTTCAACTGAGTGCGATTGGTAAAGTCGGTGCCGGTGCTCTCGTGTCGTACACGATTTCAACCATACTGGGCAACCAGCAGGAAGGCCCATTTCATTTTCATGGCGTCGTAGCAGCTCTTAGCGGAGGATTAAAACTCGATATATTCCGGTATTTCTTTCTACAAACCGATGTTCAGGGAGCCTGGGCCGATTATACCAATACCCGGCTCGGTGCCGACCAGCAGGGTCTGGCCACGCACCATTTCTATTCGTTGCAATATAAATACGCCTTTGGATTCAATTTCCCACTCAGTAAGCGATAGGTCTTAGCTCATCTCGTTGTGCGCCAGGATCTCCTGCCCGACTTTATCGTCTTTGCGAACAAACGGACGGATGATGATGCGCGTACCTCGCTGATAGGTAAACAATCGGTACATCCAGTTGCTGAACACAATCAGTTTGCTACGGAAGCCGACCAGATACCAGATATGCACGAATAACCAGGCCATCCAGGCAATAAATCCACCCAGATGCAGATTGCCGGGCAAATCGGCTACGGCCCGGCTACGACCCACAATGGCCAGTGAACCTTTATCGAAATACTCGAAGGGCGTAGTCGGTTCGTTTTTCATTAGGTGTTTCAGGTTCTTAGCCAAATGTTTGCCCTGTTGAATAGCCGGCTGCGCGACGCCCGGATGGCCTTTGGGGTAGTCTTTCAGCTTCATAAACGCAATATCACCAATGGCAAAAACATCAGTCATACCCTGTATCCGATTGATTGGGTCAACCAGAATGCGTCCTTTTTCGATGGCATCAGCCGGAATTCCATCAAGCAGGGCACCGGTTACGCCAGCGGCCCAGACCAGCGTTTGCGTTTTGACTTGTTCGCCCCCTTTGAAGGTTACGGTTTCGCCATCGTACGAATCAACCAGTGTATTCAATTTGATAATAACCCCTAAATCTTCCAGATAGCGCTGTGCCTTTTGTCCGGCCTCTTCCGACATAGGCGGCAGTACTTTTCCCAACCCTTCGACCACAAAGATGTTCATCTCGCTGAAGTCTAACCCCGGATAGTCGCAGGGAAGCACGTGTTTTCGCATCTCGGCCAATGATCCGGCCATCTCAACGCCGGTTGGTCCAGCGCCAGCAATCACGAAGTTGAGTAAGCTTTTCCGTAGTTCGGGATCGGTAGTGACGCTGGCCTGCTCGAAGCATTGTAAAAACTGACTACGGACGTTGAGCGCTTCGGGAATGGTTTTCAGTGGAAACGAATATTTCTGGATTTGTTCGTTGCCAAAAAAGTT
This sequence comes from Spirosoma gilvum, assembly GCF_054776815.1. Classification (NCBI taxonomy): domain Bacteria; kingdom Pseudomonadati; phylum Bacteroidota; class Cytophagia; order Cytophagales; family Cytophagaceae; genus Spirosoma; species Spirosoma gilvum. The sequence continues at coordinate 184,096 of NZ_BAAHBH010000009.1, read as the reverse complement.
AGATTTGGCTCCGGTGGCGATCACCAGGTAATCGTAATGCAGAGCGCCAATGAGCGTCGTTACAGTTTTTGTATCGGGATCAATTTTGCTGACCCGTACCATCCGGTAATGAAAATCGTTGTAGCCATCGAACATTTTTCGGAACGGCTCGGCAATGGCATCGGGCTCCAGACCGGCCGTGGCTACCTGATAGAGCAGTGGCCAGAAACCATTGTAATTTTGTTTGTCGAACAGCACCACCTGCACATCGGCATCGCGCAGGGCTTTGGCTAAATTCATACCGCCAAAGCCACCTCCAATGATGACAACGCGCGGTTTGGACGTATCGGGTATATTGAGCGAAAGTTTATCGAACGTAAGCATAGCTATTCAGGTGTTTACACGACAGGTGCCGTCGGTTGTATTACCGTTCAGCCCATTCTTTTGTTTAGTAATCGGCTAAAAAACAGCCGTATGGATTCTGCACCAGGCCCTGTTCTTTCTTACTTGTATAACATAATTTTACCAACTAAACGTTTTACATTCTACAGACTCAGCGCCCCATAGTTCACTTATTCGCTTATTCACCTAGTCGTCTGGTCAATGCCTGTACGTTTCCGAAGTCTGATTGTTTTTTTACTGTTCCCCTGTCTTCTATTTGCTCAGTCAGGCAACCGCTTTACCATTAGTGGGTATGTGCGTGAATCGGGTAGCCTCGAAGCCCTGATTGGGGTAAATGTGTATTTGCCGGGTACAACCACCGGCACTACTACCAACACCTATGGCTTTTATTCGCTGACTTTACCCGCTCAGGATAGCGTTCGTCTGGCGTTCTCGTTTGTCGGTTATGAAACCATTGCCTATACAATAGGCCTGCGCGCGAATCAAACGAAGAATATTCTGCTAAAACCTGGCCAGGCTCTGTCGGAAGTAGAGGTCAAAGCTAGCAGTACCATCGAGAAGGTGAGTGAAAGTCCGCGCATGAGTACTATTGAGGTTCCGGTGGCCCAAATCAAAAAGATACCCGCTTTTCTGGGCGAGAAAGACGTACTCAAAGTACTCCAGTTAATGCCGGGCGTGCAGAAGGCCTCAGAAGGGCAAACGGGCATTTATGTTCGTGGCGGTGGCCCCGATCAAAACCTGATCATTCTGGACGATGCTATCGTGTACAATGCCAATCATCTGTTCGGCTTCTTTTCAGTGTTCAATGGCGATGCTATCAAGAGCGTCGAATTAATAAAAGGTGGTTTTCCTGCTCGTTATGGCGGGCGTCTTTCGTCGGTTATCGACCTCAATATGAAAGATGGCAACCGGGAAAAACTTCACGGTGAAGGGGGGATCGGGTTGATTGCCTCACGGCTGATGCTCGAAGGGCCTTTGACTAAAAACAAGAGGACGGGCCAGCGCTCTGGCTCTTTTCTGGTATCGGGTCGGCGAACGTATCTTGATTTTGTGGGAGCGCCAGTCATCAACGCCCAGACCAACGGTCAGCTAAATGCGGGCTATTACTTCTATGACCTGAATGCGAAAGCCAATTATGACCTTACCTCTAAAGACAAGATCTACCTTAGCGGCTATTTCGGCCGCGACCGCTTTTATGCCAACGACAAGGTGCTAAATACTGAAACTGGTTTAAGCTGGGGCAATACAACGGGTACCCTGCGCTGGAACCATCTGTTCAATCAGAAATTATTTTCGAATCTATCGTTGATTTTCAGCGACTATAAATTCCAGATTTCGTCGGTTGAAAAAAGTACCCAGGATACGGCTACGTATTCTTTGTTCTATAATTCGGGCATTCGGGATTTTTCGCTCAAGTACGATTTCGATTTCTACCCAACTCCACAACACTCCATCCGGGCGGGAGTTCAGGGAATTTACCATCGTTTTACGCCCAGCGCCGTTGTGCTCCAAAACGCATTGATTCGCCAATCGATCAATAATGCAACCAACATCGATGTTCTGGAATCGGGTATATACGCTGAGGACACCTGGCGCCCGTCGACCCGCTGGCGGCTAAATGGTGGCATCCGGCTGAGCTACTTTTCGGGCCAGAATATCAATTACTTCCGGCCCGAACCCCGCATCTCAGCCGCCTACACGTTAAAACCCGATCTGTCGATAAAAGCATCGTATGCACTGATGAATCAGTATGTCCATCTGCTCTCGAACACAGGCATTGGCTTACCCACTGATTTATGGGTACCTACCACCGACCGCGTAAAGCCTCAGCAGTCGCAGCAGGTAGCCGTTGGAGTTGCCAAAGACTTTACGACCGGAGGAACGTTCACCCAAGGATTGACATTGACCATTGAGGGGTATTACAAGCAGATGAACAACATTATCAACTACAAGGAAGGGGCCAGCTTTCTGCTCATCAATGACCCTACCAATGCTAACAGCGTACGCTGGGAAGATAATGTGACATCAGGACGTGGCTGGTCGTATGGTGCGGAGTTTCTGTTGCAGAAAAAAGTAGGCCGGTTTTCGGGTTGGGCCGGTTATACGCTTTCCTGGACGCAGTGGCAGTTTGCCGAGTTGAACGGTGGGCAACCCTATTATCCCCGCTACGATCGCCGACACGATGTTTCGCTGGTCGGAATTTATGAGTTGAATAAACGTATCACCTTATCGGCGCTGTGGGTATATGGAACGGGGAATGCCTTAACCATCCCGGTTGGACGCTTTGATACATACCGGCTTGACAACTCACTCATCTATACCCCACGAGTCTCTGACGATTATGGTAGCCAGAAAAACACGTTCCGGGCCGAGCCCTATCATCGGTTTGACGTAAGTATCCAGTTTCACAAGCAGAAAAAACACCACGAACGAACCTGGGAAATTAGTGCATACAACCTATATAACCGCCGGAATCCATTCTTCTACCGGCTCGAATCCGTAGCAGCAACGGCAACTGAACCTTCCCGAGTTGCCCTGTTCCGCTATTCTGTCTTCCCGATTGTTCCGGCAATCAGCTATAATTTCAAATTCTGATGGCTCTGATCGTTCGTTTCTATAACCCATTATTGGCATTGGTCGTCTGCCTCATCGGGCTGTGTTTGTTTGATGGTTGCACAGGACTGCGGAATGAAATAGACCCAAGCGCCTTAGGTGTCGACCCACCCAAACTGGTTGTCAGTTGCTTTCTATCTCCGCAGGATCTGGCTTTGACCGCCAACGTGACTCGCTCGCGCACAGTCGTTGGCGACAGCATTACGCAAGCCGTGTCAGGCACATCGGTTTCAAATGCCACCGTCATATTATCAGACGGCAATCGGTCGGTACCTCTTCTTTACAAAAACAAGCTTTTTCCTAACGACTCCGTTCGGCTTTACTACAGTGCTGATGCCAAATTGTTACCGATCATTGCCGGTCACACCTACACGTTGACCGTCACGACAACTGATGGCCAAAAGGCAACCAGTACCTGCACGATTCCACAACCGGTTGTGCCGTCATCGATCCAGTTCGACTCAAATGCCAATGCCCTCCTGACGCGCAATCAGAACCAGCGTTATTTTGTTCGTGTCAACTGGAAAGACCCAGTTGGGCAAACGAACTACTATCAGGTATCCGGCAATTTTCAGTACGTTCTTGCCTGTAGCTCCTGCAGCCGAATTGACGGCACTTCGAATCTTTCCTTCGACGATGATAACCGGGGGCTGATTCCCGATACAGGCCTTGATGGAGGAGCCATGCAATCGGGTAGAGCTTATTTAACCGCCGAGCAGCCAACCGGCAACAACAATCAGGTACTTACATTCAACCAACGGTATCGAATCGCTAGCGTCACCATCAATCTAATGACCGTCGATCCGTCGTATTACCGATACCGGGAAGCCGTAATCCGTCAGAATCGCTCGCGCAACAACCCCTTTGCCGAACCCGTTCCGATCCCCAGCAATATCGATGGTGGTCTGGGTTGTTTTGCAGGTTACAACAATTCGATACTATCCCTCCGATTGAAATAAAAAAGCTTCATGTATCACAACGGTTAATTCGGCGTTAGGGTCTATAGTGCTTATTGCCTCCCCTATGCGTCTACCTTTAGTTGCTTTCATCTGCACCCTGCTTTCCCTCGGACACATTCGTGCCCAAAACGCTCCGAATCTGTTTACGATCAGCGGTTATGTACGCGAAACAGGGAGTCAGGAAGCGCTCATCGGTGTCAATGTCTATCTGCCCGGCACCTCCACCGGTACCACCACCAATACATACGGGTTTTATTCCCTGACGCTCCCCGCACAGGACAGCCTGCATCTGGCCTTTTCGTTTGTAGGCTACGAGCCCATCCAGCATACAGTTGGTTTTCGCCAGAACAGAGAACTCAGCGTGTCGTTAACGCCCGGACGAATTCTTTCGGAAGTTGAGGTCAAAGCGAGTCGCACGGAGGAAAAAGTAAGCGAAAGTCCACAGATGAGCCGGATCGACGTGCCTGTGGCCCAAATCAAAAAGATTCCGGCGTTTCTGGGTGAAAAAGATGTGCTCAAAGTACTGCAACTCATGCCCGGCGTGCAAAAAGGATCTGAAGGACAAACGGGTATCTACGTGCGGGGCGGAGGCCCTGACCAGAACCTGATCATTCTGGACGAAGCCACAGTTTACAACGCCAACCACCTATTCGGTTTCTTTTCGGTGTTCAATGGCGATGCCTTAAAAAGCGTCGAGTTGACCAAAGGTGGCTTTCCGGCACGCTACGGAGGTCGATTGTCGTCAGTCATTGAACTGAATATGAAAGACGGCAACAAAGAGAAACTGCATGGTGAGGGCGGCATCGGACTGATTGCCAGCAGGCTAACACTTGAAGGGCCATTCACAAAAAATAAAAAGCCGGGCCAGCGTTCTGGGTCTTTTCTGTTATCCGCACGGCGAACCTACCTGGATGTGCTTGCGGCTCCACTGATTAGCGCTCAAAGTGACGGACAAACCAAGGCGGGTTATTATTTCTACGACTTTAATGCCAAAGCGAACTACGACTTCGGCCCGAAGAATAAACTTTACCTAAGTGGCTATTTTGGTCGGGATCGTTTTTACTCCAGCGAGAGAGATGGAGGCAACGATGTAGGCATTGGCTGGGGTAATGGAACCGGCACACTTCGCTGGAATCACCTGTTTAGTCAGAAGCTATTCTCCAACCTCTCCCTGATTTATAGTAACTACCAATTCCAGATTTCGGCTGATACGCGTACGGCCGATACGCTCAACACATCACTTCGATACACATCTGGTATTCGCGACTTATCGGCCAAACTTGATTTCGACTATTACCTTTCTCCAAAACACTCGATACGGTTTGGTGCGCAAACGATTTTCCACCGGTTTACACCCAGTGCTCTGGTCGTACAGAACACCTCGGCCAACGAATTCCGGCGAGATGTTGAGGCTATTTACGGCACAGAAATGGGGCTATATGCCGAAGACACCTGGCGCCCCACTGATCGCTGGCGGGTGAATGGTGGTATGCGCGTAAGTGTGTTTACTCAGGGCAAGACGAACTACCTGCGTCCTGAACCCCGGCTATCAGCTGCTTACCAGTTGCGGCCAAGTCTTTCCGTTAAGGCTTCATACGCGACGATGAATCAGTATATCCACCTGCTTAGCAACACCGGCATTGGCCTCCCTACCGATTTATGGGTACCTACCACCGATCGGGTTGCTCCTCAGCAATCCAAGCAGGTCGCAGTCGGAATTGCCAAGGACTTCGCCGACAATTTTGTGCTGGGCAAAGGTTTTGCACTTACCGTTGAAGGGTACTATAAAACCATGCAGAATATCATCAATTACAAGGAAGGGGCCAGCTTTCTGCTAATCGATGATCCAACGTCGGCCGAGCGGGTTCGTTGGGAAGATAACGTAACCGCAGGAAAGGGCTGGAGCTATGGGGCCGAAGTGCTGCTTCAACGCAAAACAGGGCGACTTTCGGGCTGGGTGGGCTATACACTCTCCTGGACAAAGTGGCAATTCCCTGAACTCAACGGAGGTCGCCCTTTCTTCCCACGATACGACCGACGGCACGATATATCGGTGGTCGGCATTTATGAACTTAGCAAGCGCATCACCTTGTCGGGCACCTGGGTGTATGGCACCGGAAATGCCCTGACGGTGCCCATTGCCAACTACCGAGCCTATCGTAATTCGCCTGGCCTTGCGATGATTTATGCGAATAATGTTCCGACCCTTATTGCTCCACTATTCGATTCAGGGACGTCCGTCAGCGATTATAGTCAACAGAAGAATAGTTTCCGGGCCGAAGCCTATCATCGATTCGATGTAGCTATCCAGTTTCACAAACAGAAAAAACACCACGAGCGAACCTGGGAATTTAGTCTCTATAATGCCTACAACCGTCGGAATCCGTTTTTCTACCAGCTCGAATCGGTAAGTCAGGGCCAGGGTCAACCCAGTCGTACAGGTCTCTTCCGCTATTCTGTATTCCCAGTTGTGCCTTCGGTCAGCTATAATTTCAAATTTTGATCATGAAACTCAACCTACCTACATACCTGGTGTTTGCCAGTCTGGTTGCGGCCTGTACGAGTCTGCGTCAGGAAGTAAACCCTGTAGGACTCGAGCAGGACTCCGAAAAGCTGGTAGTGGCCTGTTTTATATCTCCTCAGGATACGGTGCTGGCAGCCCGCGTAACGCATTCACAACCAATCTTAGGAACGAGCAATGACCTGTATTCCGACATACCGAATGCTACCGTTACCTTGTCGGATGGCAATCGTACCATTCCCTTAAAAGGTAAGCAAGCGGCCAATGCGTTTGGCAACACATCCCTTTCTTACGTCGCAGCCGCTACCGAATTGCCCATTGTTGTTGGGAAGACCTATACCTTAACGGTACAGGTGCCTGATGGCCGAAAAGTTATAGGAACCTGTACTGTACCGAATGTCGTACCGCTTACCCAAATGATCTTAGACTCGGGAATAACCACCGAATATGGTGATAGACGAAAGAGTTATTACGCCCGATTGCAGTGGCGCGACCCTGCTGGACAAGCTAATTTTTACCGGGTAGCCGGCAATAATGAATACAAGCAGCGATTTCCGGTTTTAAACTCCTCAAATAGTTATGTTCGCGATACGCTTATGTCGTTTAGGGGCGACTGGTATTTTGACAATGGCTCAACGACTACAGATATTAGTCGCGACGGTCAGGAAATCGTATCCGTACGCGGGCGCTTATCGCCTTTCTCATACACCTTACAGAATGGCATATGGGTGGGCGTTCCCCCCTCTGGCCGAATAGACGGCTACCTGCTTAACCTCGACGAAAATTATTACCGCTACCACGATGCTGTAGAGCGACAGAATAAAGTAAGAGGCAATCCCTTTGCTGAACCAGTACTGATACCAACCAATATCCAGGGCGGGCTTGGCTGTTTTGGCGCTTACAACCGTTCGACCTTAACGGTAATGGTTAAATAAGTTTCGATATAGAAAGCGAAAGGAGGTGGATACATGTAGTAGTTTTAAACTTACTACATGTATTCCACCTCCTTTCTTTATGTTATTCAGCCTACTAACTACGCACTTTGCGCGGTGCTGTGGATGATTTCGGTTTGCTTCCGAATCGATTCCATGTGGATGATCTTGTAGATTTCTTCCACCAGTTCGGGGTACAAGCCTAATTTCTGACCCAGTTCGGTACGGGTTTTCAAAATCTCTTTCCAACGCTCAGGCTGGAACAGCGTTACGTTATTGTCGCGTTTGTATTCGGCCAGACGCTCAACCAGTGCCATACGAGCAGCCAGCATTTCGACAATCTGACGGTCTACATTATCAATGCTGCGTCGCGACTGTTCGGTAAAGCTCTGAAACTCCAGGTTCTGCGATTCAACCTGGCGGATTTCCAGATGATCGAGCATGTCGCCAAAAGCGGCTGGTGTCAACTGCTGGGCTGCGTCGCTCCACGCTTTATCAGGATCGATGTGCGATTCCACGATCAGACCATCGTAATTGAGGTCCATGGCCATCTGAGCCAGCTCGTTCAAATACGCCCGCTTGCCAGCCATGTGGCTTGGGTCACCGATGATGGGCAATTGTGGAAAAATAGACTTCAGCTCAATGGCCATTTGCCACATCGGCACATTGCGGTATTTGCTGGATTCACCCGTAGCAAAACCCCGGTGAATAGCCGCCAGTTTTTTGATACCGGCTCCGGCAATACGCTCAAACGCACCTACCCAAAGTGCCAGATCCGGGTTTACCGGGTTTTTGATCAACACCGGCACATCAACACCCCGCAGTGCATCCGCAATTTCCTGTACGTTAAATGGGTTAACGGTCGTACGGGCACCAATCCACAGAATATCGACACCATATTTCAGGGCCAGCTCGATATGTTCGGGTGTAGCCACCTCTACAGCAACCGGCAGACCCGTCTCGGCCTTTGCCCGCTGAAGCCAGGGGAGAGCAGCTTCGCCCATGCCTTCAAAACTACCCGGACGCGTACGAGGCTTCCATACACCCGCACGAAGGGCATGCACAGCTCCCAATGCACTCAATTGGCGAGCAGTCTCTACTAACTGATCTTCGGTTTCAGCGCTACAGGGCCCCGCAATGATCAGTGGTTTGCCGTTGGTCTCAATCCACGACCCAAGCGGCTCTACAGCTAATTCTACTTTCATACTAATCAGGTATTCTAAGAGTATTGCTTATACTCTATGGGAACTTTCAATTTAAATTTGTAGTATATTTGCATTGGGAACCGGCTGTCAGTCAAGCAGGTTCCCTAATTTGTCTAAAACCGTTTTTGTTTGTCAAACTAAGTCGCGCCGGAATTATAACCGTTTGATTGAAAATTCGTTTATATTTCGGCCGTGTAACCGACACGCACTTAAGCTATGCAAGTAGCACCGCCCAAACGGAGCACTGATATGTCGAACCGAAGTAATCTAATGCCGGAGACTATCCAGGGTCAATCCGATAGAAAATCAAGCTCGGAACGCCCCATTTCATTTGAGGATACTTCGATTGCTTTTTCGTCCCAGTCGGACTTCAAACTCCGAAAGACCTACTGGTTATTTGCGTTGATGAATCAGGGATGGCTGGTAAATTTAGGTACTTTTTTTATAAAGATTGCCCTGCGCCTGCATCTTCCCATTAAATTCCTCATTAAAAACACAATTTTCGAGCAATTCTGTGGTGGTGAGAGCATTCGCGATTGCGAAACAACCATCCGACACCTCCACGACGTGCATGTTGGCACTATTCTCGATTACTCCGTAGAAGGGGAAGGAACTGAAAAAAGTTTCGACGATACCGCCCTCGAAATCCTCCGCACGATCGAACGTGCCAGCGAATCCAAAGACATCCCGTTTTCTGTTTTTAAAGTAACTGGTCTTGCTTCTACCGAACTGCTCGAAGCGGTTCAGATTGGCGATTCACTCAACAAGACCCAAAAGGCTGAATTTGATCGGGTTATGCAACGAGTCGATATGCTTTGCCGACGCGCCCACGAACGGAACGTCCGCATTTTTATCGATGCCGAAGAAAGCTGGATTCAGGATACGATTGACACACTAGCCTACGAGATGATGGATCGTTATAACCATGAACGACCCATCGTTTACAACACCTACCAGATGTACCGCTGGGAAAGCCTTTCGCACCTGCAGCGCGACACAGCCGAAGCACATGCCAAAGGTTATTACCTCGGCGTAAAACTGGTACGGGGAGCCTACATGGAAAAGGAACGGCTACGGGCTCATGAAGAAGAATATCAGGACCCGATCCAGGCCACTAAAGATGATACCGACCACGATTTCAACGCAGCTATCGATTTCTGTCTGGAACACCGGGATATTATTTCTGTTTGTCTGGGTACGCATAATGAAGAAAGCTGTCAGTACTGTGTCCAGGAAATAAATCGGCTGGGCATTACGCCAAACGATCCGCATATTTTCTTTGCGCAGCTGCTGGGGATGAGCGACAATATTTCGTACAACCTGGCAAATAAAGGCTACAATGTGGCGAAATACGTGCCTTATGGACCCATTGATTCAGTGATGCCGTATTTGTTTCGCCGAGCTGATGAAAATAAATCCATTGCCGGGCAAAGTAGCCGGGAATTCACCCTGATCAGTAACGAACTCAAACGCCGAAAGGATTGTCGTTCGAAGTAAGTAAATAGCTACGGGTGTAGTCGATGATTGGAAAGAATAGTCAGGACTGAAACGACAACGCTTAACAATCATTGACTACACCTGACTATTTTTGGCAGTTTTTATGACTGGCACAGCAAACCGGGAACTCGCCCGGCCGTGAAAACGGCTCCTGCTGTGCCTACTTGTTTACCATGATTCAAAAAAATCCCCTTAAATTTTTCCTGCTGACACTTGTTCTGATTGCGCTGGATCAGGGTGTAAAGCTGGCTGTTCATTTTTATATGGCTCCTGGCTTTGCCGGTCAGATAAAATTAATCGGCGACTGGATGAAACTGCATTATGTGCTGAACCCAGGTATGGCGTTTGGTATGCAGTTGGGCCATGAATACGGAAAACTGCTGCTGAGTATATTCCGGCTGTTCGCGATGGTAGGTATCGGCTATTATTTGGTCAACCTGGCACATCGAGGAGCCCCAAATGGTTTATTATGGGCTATGGCGATGATCCTGGCTGGCGCTGTTGGCAACGTAATCGACAGTACCTTTTACGGCGTTTTTCTCCATAATGCGCCTTATGGATCGCCAACGCCCTGGTTTCACGGCCAGGTAATCGATATGATCTTTGTTGATGTCTGGGAGGGTTTTATTCCCGACTGGGTACCCGTCTGGGGAGGGCAATATTATTCGACGCCCATTTTTAATATTGCGGATTCCTGCATTTTCGTTGGTGTCTGCCTGATTTTATTCTTCCAGCGTCGATTCTTTGGTGAACAGCATGTTGAGGATAGCCTGCTTCCCGTCTCAGGCCCTGACCCACTCGAAGCGTCGGTTCTGCCAGCGGCTGACTATCTTGAGGAAGAAGGCATTGCGTCGGCTGAGGTATCCGATTCAGAACCTGCTCCTTCCACTGATGAAGAGTCAGGTCCTACTCCTGAGTCCGTCCTGCCAACTGACGAAGAGTCGGAACAACCCAGCCACTCCGATTCAGAACGGGAGTGAATTAGTCATTTACATTAATAGCTTCCCAAAAGTTTAGAATTTTCGGAAAGCCCAATAAAAAACCCGATCGACATATCGATCGGGTTTTTTATTACCCAGAAGAATTCTCAAATCTTATTTGCTTCCACCAGCCTGACCGCTCGACAACAGGTTGAAGAACTGATCCAGCTTTGGTGTAATGATGATTTCAGTCCGACGGTTTTGCTGACGACCAACGTCCGTCGTGTTGTCATCTTTTGGCGCGAACTCCGAGCGACCACCAGCGGTCATACGCTCAGGTGCTACAGCAAATTTCTTTTGCAGCGTCCGAACAACGGAAGTAGCCCGCAAAGCGCTCAAATCCCAGTTGTCTTTGATCGACGAGGTTGAAATCGGCACGACATCGGTATGACCTTCGACCAGAATATCCAGCTCTTTGTGGTCATTCACCACCTTAGCTACTTTACCCAGTACGGTCTCAGCGGCTGGCAGTACCTCGAAGCTACCCGATTTGAACAAAAGCTTGTCCGACAGCGATACGTAAACAACACCTTTTTTCACTTCAACCTGTACATCCTGGTCGTTGATGTCGTCCAGCGAACGTTTCAGGCTCATCACCAGCGCGAGGTTCAATGAATCTTTACGCTGAATGCTTGAGTTAAGGTTGTTAACGTACTTGGTTTGCTCGTTCAGGGTTTCGAGCGATTTCTTAATGCTCTCAGCACCTGACTTACTGACAATCGACAAATCCGACATCCGGTCCAGCAGATTAGTGTTGGTTTTTTTCAGATAGTCGATTTGAGCTTGCAGATCACTAACCTGTTTGTCTTTACCTTGCAGATCAGTGTCTTTAGCCGATAGTTGGGTACGCAGATCAGCCGTCAGCTTGTCGCAATCGGCGAGCGAAGTCACTGCCTTATCACGAGCGTCCTGTAGGGCTTTCATTTCGGCCAGCCGCTTCTTACTATTACAGGAAGCCAGCATTACTACTGCCGAAAAAAGAATCAAAATTCGTTTCATACTGAATTAGAGAAAATAGTAACGGTAACGAAAAAGTTAGGTTAAAACGATACCTACTGTTGATAAACAGAATCGTTTTACAAAGTTAAGGGATTCTGCTTAATCGTTTTACTAGTATCCGGTCATGTAAACAGATAAAATTGCACTATTTCTTTATCATTCGACTCAACCAGATGCAGATCGTGCATTCTGATTGATGGCTTTATAGGCCCTTAACGGTAGTTTACGCGTTGTTTGCACTTATTAGTCTGACTCATCCTTGTTTTATGAATAAGCTATTGACTACTATTTTAGTAAGTGCCAGTTTGGCGGCTCAGGCCCAGACCGGCAAGGAGATCATGTACATTGGTACCTACTCACAAAGAGGTAGCGAGGGCATTTATGTATTTGAATTCGACCGGAAGGCAGGCACTATGCACCAGATACAGGCCGTTTCGAACGTAAAAAGCCCGTCATTTCTGGCACTGCATCCAACGGGCAAGTATCTATACTCAGTCAATGAAGGAGCCGACAAAGGAGCAGGTGGTGTAAGTTCCTATTCGGTAGATAAAGCGACGGGGAAGCTCCAGTTTATGAACAGCCAGTCGTCGTTGGGTCCGGGGCCCTGCCATGTAAGTGTCGATCATACCGGCAAAACGGCTTTCGTATCCAATTATGGTGGAGGAAGTCTGGCTGTATTACCCATTAAAGCCGACGGAACCCTGGGCGAATCGACCGATAAAGTACAGGACGAAGGGACTGGTCCTAATGCCCAGCGACAAGAGAAAGCGCATGTCCACTCGGCAACGCTAGCTCCCGATAATCGGTTTTTATATGTAGCTGATCTGGGCACCGACAAGCTGAATATTTTCGACATCGACCTGGCGAACAGTAAAGTAAAGCCAGCCTCAACGCCGTATGCCAGCGTAAAGCCGGGATCGGGTCCGCGCCACTTTACGTTTCATCCAAATGGCAAATATGCGTATCTGGTGGAAGAGCTCACCTCCACCGTGGCCTCGTTTTCCCGAGATGCCAAAACAGGTAAACTGACGCTAATGCAGGATAATGTACAAACGCTGCCTGCCAGCTTTAGCGGTCAGAATACCAGCGCCGATATTCACATCGATCCGTCGGGAAAATTCCTGTATCAGTCGAACCGGGGTTATAACGGCCTGGCCATCCTTGCCATTGGGGCCGATGGGAAACTAACTAAAGTGGGTGAACAAACTACGGAAGGTAAAACACCCCGCAATTTCCTGATCGATCCGAAAGGTGAGTTCATCTTTGTAGCGCATCAGGATACGGACAATATCACTATTTTCAAGCGCGATCAGAAAACAGGCCTGTTAACCTATACCGGTCAATCAGTAAAAGTTCCAGCGCCGGTTTGTGTGCTGATGGCAAGTTCTCATTAAACAAAACCTTACGTTTGTGATCTAAGATTGGCAATAGACCAATGGTGAACCACAAACTCTAAACGCAAAACCAATACTATCTTATGACAAAAATCCTCTCTCTTGGATTGCTGCTAGCCTTATTTATCATGGCAGCACCCAGTAAAAAGACAATCAGCCTGTTCAACGGAAAAAATCTGGATGGCTGGAAAATTTATGGTACCGAAAAGTGGTACGTTGAAGATGGTAACCTGGTCTGCGAAAGCGGCCCTGACAAAAAATACGGGTATCTGGCTACCGAAAAATTTTATAAAAACTTCGACCTGACGCTGGAATTCAAACAGGAGGCCAACGGCAACAGTGGCGTCTTTTTCCGGTCCACTATCGAAGGCACCAAAATCAGTGGCTGGCAGGTTGAAGTAGCTCCACCGAACCACGACACCGGCGGTATTTATGAATCGTATGGTCGAAACTGGTTGGTACAAATTCCCGATGAAAAGGAAAACATCTTAAAACCAGGCGAATGGAATAAGATGCGTATCCGCGTAGAAGGTGATCATGTACAAACCTACCTCAATGGGCAGTCGATGGTCGATTTCCATGATGAAAAAATTGGTCAGGGCGATGGCTCCATTGCCCTGCAAATCCATGATGGCGGTGGCATTAAAGTCCGCTGGCGGAATCTGGAATTAAAACCATTGTAACAATGAAAAACGAATGCCATGACGAGAGTTATGGCATTCGTTTTTCACAGACATTTTCCAAGCATGCGATTTATCTGCTCACTTCTTATTTTACTGTTCTGTCTGACATCTTCCTTCGGCCAATCAACGACCTGGCAGTCGTTGTTCAACGGAAAAGACCTGAGTGGTTGGGAAACCTATCTCGACCGTCCTTATTCGGCCGATAAGCAGGCACCTAAATCGGAACCTATCGGTTTGAACAACGATCCAAATCATGTTTTCTCGGTCGTAACAGTCGATGGACAGCCAGCATTACGAATTTCTGGCGAAACATTCGGCGGTATTAATACACTGGCTGATTTTGCGAATTATCACTTCCGGGCCGAATTCAAATGGGGAACTCAGAAGTGGCCACCTAAACTCGATCAGCCTCGCGATAGCGGACTGCTCTACCATAGCGTTGGATCACACGGAACACCCATGCTTTGGATGGAGTCGTTCGAGTTGCAGATTCAGGAGGGCGATTGCGGGGATTATTGGGGCGTCATGAATGTACTGGCCGATATTCCAGCTACGAAGAACGACAAAGGGAAATACATCTACCAGCCCGGCGCTTCTCCCCTAACCTTTCAGGATAAAACTCCCATTGGCCGCACCTGCGTAAAAAATCCCGATACCGAAAAACCGTCGGGGCAATGGAATGTCGTTGAGTTGTATTGTGTAGGCGACACCTGTCGGCACGTGATCAATGGCAAAGTCAATCTCATGCTAACCCACACCCGGCATGTCGTCAACGGTGAAATCGTGCCGCTCACAAAGGGTAAGATTCAGATTCAGTCGGAAGGGGCTGAGGTATTCTACCGAAACATCCAGATTCGGCCCATTAGCCAATTGCCCAACTGATAATGAAGGTCAGTCATAGCTACCCGTTGGCGAATCAGGTCTCTCTTCCACGGTCTGTGTCCTCACAGACTGCTTGTGCGCCAGCCTGGTTTGCCTCCAGACAAACGGTCTGTGAGGACACAGATCGTGGGGTAATGCTATAAAACTTCGTTTACAGTGTAATAAGTCATCGCTCTATTGGCGAATCAGGTCTGGATTTGCGCCGATTGTTAACTTCCTGACACTAGTTGTTGATTGGGACTGGATAAGTCGGGTTCTGATTGTGTAGTTTCGGGTCAAGACAACAAATACATGCACGCTTTTTATAGCCCAGTCATCGGACTGGTAGCCAGCCTGATTATGACACAAACGATTGTCCAGCAAACGCCCAAATCCATCGCGGGAGAATATTACCTCACCGGAGTTCGCGAGGTTGGATCTGGCATTAAACTAAACCCGGATTCTACATTCGAATTTTTCTTCGCCTATGGTGCCCTCGATCGTATGGGAAAAGGCACCTGGAAGCTACAGGGCGATCAGATTATCCTGAACAGCCGCCCAAAACCCGACAAAGATTTTGCGTTGGTGAAAAGCCGTACCGTTCCCGGCAATCAGCTAACCATCCGTGTTGTTGACCCCAACAAGCAATTGCTGAGCTATGTATTGGTCGGTGTTAAAAATGGGGCCGATATTCAACAGGGAACAACCAACAACGCTGGACAGGCGCATTTTAGCAAACATCCTGTTGACGCGCTTATGCTCCAGTTTGAGTTTTGCCCCGAACGCTACTCCATTTTCCAGATCGCTCATAAAGAGCATAATGATTTCGAATTTCGATTTGAGCCCTGGATGTCGGAGGTTTTCTTCGAGAATCTGACGCTTACTATTGGCGACAACACCTTAAAAGGACACCACCCACTACTAGACCCGGCTAAATCGTATTCGTTCGAGCGAAATTAGTTTGGGTTAGTTTAAACACAGAGGCACAGAGAACACTGAGAAATGATATTTTAATCCTCAGTGTTCTCTGTGCCTCTGTGTTTAAACTATTTAATTGACGCGATTGAACACGAACAGGTCATTGAACGCCCAGCTTCCGTCTTTCGACTGGCCCCGTTGAATGGCTAACTGGTTAGCTCCGCGTTTTTCGTAAATGATACGAATGGAGCCGTCTTCTTTCTCGAACAACGCCCGGTTTGGACTGGCTTCAATGAATCGATAGCGATCAGATTTATCTTTCTCTTCCTGCCCAATCAGGCCCGGTTTAAAATGTTTGACCAGCACGATAGGCCCTTCGTCAGTCTGTTCGAAGATCAACATCTCGTACATCGTCACCTTATTGTCTTTCATCATACGCATGAAGCCCGTCAGGTTATCACCAACGGGTGCAATCCACGCAGCCTCGATTGGTCCCCCATTGAAGGTGCCACGCCAACGGCCTTCCATAAAAGCGACATCAGCCAGCGAGCCCGTTTTTTTGCCCGTTTGCGCCTGAACGGTTAGTGTTATCAGAAAGCAGAATAGGAAATAGATTTTTTTCATAGGAATTTAGAAAATACTGGTATCCTAAGTCAGTCGACTACTGAATCTACCGTAGCCCGTTTATTTCCCCATCCACTTCTTAAATTCTGTAGCGCGTTCGCGGCTGACCAAAACCTCGTCGTCGGCAGCGGGTTTGAGGGTCAGTTTGAGCTTGTTGTTAAAGTACGGATGAATCTGCTGGACAGTGTTGATATGTACGATAAACTGCCGGTTAGCCCGGAAAAACTGCGATGGATCGAGCATGTTTTCGAGTTCATCGAGCGGGTAATCCAGCGAGAATTTCTGATTGGTCGTCGTCCGGAACAGGCTTACCCCTTCTTCCGAATAAAAATAGGCAATGTCGCTGACCTCTACGGGTACCCACTGTTGCAGATGCTTTACCAGAAACCGACGTCGGTAATCGCTGGGCTGAATCTGCTGGCGGAGTTGCTGCACCAGCGCGTCAATATCAACCGTACCGAGGTGATTGTTTTTTGTCTCACCCGACTCAGTAGTCGTTCCGCCTTTCGTTCGGCGGTACTTGGTCAGGCTGGCTTCCAGTTCATGCCGTTTGATGGGCTTCAGGAGGTAATCTATACTATTGACTTTGAATGCCTTAAGTGCATATTCGTCGTAGGAAGTCGTAAAAATAACGGGCGCACTGACGGTGGTCTGTTCGAAAATCTCGAAGCTTTGCCCATCAGCCAGTTCAATATCCATCAGAATCAGATCGGGAGCCAGCGGTTGACCAGGGCCATTGGCATTGAGCCAGGCCACCGACGACCGAACACTGGCTTCGGTGCCCACGATCGTAATGGTTGGGTCTACGTCCTGCAATAATTTGGTGAGTTTGCGAACGGCTAATTCCTCGTCTTCAATCAGCAGTACGTTCATGGGGCAAAAAAGTTAAGGTGATTGCGTGTTTTGGAGACTAAAAATACAAGACGAACTGCTGAATCTGCAACTGGCATGGGTATTAAACCAGCAAATCGTTGTTCGAAACGGTACGAACCTGTTATGAACCGTCAGCGCTGGCGAATCAATGGTAAGGTCACGGTAAAAAAATGATCATCGTCCTGCACGTTAATATCGCCTTCGCCCAGTAATCGGTATTGGGTAGCAATGTTCGATAAACCGACCTGATGCGACACAACCCGACCACTCCGTCGCTGTATGTTATTGCAAATCACCAGCTGCGCATCGGGTCGGGTTTCGATACGAATATGGAGTGGCTGTTCGGGCAATATGCTGTTGTGTTTTACGGCATTTTCGAGCAACAGTTGCAACGTGAGGGGTGGTAACAGGTGGTCATCAAATCGGTTATCAACCGTATGTTCTAACTCAATATGATCGCCATAACGTGTACGGAGCAAGTGGAAATACGACCGGGCAAACTGCATCTCTGCCGACAGAGGCACTAACTGCGATTCATTACTACGGAGCAGATACCGATATACGCTACTCATTTCTTCGACAAACAACTCGGCTTTTTCGGCATCTTCTTCAACCAGCGAGGAAAGTGTATTCAGGCTATTGAATAGAAAGTGCGGGTTGATCTGACTTTTCAGGCTTTCAAACTTACGCTGCAAGTTGGCCTTTTTGAGTTGCTCCGTTTCGATAATTGTCTTCTCCCATTCCTCAAACGCATTGATACTCTCGTAGATAAACGACACAATCAACACAGTTACGATCACAAACAACAGCCCATAGCCTAGCCGTTCGAGTTGAGGTTGATAGTTGGGCAATCCTACCTGGCCGAAGCACCACCAGGCCGCCGTTGTGAACAAACTGGAATTGAGTGCCAGTAGTACTAAATTGGGAATAAACCGCCGAACAAACTGTCGGTTGTTCGGAAAGATCCGGTGCGACTGCAGCGTAATTAAATTGTTGATATACCAGTGCGGGTAAATAAACACCAACATAATCAGCGATGTCACCACAAAAACGCGCCAGTCGGACCAGTACTGACTCCCCAAAAGCAGGCTGTTTTCGATCGATATGAAAACAGGCAGTACAATCCACTGCATGGTAATATCCTGTTTTGTGTAGTGAGGTAGTTTCAAGACACAACGGGTTTAGCAATCAGTGAGTAAACATCGACCTGTTCTTTCGGGGCAATGGCTAGTCGAACGGTAAAGAAATGGCCATCGTCGTCGATGACTGGTCGGGCTAATCCAAACGACTCAAAACGAATAGCCAGCGTTGCCAGACCTCCCCCCTGCTGCTGCACATTGACAGCCATCTTTTTCCGTAGAATCGTATTACGCACAATCAGCATTCCATCGTCTGTTGTGTACATACAAATCCGTAAGGGCTGCTCGACCAGTAAACTATTATGACGCAATGCATTTTCAACGAGTGTCTGCAACGTCAGCGACGGAAGCAGGCAATCCTGATACTGTTCATGTATGTCAATTTCCCAGCATAGTGTGGAGGGGCCATCACTCCGACTGAAGCGTGTATCGAGCAGATACCGATAGGCAGTCAGAAAATCCAGTTCATCCGACAAGGTTACCAGCGGACGTTGCCCAGCCTGAAGGATGTACCGATAGACACTGGCCAGCTCATCGATAAATAAACCGGCTTGTTTTTTATCGTCGGCAATGAGCGCCGACAGGGAGTTCAGCGCATTAAACAGAAAATGCGGATTTACCTGATTTTTCAGACTGTCGTACTGACTCTGTAGACCGGCTTTTTTTACGGCTTCGGCTTCTTCAACCGCCTGTCGATACCGTTGCAGGTAATAGGTCACTTCGTAAAAACCACCCACCATCAGAATTGACGCAAAGCCAATAGCCAGATAGATCAGGTAAACCTGCCCCGTTATCTGAACCAACGCCAGATGTGTAGCGTCGGTAAGGTAAACGAAGCCTAATTGGGATACGGTCGTTATGGCTCCTAAACCCACCAACGTAAACAAGACCCGTCGACGGGTTTGCTCAATGGCTTCGTAGCGTTTACGGACCAGTAAAAGCCAACGCACCTGAATTTCCCAGACAATAGCGACATAGACCATACCGAAGATCGCCCAACTGAGGTACACTACCGGATCGTAGTTGTACTCTTTGAGGTAGACCAGGTTGGCCAGAAGAATCGAAATGGGAATAGCTACCCAGCGTATCCACTTGTCGTTCAGTCGTTCCAAGAATGGTAAGGTTGCTTCGTGCAATATAGAACAAACACCGTAAAATTCCTCAGATCGTATTCATATACTACTCAGGCTTTTATCGACCGACTTTCACCCTACTGTCCACTTTTTTCAGCCTGAATAAAATCGGCCAATAACAGTTGGAAGGTTGCTTTCATCAGTTCAACCCTTAATCCTGACGTTTCGGTTAACCATCTGTTTAGTAGCGAATTGGACCGCTATACCTTTGTATTGTTCTTTTTTAACCGCTACGGCGAATCATAAACAACAAATAACTTCTGAAAGTCATGAAAACAATTGCCACAACACTCCTTGCTGCTGTACTGTTGAGTACGTCAGCTTTTGCAACGCACGTACCACACTTGCCGAAGTATCCGGTATCAGTTGGGCCAACAGCGATTACCAATTCGTACAAAGTAGCCATTTACCCTTCAGCAATGCCATCGAAAGTAAATGTGATGGTTGAACGGGAACCCGGCAAGGCGATGGAAATTTCGTTAGTAGATTCGGATGGATTTACCCTGGCAACTAAGTATATCAGTAAAAAAGAAGGTAGCGTTCATGTAAAATTCGATCTGGCCGAATTGAACGATGGTACCTATCAAATCCAGGTTGTTTCGGGTAACGACAAAAGTGTTCATGCCATGAGCATCAACACGAAAGCCGTTCAGCCTTCACGCACCATTGCTGTTAAATAATACATGCAGCGATGAAATTTTAAGAAATGAAAAAAGGCCGTTTCACAATGGCCTTTTTTCATTTCAGCCAACCAGAATACCGCTTCAGCCGAAACCGCACTGGTTTATAGGCTTATACCCAGCAGTTTTGCTTCGGTCTTTATGGCCACGATCCTCTTTAAACAGACAAATACAATGAAAAAAGCTCTCAAAATTATTGGCCTTATCCTTGGCTGCATTGTTCTGGCGCTGCTTGGTTTCGGCGCGTATGTATCCGTGGTAGGGGTACCTTCCTACGATCCGCCTACCATTCCTAAAATCACCGTTGAAAGCACACCCGCCCGCGTAGCGCGTGGCGAAGTGATTGCTCAGATCCAATGCATGTCGTGCCATGCTAATAAGGACAACCGCCTGACCGGTAAGCACCTGGCCGAAGTACCAGCCATTTTTGGCAAACTCTACTCCAAAAACATTACGCAGGACAAGGAGAAGGGAATTGGCAACTGGACCGATGGTGAACTAATGTATTTCCTGCGCACGGGTGTTCGGCGCGACGGCTCATACGCACCCGTTATGCCCCAGTACCCGAACATGGCCGACGAAGACCTGAAATCGGTGATTGCCTGGCTTCGCTCCGATCGTTTCCCGGTACAACCATCGAAAGAAGAAGCTCCCAGTTCCGAGTTTACTCTGTTTTCGAAAGTACTGGCGCATACCATCATGAAGCCACTTCCGTATACGGGTCAGGTAGTAGCTTTTCCCGATAGCGCAAACCCGATTGCTTTGGGCCGCTACACAGCCGACGCCATTGGCGACTGCTACGCCTGCCACTCCGGCGATCTGATCGACCAGGACAAAGTAAATCCTCAAAAAACCAAGGGGTATTACGGTGGTGGTATTGAAATGGTTGGCGAAGGCGGCAAAAAAGTGATCACCGCGAACTTGACCTTCGACGAACAAACGGGTATCGGTCGCCGGTATACGAAAGAACAGTTCATTCGTGCGGTAAAATCTGGCGTTCGTCCCGATGGTAGTATCCTCAAATACCCGATGGAGCCGAAAATGGTCTTGTCGGATCGGGAAGTCGGAGCTATTTATGAATACCTCAAAACGGTACCGAAAATTAACCACGACATCGCTCAGAAAAACGCTGAACTCCAACTGGCAGAAAAATAACGCAGGATGTTGGCAGAAAGCCGTGCCACGGTTCTTTATTTCATCTGGTTAAACCGTGGCACGGCTTTCTGCCAACATCCTGTAATACAGTACGACGAATGATGTCGATGAATGGCTATCGCCGGAATTACCTGCGAAAGTCAGATCGTGCATCATTCGTCGTAGTCTGTAAATTTCTATTTTTAACCTCTATTTAATGTAGACTTTCTTTTCAGGAACGCATGAAACAATGGTATACTTTCGACCGCTATGACATTCTGGTCATACTGTTGAGCTATCCAGCCGTTTTCATTGCGAACTACCTCGTTCTGGGAATCCGCTATTTCGATGATCCAGCCGTATTCATACCTGTAACTGCTGGCGTAACAGCTCTGTATATGCTGTTTGCCTGGTTCATGGACACCTGGATGAAATACATGCGTTACCGCTACACAGAACTCGACCAGGCCATTCGGCGCATCGTTTATTGCCTGCTATTCTACGTCATTGTCACGGCCCTCTTCGTTTGTCTGATTTTCCTGCTATACGGCTGGTTCAAGGTTCCTGGCTACCGATACGACCCCATCATTTTTCGCTGGACGTTGCTTATCGGCTTCATCTCCAATCTCATTTCGATCGGCGTTTTCGAGTCCATTTATTCGTACCAGAAGTGGAAAGAAAGTGTAAAGCGGGAGTATGAGCTAAAGCAGTTGCATGTACAGCGACAACTGGACACGCTTAAGCAGCAGGTCAATCCACATTTTCTGTTCAATAGCCTGAATTCGCTGGTTTCACTAATTGGCGAAAATCCGGTTCAGGCCGAGCGATTTGCCGAAGAACTTAGCTCCGTTTATCGGTATATTCTCCGCGCCAGTGAACAGAACCTGACCGATTTAACGACGGAGATGGCCTTCGTGGATTCCTATTATCACTTATTGAAAACCCGGCATGGGTCCGGGCTGATTTTGACCATTGCCGTCGACAAGCGGTACGCAACTTGGCAGCTTCCGCCCTTAACGTTACAGTTGCTGCTCGAAAATGCCGTAAAGCACAACATCGTATTAGCAGACCAGCCGCTAACGATTAGCATTGAAACGGATGATCGCGCCTTTCTGACGGTTCGAAATACATTACAGAAAAAACAGGCGCGGGTGTTATCCAATGGAATTGGTTTGAGCAACATACTGGCGAAGTATCAGATGCTGGGCCAACTGCAGCCAACGGTGCAGGAAGAAAACGGACAATTTGTGGTCAGATTGCCGCTTATTAAAGCCGCTTCATAGGTCGCTTTCGACAATCCAGCCCGATCAGCGCCAGTTCAACCACGGCTTTTTCCGTTTCAACCGGATCACCATTCCGCGTCGCATCAGAGGCTGATACTTTTGCTTCAGTTAAACAACAAATCACCGCACGAGCGGCCTCTTTCATGAAACCAACATCGACAGTCCAAACGCTGGCTTTACCAGCCCGCACTACCCTTACCCCAACAGTAGTCGCCCTGAAACTACTCATCTCATTTATGATGGCCAGCCTGTTTCTGCTGACCAGTTGCAAAAAAGAAACCGAAATCAACCCAACTGGTTCGCTGACAGCCAGTGCCGGTCCCGATCAATCCGTACAGGTTGGCCAAACGGTTACCCTCGACGGTTCAGCTTCTAACGACAGCCAGGGCAAACCCTTATCGTACCAGTGGACAATCGTACGCAAACCTGCCAAAAGTACGATTACGCTGAGCGATGCAGCTTCCTTTAAACCAACCTTCAAACCCGACGAAGTAGGTGAATACGAACTGGAACTGGCGGTTACGAGTGCGAATGGCAAAAGTACCGATAAAGTAATCGTTGTGGCATCTGTAGCCGAACCACTGGCCATTACAGCTAACATTACGGTCAAAACTACCCTGATCGACCGCGTTCTGAACCCCGACCTGCCCGATTATATCGTCACCAAAAGCATCGACGTCAACAACGAGCTGACCATCAATCCGGGTGTAGTTATTGCATTCGAGCGCGATGTACGGATGAACGTGAACGATAACGGTGGTCTGTTGATCGCTAAAGGAACAGCCGAGAACAAAATAAAATTTGTGGGCGTACAGAAAACCAAGGGATATTGGATTGGTATTTCGCTGTACTCAGGCAGCAACGCCAATACCATGGAGTACGTGGAAATGATGCACGCCGGTAGCCGTACCGTCTACAGCACAACCAAAGCAGCCCTGTTCCTATCGGGTGGTAGCCGTGCTCAGATTGCGCTGAAAAACTGCCTTTTCTCGCAAAACGATGGCTTTGGTATCTATGTACTGGATGGCGGTATTCTCCGGGAGTTCGCCCAGAATAGCTTTACCAACAACACCGAAGCAGGTATCCTGCTGAATGCCGAGAACGTAGCCAAACTGGATGCAGCCTCAACCTTCACGGGTGGCAACGGTCGCAACATTATCGAAATCACGCAGTCGGGTATCAAAGGCACAGCCGAAGTAGCCTGGAATGGTTTCAATGACAAAACGCCCTATCGGATCAGCGGTGACTTTTCGGTCGACGCAGGCTGGAAAATAGCCCCTGGCGTTACCATCGAAATGAATCGTGATGCTGTCATTCGGATCAACACCGCCGGGTACATTTCGGCTAAAGGCACAACGACGAACAAAATCGTTTTCGCAGGAGCCGACCGCACAACTCCCTCCTGGAAAGGTATTATCTGCTACTCGCAGGACAGCAAAAATGAGCTGGACTATACGGAAGTTAGCAACGCTGGCAGCACTGTGATCGTATCGGCTAAGAAAGCCAGCATCGCGATCTACGGCACCAAAGCCCTGATGTCGATTAAGAATACAAAAATCAGTGGTAGCGGTGGTTATGGCGTGTTTGTCAGCTACGGAGCATCGGCCAATACCGATCTCAACACGGCTAACACCTTCGAAGCCAACGCCCAGACCAACGTATTGATCGAGAAATAATAGATGCCCTTTAGTGAGTAGGCTTCGCCGTCATTCTTAGTCATTTAGTGGTTGCTTAATGACCCAATGACGATCAATGACAGCGAAGCCTACTGACTACGAACGACATTTTCCATTATGACCTTCCAGATTTGGGGCGCGGTTTTTATAGGCATGGTGTTATCGATCATGTTGATGAACATAGTCCAGTGGACTACGTATCGGGATCGGAACTATGGTCTATATACGTTATACATGCTGGCCTGGCTTTTTTACTTTGGCCTGCGTGTGTATGCCTTCCGCGATTGGTTCTCGGTGGAAACCAATTATTTCGTTCGGGCTGTTGCCCCGATGGGTGCCTACTACATTTACTTTGACTTTATCGACTCCATTCTCGATCTGCGTCATCGGCTACCCAGCTTTTACCGCCAGCTTCAACGAATTAAAATCGGGATTGTCGTTTATATTGGCATTCATCTTTTGCTCTGTTACGGTCCATC
Source organism: Spirosoma gilvum (assembly GCF_054776815.1). Classification (NCBI taxonomy): domain Bacteria; kingdom Pseudomonadati; phylum Bacteroidota; class Cytophagia; order Cytophagales; family Cytophagaceae; genus Spirosoma; species Spirosoma gilvum. Next base: position 159,132 of record NZ_BAAHBH010000009.1, on the reverse strand, counting down.
GTTGTGGAATCCGACACTCTACGAAGTTACGTTTATAGCCATGCGTTTGGCGATGGCTATTCTGGGTGTTTATGGAATTCAGCAGATGCTATCGTTGTGTGACCCGGTATCACGACTGTACGCCATCGGAACTGTTTTTTTACTGGTTGGCGGGCTCACATCAATGTTTCTGTCGATGATCCGGCCGAATGAAGACTGGGCCGGGCCGTTCTGGATGGTATCGCTGACGTATATGCAGATTGGTATTATTGCTGAGCTAGTTTGTTTCTCGTTGGGGCTTAGCTACCGCCAACGCCGGGCCGCCGTCCGAAATGCAGTGATCGAACAGGAGCTGATGCACGAGCGCGAAAAACACCACCGCGATCAACTGGAAGCAGAACTGGTGATGCAGCGTCTGGAACAGGAAAAAACAGAGGTACATATCCGGGCTTTACAGGCGCAGATCAACCCGCATTTCCTGTTTAATAGCCTCAACTCACTTAGTGCCCTGATTGACGATAATACACAGCAGGCCAATATTTTTCTGGATGAGCTCAGTTCAGTGTATCGGTATATGCTACGGGCCAACGATCAGATTTTGATCCCTTTAGCATCTGAACTGGCGTTTATCCGCTCATATTGCCATTTATTACAGACTCGACATGGTCATGCACTCCGGGTAGAATGGGCAGTTGCGCCGTCGTTATTGGCTCTTCAACTTCCACCACTTACATTGCAGTTGCTGGTCGAAAATGCCGTCAAGCATAATGTGATTTTGACCGACTGTCCGCTCACCATTGCCATTTCGACCAATGATCAAAATCAGCTTCAGGTCCGGAATAATGTGCAGCGAAAAACCGTACGTGTAGCCTCCAACGGAGTAGGATTGGCTAATATATGGTCAAAATACCAGATATTAAATCAACCCATTCCAACCATTCAGGAAGACAAGGGTCTATTTGTTGTCACACTCCCCCTCATTGAGAAGGAGTGCCAAGTATAAATTGTAAAATTCCTCGTTTTTACACCAGTTACATTTATGAATATTTGACAAATCGTTGATATGCCACAAATTAGCGATTTGATTACAGCTAAAGAGTAACAATTAAACGTATGAAAAGAAACCCCTCTTTTACCATTGTCGGTGGGGGCATTGCAGGTCTAACCACCGCTATTGCGCTTAACCGACAAAATATCCCCACCACTGTTTTCGAAGCCGCTCCCACTATCCAACCCGTAGGTGCCGGACTAGCCCTGGCGGCCAATGCCATTAAAGCATTTCAGCGCCTGGGAATTGCCAATGACGTTATCCGGGCAGGTCGCCAGCTTGATGCCTTTACAATTTTGGATGAACAGGGAGCAGCAATTACCCGTACCGACAGCCGAATTATTAGCCAACGCTACGGCATCAACAATTTTACGATTCATCGGGCGGATCTACACAAAGTTCTCTTAGCACAACTCCCAGCCGACAGCATTCACTTGGGCAAACGAACTGTACACATCAATCATCAACCAGACGGAATAACAATCTATTTCGACGATGGCACCAGCCATAAAACCGATTATCTATTAGTAGCCGATGGCATTCGTTCGCCAATTCGCCAGCAGTTGAAACCGGGTTTTTTACCACGCTATGCGGGCTACACCTGCTGGCGGGCAGTTATAAACGTACCAGGCAATAAACTTCAGGAAGCAACCGAAACCTGGGGAACTCAGGGGCGTGTTGGGGTAGTCCCTTTGGCCAACGATCAGGTATATTGGTTCGCCTGCGTAAATGCTCCCGCCCGATCGGACGAGATGCGGGAAATGACGAGCCAGAAACTGGCTAATCGTTTCGCCCGTTACCACGCTCCTATTCCCGAATTAATTGCCCAAACGCCTACCGAATCATTGATCTGGAATGACATTGTCGACCTGAAGCCCTTGGATAGCTATGTTTTCGGACGTGCCGTTCTGCTTGGCGATGCTGCTCATGCCACAACACCCAATATGGGTCAGGGGGCTTGTCAGGCGATTGAAGATGCAGTCATTCTGGCCGATGAGTTAGCCAGAAATCAAACGCCGGAAGCCGCCTTTGCTGCTTTTGATTACAGGCGATTAGATCGAACGCATTACATTACGAATACGTCCTGGCGAATTGGGCAGCTGGCGCAAACAAGTAGCCCCGTGCTGGCTTTTCTTCGGAATGGATTGTTTCGGCATTTACCGGCCAGCCTCAATCAGCGTCGGTTAGAAATGCTGTATGCTGTAGACTTTTAAAGGATACGAATGGGATGCAGTAGCAGCGCCAACAATGTTTGTTATATCATCAAAAAACTTACATTATCTTTACTGAAAACGCTCGAACTGCTCCACGTTGAATACGATCAATGATAAATGGCTACGTGTTGTTGGTATTACGCTAATACTGGCATTCAGTGTTACGGGTAATGGCTTCCATAAGCAGCCGCTGACTGGTGAAATTCTGCTCCGAATTTTCATTAGCCTTGTTTCCATTACTGTTACCTGGCACGTCATTCGGGCAATCGTATTCTATTTCCGCCAGAAGTACTTTTCCCGGAAAGATATTTGGAAACGGCTTATCCTGACGTTTTTGGTGGGAAGTGTAGCCACTACGGTAAGTCTTTGGGTGACCGGTGCCATTCGGTACTGGTTCGTGCATGGCACCTTGTTGGGCTATCGCTCTACCGGTCATACGGCTAGTATTACAATCAATAAAGCGACCATTGCCCTCAATTTGTATGGGTTCGATTTTGTGCAGGCGGCTATCAATTTTATCTTCTTTCAAACGATTTACGAAACCCTGTTTTTCGCCCGTGATTCAGCGCTCTACCAGAAAAAGCTAAGACTGGCCGAACAGGAGCAGGAAAAACTACGCACAGCCAGTTTACAAAGGCAGCTCGATGCCCTCAAGCAACAGGTAAATCCGCACTTTCTGTTTAATAGTCTAAATGTTCTGGACGCCCTCATTGAGGATGATCCTAAACAGGCACGGGTCTTTCTGGAAGAACTCAGTACGGTTTACCGCTACTTGCTCCGCGCCAACGACCAGCACTTGACCGAACTAGGCTCCGAATTGGACTTTATTCAATCGTACTATCATTTGTTAAAAACCCGGCATGGTTCAGGTTTGACGCTGAATGTGGCTATTGACGATCGCTACCAAACGTACCGCCTTCCTCCCTTAACGCTTCAATTACTGGTCGAAAATGCCGTCAAGCACAACATTGTCCTTCCCGACCAACCACTCAGCATCGACATTCTGACCGACGGCCAATCGTCCTTACAGGTTCGAAATAACGTGCAGCGAAAAACCGTGCGTGTAGCTTCCAACGGCATTGGTCTAACCAATATTCTGACCAAATACCAGATGCTAAACCAGCCAAAGCCTGTCATTCAGGAAACAGATGGGCAGTTTGTGGTTACGCTGCCGCTGATTGAGAATAGTAAGTAGAGAATAGACGATTCAAATTCCATAACTGGGTGGTCGAAAGCCAACCTTCCCGCCCAATTTTGTGTTTATAGAGTTGATTACGAATCTATTTATTCCCACCCAACATGGACTTTATCGATTATTACAGCGTACTAGGCGTCCCGAAAACGGCGTCGGACGAAGACATTAAGAAAGCCTACCGGAAGCTGGCCCGGAAACACCATCCCGACCTAAATCCGAACGATGCGGAGGCTAATAAAAAGTTTCAGCAATTGAATGAAGCCAACGAAGTACTGAGCGATCCTGAAAAACGGAAGAAATACGATCAGTATGGTAAAGACTGGCAGCATGCTGAACAGTTCGAACAAGCCCGGCATGGAGATGCCCGCCAACAGCAACAACAATACCGTCAGCAGTACACCCAGGGCACCACAGGCGATTACGATTTTTCGGATGGCTTCGGTGGCGCTGGCTTCTCCGATTTCTTTTCGTCGCTGTTCGGCCAGGATGCCGGAGCAACGGGCGGTCGTCGTTCGCAATTTAAAGGGCAGGATTATCAGGCCGACCTGCATCTGAATTTGCAGGAAGCGTACACCACGCATAAGCAGACAATGACAGTGAATGGTAAAGCCATTCGCATAACCGTACCCGCCGGTATTGAGAACGGTCAGAAGATCAAACTGGCTGGTTATGGCGCACCGGGTGTAAACGGTGGCCCCAACGGCGATTTGTATATTACGTTCGTCATTGAAGACGACCCTCGCTATAAACGTAAGGGCAATGATCTGTATATCGACGAAGAAATCGACCTGTATACGGCCCTATTGGGCGGAGAGCGAGTTGTCGATACAATGGGCGGCAAGGTCAAGTTACCGGTGAAGCCAGAGACCCAGAATGGCACAAAAGTTCGGCTGAAAGGCAAAGGTTTCCCTGTATATAAGCAGGAGGGCAACTTTGGTGATCTGTATATTACCTGGCAGGTGAAACTACCTACCAACCTGACCGATCAGCAGAAAGAGCTATTCCGCCAGTTATCAACCCTTTAACATCTTGACGTATGCAAACCCAGCACCTGATTTCCGTCCTTGAATTCTGCACCCATCACCGCGTTGAAGTCACGTTTGTGGAAACTCTGGCCGATAATGGGCTGATTGAAATAACAACCGTTGAACAGACCACGTATGTGCAGCCCGAGCAACTGGGCCGGCTGGAAAAATTTGTCCGGCTACATCAGGACCTGGCCATTCATGCTGATGATCTGGATGTGGTAAACGACCTTCTGGAGCGCGTGGAAAGCCTTCAGTACGAACTTAGGCAAGTGCGTAACCGACTGATTTTTTACGAATCAGGCCAGCGATAAAAATAAATCACCAGGTATAAAATGGTCAGATCTTTCTCCCTCTGACCATTTTGTGTATCTATTCTCCCAACAAAAGGATTCTCTTTTCTATAATGAAACAACTCGACTATCTGGTACGCTTTTTTGTCTTTCTGGCTCCACTGCTAGCCATTGAGTATGGCTGCCAGCAAAAATCCAGTCATACCGAATCTGCCCAAACCACGGACTCATTGGCCGTACAATCAGCGAATCAGCCTGATACGTTATGCTTCCGGCAGATAGTAGGGCGCGATTCAACGCTCTTACAATTGGTCCGAAATGGGTCAAGCGTAACAGGTGAGTTAGCGATTTTGCCATTTGAGAAAGATCGTGCACGTGGTTCTATAAAAGGAATACAAACGGGTCAGCAAATTACAGCCGACTGGCAGCGGTCGGGCGAAGGCATAACACAAACCTATGAAGTAATCTTCACCCTAAAAGGCGACTCTATCATCTGGCGGGAAGGTGAACGTATCGAAAAACAAGGGAAATGGATTTTAAAAGATCCATCGCAGAGCTACGAATATGTACTCATGAAGACGAATTGCCAATACTGATTCTACATGGCTGCTTTTATCTTAAATTGGCACTAGAATCACATCTGTTTGTTAGATGCCAACCGTTACCCATTCTTTCCTTCTTATTGGCTTATCGCTTATTTCCATCGAAATTTCTATGGCACAAACGCCTAAGCGGCCTCGCGACTATGGTATCCGTTTAGGTATATTGCCAACAGGACCGCTCAATGCGATCACTGATGTACCAGGTGTGCGTGTAGGCCAGGTTACGGTTAAGCAAGGACAGAACGTTCGGACGGGTGTAACAGCAATCCTGCCACACGACGGTAATCTGTTTCAACAGAAAAGCCCAGCCGCTATCTACATTGGCAACGGTTTCGGTAAACTAACAGGCTACAGTCAGGTAGAAGAACTTGGCACACTCGAAACGCCCATTGTGTTAACCAATACACTCAGTGTTCCGACCGCTGCCGATGCGCTGATTGATTACACGTTATCCCAATCGGGCAATGAACAGGTGCGCTCCGTAAACGCGGTGGTGGGCGAGACTAACGACGGTTTTCTGAATGACATTCGCGGTCGACACGTTACCAAACAACATGTGCTGGATGCGCTCAAGCAGGCCAAAAGTGGACCAGTTGACGAAGGTAATGTAGGAGCTGGAACCGGTACGGTTTGTTTTGGCTTCAAAGGCGGCATTGGTACAGCCTCTCGCAAATTACCAGCCTCACTGGGTGGTTATACAGTGGGTGCATTGGTACAAACGAATTTCGGCGGTGTATTGCAAATTGCGGGTGTTCCTATCGGAGTAGCACTGGGGAAATATTCGTTCAAAGAAAACCTCGATGGCTCCTGTATGATGGTCGTGATGACCGATGCGCCCTTAGATGCCCGCAACCTAAAACGATTGGCCAAGCGGGCGTTCATGGGGTTAGCTCAAACCGGCGGCATTGCGTCAAATGGTAGTGGCGACTATGTGATTGCCGTATCCACAGCCTATCACATTCCCCATGAAACGACCAGTGCATTCGATGAGGTAAAACTGCTTCGCAACGACAATGCCTCTCCCCTATTCCTGGCAGCCATCGAAGCTACGGAAGAAGCCATCATCAATTCGCTGTTTGCCGCACAAACCCTTACCGGCGATCAGGGCCATCGGATCGAGCAATTGCCTGTCGACAAAGTAGTTGACTTACTTCGAAAAGCCGGACAAGCCAAATAATACTAACTAACTTCCCGAAGGCTCAGAGCTTTCGGGAAGTTTTTTTAACTATAGTTGCCCCAACTGCGTCTGTCGACCACCAACGGCCATTCGAACTAACCCGTATATAATGAGCCCTAAAGTCACCACAAAGGCTGCCCATTTCAGATTGGTTAATACGGAACAAAGAGCCGCCACCGTCGTTGATGTTTCAGGATAGCTTTTGAGCAAATACACAATAGAGATATTCTCCAGCAGATCGAATGTCCAAACCCAGATCGGAACAATATTGACCAGCAGAAACGGTGCGTAACTGCGCTTTCGAAACACCAGAGAGAGAATAACACAAAGCAAAAACGTATAAATAAGCGGGTAAGCCAGATCATCCGTCAACTCGCCCCGTGCATATAGCGACCGGGCTTCCGAGCCATAATCGGCTACCATCTGCAAGACTCGGGCCGGATTATAGCCAAACAGCAAATCAATCGGCCCCAGTGGCTTACCGGCCAGAGCGTTCATATCCGCTTCGAGATGCTTGAAGATATAGGCCGGAAACGGGATATACAGCACTACCGCCAGCAAAAGCGTTTTCCAGGACACAATACGGTAAAAGAAAGAGGAAAGTGAAGTGAGCATAGTCATATAAATACTGCCGAAACGATCAATGTCTGTTCTCAGCAACACGCCATAAGATACCCGCCAGACTTAAAAAGGCTAACGCACCCAATAGTTCATATCCTCCTTCACCTAAGCCACTCGCCAGCGCCGGTTCGACCGTCATTGATGTCAGGGCATTATAAACGGATTCGTTCACCGACAACAGTGCGACAACAACACCGGCCAGTGCTCCACCAGCCACTAATCCGGTAGCAAACAGATTACCTTTTCCCAAATCAGCATCTTCTTCGACAATGCCTTTGCGCTTGGCATTCCAGTCGACGATGGCTTTCACCACCCCTCCCGCAAATATGGGCAGCGTAGTAGATAGGGGTAGATAAAGTCCTACAGCAAACGCTAAAGCACTAACGCCAACCAGCTCAAACACAAAGGCGATGAACGCCCCTGCCAGTACGAATTGCCAATCCAGATTGAACGAAAGTAGTCCTTTAATCAGCGTAGCCATCAACGTGCCCTGCGGAGCCGGAAATTTATCGGAGCCTATCGCATGAGTGATTCCTTGCGCCACTAGGTCGGGGGTGGGCGTATCCAGAATTTTTACTGTTGCCCCAACCACCAAAGACGAAACAATAACGCCGATAAACAGGGCCATCTGCTGATATTTGGGGGTTGCGCCCACTAGATAACCGGTTTTCAAATCCTGTGAGGTGCCTCCCGCATTGGCAGCCGCCACGCAAATCATACTACCTACTACTAATACCGCAGGCTCATAGAGTTTGCCCGTCAGGCCAAAGCCAATAAATACCAGCGACGTACCCATGATGGTGGCAATGGTCATTCCCGACACAGGCGACGAACTTGACCCAATCAGCCCAACGATCCGGCTGGCAACGGTCACGAAGAAAAAACCAAAGACAATCACCAGTATCGCAATAAGCAGTTTGGTAAGCACCGAGTCGCCTGGAATTTGCGGCAGTACGACCATCAGGGCCGCTAAGGCAATACTACCGATCACCACAATCCGAACATTTAGATCCTGCTCCGTACGAACTGTACGGTTGCTTTCACTCATGTTTTCTTCCTGCTCCATGGCCGTGACTGACGATCGGCTGAAACTTTGCCGAAACGAAGAAATGATGGTCGGGATAGTCTTGATCAGGGTCATAAAGCCGCCTGCCGTAACAGCCCCAGCCCCAATTTGCCGGATATAGGCCCGATAGATCGCGACAGCCGTATCATTAAAACTGTGCGTGGCCGGGTTCCAGCCACCGGGACCACCTGCTGTTTGTAGATTGGCCAGATAGCCCAGTTTTTGCAATTGTAAGGCAATGGTGTCGCCCGGCACAACCGAAGCCAGCAAGGGGATCAAACCAAGCCACGCCAGAATGCCCCCTCCAACCAGTACGGCCGAAATACGAAAGCCGATAATATAACCTACGCCTAAGTATTCTGGCGTGATTTCCCCTGCTACCTGTGCCGACGGGAAGTAACGATTAGCCTGTTTAGTGGCCCAAACGGGCACTTCGGCAATGACGTGCAGTACCTTTTGCAGAAACGCATAGAGCAAGGCTACGCCCAGACCCTGATACGCAGTTTTGGCAAAGTCACCCCCTTTTTCACCGGCTATCAACACCGAAGCACAGGCCGTCCCTTCGGGATACGGCAATGTTCCGTGTTCCTGCACAATCAGCGATCGACGCAGCGGGATCATCATAAGCGTTCCGATGAGTCCACCCAGAATGGCCAGAGTTAGAATGGTCCAGTAGTTGAAAAAGTCAGCACCACTGCCATTGGTTAGAAACAGGAACCCCGGCATCGTAAAAACTACTCCCGAGGCAATACTCTCCCCGGCCGAACCAGTGGTCTGGATGATGTTGTTTTCCAGAATGGTGGTATTCAGGAATTTGCGGCCGAGCGAAATAGATAGTACGGCAATCGGAATGGAAGCGGATACCGATAAGCCCGCTTTGAGGGATAAATAAACCGTTGCAGCTCCGAATAATACACCAAATACAGCTCCGGTAATAACGGCTTTAAGAGTAAACTCTGCGGGTGACTGGCTGGCAGGAACGAAGGGTTTATGAGCAGTGGCGGTTTTGGCCATAGTTGTTGACTTTGTGATACGTAACTTGTAAGCATCACAAAGTACGCTTTTCTCCAATCCTACCGAAGCGATTTCCCGATTTACTGCAAAACCCGCGTGGTATACCGATCTACAATGTCGCTCGGATGAATCTCAAGCACATTGGCCAGTACCAGCAGCACGAGCGTTCGGGAGGCAATCCGGCGCGATATGCCAGCAATGGAGGCAAATAAATCGACCGTAATGCTGTTGTGCTCACCGAGGTGCTGCATGAGCATACGTTCCTTATCGCCATAGCTGAACCGGATACTTCGTTCGGCCTGCTCCCCTTTCAAAATCTCGCGCACTTCACGACTTGCCTGCACCGACTTGTCGCCTACGCGCACGTAGGCCTTTTTGTCGTCGGGATTAGCCGGATCGGGAATAATGTAGTGGGGGCGTGTGGGGCTGCGCGGCACCCGAATCACAAGCACTTCGCGCTCGTCGTAGAGTTGTACACGCTCGATGGTGTAGGAAATTCGCGGAAAACAAAATTTGTTGATAGCCCGGACGAGCAGGTATTCGTCCTCATCGGCATATTTCAATCCCGGAATCGACTTGTCGTCAGCGACGCCGATCAGCATGATACCGCCGTTTGTATTAGCGAAGGCTACCACGCCCCGAATGATTTTCTCGGGATGATTTGTTTTCAGCTTGAACTCTAAATTGCTACCCTCTCCCCGTTTGACCAGGTTCTTGAGTGCCTGATAGTCCATAACCGATGGGTTCATCTGGTGAGCACCGAATTGCGATAAATATACGGCTTTTCTCTAAACTTGCAAGAGTCAACCCTATATCTCTATTTTTCGTTAAAAACTGAGCCAATTAGTCTCAACTTTTCGACTCAGCAAACCGTTAGCAATAGATAAGACGTACGCAAAAACCTGTATGTCTTTCTGATTAACTTTGTATAAATAACATAAAAATGCTGGTAAACGTTGCGTTGGTTTTAGGGACGTTCCTATTTATGGAAGGCGTTGCATGGTTTACACATAAATACGTGATGCATGGTTTCCTGTGGAGTTGGCATCGCGACCATCATAATCATCATCCCGGCTTTTTTGAACGAAACGATTTATTCGCCGTTGTGTTCAGCCTGACGGCCATTAGTCTGATCGGGGTCGGTGTAGAATTCCAAGCCTGGAGTTTTTTAATCTGGATTGGCGCCGGCGTTACGCTCTATGGCTTCTTTTACTTTGTCTTCCATGACATCATTGTCCATCGTCGGGTAAAAATGAAGATCAATACCGACGGTCGATATATGCAGCGAATTATGCGGGCGCATTACATTCACCATAAAGTTCACACAAAAGAAGGGGCTGAAGCTTTCGGTTTTCTATATGCCCCCAAAAGATATGATCGTCCTGTGAAGAGTAAGAAGTAACGCGGTGATGCGGCATACCGACATCCTGTCCTCTGTATTGACCATATTTTAACCATGCGGACAGGATGTCGGTATGCCGCATCACCGCGTTACAAAAAAGGCGTAACCCTCATGAAGTGGATTACGCCTTTTTTATTGGGAATCGCTCGAACAACTCAGTATTCGTCTTCATTAAAGAAGAAGTCGTCTTTCGTTGGATAATCTGGCCAGATTTCTTCAATACTTTCGTAAGGCTGACCGTCATCTTCGAGCTCCTGTAAATTTTCTACTACTTCGAGGGGCGCACCAGAGCGAATTGAATAGTCAATCAACTCATCTTTAGTGGCAGGCCAGGGGGCATCTTCCAGGTATGATGCAAGTTCGAGAGTCCAGTACATAGTGTGTTCGTCTTTTATGTCTAATTTTTAATAAGGGTGCAAAAGTAAAAAAACCGTTAATATGCAAGCTATTTTACGCAAAAATGTTCGCTACCGTTGCCCCATTGGGATTTAGGCGATTAACGCGAAATTATTTCTTTTGTTTCAAGTTCAAAATTTACTCGTCAAAGTTTCAGGCTCCAGGGCCCTAATTAGTGCTTACGAAGTTCGCATACAATCTGAAATCCAAAACGTTAAGATCGAAAATTATGCTCGTCGAAATCTGTGCCTATTCGCTAACCTCCTGCCTGACGGCTCAACAAGCCGGAGCTGGACGGATCGAACTATGCGGTGGCCTTCCCGAAGGCGGGACCACGCCTAGCGCCGGACTTATTCAACTCGCCCGTCAACATCTGCATATTCCCTTCTACGTTATGATTCGGCCACGGGGTGGTGACTTTCTGTATTCCAATCACGAATTGTCGGTAATGCAGGCAGATATTCAGATGGCTAAGACCTTAGGCGCCGACGGTATTGTTCTGGGAATACTTAATGCCGATGGCACCGTTGATGAAGACCAAACACGCAACCTCATTGAATTAGCCAACCCATTGCCCGTAACATTCCACCGGGCTTTCGATATGACCCGCGACCCACTTGAAGCGTTGGAAGCCGTCATCCGGACCGGAGCAGAACGCATTCTGACGTCGGGCCAGCACCCCACCGCCGAACAGGGCATAGCTATTCTTCGGCAACTTACCCAACAGGCGGCTGGTCGCATCGAAATTATGGCTGGAGCCGGGGTTAATGCCAACAATGCAAAGCTGTTGATCGAAGCAGGAGTCGATGCCTTACACCTTAGTGGTGGTCAGAAAGAAGACAGTCATATGCATTATCGGCACCCATCCGTATCCATGGCCTCAGCTATTCCCGGCGAATACGACTATATTGAAGCCAATGAAGAAAAAATTCGGGCAGTGATCCGTAACGCGGACATCTTGTCCGCATAGTTATATTTTTAAGCAAAGCAATCGGGCTATTGTGTTGTAATGCGGTGGTACGGCATTACAACACAATAGCCCGATTACCCGAAATAAATACCCGGTCGTTAAAGACTAGTTTTAGCGCCTGCGAAAGCACGATTTTTTCGACATCTTTTCCTTCGGTTGCCATATCGGTGGCTGTATGCCGGTGATCTACTTCTTTCACATTCTGCGCAATAATCGGCCCTTCATCCAGGTCATTATTGACAAAGTGAGCCGTAGCTCCGATGATTTTAACTCCTCGTTCGTAGGCCTGCCGATACGGATTGGCGCCAATGAAAGCCGGTAAAAAAGAGTGGTGAATGTTGATAATCCGGTTCGGGAAATGATTGACAAATTCGGGCGTCAGCACCCGCATATATTTGGCCAATACGACGTACTCGGGTTCATAAATCGCCATGGTTCGTAAAATAGCGACCTCGTGCTCTTCGCGGGTTTTACCTTCATGGGAAATGTAATGGAACGGAATCCCGAACTTACTGACCAACGGTTGGAGCACATTATAATTACTCACAACGGCCAGAATGTCGGCATCGAGTTCATCAAATGCATAACGGATCAGTAGTTCACCCAGGCAATGGTGTTCCTTCGTGACCATTACAACAATGGCTTTCTTCCGCTTTGGATTCAGCCGAAACGTTATTCTGTTGCTATTGGCCGAGTCAGGTAATGTTGTTTGTAGTTCGTGCAGTAAAGCGGCATTATCGAACGCGTCGGGCGCAACCCCGGCCTCAAACTCCGTTCGCATAAAAAACTGCCCGGATGGACTTACATATTCATCGTTATGGATAATATTCAGGTTATGCCGAAACAGGACGCCGGTTACGTGATAAATCAACCCCTTACTATCAGGGCCATCCATCAGTAATATGTGTTTGTCGGTAATTGCCATAGGTGGTTTTGAATAAATTGAATAAAAGTAGCGAATGCCAACCGTTTATTCCTTTATTTTGGGCCACAAGCCTTCATCCTATGGTAAATCGCCGTCGTTTTCTGACACTTAGCTCACTAGCAGGGCTATTGCCAACCTTCTCGTTTCGCCCGCATCAATCATCTTATAGTAAAAGAGCGATTGAGCATTCGCCCAATGAGAATATGCCTACATCCAATTTGAAAAGTAGTCCTCTCGTCTTATCGACCTGGAAACAGCCCAAAGCAAATGCTGCTGCCCAGGCTGTATTAGACAAGGGCGGACGTGCTTTGGATGCGGTAGAAGCAGGTGTTCGTGTACCAGAAGCCGATCCAGAAGATATGAGTGTAGGATACGGTGGTCGACCCGACCGAGATGGGCATGTTACGCTCGATGCCTGCATCATGGATGAAAAAGGGAATGCGGGTTCAGTTACTTTTCTGGAACATATTATGCATCCTATTTCGGTAGCCCGTGCAGTCCTGGAAAAAACACCCCATGTTATGCTTAGTGGCGAAGGAGCTTTAAACTTTGCGCTCTCTCAGGGGTTTAAAAAGGAAAACTTACTGACTCCAAAAGCCGAAAAGGAATGGCGTGAGTGGCTCAAAACAGCTAAATACAAACCCATTGCCAACATCGAACGTCACGACACAATCGGCATGTTAGCCATTGATAACCAAGGAAATATATCAGGCGCCTGTACAACGAGTGGCCTAGCCTATAAAATGCGCGGACGTGTCGGCGATTCGCCCATTATTGGAGCTGGGCTTTTTGTTGATAACGAAATTGGCGGAGCCTGTGCTACCGGACTGGGCGAATTGGTAATGCGTACCTGTGGGTCATTTTTGGTCGTCGAGCTGATGCGCCAAGGACGAACACCCCAGCAAGCTTGCGAAGAAGCAGCCATGCGAATCGTTAAAAAGCAGGATTACAAAGACATACAGGTCGGATTTATCGCCGTTAACAAGCGAGGTGAGTATGGAGCTTACAGCATTCAGCCAGGTTTCAATTACACGCTATCTCAACAACAGAAGACCCAGGTTACCGACGCAAAATCATATTTGAAATAAACAAGTTTTTCTTTTATTGTTTATAGTACTTAATTGCCGTCCCAAATCGGCATTTATCCGTACTAAACTATTAAAATCGAGACATACATTGGAATCGGTATTTTCAACATCGAAGCGGAAACTCCTACTCGAAATCGCCTGGGAGGTATGTAATCAGGTAGGAGGAATTTATACGGTTATCCGGTCGAAAGTGCCAGCAATGGTCGAAAAATGGGATGATAACTATGTGGCCATTGGCCCGTATTTCCCCCAGCGATCAGCCGCTGAATTTGAACCCATTACGGACTCTGACGAAACAGAAATTGGGCAAACTGTTCGCAAAATGCGTCAGTTAGGTTACAGTGTCGAATATGGTTACTGGCTGGTTACAGGTCGCCCCCGCGTTGTCTTATTCGATGTTAATAGCATCAGCGTTACTCAGCTCAACGAGATCAAAACGCAGTTATGGCTGAAGCACCAACTCTCTACCTTAAACGTTGAAGACCTTGTTAATCAGACCATTGCCTTCGGCGAAATGGTCCGTTTATTTATCACTTTATTAGCCGAAGATCATTCTCGTCGGGTTGATTTTGTCGCCCATTTCCATGAATGGATGGCTAGTACGGGCTTGCCCGACCTACGTCGTGATAACGTTAAAGTAGCAACAGTCTTTACCACCCATGCCACGATGCTGGGCCGGTACCTGGCCCAGAATGAGTCTGGTTTCTATGGCAAACTTCCCTTTTTCGACTGGAAACGGGAAGCGCAGCACTACGGTATCGAAACGCAGGCAACCATCGAGCGATTAGCCGCCCAGCAGTCACATGTATTTACAACGGTTAGTGATGTAACGGCCCGTGAGTGCGAGGTTTTTTTAGGACGCAACCCCGACCTAGTTCTACCCAATGGCCTAAACGTTACTCGGTTTGCTGCCGTCCACGAATTCCAGAATCTGCACGTCCAGTACAAGCAGAAAATTCATGAGTTTGTGATGGGGCACTTCTTCCAGAGTTATTCGTTCGACCTGGAAAAAACCCTGTATTTCTTTACTTCAGGACGTTTTGAGTTCAGCAACAAAGGCTACGACCTGACCCTTGAAGCGCTTGCCCGACTGAACTACCGGATGCGTCAGGCAAATATGGATACCACGATTGTGATGTTTATGGTTACCAAACAGCCTTACACATCCATCAATCCGGAGGTTCTTCACTCGCGTGCGTTGCTCGACGAAATTCAGGATACCTGCGAAAGCATAGAGAAGCAGGTGGGCGAACGACTCTTCCATGCAGCCGCTTCCAACACGCAAAGTACAACCTTACCTGATCTGAACAGCTTTGTTGATGAATACTGGCGACTTCGGCTGCGCCGAACGGTTCAAAGCTGGAAAACCAAACATCTTCCACCTTTTGTAACCCACAATCTGGTTCAGGAAGATGATATGACTCGCTTTATCAGACAGGCCAATCTGGTCAACAATGAATACGACCGGGTTAAAATCGTTTATCACCCTGATTTCATAGCGTCTACCAACCCGCTGTTTGGCCTGGATTATAGCCAGTTTGTTCGGGGATGCCACCTGGGTATATTCCCAAGCTACTATGAGCCCTGGGGATATACGCCACTGGAGTGTGTGGTTCGCGGTATTCCAACCGTTACGAGCGACCAGTCGGGCTTTGGTGATTTCATCATGCAAATCATGCGTGACTACGAAAACCGGGGCATTTACGTCATCAACCGCCGGACGCAGTCGTTCAATGAAGCGGCCGACCAACTAGCCGATGTCCTTTACCGTTTCGTTAAAATGGCGCAGCGCGACCGGATCAAGCAGCGAAATCTGGTCGAGAGCATTGCCGATGTATTTGACTGGAGTAGCCTTCGCTCCTATTACGATACTGCCCACGATCTGGCGCTGAAACGAAAGAAGCCTTAATTTATCAGTAGTTAGGAGCGAGGAGTGAGGAGTGAGAATCCATCCGGCAGCAATTTTTGCGTCTGCCATTCTCGCTCCTCACTCCTCGCTCCTAATACTTACCATCACTATGATCAAAATCGGTATCATCAACGTTTCGGACCGGGCTAGTGCAGGCATTTATGAAGACATTCCGGGCAAAGCAGTTGTAAGCTTACTAACCGAATGGCTGACTTGCCCCTGGGAGCCCGTTTATCGAATTATTCCCGATGAACAGGACCAGCTGGAAGCCACCATGATCGAGTTGGCCGATAAGGAGGAGTGTTGTCTGGTTGTTACAACGGGCGGTACCGGCCCGGCGCCCCGCGATGTAACCCCCGAAGCGACTGAAGCTGTTTGTCAGAAAATGATGCCAGGCTTCGGGGAGCTGATGCGTCAGGAAAGTTTAAAATACGTTCCTACGGCCATTCTATCGCGCCAAACGGCAGGCATTCGAAATCAGACACTTATTCTAAATTTACCAGGCAAGCCCAAAGCCATTGGCCAATGCCTGTCTGTCGTATTCCCGGCCATTCCTTATTGCATCGATCTAATTGGTGGCCCCTATCTGACCACTGATGAAGAAAAGATGAAGGTGTTCCGGCCGAAGAGTTAATGGCTTACGGTATCATTTCGGAAAACTGACTTTTCCCATCGATACCGATGGAACGCCCTGTCGATCACCGAAGGATGCGTGTCCTCCAGCCAGGCTTTCGTTGGCTAACACAGCAAAGAGAACCGCTTCTTTGGCATCTCCATTTATGCCTAGCTCGTCGGTTCGGCCAAATGTACAGGTTGGCAATAATTGTTGAAGAGTTGTAATAAGTACTGGATTGTGCATCCCTCCTCCACTCATATACACCCGATAGGTCTCCCCTGGCTGCATAACCCGTTTGATGGAATCCATAATGGTTTCGGCACTGAACTGAACGAGCGTAGCCATCAAATCAGCAGCCGACAGGTCTGTAGTCTGGCTGCGTACTTGCGCATCTTCGACATACGGCATATTAAAGACTTCAGGGCCGGTCGTTTTGGGAAAGGGAGCGTCGAAAAACGGATTCTTTTTTAGGGCTTCAACTAGCGCTGTATTTACCTGCCCCTGTGCTGCCAGGCGGCCATCTTCGTCGTAGGGTTTATTCAGAAATTTTCGGGCATAAGCATCCAGAAGCGTATTTCCCGGACCCGTATCCGTTGTAAAGACGTCATTGGCTTTCCCATCGGCTGGTAGATAGGTAAAATTGGCGATGCCTCCCATGTTGAGTAGGATACGATTTTCACCAACCTTTGTGAACATAAAATAATCGCCATACACAGCCAAGGGAGCACCTTCCCCACCGAGGGCAATGTGTTTTTGCCGGAAATCACTAAACGTAATAATACCGGTTGTAGCGGCTACGTGATCGCCATCGCCGATTTGTAAGGTAGCGTTCGGGAACTTATCACGCCGGTGCTGGCTTTTTGGAGCGTGGTATACCGTTTGCCCATGACTGGCGACAACATCAATTTCGGTTGGATGAATATCCCAATTACGCAGGCATTGCAATACCATTTGCCCGTGTAGCCGTCCAATGTATGGATTTAGCAAACAAAGCTCTTCAAAGTCAATTATCGACTTTGCAAAAATGGTACGAATGTTGGCTTTAAGTTCCTCTGGATAAGGTATCGTAGAAAATTGTTCTACAACAACGGTCGTTTCAGGGCCGCTTTCGGCGATGCGGCACAAGGCCACATCGAGGCCATCGAGCGAAGTGCCTGACATCAGTCCGATAATTCGACGCTCTTTTTTTTGAGCAATGGTATATAAGTGTTGAATTTGTGCGTTCATAATTAGGTCACTATCCACTAAATTTGGTTAATTCGTAAGAACGGCTGTTAATAAATGGAATTCTGGGGTAACGAGCAATTTGCCTTCTTCGAAAGCATTTTATTTTCGGCATTGGGCCAACCGGTCGATGTTATGGAAACTCAGTTTTTATCTGGGGGCAATATTAACACCGCAGCCCGTGTCTTTTCGACAGAAGGCGTTTTCTTCATCAAATGGAATCAAAGCGATGGCCATCTTGAACCAGATATGTTCGAGACCGAAGCCCTTGGACTCGATTTGCTTCGTCAGACCCACACGTTCCCCATTCCTGAAGTTATTAGTTGTGGCCATTTTCAGGATAAATCGTATTTGATTCTGGAATACATTGACTTTGGCAAACGACCTAAGAATTACTGGGAAACACTAGCCCAGCGCCTGGCGAGATTGCACGCGAATACTCAGCCTGAATTTGGATTGCATTTTAACAATTACATCGGCTCTCTCCCTCAGACCAATCAACTTACTGCCGACGGCTACGATTTTTTCTTTGAACAGCGATTACTGCCTCAGGCGGGGCTGGCTCTCTATAGAGAACTGATTTCAAGACAAACATACGAAGCCTTGTTAAGGCTTCGCACCCGCCTACCTAATTTACTTCCTAACGAGCGCCCTGCACTACTCCACGGTGATTTATGGTCGGGCAATGTGCTGGTTAATGAAGATGGCCTTCCGGTTCTGGTCGATCCCGCCGTTTATTATGGTTTCCGTGAATCTGAGCTGGCCTTCACGAAACTCTTTGCCGGATTCGATGCACGTTTTTACGATGCATACGACGAAGCTTTTCCATTAATAAGTGGTTTCAACGAACGCGTATCCATTTATAATCTGTATCCATTACTCGTTCATGTGAATCTGTTTGGCTCTGGTTACGTTAGTGGCGTAGAACGAATTCTAAAACAGCTCTGATGGCTGGGCCAATCTCCAGATTGGCCCGTCAACAACTAATAGAACGGCCAATCTCCAGATTGGCCTAGCCTCCTTTATGGACATCACTTCTTTTGAACAGTTCGACCTGAACCGGCAACTTCTGAATGCCGTGGCTGAACTAGGCTATACAGAGCCCACGCCCATCCAACAACAAACCATTCCGCTGAGCCTGGGGAATCATGACGTGCTGGGCATTGCGCAAACGGGAACGGGCAAAACAGCCGCTTATTTATTGCCTATATTGATGAAAATCAAATACCCGCAGGGGTCAAACCCACGGGCGTTGATTCTGGCCCCTACACGCGAGCTGGTCATTCAGATCAATAAGGCCGTTAGCGAGCTAGGCAAATACACAGGTTTACGCCATCTGGCTCTATATGGTGGTCTTGGCCCTAAAACGCAGATTGAAACCCTCCAACAAGGCGTCGACCTGCTGGTAGCTACGCCGGGGCGGTTTATGGATCTATACCGGATGGGTGAGATTGTGACGAAAGATATTCGCACCATGGTCCTCGACGAAGCCGACAAAATGATGGATATGGGCTTCATGCCCCAGATTCGGTCTATTCTGGAAGTGATTCCAACAAAGCGGCAGAATCTCCTGTTTTCGGCTACCTTTGGCGGACGAGTCGAACGGCTTTCAGCCGAGTTTCTGGAAGCCCCTATTAAAGTGGAAGTAACGCCACAGGCTTCTACCGCCGATATGGTGAGTCAGGTACTTTACGAAGTGCCGAACTTCCGCACAAAAATCAACATGCTGGATTACCTGGTTAGCAAGGATGCATTTCAGCGCGTTATCATTTTTGCCCGGACCAAAGGGACCGCCGAGAATATCTATAAATTTCTGGCACGCAAAGTGATAGAGACCGATAAGATTCGGGTTATCCATGCCAACAAAGGTCAGAATACACGCATCAACGCTATGGAAGCCTTCAAAGAGGGCGATATCCAGGTGTTAGTGGCAACCGATGTAGCTGCCAGAGGTATCGACGTAGCCGAAGTTAGTCACGTTATCAACTTCGATTTGCCCTTAATCTATGAAGATTATGTACACCGGATTGGTCGTACAGGGCGGGCAAACCGGTCGGGCGAAGCGATTACATTTCTGACGATTGCCGAAGAATACCATGTCCAGAAGATCGAAAAAATCATTCGCATGACCATTCCCCGGAAGCCGCTGCCCCCCGAAGTTGAGGTTATGGAAACGCCTTTCGACGAGCAACAAGACATGCTCCGGCAGATCGATGAGCAACGGCGGAAAGAAGATCCTACATTCCTGGGGGCTTTTCATGAAAAAAAGGCAAAAAATTTACCCAGTAGCAAAGCCAGATCGACGAGCAAAGGCAAATTAACCGGACAGAAAAAAACAGCCTTTTCAGCCAAAGGACAGCCTTCTGGTGGGACAAGGCGCAAATCAGGGACATCGTCAGGCAGCAAAACAGGTACAGGGAAGGGGTCAGGATTTCGGGGAGGGCGACGGTAAATTGTCTGTAATGTACTAACTTGGTTTCCCGTTTCGTTGTATCGTAACACATACCTGCGTGTAGTACATGCTTCCGATGAGCGTTCGCATAAAGCTGATACAGTGGACTTTACTTGGATTGCCGCTTTTGTCGGTAGCCCAACCCAAGCAGTTCATTACCTCGGCGCGTTCGGGCGATACGGTCCGGCAGTCCAAACCCGAGCGCGATCATACAGAAACGATTGCCCACACTACCCAATCGACGCTGGAAGTGTCGGGTGGAGATGCTGTTGTTGCGATACTCCCTTTATTTGGCGAACGGCCCAAGACCGCCGAACAGATTAACGAAGAGATTCATTTTTTGAACGACTGCGATCGAAATTTTGCCAGCCGGACCGAAGCCAGTGAATTCTTCGCCAATCGCGGCTGGGATTACATTGGTAAGCAACAGTTAGACACGGCTACGCACCGCTTCAACCTGGCGTGGCTGCTCAACGATAAAAATGCGGATGCTTACTGGGGTCTGGGCGTTGTGTGCTACCAGAAAAACCAGCTATCAGAAGCTATTCGGTTGATGAAGAAAGGGGTTGCTGTCGACGAAAATAATACGGTGCTCATGACCGACCTGGCAACCCTGGAAATCAAGCATTACCAGGAAAAGCCGAATGAAGATGTGTTGATAGACGCGGAGACGCATTTACAGCAAGCGGTAACTGTTAATCCAAACGCCTTGTCCTATCAGAAACTTTCGGTTGTCTACTATCTGAAAGCCAATTATCAGAAAGCCTGGGATTATTTTCATCAGGCCAGCTCGCTCGATTTCTCAGCCATCGACATCAGCTATCTCAACGAACTATTGGCCAAACAACCCGATCCTAAAGGTAAATTCAAGTAGAGACGCATCGTTGCGTCTCCTATGCGTCAGCAATAAAGTATCTGCTTAAAACCATCCGTTCATGAGACGCAAGGATGCGCCTCTACGTTAATTCTCCGTTTCTTCTTCCTGAACCACTTTTTCTTTCGACCGCTCGTAGGTGACTTTGCCTTTTTCGTCCCATTCTGTGATCGTGTAGGGCTCAAATTCGGTGTCCCACTGGTCGCTGGCGTATTGGGTGAGTTTTCGACGCATCCGACGACCACTTGGGTTAATGGGGTAATATTCCGTCCAGCGACCTACTTTCACGCCACTATCGTATTTACCTTCCTCAGCCAGCAATCCGTTTTCATGAAAGGCCATGTAGGCGCCTTTAATTTTCCCGTACTCCATCGGAATAATCTCTTTGATCTTACGATGGGTAGAGTCATAAAAGGTCAGTTTCGATTCGGCCGGAACGCCCTGATGCCAGCGGGATTTATCCAGCAGCATAAAATGGCTGTCATATTTCTCCCAACGACCATCCTTCATACCAGCATAGTAGTACCCTTCCTCCATTAAATCGCCGTTCTGATAGCGTTTATACGGTCCATGCAATAACAACCCAGAGCCTTCGTCGCGGACAATCGAGCTGGTCACACGGCCCGATTTCTGATAATAGCGGTAAATGTCGCGAATGTAGGGTAGTGGTTTAGCGGCATCGTTATCGCGCAACACATGAAACTCTTCAACAATGGTCCGGTCGCCACTGCCAAACTTGGTATATGCCTTTACCATCGAAAAGCCTTCGTATTCGGTTTTCGACTGCTTGTTTTTTGACTTCAGATCAGCCTTTATTTTTTTTAATTGCTTAACCTTCAGCCCTAAATCCGGCATAATTCCGGATACATAGGCATCTTTTTGCTCTTTCAACGACGCCATGGTAGGCAAACCCAGCGTTGTCATGGATGAGGGTACTGACGAGAAAGGGGCAAAAGGTGAAGCTGGTGCCCCGGATGGTTCCAATGCAGGTTTAGAAGCCGTAGTGAGCGATGCCGGTGCCGTTTGCGCCCAAACGCCCGATAAATGTGTTACCGAAACTATTGAACTGAGGATAATTAGTTTAAATTTATCTACTAGCATGGCGATCTAACCAATTGGAGCCCTAAGTTTGTTAGTTTTGCAACGCTTTACACCGTTACAATATTTTATCAACCTGTCCACCAGACCTTCCGGTGGTTATTTATAACGTATACTCGTGGAAAAACAAGCTCGTATTTATGTAGCCGGACACCGGGGGATGGTCGGCTCGGCTATTGTTCGTAAACTTCAACAGGAAGGTTATACCAATATTATCTCCCGCACCTCATCCCAACTTGACTT
Source organism: Spirosoma gilvum (assembly GCF_054776815.1). Classification (NCBI taxonomy): domain Bacteria; kingdom Pseudomonadati; phylum Bacteroidota; class Cytophagia; order Cytophagales; family Cytophagaceae; genus Spirosoma; species Spirosoma gilvum. Next base: position 136,701 of record NZ_BAAHBH010000009.1, on the reverse strand, counting down.
ACGTAATCAATCCGCCGTTATCGATTTTTTTGAGCAGGAACGTCCCGAATACGTATTTCTGGCGGCTGCGAAGGTAGGTGGCATTATGGCTAATAACACCTATCGTGCCGAATTTTTGTACGACAATTTAATGATTGAATCAAACATCATTCATTCTGCTTATAAAACAGGCGTAACGAAATTGTTGTTCCTTGGCTCTTCGTGCATTTATCCAAAACTAGCCCCACAACCTCTTAAAGAAGAATATCTGCTGAGTGGTTTCCTCGAATCGACAAACGAGCCGTATGCTATCGCAAAAATCACGGGAATCAAACTGTGCGAAGCGTATCGTAGTCAATATGGGTGTAACTTCATTTCGGCCATGCCCACGAACCTATATGGTCCCAATGACAATTATGACCTACAAGGCTCACACGTACTGCCCGCGTTGATCCGAAAGTTTCATGAAGCCAAAATCAATAACCTGCCAACGGTAGAAGTTTGGGGAACGGGTTCACCCATGCGCGAGTTTCTTCATGCCGATGATCTGGCCGATGCCTGCTTCTATTTAATGCAGCATTACAGCGACGAGTTGTTTGTCAATATCGGGACCGGCGAAGACGTAACCATCAAGGAATTGGCTGAAATGGTGAAAGAAACGGTCGGATACGAAGGCGAGCTTCGCTGGAATACCGATAAGCCCGACGGCACTCCCCGCAAACTGATGGATGTTTCGCGGCTCCATGCGATGGGCTGGAAACACAAAACCGAGTTAAAGCAAGGCCTGGAACTAACCTATCAGGATTTCCTGGCCAATGAGGTGTTGTATGTGGAGTAGAGACGCGAGGGATCGCGTCTCCTATGGGTCAGCGATATATTTATTTGCAAATAAAACCATCCGGTCATGAGACGAGATCACTCGCGTCTCTACAGTTTTGCTGCTGGATTGCCAAATACGGTTTTCCCAGCATCGACATCCTCTACCACGACTGAGCCCGCGCCAATGCGGGCATTTTTGCCTATTGTGATTCCCGCTACAATAGTAGCGCCTGTTCCGATAAAAGCGCCCTCCCCTACGGTTACCCCGCTATTGATTAAACTTCCCGTTCCAATGTGAACATAATCGCCAAGTTTGGCCTGACTTTCAACTACCGCGCCCGACTGAATAATACAGTGCTGGCCAATTTCGGCATACGGGTTAACGACGACACGGGCGGCAATCAGATTGCCATGACCAATACTCGCCAGTGTCGACACAGTAGCGGTATCATGAATGGCGTTGACGGGCTGTATCTTGCGTCGCTCGTTGAGCATTTTCACCAGTCGCTTCCGTACGCGTACGTCGGCGATGGCGACAAACGCTTCGCATTTCTGACCGATGAGTTTTAGAAAGCCATCATCGTCGGTTTCGCCCAATACCGATACATCGCCAAACTCCTTTCCATGCAGTTCCTTATTATCATCGAGCAGGCCGTAGACCACTACATTATTCCGCTGAAACAGATCTAAGGCGGTCACGCCCAGGCTTCCCGCTCCAAAAATTAGCACTGGATTCTCCATTTATTGTGGTTTATTAAATCAATGTGAACAACTACGCCAATAGAGTAATAACCTTGTCAATTTGGTAACAGTCCCATAAATCCTGGTTCATACAGGATAGGTAACTTCGTTCATGCAACCAGGTACGCAATTCCGAACGATTGTTCTTTCCGATATTCACCTCGGCACGGCCGGTTCGAAAGCGAAAGAAGCCACTGAGTTTTTGCGAAATTACTCTTGCCAGAAACTTATCCTCAACGGCGACATTATCGATGGCTGGCAGTTGAAACAGTATGGCACCTGGAAGAAAAAGCATACCGCTTTCTTTAAAACGGTTTTAAAACAAATCGTTCACTACAATACAAAAGTTGTTTATCTACGCGGCAACCACGACGATTTCCTGGATCAGGTAATGCCCTTAAAAGTGGGCAAAAACTTCTCCATCCGCAAAGATTACACCCTAAATTCGGGCGATAAGAAGTTTTATGTGACCCATGGCGATGTATTCGATTCGATAACGTCGCAATTGAAATGGCTGGCTTACCTGGGCGATTTGGGTTACACCTTTCTGCTATGGGTCAATAAGTTTTATAACCACTACCGCACCTGGCGCGGCTTGTCCTATTACTCGCTTTCTCAGCAGGTTAAATCCCGAATCAAGAAAGCCGTTAGCTATATCTCCGATTATGAACAGAAGCTGACCGAGCTAGCCCGTGCCCGCCATTGCGATGGAATTATCTGCGGCCACATTCACCAACCCGCCATTCGGGAATTTGATGGCATCATTTATATGAACTCGGGCGACTGGGTCGAATCACTTAGTGCCCTGGTCGAAGACCATGAGGGCAACTGGAGCCTGCTTTATTATACATCTGACCTGGGCGACGATGCAGAACCCGTTCAGCCTGTCAGTCCGTCGTTTCAATTCACGATAAATCCAATGTCGGCTTGACAAGCATCCTGTTGGCCATTATTGCTCAAACGCCCTACAGTAACCGAACCATCTACAGATCGTAATTCATAACTCATGCGGGTTTTATTTTTAGTACAAGGCGAAGGTCGTGGGCATTTAACACAAGTCCTCTCTCTCAATCAGATGCTGAAACAGGCTGGGCATGACGTTGTCGGTGCCATCGTAGGCGTAACGGCTGAGCGGGATGTGCCAGCCTTTTTTCGCTCAGCGTTTACGGCTCCGATTACGCCAATTTTTAGCCCTGGCTTAGTTTATAGTGCTAAAACCAATGCGCTGGAACCTTTCAAAACAACTCTGAAAGCTATCCAGAACATACGGCCGTTTTGGCGTAGTTTGAAGCAGGTACGCGATATGATTGATACCGAACAGCCAGATGTAGTCGTTAATTTCTATGAAATGTTGGGCGGTATGACGTACGCCCTGTTGCGCCCGTCCGTGCCTATGGTATGTATTGCGCACCAGTATATGGCTTTTCACTCGAATTTTAAATGCCCGAAAGGGCAATGGTTCTATCGGCAGGCTTTTAAGATCAATACCCGACTAACGTGCTTCGGGGCCAACGAACTACTGGCCCTTTCCTTTGATAAACAGCCTGACGAACCCAGCCAACGCGTGCGCATTGTTCCTCCACTGTTACGGCAGGAGGTAACCGAGTTAAAACCGATAGAAGGCGATTCTCTATTAGCTTACGTCACGCAACCGGGCCTTAAAATCGAGTTGCTAAAAGCACACGAGCAGCACCCCGACATTCGGATGGATGGCTTTCATTCCGGTACGACACTGCCCGATCAGAAAATTGATGACACGCTCACCTTTCATGCCATCGATGGAAAGCGGTTTCTGGAATTTATGGCCCGCTGTAAGGCGGTTGTAACAACGGCCGGTTTCGAGTCGGTTTGCGAAGCGGCTTACCTTGGCAAACCAGCCCTCATGATACCACAAACTAATCATTTTGAGCAAGCCTGTAATGCGATCGACGGCCAACGGGCGGGAGTAGGTACAGCTTCCAACAACTTCGATCTAGATAAATTAGTCGCTTATTTGCCGCAACATAATGCCGCCGTCAGCGAGCGATTCCGAGCCTGGCACGCGCAAGGCTACTTCATGTTTATGGCAGCACTTCACCGAACGCAGATGCCAGCCAGTCGTCCATCAGGAGGCTTTTTCTGGACACGCATGCGTCATCTGCTTCGATAATAATCACCATTTAAGCCCGTAACAAGTTAAACGCCCGCGTCAGGTCAGTTAGCTCACTGATAATAAAACTGTAATGGATCAGCGTACCGATAGGTATATTGAATGGAGCGGAGTAAGTTGGCCGGACTGATGATTTTGTAGGGAATTGGCGTGGGAGGCTTTATAAACGTCGGCAATTCATAGCCAAAATCGGCACAATTTCTTCGATAAATCGCTTCCCGTGTTGGGTGAATGGGCGAGACAGCATTGAATGTACCACCAACTCGGTTTTGTATCAGCGCCGTCAAAATACCTACTGCATCATCGCGATGCAGGTAATTTACGGGAACATCACCCGTATCTACTGTCCGACCAGCGACGTATTTACCGGGCATGCGGTCATACCCGAGTAGTCCTCCGCAACGTAGGATTGTAACGACTCGACTATTGTCTTTGTCGCTCGAAAGTGTTTGCACCAGTTGTTCGGCCCTCATCAATCCGGGAGCTGCCGACTGCTCTGGCGCTGTTACGTCCTCTTCAACAACCTCACGATTTAATTCTGGGTAAATTGATGTTGAGCTAACGTAAATAATATGCGTTACAGGCGAATCCTTTACCGCATCAACCAGATGCTGAATCTGAACAGGATGAAAATCATCACCTAACTTACCTGCTTTAGGGGGTATGTTAATAACTAGCGTATCGGCATTCAGCAAAGCGCTTAGGTCACCGATTGGCTCCGGGTTAAGCTGAAGCTCAGAAGCAGTGATACCCTTTTCTCGTAGCGTAGCTGCTTTTTCGGCCGACGTTGTACTTCCTTTTACAGTAAAACCCTCATGCAGCAACCGCTCAGCCAGCGGCATTCCCAGCCAACCGAGGCCAATAATCGAAACGTTTTTAAGGGGCATACTCAGAATCCGATACCAAAGCTTAATGTTCGCACGTCGGGGCCTTTACCAGGTTCAAATAGCGGACTTAGATCATATTTCACGAAAAAATTGAAGCTTCGGATACCCAGGTGAGCCATCAGTCCATACCGAAAATTATTTAGGTAGAAATCAGAGTGACGGCGGTCTTTGCCACCATCCGCTTCTTTGATCTTCCGGTAACTGTCCAGTCTATAATTGGCGTAGCCACCTAGTCCAATATGACAGACCTTTTTGCCACTACTGCTATAAAAAGTTACCCGTGGCACAACAGGTATACCGATGGTACAAACGGTCAGCTTACTTTTTTGCAAATCCCGACCTGCATCTGGGAACTCTACCCCTGTAGCACCTTTTTGAGCGATATTATTCCCTTCAAACATAAAGTTATTCCAGGCTACTTCCACCCCATAATAGAGCTTTAAGGACGCGTATTTTCCCCGAATGATCGTTGGCATTGCGCCCACCGATAAAGCCACGTACCGCGAACCAATCGGTTGCAGATCGTAACTATCTTCTGGATAAGCTGGCAATGCACTTTGCTGAATAAAATTATTCAGTCCAATACTAAAATTGTAATCAAAACTGCCTTTATCCCGATCACGGCGCTCACGTCGTTCCCGTTCGTAATCACTATCTCGCTTTGACGTTGTTTGTGTAGAATCTTTTTTCCCGTTAATAATAACGGTTACGCCATCGCTCTTTTTGGTAACGACCAAAACAGTGTCTTTCAAGTACCGATCGCCGTCCTGCGAAATACGCGTTTGCCCACCTGGAACCGAATCAAGCTTCATGCCCATTTCCCGGACAATTTTATTCAGATCATAATTCGACAGGGCCTGAATAGCGGCTTTATCGGGCGCATAAATCACCAGTCGGGTACGATTGGCAAACCGGATCACCAGCGAATCAGTCGGACTCATTGGGGTGGCTTGTACCAGCGTAGCCAGTAGGCATGCCGTTACCGTAGCAACTGCAAGTAATGCTTTATTCATTGCTTACTAGATTTATCTTTATCGAGGCTGTGTTTTAGGCCACTATAAGCCCGGCCCAAAAGTCCCCGATCTTCGTTTGTTGTATTATCGTTATCGCGACGGGCAAATAGTTCGCCTTCTTTGAAGCGCTTTACCTGTTGCCATAAACCGGTTGTTTTCGGCTCTTTCTCCTGTTTTTCAGCAACCGCCACGGCTGGCTTTTCTTCTGTCGATGCTTTCACCGCCTGGCGAGCGGCAACCAGTGCCTCAGGCTCTGCAATCGTTACGACTAATACTCGCTCGGCCGGAGCAACTGGTTTTGTAGTCGGTTTAACCTCCGCAACTTGCTCAGAAATAGTAGCTGTAACTGTCGGCGAGGTATTTATGCCTCCATCCTGTTTTTCGAGCGTTTCCACCGGCTTGTTCTGCGCTAAAACGGAGCCATGTGTTGCTGGTTGAATTGGCTCTGTAACGGATTTATGGCTTCCGGTAGATGGTAGAACAGGGTGATTAGTCGGCTTCACCTGAGCGGTAGGTTTTTCAGCAATCGCCAGTTGTTCTCCCTGATCTGACGGAGTTAAACCCGTCGCCTTTATATCCTCTGATATTGATTGGACTTCTTTGACTTTTTCCGTTGTTTCCGTTTTCGGCTTGGCTTTTTGACCTCCTGTTTGTTTATGAGTTGTATTGGTTGCTACCTGATTTTCAGCACCTGTCGTTTGGGTATCTGAAGGCTTATAGAGCCAACCAAACAGGCCAACCAATACCAGACACGCGGCTGCGGCCATAGATCGTTGTATGGTCGGGTTATGCCAGAACACAACCCGCGTTTCTGGCTTACGCTGGCCCATTCGTGCCTGTAACCGCTCGAAGCCATCGGCACTCGGCGGCAATGACATGTTGCCCAGCTTTCGGGCAAATAAGTCATCGATTGGCTGCTTTTCCGACTGTTTTTTCATAATATTCCTGTTGCCCAGGCCATTTACCCTGAGCCGTCTCCATTTCCAATTTCTTTAAATTCGTCTGCAACAGCACTCTAGCCCGACTCAACTGTGACTTCGATGTGCCTTCTGAAATACCTAACATCTCAGCGATTTCGGCATGGCTATAGCCTTCAATCGCGTATAGGTTAAAGACAGTACGATACCCGTCGGGCAATTGATTCACCATGCGTAATAAATCATTCTCATTGACAGACGTATCGGCCCATGCATAATCTGGCTCGACCGTAACGTCGTCGATAGAAACTTCCTGACGCCACTGTTTATTTTTCCGCAAAAACATCAGTGACTCCGTTACCATGACTCGCCGAATCCATCCCTCAAAGCTCCCATCCTCCCGAAACTGCTCAATTTTTTCAAATACGCGCATAAACCCATCGATCATTACTTCTTCGGCATCGTCGCGGTTGGCACAATAGCGCGTACATACGGCCAGCATTTTACCGGCATACCGTTCGTATACGACCTTATGCGCGCGGCTTTCTCCACGCTTTAGAGCAGCTATCAACTGCGCTTCGGTCGTAAAAAACGGTATAAGTCGGAGCATAATCGTTTAGGTTCGTTGAGAAGATGCAAATTACAGAGAACCGGGTTGCATGACTAGCCAAAATTTTTGAAAATATTTTTTCAGTCAGGCTTCACACTGAACCTGTTTAAACTTTTAAAGAAAAATCGAAAGTGCGTGTTTTTGTCAAAAATAAAAAAGGGCCATTAAAGCCCTTTTACATACTTGATACCAGCCACGTAGTGCAGCCAGATCACCCTGGATATTCGAAAATTAACTGGCGCTATCACGACCATTAACGGCGCAATGATGGCTGCATATATCCACCCTTCGGGGTCACCAGCCAGGTAGAACAATATAAAGCCCACGATTAAAGCCACTCCGCCCGAAATAGCGTAGCTAACATACATTGCACCGATAAAATACCCCGGCTCGACTTCGTAACGTAACCCACAATGAGGGCAATGTTCATACATATCGTCGAAACCACGAGGTGAGTAGAAAGGCTTTTTGAAAATTTTCCCCTGTCTACATCTGGGACATAGCCCGTTTAATGCGGCCTGCAATTTCGAGACGTCTTCCATGCTCCAGCTTACTGTTCCGATACCACAAATAGCCGATTGAAGCGACGATCAGGTAAGGAGCTAATAATAAATATAAAATACCAAAATTGAGGTTCGATGCCACTACACTTCGGCCATTGCTAACCGTACTTTCAACCGTTCCCCGGCACATAGCGCATTGCGCCATCAAATCGGGCGACACAATGATCAATATTGCTACCACAAGCCAAACGTTCCAACTTTTCATGATTTTCGCTGATTAATGGAGGTAATAAGGCTTTATCATCAAATACACGACTACGCCTGTTATACTAACGTACAGCCAGATAGGATAGGCATATTTCACAGTTTGTTTATGCTTCAGAATCTGCCCGCTGATGGCGAAATAAACCGCCCGCAATACAAACCAAACGACTACCACGGACAGCACAATATGTGAAATCAACAAAAAGTAATACACTGGACGAATCCAGCCCTGCCCACCATAAGGTGTTGAGTCGTTTGTCAGGTGATACATCACATAGCTTACTAAAAACAACGAGCCAAGGCTAAAAGCCGTCAACATAGTAAGCTTATGGGCCTGTATATTTTTCTGCCTGATGAAATAAAGGCCGAGCAGAAGTAATACCGACGTTATCGAATTGATGATTCCATTTAGGTGAGGCAAATAAGACGTCCAGTTACCCAAGTCAACCTTCTGACGAATGCCTAATAGCACAGCCACAGCCACGGGAATGGCGATTGCTAGTACATTAATGACCCGATTTGCTTTCTGCTCTTTTACAGGTTGCAACACTTCCATAATCGTTAATCTTTGTTATAAATATCCAGCAGCACCCGAATTTCGAGAATCAGTCGATCTACATCTTCTTTATTGGTTCCATCATAGAACCCTCTGACAATCCCCTCTTTATCTACCAGTACCAACTTTTCGCTATGGATAAAAGTTTCGTCGGGTTTACCCTCTTTCACGCCCGCATCGACGGTTGGCAGGTAATATCCATGCATGGCTAAATCATAGATATCGGCCTTGTCGCCAGTCAGAAAATACCATTTTCCAGGAATGGCTTCGTACTTCTGTGCATAGGCTTTCAACTGGGCTGGTCGATCATGCTCTGGGTCTACAGTATGCGACAGAAAAACGATAGCTGGATTTTCCCGAAAAATATCCTGAACACGGGTAAGTTGAGATGAGATACGAGGACAGATAGTCCCGCAACGCGTAAAGAAGAAATCAGCTACGTAAATCTTATCCTTAACGATCGACTGATCTACCGTTTTCCCATCCTGATCGATCAGCTTAAACGGTGGAATGTGGTTATAAACCGTGTCGGTCGTCAGGGTTCCATCGGGTAATGCTACTTTGCCCATCAATGGCTCACCTTTAGTTGAATCGATTTTGGGCAGGTAACGTGGAAGAACATAGTGGTTTTGCGTTCCAAACCGAAGGAATAAATACAACAAAGCCGGGACCAGCAGCGTAGCGAGCAGGATCCCGGCTTTTTGAGTAGTACTCATATTGATCAACCAAACACTGAAATGCCTATCCAGGCTCCTTCAGTCATTAAAGCAACTAACAGCCAAATAACAAAAACTACAGGGATGACAATTGCCCAGATCAAACTTTTCACTTCATGCTTCAGGTGCATAAATTCGCCAACAATGTAGAAGGCTTTTACCAGAGTCATGATTACGAAGAATGACGTGCGCAGGCCACCCGCTTTCATCAAATAAGCGAGTGTAAATTCAACAGCCGTAATTCCTGAGAGAATCCAGAATGTGCGCCAGATGACTCCTGTATTTGCTGGTGGGATTTCCCCAACTTCATGGGTCCCGTGTGTGTGATCAGCCATTTTTTGAAAGTGGTTGTTAAACCAGATAGAAGAACGTGAAGACAAATACCCAAACCAGGTCTACAAAGTGCCAGTAAAGACCAACTTTTTCAACCATTTCATAGTGCCCCCGACGAGCATACAGTCCTGTAGCTGCACGGTAGAAAATCAAAATATTCAGGATAACACCACTAAATACGTGTGTTCCGTGGAAACCTGTGATGAAGAAGAACAGGTCAGCGAAGGCCGGAGGACCATATTGGTTCTCGACCAGATTGGCACCGAAAATAGTCCGTTGGATTGTCTGGCCGTTTACAATTTCACTGATTGTTGTACCAGTCTCTGTACCGTGAATAAAGTGGCTCCACTCCCATGCCTGACTACCCAGGAAGGTCAAACCACCTAAAATGGTCCAAAGCATATATTTTTCCACATCAGCCTGGTCCATACGGTGACCAGCTTCAACGGCCAATACCATGGTCACACTACTAAAGATCAGAATAAATGTCATGATCCCTACGAAAATTAGTGGAGCATGAATACCGTGCAGGAATGGAACTGAAGCATACACCATTTCAGGTGTTGGCCAGTATAGGTTTGAGAATTTAAATACCTCCCCATAAATAGCCGGGTCCCAGGCTGGATAGCTAAACCGAATCAGACCGTAGGTTACCAGCAAAGCTGAAAACGTAAACGTGTCAGAGATTAGGAAGAACCACATCATCAGCTTGCCGTAGCTCACTTTCATTGGTTCAACACCACCCATCCAGGTTTTCTTATCGAAAATAGCGTCCGAGTCGGTTGTTAGGGTATCGTGTGTTACAGTAGCCGCCATGCGTCTAAGAGATTATCAATGAAAATAGACTAAAAAGAAAAACAAATACAACCACAAAATATCTAAGAAATGCCAATACGTTGCTGCAATCTCAATTTGATTCAGGTTCTTGGCATGAATTCGGAGTCGAAACGCGGCTACTAAGGCAACCACCAGTACAATGATACCGGAGATGAGGTGAAAGCCGTGCAATCCCGTAAAAATGTACATGAACGAACCGGCCGGATTACCTACGAAAAATACATTTTCGTTAACCAAATCAACCCAACCCTGGAATTGCATGTACAAAAAAATCGCTCCAAGCACAAAAGTAATAGTTATCGCAATTTTCAGATTGCCAAAGTTGTCTTTTTTTGCAGACAAGTAGGCCCAATGCATGGTCAAACTACTAATGACCAGCACAACCGAGCTATAACTAAAAATAGACGGAATGTCGTACTCCAGCCAGTTTCCTTCTGCCCTACGTACCAAATAGGCACTGGTCATAGCCGCAAAAAGCATGATGATACTAACTATGAACAACCATAATATGAATTTACGGGGATTCATCGAGAGCGTTTCTTCCGGCTCTTCAACTAAAGTTATGTTACTTACTAATTCGCTCATGATTTGTTGTTATACTTTATCCAATAGATACACAATCTGTACGATAGGCAGATAAAGCAACGAACCAAACATCATTTGTAAGGCGGCCTTATCCGTACAGGTTCTCATCAAATGGAACGTTTGTGCCAGAAACAAGATTCCGCCAATCATTGCTACCAGTGCTGAATTTACGCCTGTCATTCCCAGAAAATAAGGTAGCCAGCCTATCGGAATTAGAAACAGCGTATAGATCATGATGCGGAAAGCCGTTTCGGTCGTTTTACCGTCGCCGGGCATCATCTGAATACCTGCTTTCTTGTACTGATCGAAAGCCAGCCAACCAATGGCCCAGAAATGTGGGAATTGCCAGAAAAACTGAATAGCAAACAAAATACCTGGAGCCCAGCCAAAATGATTTGTAGCAGCCACCCATCCAATCATAGGAGGAAATGCACCTGGTAATGCACCCACAAATACAGCAATTTGTCCTTTCCGTTTGAGCGGTGTGTAGACAAATCCATACAGGAGCAATGACAGAACTGCTAGTGCGGCTGCACGTATGTTGAAAACTTCAACAAACAGATAACAGCCAATCGCAAACAATATTAAAGCGAATGTAGCAGCCTCCCGTACTGTCAGTCGACCCGTTGGCAATGGCCGAACTGCTGTACGCTTCATTAGCTTGTCTGAATCTTTCTCGATAATCTGATTGATAATATTAGCCGCACCCGTTATAGCAATAGAGGCAACCACTAAAACGATCAGTTTCGCCCAGCTAACCTGATCAGTTGCTAAGCAATATCCAAACACACCAGAGAAGACAACAGCTAGAGTTAATTTCAATTTGATTAACTCAACGTACGCTTTCGCTTTGTCGCTGAATGTGCTTATTGTTATTATCTTCTCTGTTTCAAGCATGTGCTACTTCTATATGTCGCTTAACGTTCTTCGGCAAAAGAATACCTGGAGTTAATGCGAGTACTGCAATAAATTGTAAGCCGACTAAAAGGATAGCCAACAATAAATGAATTGGTTGGGCAACGGCTGGAACATTCAAATAAGCCATGATAACCCCTGTTCCTATCTCAAGCAAAAGACAAGCAAGCAAACCGTTCGCTATCCAACTCAACTTTTTGAATATGCCCAACTTCCGTAATTGATAAATTAGGATCAAATGACCGGCTAATACTACCAGCGAGAACGAACGATGAACATAAAAGCGCCAGTCCAGGCTACTAATCCAATTTTGACGTTGATTATAACCCAGTGTTTTAACAACCAGATCCAGCGCTTCTCTTACCTCAGTTCCTAAAACAATCTGTCCGATTGTTATCGTAGTCAGCCCTAAAGCTAACCACCGCAACCCGTTTTCTTTCCGTTCTGTCAGGTTTACGGCTAGCTGGGGAGCTTTTGAGCGAACCCACACAAATAATAGAGCAAAAACAACTAAAATAGCCAGCAGCATATGAATGGTTATCATGTACTGGGCTAATTCGGTCGATACAACTTTAGAGCCAAGCCAGCCGTTTAGGCCAATCAGGAAGAAAGCGGCAAAGCTTCCCCAGACAATGGTCCTATCCTTCTGCCAAAATGAAAATGAAGTCAATAGGGTAGCGAAAACAAAGAAGCCAGACAATACGCCAACTAAACGATTGGCATACTCGATCCAGGTTTTTACGGGATTGAATTCAATTTCACCTTTCAGCTTAGCACCGTATATCTCCTGATAATTAGCCGGTAGCTGGGAAATTTCAGTAGGTGGAACCCAGCGGCCAAAACATTTTGGCCAGTCTGGACAGCCCATTCCAGAGCCCGTCCCTCTGACAATTCCACCGGCCAGAATAACCAGATAGATTGCTATAATTGTCAGTAGAGCCAGGCTCTGGAAGCGCTGTTCCTGTTTATTAGTGAGGCTGTTTGAACTGGTCATTCAGGTTTTGAGCCTCAATTTCCTTCTCCAGACCGATTAACTCATTTTCATGAGGTAGGTTCGATTCTGGCGTTTGTGAGTAAGGCACGTTTTGAGGAATGAAATCATCCTTAGCACCTGGCTTACTATAGTCATACGCCCAACGGTAAACCGCCGGAATTTCACCTGGCCAGTTACCGTGACCGGGATTGATTGGAGCAGTCCATTCCAGCGTATTCGACTTCCATGGGTTTTGTGGTGCCTTTCGCCCTTTAATCAGGCTATACACGAAGTTATAGATGAATATCCACTGGGCTGAGAACGTGAAAATAGCAGCAAGGCTAATGAAGGCGTTCATGTCAGCGAAGATATTCTTCGTGAAGTCATAGCTCGTGAACGCATAATAACGGCGGGGGAATCCTGAAATTCCGATGTAGTGCATTGGGAAGAACACCAGGTAGATACCAATAAAGGTCAACCAGAAGTGAACGTAGCCAAGCTTCTCGTTCAGCATTCGGCCAAACATCTTGGGGAACCAGTGATAAACTCCAGCCAATAGCCCAAACGCCGAAGCAGCACCCATCACTAAGTGGAAGTGAGCAACCACGAAATAGGTATCGTGCAATTGAATATCTAATGCCGAGTTACCCAGGATAATACCCGTTAGACCACCTGAAATAAAGAATGATACCAGACCAATCGAAAATAACATAGCGGGTGTAAATCGGATATTACCGCGCCACAGTGTCGTGATATAGTTAAACGCTTTTACAGCCGATGGTACCGCGATGATCAGCGTCAGGAACATGAAGATTGAGCCCAGGAATGGGTTCATACCCGTCACGAACATATGGTGCGCCCATACTATGAATGCCAAGAATGCAATACCCATCATCGACGCAATCATGGCCCGATAACCGAAGATTGGCTTACGCGAGTTAGTTGCTATAATTTCGGAGGTCATACCCAAAGCTGGCAGCAGTACGATATATACTTCCGGGTGACCTAGGAACCAGAACAGGTGCTGGAACAGGATCGGGCTACCACCTACGTTTGGCAGCGCTTCACCCTTAATATAAATTTCAGACAGGTAGAAGCTGGTACCGAAGCTGCGGTCGAAGATCAGCAGCAGGGCAGCTGAAAGAAGTACCGGGAACGAAATCAGGCCAAGTACAGCCGTCAGGAAGAAAGCCCAGATCGTCAACGGAAGTTTGCTGAACGACATACCCCGTGTACGCAGGTTGATTACCGTTGTGATATAGTTAATACCACCCAATAGCTGCGATACAATAAACAAGGCCATGCTAATCAGCCACAAAGTCATACCTAATTCAGAGCCTTTGTGGGCTTGTGGCAATGCACTTAATGGTGGATAAATTACCCAACCACCTGCTGCAGGACCTGTTTCGATGAACAACGAACCGAGCATAAGCATACTGGCTATGAAGAAGAACCAGTAAGACAACATGTTCAGGAAGCCCGATGCCATATCGCGGGCACCTACTTGCAACGGAATCAGGAAGTTTGAAAAGGTTCCGCTTAAGCCGGCCGTCAATACAAAGAACACCATGATGGTTCCGTGCATAGTGACCAGCGCCAGATAGAAGTCGGGGTCAAGCTTACCGGTTTCGTTGATCCAGTTACCAAGAATTGGTCGCAGGAAATCCAGTTTCATAGCTGGGAAACCCAACTGAAGCCGGAACATTACCGATAGGCTAATACCAATGATTGACCAGATGATACCCGAGATCAGATATTGTTTGGCAATCGTTTTGTGGTCTTCTGAGAATATGTACGTGCGCCAAAAACTTTGAGGCTCATGGTGGTCATGCTCTGCTGCATGAGCCACAGTTGCCGAGTTAGCTGCTACAGTCGCCATAGTATTTGGTTTCTTGTAAGTTTAGAAATTAACGGACTGTAGCAGTGGCTACAGTCTCACCGTTTTTAACAATTGATGCCGTCGTCGTATCAGCAGGAGCAGCCGTTTCAGGCGCGGACAGGTACTTAGCTGCTTTTGCTTTCAAATTAGCAGGAATACGTGATGCCAACTCAGGAGTCGACGTCAGCAGAGGCTTCTGCTCTTTGCACCAAGCCTGCCAGGAGGCTTCATCTTCAACAACCAGCCGAATCCGCATGGAGAAGTGACCTTGCCCACAGACTTCTGTACAGGCGATCTCATACGTGAAGTTGGGGTTGCCGGTGATATTCTTCATTTCATCCGTCGTTTTATCGGCGGTGAACTGGAAACGCGTTGGCATACCCGGTACCGCATCCATTTTTACCCGTAGATGAGGGATGAATACACTATGCAAAACATCACGAGCCCGAATCTTCAGCAGAATTGGCTTGTTGACAGGAATATGCAGTTCAGAAGTCGACACAAAATCATCGAACGACGATTCATCTGTATAATCGATGCCGGTTTCGTTATTGCTGTCGATCAATTTGTAGTTGAACGCTCCCAGTTTATTGTTATCAACACCAGGATAGCGAGCAATCCAGTTGAATTGTTTTCCAACCAACTCAAATACCTGTGCATTTTCAGGGGCTTCGGCCATAATATCGCGCCATGCCCGCCATCCAGTGAATACGAGCAATGCCATAACAACGGCAGGGATCACTGTCCAGATTAATTCCAGCTTATGGTTTTCTGGATAGTAGGAAGCTTTATGACCTGGTCGGTACTGATAACGCCATGCAAAGAAGAACAAGAGTGCGTTGGTCACAATAAATGCAGCGGTAATAATGCTCATCGAGAGCCAGAACAGGAAGTCAGTATGCCGACCATGTGGACTGGAAGCTTCTGGAAGAAAAAACTGCCGTGCGTGCAGAAACGACCATGTTGCTGCAATCAAGCCTCCAACAAAAAAAACGATCATTAAGCCTGCATTCAGGCGGTTACTCAGGCCAATACGGTCTTCATCGACTGGACCACTGGCAGTCTGTACTACGGCAGCCATCCGAGAAATGACCATTACTGCCAGTCCCAGAAAGATTACCGATAATATAGCAATTATATAAACCATTGTTCTGTACAGTTATTGATTAAATATCGTGGTGCAGCGTTTCTTCCAGCATGGGGTGATTCTTCGGAATCAGGTTTGCCTTGGCCAATTGCGAATAAAGCGACCAAACAAATCCAGAAGCAAAAATCAGAATCATACCAAATTCCATAGGGCCGAATCCACCATGTTCGCCCACCGTTCCTGGCATAATATTGTTATAAAAATCAAAGTAGTGGCCAACAATAATGCACCAGGCTGCCAACTTCAGAATAATGTGCGTCCGTTTAGAATCCCGTGTCATCAGGATCAGGAATGGGAAAACGAAACACAAAAATATATTTACAATAAATGGAGCTTTGTAAATTCCACCATATCCACTAAAACGCTCCCGATAATAGATAGTTTCTTCCGGCAGGTTGGCGTAATAAATCAGCATGAACTGCGCAAACCACACATATGCCCAGAAGATGGTAAAAGCAAACATGAATTTACCAAGATCGTGCAGGTGGCTTTCGTTGATCCATTTCATATACCCCTGTTCGCGGAGTGTCACAACAGTTAGTGTAATAATCGCCAGGCCTGTTACGTGCCAGCTTGCCAGTGTATACCAACCAAACATGGTGCTGAACCAGTGTGTGTCGATCGACATCACAAAATCCCAAGCCGATGTCGAAGAGGTTACGCCAAATACTAATAAGAAGGCCGTACCAAACTTGATACTTTTTTCATAATAATCGGTTCCGCCATACAGATCTTCCTGCAAAGAGAAGTTGCGTAGCATCCGCCACAAACCGTACCAGAGTACAAAATACAGAATAACCCGAGTGAGGTAGAAAGGCGTATTCAGAAATCCTTTTTTGCCGTTTATGATCGGATCAAACTCAGGACTGGCTTTATCGTACAGGCCGGGATGTGTCCAGTGAAACATATCATGACCAGCAAGGAAAAATACAAGTAATATAGCAATTCCTGCAAACGGCAAAAAGGCGGGCATTGCTTCAGGAATACGTTTGAAAGCAACTGACCAACCTGCTTGCGCCAAATAATTATATGACATGAAAAACATACCGATGACTGAAGCGCCTGCAAAGTAAACAGCGTTCAGCCAAACATTAGCCCATAAGCGATTGGTCCATTTATAAGCATGATGTGCGCCTTCGTGAGCCTCATGGCCACCGGCTTCATGAGCCGCCACATGAGTTTCATGTGAACCAACTCCTGATGCCAGAAGGTAAGCACCGATTGCTACCAGCGCAACTCCAACTCCAAGGCCAATCATGATTCGGCGCTTGGACTCTGCGGTAAATTCAAATTCTTCGTCTAAGGACGGTATTGCGTGAGCCGATGCCATTCTTAACAGTTTTCAGTTTTCAGTTTTCAGTCATCCGGTAGGTTAATCTTCTTCAAGCGCCCCCTAGCCTATGAACTCAAAATTATCCTTGTTGTAATTTATGTACGTACTGCACAATTTTCCACCGATCTTCTGGTGTAATCTGCGAACCATGGGGCCACATTCGCCCTTTACCATTCGTAATTACGTGGAAGATGTGTCCATCATTTAGCGTTTTCAGCGCGTCAGACGAATAGTTAGGCACCCCTTTGTATTCTTTCCCGACCAGGCCATCGCCTTTACCCGTTTCGCCGTGGCAATGACTGCAATAACGAGTGTATAATGCTTTGCCTTCGGCTAGTGACATCTCAGTTTCCGGAATCGGATTTACTAAAACACGCTCGGCGATTTCAATACTGTCTGCCGGAATGTTATAAATCATCAAATCGGTTTTAGCATCAGCGCCTTCTCCAAACGTCGTATGATAGTTTGGGCGAGCTACTGTACCCTGTGCAGGCAGACGCATATTCAGCCCCTGCGGGTTAATCGTGTTTGGCCGAATCTGACGGTATGGCTCATAACCTACCGCATCGTACATCTGAGGAGCATATTCAACCCCGGTATTATCATGACCTCGTTTACAGGCGGCTCCTGTAAATATCAGTCCAATAATAGCCAGCGCGGTTACACTTGTATGTTTCGTAATCATTCCCATTCTGAATATTAGAACTGCTTAACATTTACTTCAGCAGCGCCTGATTTCTTCAGAATCTGCTCAATATCACTTTCACCGATATTATTTTGGTTGAGGTCAATTGCCATCGCAAATTTATTATCGGTCGTTCGGAGGTCAAACATGAGAGGTTTCACAGTCGGGCCCATGCCATTCGATACCAGAAAGGTACCGACCATTCCCAGGGCACAGATAAGTACTGTCAATTCGAAAAAGATCGGCACATACACAATCGGTGAGTACGAATCTTTACCCCCTACAATCATTGGCCAGTCGAAACCTTCGGCATAAAACGTCAGGGCAAGCGCACAGAGTGTACCGGTCATACCGAATAGGAAGGCGGCAATACCCAGCCGTGTACGAGGATGACCCAACGCAACGTCTAATCCGTGAATAGGGAAAGGTGAATAGACTTCATGAATCCGAACACCTGCATTTTTAACTTCTTTAACGGCCTGTAATACTACATCATCATCGTCGAAGATGCCGACCAGAAATTTACCGTTATCGTGTGCGTCTGACATACTTTTTATTCAGTTTCAGGTTTCAGGTTTCAGGTCTTACGTCTGCAAGCGATCAGAAACCGCTCCGGCAGCCCGGCTGAAACCTATAACTTTGTTTATTCTACGTCCTTGTTAAATGTTGGATTCGCAACGCGCTCACCTTTCGCAACGCCAGATACCGAAACTGGTAATTTCTCCGACGACGACTTGATGATGGTTTTTACTTCGGCCATGTTTACTACTGGCAGGAATTTCGAGAACAGCAGGAACAAGGTAAAGAAAAGACCGAACGAGAAAATGTAGTCGCTAATGTCGAACAAAGTTGGGTGGAACATTGCCCAGCTCGATGGCAGATAATCGCGGTGCAGTGAGGTAACGATAATTACAAACCGCTCGAACCACATACCAATGTTTACGATAACGGAAAGTACGAACGTCCAGACAATGCTCCGGCGAATAGCCCGTGACCAGAAAAGCTGTGGCGTAATTACGTTACAAGTCATCATGGCCCAGTATGCCCACCAGTAAGGACCCGTAGCCCGGTTGATGAATGCATATCCTTCAAATTCAACGCCCGAATACCAAGCAATGAAGAACTCCGTCAGATACGCTACCCCTACGATCGAACCGGTCAAGGTGATTACCTTGTTCATCGACTCAATGTGCTCAACAGTAATATAATCTTCCAGCTTAAATACGACCCGGATAATGAGCACCAGGTTTTGTACCATCGCGAATCCAGAGAAGATAGCACCAGCAACGAAGTAAGGTGGGAAAATGGTGGTGTGCCATCCCGGAATAACCGAGGTAGCAAAGTCCATACTTACAATCGTGTGTACCGAAAGTACGAGTGGGGTAGAAAGACCGGCCAGAATCAAGCTCATGTATTCATAACGAGCCCATGTTTTTGCCGAACCGTTCCAGCCCATAGCAAACGCACCATAGATATAGCGCGATACTTTGCTCTTTGCCCGGTCGCGGATGGTAGCCAGGTCAGGAATAAGACCCATATACCAGAATACCAGCGATACAGTAAAGTATGTGCTGATCGCAAATACGTCCCAAACCAGTGGCGATTTGAAGTTTACCCACAACGAACCCAGCGTATTGGGCAGTGGTAAACACCAGTAAGCTACCCAGGGCCGACCAGCGTGCATCATAATGAAGCTGGCAGCACAGATAACGGCGAAGATGGTCATGGCTTCAGCAGCCCGGTTTACAGCCGTCCGCCATTTTTGACGGAACAGTAGCAGAATAGCCGAAATCAGCGTACCTGCGTGACCGATACCTACCCACCATACGAAGTTCGTGATGTCCCAGGCCCAGCCGACAGTTTTGTTCAGCCCCCAAACGCCCAGACCTTCCCACCACGTCCAGAACAGACAGGCCGTTCCGTAAGTGAGCACAATCACTGCAATCGTGAAGGCAATGGTCCATTCACGAGTCGGATTGCCCTCAACCTGCTTACTAATATCCTCCGTTACGTCGGCGTAGGTTTTGCCACCGGTAACGAGAGGAGTTCTTACAGCTGATGTAACATGCGACATATACTTACTGTATTTACGATTTACGATGTACGACTTAATAACTTCGGGTGTTTACCCCGTCCATCATGAGCCGTAACTGATTTTATGCGTGAGTTTCCTTAACAGCTTCTTCTTTCTTAGGCTCCTCGTCCTTATTCCGAATTTTCGTCAGATACGAGATTTGTGGCCGCACGTTGATTTCTTCCAGTACGTGGAAGGCACGACCTTCCTGCTCAGCCGTCACTATCTTCGACACGGTGCTTTCTGGGTTATTCAGATCACCAAAGATAATAGCATTCGTTGGGCAAGATTGTGAGCAGGCGGTCTGAATTTCATCAGCACCTAACCGACGACGTTCTTTCTTAGCCGTCAGCTTACCTTCCTGAATCCGTTGTACGCAGAACGAGCACTTTTCAATAACACCCCGTGAACGAACCGTTACATCTGGATTAATGACCATTTTACCCAGGTCATTGTTAAAATGATAATCGAAATTATCATTATCGAAGTATTTAAACCAGTTGAACCGGCGCACTTTATACGGACAGTTATTCGCACAGTAACGGGTACCAATACAACGGTTGTAGGTCATTTGGTTAAGACCTTCCGTGCTGTGGGTCGTTGCTAATACTGGACATACCGTTTCGCAGGGAGCATTACTGCAGTGCTGGCAAAGCATTGGCTGGAACGTTACTTCTGGATTGGCCGAAGCTACTTCCAGTGCAGTATAGTCCTCAACATCGGCATCGCTGCTATAGTATCGGTCGATCCGCATCCAGTGCATCTCACGACGACGAAGTACTTCTTTCCGACCAACAACCTGAATGTTATTCTCTGCATTACAGGCAACAACGCAGGTACCGCAACCAATACAGGAGTTCAGGTCGATAACCATACCCCATGAGTGGTTTGGCTTACCATAACCGTTCCAAAGGGTAATATCGGTTGGCGTAACAGGGCCTTCTGAGGTTTGAACTTTAGGCTCGTAACGACCCGCTTTCGGATTCTTTTGGTAAGCAGCCAGAACAGTTTCCTGTAATACCGCCTTACGCGCCATTACCGTCTCGTGCGTCTGGGTTTGCGCAATTTCGTGCGAACCACTGGCTTTTTCTACTTTAGCACTGAAAGCCGAGTAGGTAGCATAGCCGCCGGTCAGACTAGCGAATGGGAAAACATTTTTACCAACGCCGTTAGCCGATTTACCAGCTTTCTCACGACCGTAGCCAATTGCAATTGACACTGTATTATCGGCTTGTCCAGGCTGTACCAGTACAGGCAATTCAACCGACTTACCGTTAACCGTTACGGTCACCATGTCGTTTTGAGCAACCCCCATTTCTTTCGCCGTTTTCTGCGAAAGACAAGCGTAGTTGTCCCAGCAAGCTTTCGAAACAGGGTCAGGTAGCTCTTGTAGCCATGGGTTGTTCGCCATAGCGCCCGAACCTACGCCTACTTTTTCGTACAGAGACAGTTCCATACCGGTGGTTGGCTTATACCGTTGTGCGATACCAGCCGCAGCTTGCGCCACGTTTCCAGCAAAGGATGCTCCACCCGCACTAGCAGTTCCAGCATTTGGCTCAAACACGCCATCGTTCAGGCACTTAACCCAGAATGCGTCGAATGAGCTAAAACCTGATGCCTGCGAGTAGTGGTTAGCACGCCAATAGTTTTTCAGGTAAGCCTGATAATCGGCTGACTTACCAGCCCATTTCAGCAGACTTGACTGATACTGACGGGTTTTGAAAATCAGTGTAATAGCTGGCTGCATTAGGCTGAAATAGCCTTGCTTTGGCTCAGCATCGCCCCAGCTTTCCAGATAATGGGGAGCGGGAGTAATGTATTTTGCTAATGATGCGGTTTCATCGGCCCGGTCGGCAAACGAAACAGACAGTTGAATCTTAGGCAGTGCTTCGGCCAGTTCGGCACCCCGTGGGTGATCATAAACTGGATTAGCATCAATGAAGAACGCTGCTCCAACACGACCACCTTTAGCCTCATCGATAAAGGCGTTCATCTGCTGATCATTACCCTGACGATAATTGACCGGCGTATTGATGTCGATCGTGGTGCCGTAGCTACCCAACAGATTGTTCAGCGCGTTGACGATGGTTTGAACATTCGGATCATTCGAACCCGAAACAACCAATGCTTTACCACGCGAATTCGCCAGATCAGTAGCGGCTTTGTCCAGGTTAGCCACATCAACCGACGGGGTGCTCAACGAACCGCCACCTACTTTAGCCGCGACTTTATTATAGAGTGCAGCAACGACCAATCCTTCCTGCGATGGTTTGATAGCTGTGCGGTAGTCAGCATTAGCACCTGTCATCGACAGGCCCGTCTCAAATTGATAATGGCGCGACATGGTTTTCTTACCACCGGCCATTGCACCCACCTGACGCCCTTTGGCATAGGCGCCCATGTATTCGATCGGAGCAATCCAGCTTCCTAAGAAATCAGCGCCAATACTAACGATCGTTTGCGCTTTGCTGAAATCATACGAAGGGATGACAGCCTTACCAAACGACGCCTGATTGGCCTGAGCAATCCCGAACACCGAATTAGCATCGTACGTAATATGACGAGCCGTTGGGTATTTGGCTACGAAATCAGCGATAACTGCTTTAGTGGCCGGACTAAGAATGGTAGACGAAACAATGCGAATCGCTCCACCTTTAGCTGCCACTGAGCTCAGTTGGCTAAGAATTTCACGGTCGGCTGTATCCCAATCGATGTCAGCATCACCGCGCTTTGGGCCTTTCAGTTTGTCAATATCGTAGAGAGAAAGAACCGAAGCCTGCGCTCGTGCGGTCGTCTTTCCTTTCGATATAGTTGATGATGGGTTCCCTTCAATTTTGATGGGTCGACCTTCGCGGGTTTCTACCAGAACAGAAACATAATCGCCACCCTCAGCGAAGGTGGATGCGTAATAGTCAGAAATTGAGGGGAAAGTAAATTCCGGTTTGTTGATATACGGGATAGCTTTATGAACCGGCGTTTCACAGGCGGCCAGCGATACAGCGGCCATCCCAAATCCCATTACTTTCAGAAAGTCACGGCGTTGGGTGTTTGAGCCACCGAGTAAACCTTCCAGGTCGTTCGACGATTCGCTCAGGTCGGGATTTGCAAATTCGCTGTCGGCATTCTTGACAAACGTAGCGTCATTGCGTAACTCCTCGAGCCCTTTCCAATACCGTTTAGATGTATTTTCCATGCGTGTTGTATGCGGTAAGTACCCTATTGGTTGAGCTGGCCTACGCGGCCCGGTGGATTAATAGTGACATTTAGAACATTCAAGACCGCCAATGTTAGCTACTTTGAGCGGCTCTTTGCTTTCTTTCCGGTGCAACGCCACGAGCTTGTCGTAGTAGGCGTTGTCTTTTGTGTTCACATCCGTCCGGCGGTGGCAATCGATACACCAGCCCATGGTCAGTGATGAACGGGCTTCAACCACTTCCATCTTCTCAATTTCACCGTGGCAGGTCTGACAGGCTACGTTTCCAACGTTTACGTGCTGTGCGTGGTTGAAGTAAGCCAGATCAGGAAGATTATGCACCCGAACCCATTCGATAGGCCGGTTTTCTTCAATTGCCGTATAGATCTTCTGAATTTCTGGCGACTCTTTTTTGATAACACCGTGGCAATTCATACAGATGTTGGCAGCAGGAATAGTAGCATTTTTGCCTTTCTGCGCACCAGTGTGGCAGTAGTTACAATCGATTTTGTACTGACCAGCATGCAGTTTGTGCGAATAGGCAATAGGCTGCTTGGGAGCGTAGCCCTGTTGGATACCTATGCCATAAGCACCGTCAAAGGTTTCTTTCGCTACAACCAGCAAAAACAACCAGATAACGATGGAACGCAGTGTAGGATTATTGAACGCGTTTGACAGACCTGTCTTAAGCCGCTGGCCGAAGTTCGAAGACACGTCAACGCCTTCAACCGTAGTAGGGGCTACTGCTTTCGACAGGATGCTTACAATGGCTAGCAGAACGCCAAGCACGAGCAACATTACGATCAGCAAAGCAACCAGTACAAATGTAAACAGCTCTGATGGGCCACCAGATGTAGACGATCCACCGCCTACGCCTTCAGTGTTTTTGCTGGTATCACCTCCAACAGCTGCAGCGGGAGCTTTGTTTGCTCCGTCGATGTAAGCCAGGATACCGTCGATATCGGCGTCTGTCAGGCTAGGGAAGCTCGACATCTGCACTTTACCATTAGCGTTGAATACCTGGTTGGCATACTGGTCGCCCGAAGCGATCAAAGCAGATGAATTCCGAATCCACTTGTGTAACCAGTCTTTACCGGGAGCACGGGACTCAATACCTTTCAGACCTGGGCCTACTACTTTATCGGCTGTTACCGAGTGACATTGGGCACAATTGTTAGTAAATAAGGTCTTCCCTTTTTCGGCATCTGCACCACCAGCAGGTGCGGCATCCTGTGCTCTCAACGAACTATTGGAAACCAATAGCATGAGCGATAGGATTAGGGCCCCGCCAAGCTTGTATAAACGACTCATTTTATGAACTATATTAATTGAGTGAATCAACATAATCACTACCGCTTTTTATTTAGCGCCCAAAAGTACGACACGATTGCTGTATAGGCAAAAGTTGGTGTTTAGTTATTTGAGCACTCGTTTTTATTTATATTCTTTCTAATTAAGAACCTTTTATCAACTATTACGTCCGTTTAACAAAATCCTGCTTGTTTTGTCGACAATAAAAAATACCATCCTGCGCGAGTTCTGTTGAAGTCGGACAAGATGGTAAAGTTGGCAATAGTCTTATTGATTATGAAGAGGTTCCGAGCGGATTCGAACCGCTGTACGAGGTTTTGCAGACCACTGCCTAGCCACTCGGCCACGGAACCTTGGTATCCCTTTACATGCAAGGGTCATGCATTAGGGACTGCAAAGATATGATTTTATCTGGTTTTTCGAAAACCGATTCTAAAAAAAATGCTCCTGACTAGACCAGTCAGGAGCATTTTTTAAAACAAAATTAATCTGAATTAGTTACGACCTTCCATTTGTTCTTTCAGGGCCGCCAGTGCATCCAGATCGCCAAGAGTAGCACCGCGCTCAGGCGCTGGTGTTGAACCGGCTTTAGGAGCAGAAGCTTTTGCAGCTTTAGGCTCTTTAACAGGCTCATTTTTCTCCTGCCATGCTTTCGTATGCGACAGCATGATGCGCTTCTCTTCTTTCGAGAACTCAGTTACTTTGAAATCGAGCGTTTCGCCAACTTCAGCAAAGGTTCCATCTTCTTTCGACAGATTCTTCAGCGACGAGAACCCTTCGATACCGTAAGGCAGTTCGAGCGTGGCCATCTTGTCGTTTTTGCTCAGGATGGTGCAACGGTGAATCGTACCAACAGCGAATACGGTTTCGAACGTATCCCATGGGTTCTCTTCAAGTTGCTTGTGACCCAGCGCCAGACGACGGTTGTCGACGTCCAGTTCCAGTACAACCACTTCGAGTTCGTCACCTACTTTGATGAAGTCTGAAGGATGCTTGATCTTCTTCGTCCACGACAGATCCGATACGTGTACCAGACCGTCGATGCCTTCTTCCAGTTCGAGGAACAAACCGAAATTAGTTAGGTTACGGACCACACCTTTGTGCTTCGTACCAACCGCATATTTCGTACGCAGTTCTGGACGAGTCCAGGGATCTTCGGTCAGTTGCTTAATGCCTAACGACATCTTGCGGTCAGAACGGTCGAGCGTCAGGACAACCGCTTCAACTTCGTCGCCCACTTTCAGGAATTCCTGTGGGTTACGCAGGTGCTGCGACCACGACATTTCTGATACGTGGATCAGCCCTTCTACGCCTGGCATGATTTCGAGGAACGCACCGTAATCGGCTACGTTCACGATTTTGCCTTTCACTTTCGAGCCAACCTGAATATCTTCTGCTAGCGCATCCCATGGATGAGCCTGAAGTTGCTTCATGCCCAGCGAGATCCGCTTTTTGTCTTCGTCGAAGTCCAGAACCACCACGTTGACTTTCTGGTCGAGGTGCAGTACTTCCGATGGATGGCTGATACGACCCCACGAAATGTCCGTGATGTGTAGCAGACCATCGACGCCACCAAGATCGATGAACACACCGAAATTGGTCATGTTCTTGATAACGCCTTCGAGTACCTGACCTTTTTCGAGGTTGTTCAGGATTTGAGCACGTTGTGCTTCCAGGTCTTTCTCGATCAGGACTTTGTGCGAAACGACTACGTTATCGTTAGCATAGTTGATCTTGACGACTTTAACCTCCATTTTCTTACCAACAAAGATGTCGAAGTCACGAATTGGCTTAACATCGATTTGCGAACCTGGTAAGAACGCTTCTACACTATAAATATCGACAATCAGACCACCTTTGGTCCGGCGTTTTACGAAACCATCGATAACGAGATCTTCGTCGAGCGCACGCTGAATTTTCTGCCATGCGGTAATCACTTTCGCTTTTTTGCGCGAAAGCACCAACTGGCCATTCGGGTCTTCCTGATTTTCTACGTAAACTTCAATTTCATCACCCATTTTCAGTTCGGGTATATCCCGGAATTCTGAAGCAGGTACCAAGCCATCCGACTTAAATCCAATGTTGAGTAATACTTCCCGATCCGTTATCCCAACGACGGTTCCCATTACTACTTCTTTTTCTTTAACTTCCGACAGTGTATTGTCGTACATTTCCAACATCCGGTTGCGCTCGGCATCCGAATAGCCACTCCCAAATCCTTTGTTGTCTGCGCGGTCCCAATCAAATGCCGGCAGTTCGCGTTGCTGCGTTTTGCTCATAAAAAAAGGTTTCCTGACCCACTCAGTACATCAGCCCGTAGGTCAATGGCGGACTGACTTTTGGTTATAAATTGTTTACCTATGAAAAAGGCCTGCAAAGATAGCAATTGCTTTTAGAAAAAAGTTTCTAAAAATGCAAAAGTCATTGAAAAAGAGGGAAAAAGCAGGAAGGGACGAAAGGAGTAAAGGATTTGCCCGCAGCATTTCCCTTATTCCTTTCGTCCCTTCCTGCTTTTTCCCTCTTCCTGTTATTGGAACGCCTTCTCCTTTTTTGCCAGGAATGGCATCCAACTTTGTTCAATAGAGCCAGAAAATTCGCGTAAAAAAACCAGAAACGTAGGTTTGAACGGTTTCTGGCGCAGTTTCATGTTAGCTTCATCGGGCGTATAGTCGCCTTTCCTCGAGTTACAGCGTTTACAGGCAGTAGCGAGGTTATCCCAACTGGTTTTCCCTCCTCTCGATTTGGGCAGCACATGATCCAGCGTCAGGTCATCTGTGGTACCGCAGTACTGACAATGATGGCCATCTCGCTTAAAGATATTTTGCCGGGTGAGCATGACGCCTTTGTAAGGCAGATTGACGTACCGATGGAGCCGGATCACGGACGGCATCGGAAACTCAGCGGAGACAGTTCGAAGCGTGAACTGCTCAGATTCGGCAACAAGTTCAGCTTTGTCTAAGAAAACCAGCAAAAATGCTTTAGGAACGGAGCAGATGCTGAGGGCACTGTAATCTTGATTTAAGACTAATACTTTCCTACCCATATCGCGTTTAGATGCCTCTGTACGAAAGCAAGTTACAGAGTTATCTACATAACGACAAGAGTTTAGAAAAATTTAAATGAATGGAGAAGGCAGAAGGGAAAAAGGAGAAAGGCTTCAACGAAAATTCCTTCTCCTTTTTCCCTTCTGCCTTCTCCATTTACCTTAGTACCTCTCCCGTTGCAAATCCCGCTCCACGTCGCGCTCTTTGATGCTTTCGCGCTTATCGAAAAGTTTTTTACCCTTCGCCAGAGCGATTTCAATCTTGGCAAAGCCCCGTTCACTCGTGAATAACCGAACAGGCACGATGGTCAGGCCCTGATCTTTCAACTTTTCAGTAAGCCGTTTTATTTCCCGTTTGGTGAGCAGTAGTTTTCGATCGCGAAGGGGTTCATGATTATAGTGCGTGCCTTCGGTATAGACCGAAATGCTCATTTGTCGAATAAACAACTCGTCGTTATGAATCAGGCAGTAAGCGTCCTGTAAGTTCACTTTCCCCTGCCGGATGGATTTTATTTCGGTACCTGTCAGAACGATACCTGCTGTATAGGTTTCTAAAAACGAATACTCGAAAGACGCCCGACGGTTTCGGATATCAACCTGTTTAACAATCGAAGCTGATGCCATGTAATGATATAGGATGTAGGATATAAGATGTAGAAGCCTTCTGTTGAAGGCGCTACATCAAAAATTAAATCTAGTTTTCCGATTATTAGCTAACCGGGTAAGACCAACAACGTTGAAATTTTACGAGAGGTTTATAATGCGCAGAAAATTTCGGACTTGAATGCAAACAAACCCGACCTACTGATGAACGCATCCAGTAAGCCGGGTTTGTAACAATAAAGGCACGTATAACCTACTTTTTTGTCTGTTTTGCCTGATACTCCTTGTTCAAGCCATCCAGAACTACTTTCGTCTGGTCGGCATCTGGATTAGCAAACAGAATCCCCCCGCCTTTCGTGTAGCCGAGCACAAATTCGTATTTGTTCTGAGCGTTTACTTTTTTGAGGTAGCTGTAAATCTCATCATACAAATCCTTGTTTTTCGACTGCTCTTCGAGAGCCAGATTTTGAGCAGCGCGGTCGCGGTATGCCAGAATATCCTGCTGTTCTTTCTGCAAAGAAGCTTCCGTAGCACGACCTTGTTCCTGGGTCATGGTGGCAGCACGCTGCTGGAAAAAGGCAACTTTGTTCTGCAAATTCCGCCCTTTGGATGCTATGTCATTTTCTAATTGAAAGCGCTTACTTTCCAGCACTTTCTGAGTGTCTTTAAAGTAATCGTATCTGTTCAGCAGCGAATCGACATTTACATAGACGATGGATTTACCTTTCGCTTCGGCCGGAACATTAACACTCGGAGCGGTTTCGGACTGAGGTCCTTTAAAGTGCAGGTAGTACAGTACAGCTACGGCAATCGTCAGGATGACGTTTAGGATTAACGAGGCATTCTTCACAGGAAATAATTCAGTTAGTTTCAGTTTATCCTACAAAGATAGAGGAATTTACGAACGGTCGGCACGGGCCGCCCCACGCCGTTGCGGTTACTAGCTACGTGCCGTGATTTGATTTTGAGTAGCCTGACGAACAAAATAGCCTGACAGACCAGCCAGCCCACCAACCAATCCGCCCACGATAGCCGTTACCAATCCCGGAAGAATAGGACTGTTTGTTTTGAATAGCAGTTCGCTCATGCGTCCGGTGAAGATGCCATCGGTCTGAGAATGGATCATTACAGCATACGCCAGCCACACAAACGCTACCCCATAAAATCCAGCAAAAAATGCCTGGCCTGCACTTGGAGTACGCCATAAACAAACCAGAAAGGCCACTACAGCCAAACTCCACCAGGGCAGTACAAGCTGAGCCAGCAAACTTAAAACAGCAATAAGAATTATCTGAATCATGATAGTAAGGCGGCTGGAAAGCCGCCGATTGAAGCATTTAAAAGCAGCTTTCCAGCCGCCTTATTTTAAAATAAGTTTCTGCTTTACACGCGGGGTTTTATCCTGAGCGGTTTGTAGGTAAAGCAATTCGTTTAGTTGGCCTGTTCGCCAGGTTTCCAGCAGGTCCTGATAATGCGGACTCCCCGGATTACCTGACTGTCCGCCCGGATACACGCCGTATGCTTTGGGCTGAGGCCCAAGTGCGACCACCATACGCCAGGAAGGCCCTGCTCGTTCGCTGGTAGCATTCACAATCCCCCCGCCACCACCAATTTGTACATTCAGCGCACTGAACGCATCGACTCCGGGCAATAGGTGTCGGATTGATGTGCTTTTATGCGGCCCCCAGGCCCACGACTCTCCGAATGATCCATGTTTTTTAGTCAGTGTATCGCAGGCCGCCTGAAAGCTTTGTGTCAGTATATCGGTCATGCGCTCACGAGCCGGTGTTTTTACATTATCGAACCAACGGGCTTCCGGGTCACGCTGCATCATAGTCAGTGTACGGTCGAAGGTCGGGTTACGCATTGGCAACGAGTCGCCCATGTCGAACTCATCGGCCCAGATGGCTTCCAGTAACCGCTGTGTCCACTCTGTAAAGATCGTTGCTCCCGTTTCGGCTACATCATTATTCATCTTCCACGCTTTTACCGCAGCTAATGCTTTCTTTTGCTCCCCACTTAATCGACTCGCATTAATGCTCGGCAACATAACTGGCAGTGCATCGGCTGCTCTTAGATTAAAGTTGTCGTTTTGCAGCATCCGAAGGCTATCGATTGTTGCCTGTTGCATGACTGTCAGCCGTTGGTTGATACGACGACCGCGTTCCGCCGGAGCAAATTGCCAGTTGATATAATAGGGATAGGTTCGGTCGGTCGAAAACTGGTTGGCCGAACTAACAAACCCTCTGGGCGGATTCTTCACCAATGGGTTCTGATCAGCCGGAATAAATCCATGCCAGTCGTCAGCCGGATCAGTACCATCCAATAGAAACTTACCCTGATCCATCCATTTCAGCGGATAACGACCATTGGGCGATATAGCTATATCATTTTGATTGCTGGCAAATATAAAATTCTGAGCTGGTGCTACATACAGGGCTAATGCCTTCCGATAGTCATCAAAATTTTTAGCCCGATTCAACCCATAAAAACAGGCAATGTCATTGGATCGCTCATGCGCAATCCAGCGTGCGGCATAGCCAACCGGAATATTTTTTCGAAACGCCTTGGCGCCCGGTAGATAAACCACAGGTCCATGGTGGGTATAGTAAACGGTATCGACAACATCGGGCTTGCCTTTGACCTTAATGACTTCGATACGACTTCGGGTAGGCTTCCATTTTTTGTCATGCCAATATTCCTTATGTGTGGCATCCCTGAACTTTACAGTATAAAAATCCAGCACATCAGCCCCTACGTTGGTAACTCCCCAGGCCACATCCTTATTGAAACCAATAATTACGTTCGGTGAGCCGGGCAAGGTCGCTCCATACACATTGACCGTAGGCGAAACCAACTGCATCTGATACCAGATCGACGGTAAGCTCAACGTCAAATGCGGGTCATTGGCCAGGATAGGATGGCCGGTGGCTGATTTTGATGGGCCAACCGCCCAATTGTTCGACCCGATTTCGGGATTGGGTCGCCGAAATCCAGCATCAAACCAGGCAATCATGTCGTTGATTGTCGTATCGTTAGGTGGAGCTGGAATAGGCGATACCGGTTTAAAATTCCAGGGAGTGCCCGGCGGAATAATTGGGTCTTCGCGAGTGGGATAATCCGGGAATAGATCGGCGGTAATAACCGAACCATATTTCCGTAAGATGTTGGTCATCAATAAGTCATCGGCCCCGCTGGCCAGGGTGCTGGTCATTTGCTTCAAAAGCTGAGCACATTTGAGTGGAGTCCAGGGCTCGGGCGCATAACCAAGCAGTTTGTACTCAATAGGGTATTTGGCAGATGACAACTGACTGATCCAGGCATTAACGCCCGCCGTGTATGCGTCCAGAGCAGCTCGCGACACGGGGTCAGCCTGCATCCCTTTCAGCGTTTGCTCGGCTCCATACCCCATACCCATATGCCGGTTGAAGCGATCCAGTTCAAGCGCCCGATCACCAACCAGTTCGGATACTCGTCCGGCCGCTGCGTGCGTCTGAAACTCCATCTGCCAAAGCCGATCGCGAGCAGTCAAGTAACCCTGAGCAAAAAACAGGTCATGATCATTCTGGGCGAATACGTGGGGGACACCTTTATCGTCAATCAGAACCGTTACGGGAGCCTGTGTTCCTTTTATTGTAACCTCTTGATCGGTAAGCTTTGCTGATTCTGCGTTTTGCCAAAAACCGACAAAAGGACTTAGTAACGGACCAAAAGCCGGGATACCTCCCCAGGGCCTGTTTAAGCCCCAAATCAGTAGAATAGTTAATAGAGAAACAACAATAGCTTTAGTGTATCGCATAGGTAAGTTAAGGAGCGTGGGCTTGTTTTCATGCAAGTTTACTATTGCACTCAACAAATAAAAAGTATTCTTTTATTTACCAGATTAAATCGGTTATATTTGTGCATCATAAGGCCTCGAACACCCATTTTAACGACTATTGTTTCCACTCATCTGGTGACAAAACGTATGGATCAGACCGATACAGCAGTAACGCTTCGTTTACAAAAAGACGGCAAAATGGCGTTCGACACCCTGTTTCGGAGTCTTTATACAGGTAGCGTTGCTCTAGCGTATGTAAACGACCTCTCCTGGGCCAACTACACTTATCCGCCGATCTCATCGGGACTTCATGCCCGAAATAGATATAGTATAATCCGTTAACAACTAGTCAGCAACAGCCATGTATCAGGTAGTAGACACCATCAGCGACAACAACCGGGAGCTTTTAGCCACCGAACAACCGCTTGCCCTGGGTGAGTATAGCTCAGTAGTTCGTGACGGATTACGTCAACTTTCTGTTCAGCGTCGGTTAGTTTTTACGCTCCGCTCTGAACAGGGCCTTACCACCGAAGAAGTGGCCGAAAAGCTTCAGATTTCAGTTAGCACTGTGAAGGATCAATACTACCACGCCTGCCGGTTCCTGCGCGACTATCTACGTCAGCATGCCGGTGTAAAAGCCATGCTGGTGGTAATGACTACTTTCTGCAACTAATTTCAATTTTCCTGCTTGTTGTTAACCTACTATCTACTTGATCGTAGGAATAACCTTTTTTACTGATTCAGTTATCACTTAACGCCCGCCTGTTGTTGGCACTATAGCTGTTTGACGCTTATTTAGCTGAACAAATCGGCTTTATAGATGTTCTTACACCACATATAGCTATGCCCACCTGTTTACTTTTTATTTTCCTATTCGCTGCTGTACTTACTCCCATTGCCCCCGATTTCGATGTTCAGGGCCATCGGGGTTGCCGTGGGCTTATGCCTGAGAATACAGTTCCAGCTTTCCTGAAAGCACTGGATCTTGGCGTTACTACCTTGGAAATGGATGTGGTTATTAGTAAAGATAAGCAGGTAGTAGTCTCGCATGACCCGTATTTCAACGCCGATTTCAGTATTACGCCCGAAGGAAAACCAGTCAGTAAGCGTAATCAGAAGAGTATTTTGCTCTATGGACTCAACTACGCCGATATTCAACAGTACGATGTTGGTTCAAACGGCAACCCGGCTTTTCCTGAACAGCAAAAGCTCAAAACGTATAAGCCTTTGCTGAGCGAAGTTATTGATGAAGCCGAAGCGTATCGAAAAGCCAAAAATCTGCCCCAGTTTGCTTACAACATCGAGCTCAAGAGTGAGCCGTCAGAATATAAAATAAGTCAGCCGGAGCCGGCCGCTTTCTGTGAGCTGGTCCAAACCATTCTTAAACAGAGTCTTACTCTCGACAGAGTAACTATTCAAAGTTTTGACTTTGCCATATTACGGCAGTGGAAACGAGGAGCTGATGCAGGTAAATATCCTAAAGTAAAGTTGTCGGCACTGGTCGAAAACCTTCGCAGCCCTGAGAAAAACATTGAGGACCTGGGCTTCAAACCAGATGTATATAGCCCCTACTTTCGGCTTATCAATCAGGATAAAATTGCCCGGCTACATGATCAGGGGATTCAGGTAATTCCCTGGACAGTCAACCAACGAGCTGATATGGTTCGACTGAAAGAGTGGGGTGTCGATGGGCTCATCACCGACTACCCCGACCGGGCCAAAGGATTATAAATCAACCAGAATAGTTATATATTTGAAACCCCAGCCTATTCACTAAAGTTGTATTGCTTATTTTAGCCCCATGACTTTGCTAAACACTACGCTTAAATGGCTTCTTCAACGGCGCATTCCACGCATTGAAGCGATGATGCAGCAGCCCGGCGTGGTGCAGCATCAGGTGTTTCGGCAACTCATTCGGGCTGGACGTCGGACAGAATGGGGAAAAAAGCACCAGTACAAATCCATTCTAAGCGTACAGGATTTTCAACGGCAAGTGCCGGTTTCGAGTTATGAGGACCTGTTTCCTTACATTGAGCGGGTACTGAAGGGCGAAAGCAAGGTTCTCTGGCCTTCTCCGGTGCGCTGGTTTTCCAAATCGTCAGGGACGACAAACGCCCGTAGCAAGTTTATTCCCGTAACCATGGAATCGCTCGACGAGAGCCATTTTAAAGGCGGGAAGGATATGATGGCGATGTATATTGCCAACAACCCGAATAGTCGGGCCTTCGAAGGCAAAGGGTTATCCATTGGTGGAAGCCTTCATCCAAACCCATATAGTTCCAACAGTGCCGTGGGCGACGTATCGGCTGTTGTTATGAAAAACCTTCCCAGTTGGGCGCAGTATATTCGTACGCCTTCGCTACAGGTTGCGCTCATGGACGAGTGGGAGTCGAAGCTGGAACGGATGGCCGAAATCACAGCCGCAGAAAATGTAACCAGTATGCTCGGCGTGCCGACCTGGGGCATGGTACTCATTGATAAAGTGCTGGCACGAACGGGCAAATCAAATATTCTGGAAGTATGGCCCAACTTTGAAGTGATGATGCACGGAGCGGTAAACTTCCAACCTTACCGGGAATTGTTTCAACAGCAGGTGTTCCCTTCGGCTCAGGTTCGGTATCAGGAAATTTACAATGCCTCCGAAGGCTTTTTTGCCATTCAGGATGATTTAAACCGGGTAGGCGAAATGCTTCTGATGCTGGATTACGGCATTTTTTACGAGTTTGTTCCCATCCACGAAGCCGACCAGCCTTTCCCGAAAGCACTAACCATTGAAGAGGTCGAACTAGATAAAAATTACGCGCTGGTCGTGTCGACGAATGGCGGATTATGGCGATACAAAGTCGGCGATACGGTTCGGTTCACGTCACTCTATCCGCATCGCCTGAAAGTCAGTGGAAGGACGAAGCATTTTATCAATGCCTTTGGGGAGGAAGTGATCGTTGAGAATGCCGAAACAGCCATAACCAAAGCCTGTGAAGCTACTGGGGCCGTTATATCAGACTATACGGCGGGGCCAGTTTATATGGGCAACGGTAGCAACGGTTGTCATGAATGGGTGATCGAATTCACGCATGAGCCGAATAGTCAGCAGAAATTTGAGCAGATCTTAGATGAAACGTTGCGGCAGATCAATTCAGACTACGATGCCAAACGCTACAACGATATGGTACTCAAGCGACCTCGAATTCATGTAGCACCACCCGGCACCTTCTATGCCTGGATGAAACAGCGGGGCAAATTAGGCGGTCAGCATAAAGTACCCCGACTGGCGAACTCCCGCGAATACCTGGACGATATTTTGGGGCAGGTTCTTGAACTATAACGCGTTTCTCCCATCTATCTGTTAGCTTCAGAAAGCCAGTGGAATTGGCGCTCGGCTAACTGAAAACGACGATTCTGCCGTTTGAGGGCAACAATTACCGAATCGTTCCGAATTTTCCCTCGCAACAGAATATGGTTCGTGTCCGGCATGGTATACTGCATCGTAAAGAGTGACGTAGTATCCGTTGCAAATTTTTTGAAGGCAATGGTATGGTACAGCGAGTCAAGCTTGTAGCTGAAATACGCCCGCCGATAGCGCTGCCGAAACAGGGTATCCGCGGTTAGGATACTGCCCGACGTATTGGTCTCAAACACCACATCTTTCCAGCGTAAACTATCGACCGGACTTCCCTGAAACTGGTCGACCGAGAAGAAGCCGGTTGCCAGTTTTTTAGGGGCAGGCCCCTGATTTGAACCGGCTGCGAACTCATAAAAAGGCATGATCAAAAACAGAATAACAAAAGCCGCTTTTAAGGCTAACTGCCCTCTTTTCGACCATTTTCCAGGTAATGTGTAGTGAATAGTTGGTTGCGTCGGTCGATTGAAGATGAAGAAATCAAGAAGCCGTTTGGCATCGCCCAGCAGTAGAAAATTACTGAAAAGGAACAGATGAATCGAAAACAGCTTGACGGGAATGTCGTAGCATAGGTTCATCATCATGACGTTCAGAAAAACGCTGGCTGCAACAAAAGCGCCCAATGTGCTGGTACGTCGGAAGAATAACAAAACACCCGCTACGGCCTCTACAGCTCCTGAGAAAAACTGGTAAGGAGTCGAATACCCAATAAAATACCACGAAAACCGCATGGGCAGTAAATCGCCTAACGGCGTGGCCAGCGCACTTAGTGGCGGGAAAATCATCTGCTGGCCAAACAACTTGATAACTCCATATCTCAAGGCCACCATTGCCACATAATACCGAACCGCTACCAATAGCCAGTAATAGGCAACCGTATAAGTAGAGCGCTTACCGAAAACTGTCCAGATGATCGTTCCAACGACAGCCGTCAGGATAAAGAAGCAAAGCTGCGCATATCCATAGGAAGTATCACCGCTCCCATTTAAGGGCACCAGGACATCTTTAACATGAAAAAGATAGGTGTTAGCTAAATTGACGAGCCAATTTTCTGCTTTTTCATAGAACTCATTAAGCCAGTTCAGGACGGGAATATTGCCCAGCCAACCGAGGGGCGACATATACAGGATCAGATATATACAGCTAAATCGGAAGAGTACCTTACGCCACCAATCCCAGCGATCAGCTGACGGCATCGACATCGTTGTCATAAATGAGTAGGCTTTCAGAAAGAGGTTGAACTGCAATCAAATATAACAAAAGGTCCTGATCGTAAGCCACTAAGTCAGCCAATACTGGTTACCTTTGCACTGAACGAAGCATCCGACTCCGCTGTTTTATAGACAAACGATTCTTAATACATAAAGACGAGTATCGGGTTTGCTGATGCATGAGCATCGCCGATGTTCATCTGTTTTTGTGCTCTATGAAATCTTTCGACATCCCCGAATACTACCGCAGCCGAATTATTACTCCTCTGAAAGAATTCCGTCGGAAGCGAGACAAACTAAAGCGTGATTTCACCCCTACCCTGCTTGATTTTGGCCCCGTTCGGGTGTTGCTCGCGCGTCATTTCGGTTTCTGTTATGGGGTCGAAAATGCCGTTGAAATTGCGTATAAAGCCATCGCCGAAAACCCGGATAAACGGATTTTTCTGTTGAGCGAAATGATTCATAACCCCGATGTGAACGGAGATTTACAAAGCCGTGGAGTTCGCTTTCTGATGGATACCAAAGGTCGTCAGCTTATTCCGTTCTCCGAATTGAATCCTGACGATGTGGTGATCATTCCGGCATTTGGCACCACGCTGGAAACGCAGCAACAATTGGCGGCATTAGGCCTGGATGTAGTAAAGTATGATACGACCTGCCCTTTTGTCGAGAAAGTCTGGAACAAAGCCGGTCAAATTGGTCAGAAGAACTATTCGGTTATTGTTCACGGCAAACCCAGCCATGAAGAAACCCGGGCTACGTTCTCGCACAGTAAAGAGATGGCTCCCACAGTTGTGGTGAAAGATATGGTTCAGACCCAGCGTTTGGCTAAGTACATAACCGGCGAACTACCTGCTGAAGCCTTTTACGATGAATTTGCCGGGCAGTATTCCATCGGTTTCGACCCTACTCGCGACCTTCAGCGAATTGGCGTAGTCAACCAGACGACGATGCTGGCATCTGACACGCAGAGCATTGCCGATTACCTGAAGCAGGTCATGATTCAGCAGTACAACCTGACGGACGAATCTGTTGACGCGCACTTTGCCAACACCCGTGACACGCTCTGCTATGCCACCAACGACAATCAGGATGCAACGTATGCTCTGTTGACAAACCAGGCCGATTTTGCGGTGGTTGCTGGTGGCTACAATTCATCCAATACGTCGCATATCGTGGAATTGTGCGAAGCGAAACTACCGACCTATTTCATTGAATCTGAGCACAAAATCTTATCCGACAAACTGATTCGCCATTTTGACCATCATACCAAACAGGAGGTAACTACCGAGAACTTTATTCCAGCCCATCGACCCGTTACCATTCTGCTTACGTGCGGAGCTTCCTGCCCAGACGCTATCGTGGAAGGTATTCTTCTGAAATTTGCCAGCTTTTTTCCCGATAGCAAATCGATTGACGAGGTATTGGAAACCATTATGCAGTAAAACAGCCATTTGGCAGATTACTGAACCTTTATAACCATCTCCCGGCTCTCATTGCGCAGCCGGTCCAGGGCCGTAATCGCGTACAAATATTTCTTTTTCGGATCGGCGGTCTTGTCGACAAAGCGGGTCGTGCCTTCGCCAATACAGTGCGCGACAATATATCGAGGGTCATTCAATAGTAGGTGAGGCCGTCGTCCCTCAAATCGATATACCAGATACGCTTCGGCCCCGTCGCCATCGCTGGCTTCAGGCGATTGCTCCCAGAATAATTCGACCCCTTCTGGAGTAACAGCTGCTTTCAAATCGCGGGGGGGCAACGGTGGAATGCTATCCAGCCAGGGCATAGTCGGAGCCAGCGCCAAATGTCGATAAAACGTTGTTTGCAGCGAATCGCGAATGGCCAGCGGATTCAGTTTCAGATTTTTAGCACTGAATAAAACACTACCCTGTACCGCTTTCTGTTGCCGATTGTATCGGAACTGGTTCGGAAACTCGTTAGCGCGCCACCAACCCGGATCGCGTTCGGAGCCGCGCCCAACCCGATAGGCTCCGTGTCCGATATACAAATGCACTTTCCCTGTATTTCGACACCACCAGTCAACGAGCGTCTTATAAGGTACCCGCCCAAATTCGGAGCTGAAGTATACCTGAGGAACTATATAATCGATCAGTCCTTCCCGTACCCATTTACGCGTATCGGCATACTGATCGTAATAGGCCTGTCCTCCGTTTGTAGCTGACCCTTCGGGGTCGCTGGCCTGATTTTTCCAGATACCAAACGGGCTGACACCAAATTTTATCCAGGGCTTGTTCTCCCGAATCGAATCCCGCAGCTCAACAATCAGCCTGTTGACATTGTCGCGTCGCCAGTCCGCTTTTGTTTGGCCATTGTTATTAGCCTGATAGGTAGCATCATCGCGAATAACCTGTCCGGGTTCGGCATACGGATAAAAATAATCGTCGAAGTGAATGCCATCAACATCGTACTCCCGCACCACATTAGCCACAATCCCGGCAATGTAGGAGCGCACAGCGGGTATGCCCAGGTTAAATAATTTCTTACCCCCATAGGTCAGTAGCCACTCTGGCTTACGGTACATAATATTAGACGGCGCAATGCTGGAATATTTGCTGAATGACGCCCGATCAAGATTAAACCAGGCATGAAACTCAAGCCCACGCTGATGCGCCTGTTCAATCATGAACTCCATGGGGTCGTAAAACGGATTGGGTGCTAGTCCCTGCTGCCCTGTCAACCACTCCGACCAGGGTTCCGAGCTTTTAGCATAAAATGCATCGGCTGCCGAACGAACCTGAACGATCACCGCATTTAACCCCATTTGCTGATACATGTCGAACATTTCAACAATCTCACGTTGCTGATCGGCAACGGGCAGTCCTTTTTTACTGGGCCAGTCTATGTTATCGACTGTGGCGATCCAGACCGCCCGAAATTCTCGTTTGGGTGGGGCAGGTGTTGGAAAGGTAACCTCATCATAGCCGAGCGTATCGGCTGGAGGAGTTACCACGGCCGTGGTTGGCTTGGGTGTCGTCGTTTTGGGTGGAACAGGTTTCGGAGCAGGCGGGCGCGTGGTTGGTTGAGCCAAACGAACGGAGGGTCGTCTGGCCGCAACCGGAACAGGTTTGGACTGACGGCAACTTACCCAGACGAGAATTCCGAGGAATAGGGTAAAAAAAGCAAACGAACGCATTCGGAACAGTGGATTAACCAACAAAAATAGCCATAGTCAAGTATACTCAAGCTTATAAAAAAGTCTTTTTGACGTAGGCTTGACCATATCCTTACTACTAACGCTATTTATTGCCGAAGACGATAAACTGAAGGTCTATTTTTTGCGTACTTACCAGAAAATCACCACATAATAAAAAGCCTATTTGGCAACCAGGCCAATTCGCTAAATTTTGTGCCGCGTATCAGGACAATACACTATATTTGTTTCGCTTTTTGGAAAAATTCAGTATGTTTTAAGAATTTTCTATTGCAAAAGAGGTAGCTTTGCACCGTCTTGTCAATAAATTTCAACAGACTACACTATTTATGTCGGCACAGAAATTAGATCAGATAGATCGCCACGTATTAGAAATACTACAAGCAAACGCTAAAATCACCAACGCACAACTTTCCAAGGAAATTGGTCTTTCGCCCGCTCCAACACTCGAGCGCGTAAAAAAACTGGAAACATCTGGCATTATTCAGAGTTATCATGCCCAGTTGAATCGGGATAAAATCGGTCTTGGCGTTACCACATTCGTTATGGTTACGCTGGTTGGTCATAAAAAGGATACCACCATGTCGTTCGTTGATCGGGTCAATCAAATTCCCGAAATCATCGAATGCCACCACATCACTGGATCAGGCGACTTTCTGCTGAAAGTAATCGCTAAGGACATTTCGTCGTATCAGGCCCTGATGCTGGACGTAATCAATGAAATTGATGAGGTAGCCAGCACCCAAACCATGGTGATCATGTCGACCTTCAAAGAAAGTAAGGTGTTGCCTATTCCATAGGGAATGATGAATTATGAATGATTAATGATAAACTACGGGCTCGTTTTATTCATCATTAATCATTCATAATTCATCATTAACTCCGTTTTCTCCTTTCCTCCCGTCTGGCCTTTTTGGCGTCTTCCAGCGCCTTTTTCGCTTCTTTATGCTGGCTGGACTTCCGATCGGCTTTGTCTAAGACTTCTTTATAATACGTCTGCGCCAGGTCGTAATTTTTCTCGTCCGTAGCGATTTTAGCCAGACCCAGCACCGACGACCAGTAGTAACCGGCATTCGTTGCGTTCGTTTGCTTCGCGAAATCAATCGCCTGCTGATAATACTTCTTAGCCTCCGCCGGATTTTTATAGAACAAATGGTTGATGTAGGCCAGAATATAAGCCGCTGTTCGCCCACCGACCGCTTCGTAGCCCGATTGCGACCGACTGATTTTCTCCAGCATATCTTTTGAAATACGTTCTGCTTCGTTCAAACGTCCCGTAACAAAGGCCGACCGGGCGAAGTACCGCTCAAAAAATGGGTTGTCGGGATACTGCTCATTCATGTACTTCGACAACTCGTAGGCTTTGTCGTACTGGTTCTCCATACTATAGATTTGAACCAGAAAGTAACGGGCTTCCACACGCGTGTAAAAAGCTGTATTGGCCGTTTTTTCCAACTCTTTGATACCGCTCGCTTTATTGCCTTTCGGAAAAAAGATCAGAATGGGTTTCAGCAGCGGATAGTTTTCGGGAATCCACTGAGCATAGTAGTTATACATTCCATCGCCGAAGAGCAGCTCGGGACTGAAATCTGCATTTCCCTTACATTTTTCGAAGTATTTCAGGGCGTTTTTACCAGCAAACGTCGCCTTTGCCCACTTTTTCCGTTCAGAGTAAAGTCGACTCTTAAAGGCGTAAGACGCAGCCAGAAAAAAGGCGGGCTCGAGCTTATTGTCACTTTCCTCGTATAGCTTCTCCGCCAGTGTGATGGTCGAATCCATGTACATCAGGCAACGATCATCGTAGTCTGTGACATCGGTGTTTGGAACAATCTTCCACCATTCGGCCAGGCCCATCAGAAACGTAGGCATCGGGTGGTTCGGATAGCGGATACGCAACCACTTAAATTCTTTATCGGCATCGTAGAATTTATAGTTGTACATCTGGTTGATCGCTTCCGCCGACTCGATCTGCACACCGGGGTGCTTTAGCAGACCATCATATTTCTTATCGAAAGCCGACGGGTCGTAAAGCTGAGCCTGAACCAGAAAAGCCATGCTCATCAGCCATACCGTCAACAGGAGTTTTTTCATTAGCCTTCTTTATTGTTTCTTGTTGAATTCCAGTCATTAACGATTTTACTGGTTTATCCTATTGTGGAAAAGCTAAGGAACCTTCGCGTCTCCACCCTATCCAGTCAATTTCGTTCTATCCCTATCAACGCAATCGGGCATCAGTCCGTTTGCAAACTGTTATTTTTACCAGCATTTTTTGTCAGCGATCTAGGTATACCCGTATCTTTGCGGCCCCACAGACGCCAATACAATGACCGTTAACGACAAAACGTTTGTCCCTTTTATCCCCGCAGAATCCATCCAGAACCGGATTCAGGAATTAGCCAGCCAGATCAATCAGGATTATGCCGACAAAAAGCCCCTTCTGGTGGTCATTCTAAACGGAGCATTCCTGTTTGCTGCCGATCTGATGAAAAACCTGACAGTCCCTTGCGAAATCACGTTTCTGCGGGTATCGTCGTACAAAGGCACCTCGTCGACAGGCCAACTTAAAGAGATTCTGGGGCTTACCGAACCTATTGCTGATCGAGATTTGATTGTGGTGGAAGATATTGTGGATACCGGCCGAACCCTCAACGACATCTGTGAACAACTCCGCGCCTACCAGCCTTCATCACTTACGATTGCCACCCTCCTTTTCAAACCGAAAGCCTTGCAGAAGCCGATGAAACTGGACTACGTGGGTTTCGAAATCGAGAATCGCTTCGTGCTCGGCTATGGCCTCGATTATGACGGTCTGGGCCGAAATAGTGCTGATATTTTGGTACTTGAGTAATATAGTAGTTAGGAGCGAGGAGTGAGGAGTGAGAATGGCTGACGCATTCAAAAAATACGCGTCAGCCATTCTCACTCCTCACTACTCGCTCCTAATTACTTATCTATCCACTTCCCCCATCACCACATCGATTGAACCGATAACGGCTACCAGATCAGCCAGCATAGCTCCCCGGCTGATTTCGCTAATGACAGACAAGTTATGAAAGCAACATGACCGGGCTTTGCAACGAACGGGTATATCTGACTTTCCATCCGTTCGGAAGAAAAATCCCAGTTCTCCTTTGGCGCTCTCTCCCCGAACGTAAAAATCCATCGCCTTCGGACGAATTTTCTTGGGAACAACCGCCTGTGGGTCATAATCACGCGTGCGTCGATAATCGGTGGTCAGTTTCTCGATGCATTGTTCCACTATACGGATGGATTCGTAGCATTCCAATACGCGAACGTAATTACGGTCCCAGCAGTCGCCAACCGTTCCCATTTTCCCTTCACCAATAGGAATAGCAAAGTCTAGCTCAGGGTAGACCGAATAACCATCTACCCGGCGCAAATCGTATCGTAACCCAGAGCCACGCAGCATGGGTCCGGTACAACCATAATTAATCGCAACTGGAAGTGGCAAAACCCCTACGTTAGCGGTCC
The DNA here is from genome assembly GCF_054776815.1 of Spirosoma gilvum. Classification (NCBI taxonomy): domain Bacteria; kingdom Pseudomonadati; phylum Bacteroidota; class Cytophagia; order Cytophagales; family Cytophagaceae; genus Spirosoma; species Spirosoma gilvum. Next base: position 93,538 of record NZ_BAAHBH010000009.1, on the reverse strand, counting down.
GTTTTATAAAAATTTCGTTTTCGATCACCAGTTGCTGCAATTCCAGCAATTTCGGTTTCAGGTACGTTACAAACTCCTGGCAACGTTCTTCGAAACCAACGGGCAGGTCGTAAAATAAGCCACCGACCCAAATATAGTTGTAGAGCATCCGGGCACCACTCACCCACTCCAGCATTCGAAGAATATGCTCCCGGTCGCGCATGAGCCAGAGAAACGGTGTGTAGGCCCCTATATCGAGCGCATAGGTGCCGATACCGACCATATGAGCCGCAATTCGATTCAGTTCAGCCACCAGCACCCGTATATATTCTGTGCGCTTCGGAATATCGTTCTGAATACCCAGCATCCGTTCGACGCCCATCACAAAAGCATGTTCGCAATTCATAGCGGCCAGGTAATCGAGCCGATCCACAAATGGAATTGACTGATTGAATGGTAAAGACTGAGCATGTTTCTCGAAACAACGGTGCAGATAACCCAGGTGCGGCACAACGTCCCTGATGATTTCGCCATCCGTTACTACTTCAAGTCGCAGAACGCCATGAGTTGAGGGGTGTTGCGGTCCCATATTAAGCACCATCTCGCCTTCGCCGAGCATATCCGACCGATATACATTCGGCTCGGAAGCCCGAAAATGGCCCGGCGCATATTCGTATTGAATTGTTGTTGTCATGTTTGACTCAAACCACCTAAAGCGAAGCCCGTAAGAACAGCTTTCGAACTAAATATGAAATCGCCTGATTCTGAATTTATGAGGCACGTCATCCCTCAAAGGTCGCCAGCTAACGACCGAAAGTCAAACCAGAACAAAAATTCCGACTTAATTCATTACAAATCATCTGTTTTTCTAAAAAACTATTGGCAATCAAAAAGTAATTCCGTACCTTTGCGCTCCTTATCGAGAAAACGAACGTTTAGCAATGGCAAAGAAAGGCGCCAATAGAATCCAGGTTATTCTGGAATGCACCGAGCAGAAAGACAGCGGTGTACCCGGTATGTCCCGGTACATCACCACGAAAAACCGGAAAAATACGCCGGCTCGTATTGAGCGGAAGAAATACAATCCGTTCCTTAAAAAAGTAACGCTGCATAAAGAAATTAAGTAATCAGTCGATTGTCGTTAGTCAATAGTCATTAACTTGCTATCGACTGACGACTGACTACTAACGATTATATAGACATGGCAAAAAAGGTAGTTGCAACCCTGAAAACGAAGGATAACGGTAAGGCATTTGCCAAAATTATCAAAGCCGTTAAATCGCCAAAAACCGGCGCTTATACCTTCAAAGAAGAAATGGTTCCTATCGATGACGTTCAGGCTGCGCTTAAAAGCTAGTTTGTTTTCATCAATCGTACAGCGGAGCATTTCCAGCAAAGACGTTTGTCCCACAGCCTTTACCAGGCTCTGTGGGACTTTTTTTGTTAGAGTTTTGTTGAACAGAGTCGTCAGGCATTAGCTAATATCGTTAGTCTGCTTTTATACCTATATCGCCGACTAATGTAATTGACTGACGACCTGCGACTAATGACTACTATTTATGGCTCTATTCGGCTTATTCTCGAAAGAAAAAAAAGAAACCCTCGACAAAGGTTTGGAGAAAACGAAGGACAGCTTCTTTTCTAAACTAGGCCGGGCTGTTGTTGGCAAAGCGACCGTTGACGAAGAAGTACTGGACGAACTGGAAGGTGTTCTGATCTCGTCGGACGTAGGCGTTGAAACCACCGTCAAAATCATCCGCCGGATTGAAGAGCGGGTCGCTCGTGACAAATACATGGGCACCAGCGAGCTCGACCGTATTCTCCGCGAAGAGATTGCCTCCTTACTCTCTGATAATAATACCAGTGATGTATCGGATGATTTTGAGTTACCGGCCACCAAGAAACCGTATGTAATTATGGTAGTTGGTGTCAACGGCGTTGGTAAAACAACGACCATTGGCAAACTGGCAGCTCAATTCCATAAACGAGGCAAACAGGTCGTACTGGGCGCTGGCGATACCTTCCGGGCAGCGGCCGTCGATCAGCTTAAGCTCTGGGGCGACCGGGTTGGAGTACCTGTCATCTCGCATGGCATGAATACCGACCCTTCGGCGGTTGCGTACGATGCCGTAAAAAAAGCAACCGATATGAACGCCGATGTGGTCATTATCGATACCGCCGGTCGACTGCATACCAAAGTCAACCTGATGAACGAACTGACCAAAATTAAACGGGTCATGCAAAAGGTTACTCCTGACGCTCCGCATGAAGTATTACTGGTACTGGATGGCTCAACCGGTCAGAATGCGTTTATCCAGGCCACCGAGTTTACAAAAGCTACTGAAGTAACAGCTCTCGCCATTACCAAGCTGGATGGAACAGCCAAAGGAGGAGTCGTAATTGGTATTTCTGACCAGTTTAAAATTCCTGTCAAATACATTGGTGTCGGCGAAAAGATCGAGGACCTGCAAACCTTCAACAAGATGGAGTTTGTCGATTCGTTTTTCAAGAAATGACACGGTTTATCTCCTACCACCATGCGATAATTTGGGCTTCACTATTCTTTTGCCTATTAATATCTCCTTTGGTTTTTGCTCAAAAACAGTCTAACGCTAAGCAGTTCAAGAGAAAAGCCTTTCAAGGTATTTGTGGAACCGTTCTGATTAAAAAAGGCAATCAGATGCCTGGCCCAGGCAAGTCTGCTTCCCAGGGAGCGCCTGAAGTACGTGAAGTGCTGATTTTTCCCCTACTCAACATGAATCAGGTGAAAATGGGCGATAATGGATTTATTGATTCCGTGGGGAATATAAAACCAGTAAAAACCGTTAAATCTGACAAGTCCGGCAAGTTTTGTATTAGCCTGCCTGTCGGTCACTATTCGGTAGTGGTGCGTGAACCTAAAGGGCTCTACGCCAATCTATCCGATACGCACAATAATCTTTTTCCGGTCAATGTTCGGAAGAATACCCGCGCTGACATAAAGATTGAAATTACCCATCAGGCGGTATTTTAGTGTAACGCGGACATCCTGTCCGCCTTGTGAATTTACAGCGGACAAGATGTCCGCATTACAAATGAAAACCAAAGGATCACGTACTAATAAAATCAACATCGTCACGCTGGGCTGCTCGAAGAATCTGGTGGATTCGGAAGTGCTGTTTACTCAACTGAAGGGCAACGGCATGGACGTAACGCATGAATCGAAGAAAGACGACGCTAATATTGTGGTTATCAATACGTGCGGCTTTATCGACAATGCGAAAGAGGAATCGATCAATACCATTCTGCGCTATGTCGATGCTAAAGACGCGGGTATGGTCGACAAAGTGTATGTAACGGGTTGTCTTTCGCACCGCTACAAAGACGAACTCGAAGTAGAGATTCCCGATGTCGATGCCTGGTTTGGTACGAACGAGATGCCTCGGTTGCTGAAAACCCTCCGCGCTGATTATAAACATGAACTTGTTGGCGAACGACTGCTGACCACGCCTGCCCATTTTGCTTATCTGAAAATTGCCGAAGGTTGCGACCGGCCCTGCTCGTTTTGCGCCATCCCGCTTATGCGCGGAGGCCACATTTCCCGCCCGATGGATGAGCTGGTGACCGAAGCTAATTCACTGGCTCGCCGGGGTACCAAAGAACTGATTCTGATTGCTCAGGATTTAACCTATTATGGGCTTGATCTTTACAAAAAGCGCAATCTGGCTGACCTGATCAATCGACTGGCCGACGTAGAAGGTATCGACTGGATTCGGCTACAGTACGCCTATCCATCCGGTTTTCCGCTGGAAGTACTCGATGTAATGCGCGACCGGCCGAATGTGTGCAACTACCTGGATATGCCGCTTCAAACCGGCTCAACCGAGTTGCTGAAATTGATGCGTCGGGGCATAACCCGCGAAAAAACCGAAGCCCTAATCGAATCCATCCGGGCCAAGGTTCCTCATATAACCCTACGTACTACACTGATTGTTGGCCATCCGGGCGAAACCGACGCCATGTTTGCCGAGACCTACGATTTTGTCGAACGGATGCGCTTCGACCGGATGGGCGTGTTTACTTATTCACACGAAGAAAATACGCATTCGTATTCCATGCCCGACGATGTACCCACTGACATAAAACAGGAACGCGCCGACGAACTCATGGAACTTCAGCAGGGTATTTCGCAGGAACTAAATCAGCAAAAAGTCGGGAAAACGTACAAGGTATTATTCGACCGAAAAGAAGGAGGCTACTTCATTGGTCGTACCGAAGCCGACTCTCCGGAAGTCGATAACGAAGTACTGATTCCGGCTAGCCAGTATGTTCGTATCGGCGACTTTGCCAACGTCCGAATCGACCGGGCTGAAGATTTTGATTTATACGGCACTGTTGTGTAAACTAGCATGATATGCCCCTTTTTTGTCATTCCGACGGAGGAGGAATCTCAAAGTCGCTCATTAGTCAAGCCTGAGATTTCTCCTCCGTCGAAATGACAAAAGCATCTAGTCGAACCTTGCGGGGCCTTCTGTTGTTGAGCCGATAAATCCCAACTTCGTTCCGAATGGACTGTCAGTACCTGCCGCTTAGCTCTACCGGCCAGTTTTCGTCACTATTCCTTGACTACATTACTAAATCTGCTTCTCTAGCCCCTTTTTACAATCGTTTCCCTGAGATTACGGCTTTTGGCGATCAGCTTAAAGAAAAATCGCTCGATGAATCAAAACGGCGTATACTGGTGGATGCATTAGAGCGGCAATACAGCTCGCTCAGTAATAAGCCCGACTTTTCGATACTGCTTCAGCCTAATACCTATACGGTTACTACGGGTCACCAGCTTAATATTTTTACGGGTCCGCTGTACATCATTTACAAGCTGATCACGACCATCAATCTGGCCCGGAAGCTTAAGGAGACGTATCCCGAGTATAACTTCGTGCCGGTATACTGGATGGCAACCGAAGATCATGACTTCGCCGAGATCAACCACTTTTCGATGTTCGGTCGGAGCTATACCTGGCAAACCGACCAGCGCGGAGCCGTCGGCCGAATGAACCCCAAAGAGCTAGCCACACTTTTCAAGCAGATACCCGAAAAACTGTCTCTGTTCGAAGAAGCGTATTTAAAGCAGGATACGCTGGCCAATGCCGCCCGCTGTTATATCAATGAACTGTTCGGAGCCGAAGGCTTGATTTGTCTGGATGCCGATGATGCCGAACTCAAACGTGTTTTCGCGCCCGTCATGCGGGATGAACTGCTGCATCAGCACTCTGGTGAGCTAGTACAGCAACGGACAGAGAAACTGGAAGAACTGGGTTACAAAACGGTTATCGCCCCTCGTGACATCAATCTGTTTTACCTGGACGACCAACTTCGCGAACGCATCGAGCGGAAAGACGATGGGAGCTATCGGGTAGTGCATACTAAACTCGTATTTTCGGAAACAGAACTATTAAACCGGCTCGACGAACACCCGGAACAGTTCAGTCCTAATGTCGTTTTGCGGCCACTTTATCAGGAAACCATTCTACCCAATCTGGCGTATATCGGTGGTCCATCAGAAGTGCCGTACTGGTTGCAGTTGAAAGGCGTATTCGAGCATTTCCAAACGCCTTTTCCGATTCTGATGCCCCGGAATTTTGCCCTATATGTTCCATCGGTGGCCAACAAACGCATCTGTAAACTGGGACTTACACCCGAAGAACTGTTTCAGGATACGCTCAAACTCAAGCACGAGTACATCGAGCATCACGCCCGCCATACGCTCAAGTTCGACAACGAAAACAAGGTGGTCAATAAGGCGCTGGACGCCATTCTTCACAAAGCGCAAATGGTTGACCCTACGCTTGAAAAAGCGGTGCTAGCCGAAACAAAGCGGTTTGCCAATGCCATTGCCCGATTGGAGAAGAAAATGCGACGCGCTGAAGAACGGAATCAGGAAACGGGCGTTCGGCAACTACTGGCCGTTAAGGGCGAGCTTTTCCCCAATGGTGGATTACAGGAACGGAGTGAAAATTTCCTGACATTTTATTTGAACGACAAATCGTTTTTGCAGAAAATGCTCTCTGTCTTCGATCCTTTCGATTACCGAATGCAGCTTTGCATGGAATAACCCTGCCGAATGACAAAAGCCGAGCTACGTCGCCAAACTCTGACTGAACGTAAGCAGTTGACTGAAGTAGAAGTCAGCCAACGAAGTCAATCGATTGCCCGGCTGTTTTTCGACTTTCTGACTCAATCGGATGGGGTTAATAAGCCGTTGTTGATTCATTGTTTTCTACCCATCCAGCACCAGAAGGAGGTCGACACCTGGCTGATTATCCGTCCACTTTGGGCGTCATACCCAACCATTCAGGTAGCCGTTTCCGTAACGGATATAGCTACCCATCAGCTTCGGCATTATCCGTTAACACCAACTACGCCGTTGCTCGAAAATCGTTGGGGCATTCCTGAGCCCATTGTTTCCGGCCAATCAGCCATTCAAAGCGACCGATTCGACCTGGTGCTGGTGCCCCTACTTGCCTTTGATCGGGATGGCAACCGGATAGGTTATGGAAAAGGATTCTATGATCGTTTTCTGGCCAACTGCCGACCCGATTGCCAAAAGATTGGTCTATCCTTATTTGAGCCAGTTGCCCACATAGAGGACATTGAACCGACAGATATTCCACTAAACACTTGTATCACGCCATCGAGCATCTGTTTTTTTTCGTAATAATTCTCCTGTGCGTCAAAGTTTTGGCGTAATTTTGCACTCCAAAATTGTAATGCGGGTGAAAACCCGCCTTTAGTACGTTAATTAAACAATTCAACTGCGGGTTTCTGCCCGCGCTACTACAATGAAAATCGCAGTCGTTGGAGCTACTGGCTTGGTCGGTAGCGAAATCCTGAAAGTGCTGGAAGAACGCAACTTCCCCGTGTCTGAACTCATTCCCGTGGCCTCCGAGCGTTCGGTTGGTAAACAGGTTGAGTTCAAGGGTAAACCCTACACGGTGGTTAGTTTCGAAGACGCCATCGCTGCCAAACCTGCCATTGCGATTTTCTCGGCGGGTGGCGGAACGTCGTTGGCCCTGGCCCCCAAATTTGCCGAAGCCGGTATCGTAGTTGTCGATAATTCGTCGGCTTGGCGGATGGACCCAACCAAAAAACTGATCGTACCCGAAGTAAACGCTGATGTACTGACTTCGGACGACAAAATCATTGCTAACCCCAACTGTTCGACCATCCAAATGGTGGTAGCCCTGAAGCCCTTGCACGATCGCTATAAAATTAAGCGGGTGGTGGTTTCGACCTATCAGTCGGTAACGGGCACAGGGAAAGCCGCTGTCGATCAGCTTTTTGCCGAACGTAAAGGCGATCATGATTCGCCGAAAGTATACCCGCACCCAATTGATTTGAACGTGCTGCCCCACATCGATGTATTCCTCGACAATGGGTATACCAAAGAGGAAATGAAGATGGTGAACGAGACCAAGAAAATTATGGGTGACGATTCCATCAAGGTAACCGCTACTACGGTTCGTATTCCAACCATTGGTGGTCACTCGGAAGCCGTTAATATTGAATTTGACAATGAATTTGATCTAAGCGATGTGGTTGATATTCTGAGCAATACCGAAGGCGTAATCGTTCAGGACGATCCACAGAATAAAGTATATCCAATGCCGCTGACGGCACATGGCAAAGATGAAGTGTTTGTGGGCCGTATCCGTCGGGATGAAAGCCAGCCTAAAACACTGAACATGTGGATCGTAGCCGACAACCTTCGCAAAGGAGCCGCTACAAACGCCGTACAAATTGCTGAATACCTAGTAAAACACAATCTGGTAGAAGCCGAATCTGCTGTGGCGTAACCGTTCTTTAGTGATTAATGACCATAAATCCCGTTCGGCTTGTAGCTGGGCGGGATTTTCTTTACTTTCGGATACACTGAATCTTTTTTTCGTGAATCCAACTCCAGTTATTCAACTTCAGAACCTGCAAAAGTCGTACGGTTCAACCCTCGTTCTTAAAGGAATCGATCTCACGGTATCAGCTGGTCAGGTCGTTGGCTACATCGGCCCCAATGGAGCCGGGAAGTCAACGACGATCAAAATTCTGATGGGCATGCTCCCCGACTATACGGGTGAAGCCACCATACTTGGCCTGGATGTAAAAACCAATGCGCTTGCCATCAAACGGCGGGTTGGTTACGTCCCCGAAAATGCTGCACTGTACGACACCCTGACGCCCATGGAGTACTTACAATTCATCGGGCAACTTTATGAACTTGATCCAGCCCATATCGAACGTAAAGCCCTCGACCTGTTACGGTTATTCCAACTGAGCGATCATACCAACGCGCGCATGACCACTTTCTCGAAGGGGATGCGTCAGAAAGTGCTACTTATCTCAGGGCTTTTGCACAATCCAGATGTCATTTTTCTGGATGAACCGCTATCAGGTTTAGATGCGAATGCCGTGGTACTGGTCAAGGAGATTATCCGTCAATTGGCCAATGACGGCAAAACGATTTTCTACAGTTCACACCTGATGGATGTGGTCGAGAAGATTTCGGATCGAATCATTATCATCAACCAGGGTCAGGTAATAGCTGATGGGACATTTGCCGAACTTCAGCACCAGCGCCCTGAATCGCTGGAACAGTTATTCGCGCAACTAACGGGTAGCGAAGGGCAAACGGGCGTAGCTGAAGAATTTATCCATACCCTGAAAAATTAAGCGGCATGATCACCATTATCCTCTGGGTTCTTGATCGGCTGAAACCGCTTTTTCAGACGCTAGGTGCCGATTATGGTCAGTTACGCGCCATTGTGCAGGTCAAACTCACGATGGACAGCCGACGGAGCTTTGTCAGCCTGGGGCGCTATGGCAAGCAATCGGCGGAGAGCAACAACAATTTTATTCGGATTCTGGCGATTTACGCTGTTATTGGCGGCCTGATCAGCTTTGCTATGCTGGGGATTGCGCCTAAAGAAAATCTGTTCCTGCCGCTAACCTTACAGTTCAGCTACATCATGGCCCTATGCGCCATGACGCTTATCTCCGACTTTTCATCAGTCATTCTCGACTCGTCCGACAATCAGATCATACTGCCCCGGCCCGTCAGCAGTCGAACGCTGTGGCTGGCTCGTGTCGTGCACATTACCAGCTACCTGTTTGCCATTACGTTATCGTTGACGCTGGTTAGCATTTTCGTTATGGCGAGTCGGTTTGGGGCTGCATCGGGTTTGTTGTTTTTAGTGTTGAGCTTGCTATCGGCGGTGCTGATGGTGTTTCTAACGAACATTTTCTATCTGGTTCTGATGAAATTCACTAGCGAGGAAAAGCTTCGGGAAGTGATCAACTACTTCCAGATCGTGATGGCGATTCTGTTCTATGGCAGTTACCAGCTTTTGCCCCGGCTGATCGGTTCAGAGCGAATGCTACAGGAGCCATTAGCCCATCAGAGCTGGCATTATCTGGTACCACCGATGTGGATGGCTGGAGCTGTTGATAGTTTTATTCAGCCAGTATTCGATCAAATTCACCTGATTTTTCTGGCGCTGGCTCTAGTAACACCCTTTGCCGGCCTGTGGTTTATGAATCGGTTTCTCACCACTGATTTTACCCAGAAGATCAGCAGTATCGATCAGGAGGGGCGAACAGCTCCATCCACGATCACCGCTACATCAGCAAATCGGCAAAGTTGGATGGAACTAGTAGCCGACTGGTTTACGAGCAATTCGCTGGAACGAGCCGCCTTTGCTTTTACCTGGCGAATAACGGGTCGGGATCGAAAATTCAAGTTAAAGACCTATCCACAATTAGGGTTTGGCCTTGCTTATGTGATTGCCATGTCGTTTCAGTATGGAGCTTTTAGCTCTGGAAGCTTTTTCTATTTGTTTGCTCTTTACTTTGGGAGCATTTACGTGATGGTAGCGCAATATCAACTGCGTGTTTCGGACAACTATCGGGCGTCGTGGATTTATGGGAGTGCCCCTATTGAGGAACCGGGCAGCATTCTGTCAGGCGCTTTAAAAGCGATCATTATCAAGCTCTTACTTCCTTTTTACACCCTGTTGGCGGCTTACGTCCTGTTTCGGTATGGTATCGATAAAATCAGTGATGTACTTCTGGCCTTCAGTAATTCGCTGGTCATGTTATTGAGTGCGGCACTTCTCTCAACACGTTCGATGCCCTTTTCGGTCGAACAGGATGCGCTGAAGCAGAATAATACGGCACGTGGGCTACTAACCAGTATTGTGTTAGCCCTCGTCGGTTTTTCCCATTACGGCCTGACGCGAATACCATATGGCGTTTGGATAGCGATTCCGTTTTCAATTAGTCTTTGCTGGTATTTATTTCAATACTATAAAAAGACAGGCTGGGAATCGATAGAGGTGAGCTAAAACGACAAAAGCCTGCTCACAGTAGCAAGCAGGCTTTCTTCACGGTAGTTGTTAGGCATTTATTGTCAATTCACCACCCGAACACGCACAGGTTCGGGTACAATCTGCGTCCCATCATCCAGCGTCACCAGAAACAGAAACTGTATTTCGGTGTAATTGGGCAAAGCGACCGGCGCGGTTGCTACAGTAGGATACTTCGCCTTGAAAGCAGCAATTGTAGTGGTGAACACGGCCGTGGTGCCAGTACCTGCAATTGGAGCTGCATTCATCAATGTGGCGGCTGTAGCCGAGTTGAGGTTACCCACCGTGATACCTGTAGCGCCACCCAGTACCTTAGTGATTTCCTTGATGGTACGACCGCTGCTGGCTGGGATCGACAAGGTAAACTGAATAGGGCCGCCTGCAGCCAGCGAACTGACAATAAACGGGTTGAATCCATAGGTGGTCGTTCCGGGGAAGGTTACCGGAATGGCCGGACGATTGTCCCGAACCAGATCGCTGTAGACCAGATCATCTTTACAGGAGAAGCTGCTACCAGCCACTACGGCCAGCAACAACAGATTTATTAGTATCTTTTTCATGAAAATTTGACTATCAAGTTCAGTTAACCACTAATCTACATCCCACCATACCCGTACGTTCGATTGCGGAGCGGGGTTAGGGAAATTGGGGTTACGTTGAATTTCAGTGTTGATATATACGGCCCGTACGGGTCGGGTGCCATCGATACCGGCTGCGTTCTGCGAGGGTTGCAGCACAGGGTAGCCCGTACGGCGATAATCATTCCAGGCTTCCAGCCCATTTCCGGTCCAGGCGATGTACTTCTGGGTGATGATCTGAGCAATTTTCTGCTCAGCCGTTCCCGAAAGCGTAGCCACTGTTGGATTAGCAGCCAGATAGGCAGTGATCTGGTCGGCAGTTAGCCCAGCCAGGGTCATCGACGCGGTGATACCTTCGGTGTAAAGCGCCTGTGGATCACCGGGAGTACCCAGCCGCAGAGCCGCTTCGGCCAAAATAAATGCCCGCTCGAAGTTGGTGGTCATCCGAACAGGACCTTCGCCCGAATTGCCCGTAATGAATTTATTGTAGCGCGACCAGTTGGTTACAGGAGCCGGTAATGTACCTCGAAAACCGTTATCGATCGTTACATAATCCGCACCGGGTTTGGTGAAGAAGATGGGCAAACGAGGGTCATTCATACTTTTGAGCATGTTCAGATACCGCGTGCTCAAAATGATGTCATCCTTAAAGGTGCTTACATATGTATAGGAGTAGCGGGGGTCCTGGCTACCCACTGTAGACCCAAACGTAAAGTTCATATCGTTTGCGTTAGACGTGATGTAGTTGTTACCCGTCAATACTTCGTTGATTACGCTGGTTGCCAGGGCCGGTTCTTTACGGCTGATAACGGTCGCAAACTTGAGCAGTAAGTTATTTCCAGCTCGCTTCCATTTAGCCAGATCGCCCCCATAAATCAAATCTTCAGCACCCGGTTTTAACGTCGAAGGGGCATCTAGGTCTTTGATACCTTCACGCACTAAATCGAACAGGCTCTGTATACCCTGCGATGAATTGCCTTTGTAGATATCTTCCTGCTTATCGATACGCGGTGCCGTGAAGGCTTCGCCCTGCAACGCCTGCGAATACGGCACATCGCCCCATACGTTCGTCGCAATCGAGAAGGTGTAGGCCTTCATGATTTTGGCAATACCGGTATAAGCTTTTGAGTTGGTGGCATCACCGAGTTCGATCAGCTTTTGAAAATTAACGAGACCGCCATTATAAATTTCAAAGCGCCACTGGTTTTCCATATCGGCCCCATTGGTCTGGAATACATCGTAATTGGCGGGGTTATTTCCTGCTCCGGCCAGATGCTGAACCAGCGTTTCGGCAAATCGGTTGACCTCGTTAGCTTCAGCGAAAGCGGTACCAGCCTGAGCCCCTGGCAACAACACGGCTGGTGTGACGGCTGTTGGGTTGTTCGGCGTAACATTTATGTCGAGGAAGTTGCTACAGGCACCCATACCCACAAACAGGGGCAGCAATAAGTAGCGATTATATCGTAGTAAGCTCATGAGTTTCTTTGTTGAATACTGGAATTAGAACGTGAGTCGGATGTTGCCGCCGAAATTGCGGGTGTTGGGAGGTCCATTTAAGTCCAGTCCCTGAATATTACCAGCCCCCTGTGTGTTAATTTCCGGATCGGCCGGGTAGTTGGGCGCGTAGAAATACAGGTTTCGACCGCTGACACCGACTGAGATCGACCCGAACGGCGTTTTACCCAACAAGCTTTTCGGCAACGTGTAATTCAGAGCCACTTCGCGGAGACGATAAACGGTGGCATCAAATACGGCCGCTTCGGAAGCCAGGCCACCAAGTCCGGTAAAGCCGGTTCCGCCCCAGTAAGCCTGCGGACTCAACTGAATATTATTTGGGCGGAAGGTTCCGTCGGCATTCTGAATTACGCCCGGCAGAATTCGTGGCTGATCGCGGTCCTGACCTGTAACGTATAGTGAGCCATTGCCCCGAAGATCGACCGTTGAGAACGAGTAAAGCTGACCACCCTGACGCGTATCGATCAGCACTGATAGGGAAATCCCTTTATACGAGAATGTATTGGTCAGACCGGCAATGTAGTTCGGCTGTGGATTGGAAATGACCGAGCTCGCAATACCCGGTGCAAATTGTCCCGATGTGCCATTGATCACATACTGGCCGACATACTGCCCCGTAGGATCATAATACAGGGCATTCGGATCGGTATTCTGTACACGGGCATTCGCGGTACCAACTACAACGCCGTACGGATAGCCTTCATAGATTGAAGGAATAATCCCGGTAAATGCATTCGCTCCCGACCCAACCAGGTTCGTTGCCGAGCTACCCACTGCTGACGATTTAACTCCCGGCGCAATGGAAATAACTTTGTTCCGAATCAGGGTGTAGTTCAGGCTAACATCCCATTTGAACCCGCTGGCCCGTATAGGTGTGGCATTCAGAACAACCTCGACGCCCTGATTCCGCAACTCACCCACGTTGGTGGTTCGCGTATCAAAGCCTGATGTATTGGCAATGGCTACGTTAAATATTTGGTTGGTGCTTCGGGTATCAAAATAAGAGGCATCAATGCTGAATCGGTTCTTAAAGAAACCCAGGTTGATACCTACTTCCTTAGAGGTAACAAACTCCGGTGTCAGGTTATTATTCCCGATTCGGGTACTGAGCACAAAACCCGGAATGCTGCCATTACTTACTTGCAGCGGAAAGGTAATGTTGGCTACGTTGTTCCCATAAGTCGCTCCGTTGTACACCGATGTAAGCAGGTACGGGTCAGCATCCCGACCTACGCGAGCGATACTGGCCCGCACTTTAGCATATGATAAAATGTCGGAGTTGAGCTTAAACGCATCCGTTGGCACAAAGCTGACCGCTACCGATGGATAGAAATACGTGTTATTTGCCTGGGGTAAGGTCGACGATTTATCAGCCCGGCCCGACAGTTCGAGGAAGAGGTAATTGTTATAATTCAGCGATAGCTGGCCGTAGTACCCTACCAACCGACGAGCCGTACTAAACTCACCCGTTCCAGTGCCTGCCGTAAACACGGTGCCGTTACCCACATTATAAAAACCCGGAATCGTCAGCGACGAGGCATCGATCAGGACTTCCTGCGTTTTGCGCTGATTGACATTATTGCCTAACAGCAGGTTAGCATTTAATCCTTCCAGGAAAAGGTTATCCTTCCGGGCCGTAATCAACAGATCGCCGTTGAGTTCATTACGGAAGAAATTATCCTGCTGGATTTCGCCCGTTGGGGAGCGCCCGGCGCCAATCGGAAGTGTCAGTTTACGTCGGTCGGTATAGGTGTCGCCCGTGACCCGGTAGGCTACGTTCAGCCACTTCGTTATATCATAACTAATCTGGAAATTGCCGAAGAAACGGTCCACCTGACTATCCAGCTTCTCATTATTGACACTCCACTGCGGGTTGTTGTTTGTGGTGGAGTAGTAAATACTTCGGCCATTGGCATCCTGATACGGCTCGTTTGCCAGATCATAACTTCGTGGTATCCGGGTTATCTGACCGAACGCACTGGCACCATTCCCACCCGGAATCCCCGTCGACACAGTTTGTACATAAGTACCTGTTCCGCTAATCCGTAACCCATTTTGCAGACGCGACTCTCCCCCTAATTGAACATTCGTACGGTTGAATTTCGAGTTCTGAATGATGCCATTCTGTAACGTATTTCCAATGGCGATAATGTAATTACGATTGGCATCACCGGAGGCAATATTGACCGAGTTTTGCAGAATACTTCCCTGCCGGTAAAAGTCCTTTACATTATTAGGATAAGCCAGATAGGGCACTGTATTACCCTGCGTATTGGTCACCGAAGTAGGACCACCTGCAAAAGGTAGCCCCCAGGAGTTGGTCGAGTTCGACACAAACAGGTTATTGGCTCCCTGGCCGTAATCGTTCTGGAAGCGGGGCAAGCCATATACATTCTGAACGTTGAACGACGAATTGACGGTTACTTCGGTCTTGTTATTCTGGTTTCGGCCCGACTTCGTTGTAATGACGATAGCCCCTGCCGATGCTCTTGATCCATACAATACCGCAGCTGCCGGTCCTTTCAGCACGTTGACCGATTCAATACTTTCGGGGTTAATATCATTCAGCCGGTTGGCGGGCTGCGTCCCAAACAGCGTGTTCTGGGTTAGGTTAACGTCGTTGCTAAAGATAATTCCATCGACTACGATCAGTGGCTGGTTGCTTCCCGTAAATGAAGTAATACCCCGAATGTTGATGTTGGTCGATGCGCCGGGTGCGCCACTAGCCGCCGTAATGTTGACCCCTGCCAGTTTCCCCTGTAAGGCGTTGAGTAGATTGGGCTCTGAACGCTGCGCCAGAATATTACCACTAACTTCCTGCGTTGCGTACCCCAGCGAGCGTTTATCCCGCTCAATTCCCTGAGCCGTCACCACAATTTCGTCCAGGCTTTGCGCGCCAGTGACTAAAGCGATATTAATGGTTGACTGATTGCCAATAGCCACTTCCTGACTGGCGTAGCCGATGAAGCTAAAAATCAGGCGCCCATCGGCCGGGGCACTGATCTGATACCGACCATTGACATCCGTCGTGGTGCCTCGAGTGGTTCCTTTTACCTGAATGCTTACGCCGGGCAGCGTTTGGCCATCGTCAGATGACGTAACACGGCCGCTAACGTTTACATCCTGCGCTGATACCTTACAACAAATGAACAGAACCAGCAGCCAGCTTGTGATGAACGTGAACTTCATGTTTTGAGTAAAGATTGATTACATAGAAAACTCTAAAATTGGTGGCGATTCGGAGCGTAGTCTGCCGACCAATGAGTCGGCCGGAGAGCCAACACTTCGGATACCAGCCCTACAATTCGTTCAAAGGACGCGCGTAAGTAGCGGGCCAAGGGTAATCCCGATAAAGGTTATCGCTTTTGTTTTTCGATTTACTGTTGGCTCGAAAAACCAGGAGGGTTATTCCCGAAATCAGTACTTACTGCTTCGGAAATAACCCTCTTTAGGACGTCCATCTTCAACCCTGCTTTTTCTGGGAATAGCCTCTAAAAAGTCACTCTTTTTAAGAGATTAAATGGATATGCTTCAATCCTTCTTTTATTCACTATGGATGTGGATTCTGTAATGCGCTGGTCGAAATCGGACTCCGTGTATTGTTCGTCGTATATCGCTCCACGCTACCGAAGCCGCGCGAAACACCTTTACCCAAGCCCAGTCCATCGGGCAGGATACTATTTGCCAGAAAACTACCGGAAAAGGCAACCATTCGCTGGTTCTTAAATTGGGTAGCCCGCTCCTCCAGCGACAAGTGTACCAGCAATCGTTCGTGGGGAGCCAGCCATAACTCAAATGTCCGAAATGTGGCCAGGATCTGGCTGGTAAAAACCCGTTTCAGTTGTGCCGATTGTTCGGCTTCCGAGTAACGCCGGTAGTCGCGATAATTATCCTGATTAAGTGCCATCCAGAGTGTCACAAATTGATAGTGCATCAACTCATCAGCCATTCCGATAGGTACCTGTTCGCAGCGAATGTGTTTGGTATGCACCGGATACTGTTTTCCATCAATCGTTAACTCCGAAACCTGAAGAAAAAGCTGGGAGAGCAATTCAGCACCTTCGCCCAGTCCTACTAAGGTCGGAATATGTCGCAATACCTTATACTGTACTAATGGGTAGGCATATCGAAAGCGAACCGAGCCGGTTGAAAGCTCATCATCACCTTTCAGATGGTTATGCAGTAGGGGTGAATACTCCCGAAACAGCTCACCAAAATACCCACGTAGCTTATGGGCATCACGCGTATTGAGCGTAATCTCCGGGAAGGTGATCGTCGTTTGCGGAATGACTGTCTGGGTTGGCATAGGTAGAACCGGCTGCGTCAGAAAAGAATAATATTGGCCTCTTTAACCGGATAATATTCCGTAACCCGCGCCCGAATCGGCCTTCCTTTACGGTCCAGCAGGATATCGTCGCGCTCAGTAACCTCTCGATCCGTATTCATTTCGATGGCAAATAAACTCTGCTCGATCAGTTCATTATGGCCAGCCAGTAAGCCAGCTCCCTCAAAACCCAACAGGTATTTTCGGGGAATGACCGAATGAATTGAAACAGCTTCGGCCGATCGATGAGCCTTTGTCGTCACCTCACCCACCCACTCGAAATTAGAGAGCAATCCAGCCAGGCCAAGCGAAGGTGTATACACACACGTATGGGTTTTGAGCGTCTGTTTCAACGCCTGCCGAACGTCTTCGTTCTGATGCCAGACAAATAGCCGATAGCGCGGTTTATAGACATACTCAACGAGCGAAGGCTTCGGATTGCCGTCAACGCGTTTGAGGGTCGATCGTAAGTTGGCCCCTAATCGTTTCATAACGATCGGATTAAGAACCGAAATTCCCAGCAGGCATTGCTTGTTGGCAAACGTATTCAGGTACGCGCTATCAATTTTTGACAAGCCCAGCAAAGCCCCTATATACCCATACAAAGAGGTTTTTGGTGGAATGGCGTAGGAAACGGCGGAGGTAGTTGCATAAATTTTTTTGAAATGAGCATAATCTCCCCAAATATCAAAAATCAGGATTTGCCGATTCATAGCGCATTGGAGGGGATGGGTTGAGAGAGCTGAATACGGTCGTCCTGTAGCACGGTGATGCGTTCAATTCGATCAGCGTATTTAGTCAGGACAGCTACTAACGGTGCGGTATCGACCGTAAAATCGTCAATATCGCCATAGGCATCTTCCCGCTTACCCGCTTTGGGAATCAGCCGAAGTCGTTCAATCAGGTCGCCAATAAAAAAACCATCTTTATAATCGATTTTGACCAGCAAGCGGGGCATATGCCCTTTTTTGGAGCGGGTAAGCAAGCTTTTGGTACCGTACCAGATGGCCTCGGTAAGTTGGGCTATATCCTCTTCAGTAGTTCCGACGTATTTGGCCGCCTGCTCATTGATTATTCCATGAAACGCAATCAGTCCATACGTGATGATGTATTCCTCGCGAAACGTTTTCTGTATCGACTCTTCTTTGGTTGCAAAAGCACCCGTTCCTTTGATAAACGTTTCCTGAACGCGATTCAGCGAGCGTCCCATGCCGAACTGAACCGGCCCCGTAAAATGAAATAATTTATGCGTATCAACGGGCTCCTCGGTCTCTCCCCCTTCCGAGTCGATACCCACTTCAACCAAGGCTACTTCTCTGGCCTGCCTTCCAACTTTTGGACTTGCTTTCGGAGCCGATACCCCGCCAAACAACCGGACATCTATAAACTTTTGCAGGTACTCTTCCCGATTGTTATACGATTTTGCCCGCTCGGTACCCGTTACGGCTTTACCCCCCATCGACCTGACAAAAATATCACCTTTGCTGCCTGGTTCTCCGTCAAAACCATGTTCAAGCAGGTAGTCGCGGATGGTGCGTTTCAGGCGCACATCGGTCACCAGACAACAGCCCGACTCTTCGTCGATCCGTGGCCGGTTCGCATCCAGCGGGTCTCCATTTGGGTTACAACGTTTGGCATCGTATAAAAACAGGATTTCACTGCGGTTCCGAATCGTATTCATGCGTTCAATCAGTCAATTACTTAGGCACCAGGCTAATCACTAATTCACTCAATTACTTATGCGATGGGGCTGGTAACGGCCTTTTTCAGGCGATTGATACGGATCTGTTCCATCGTAAATGCCTTTTGCATCGCCATACCTACGGCAAACGAATAGGAAATCTCGGTTTTCGACAGGCTATTATCAGCCAGTAGCAGCGCAGGACCAATGTGGGCGTCGAGTTCGGCCAGCCGGGCCAGTTCAGCTGGGTAGAAATGTCGTTTGTCGTTCATCCCCGTATCCATATACTCGCCGATTTTAGCGGTCAGCTTCAGATGTATTTTACGGAGCTGATCAACATCCAGATTCAGCCCGTTTAGATACTGGCGAAACGGTTGATTTCGGTAAAAACTCTTTTGCTTGGCCAGTAGTAACTCGACTTCACAGCCCAGGTAAAAAGCGGCCCGCCGAAGTGGATGCGTCAGTAAATCAGGATGTTGACGTTCAAACGTCTCAGGTACCAGCCCAACGGGTTGCGGAGTAGTGGGTTTCATGTTGGAAAAAGAAAAAAGGTTCAGTTGATAGAAAAATTGAAGCAATACGAATGATTGCCGAATCTGACGATTGACCAGATAGGCACTGGCATCAGTGGCCTTGAAAGTCGCCCGAATCTCACCTATAAACGCTCGTAGGAGTTGCTCCCGATCCAGCGGCTGGTTATAAAAAACAGCTTCAACAACATGGAAAAAGAACGAGTGGAAATGCCATTTATCCCTCCCTTTCACCTTGACCATTTCGGCGAAATAATCCTTTATCGCAGCCAGCGTAATTCTGAACGGCTCGGCTTGTCCCTGTACCAAACTGACCGACTCCATCAGACCTGTATAGCTTTGTTCAATCGCATTTTTTACCGCCATAATTTGCCGGAAACGGGTGGGCAGGATATTGGCTACCTGTAATTTGATAGCAAACTGAGCCTGATTTTCCTCGTAGAAGAAAATGTCGTAGTACACCGGCTCGAAACTGACCGAACCATTAGGCGATAGGCCACCTATTTTCTCATCGATCATCGTTGTCTGATCAATGAAGGCATAAATAGCTTTCCCATCGATAATTGTATCGGCATTGGCTGAACGAAGGAAATTGACCAGAAACTGCGCTGCCTGTTCGTCGGGAACGGTATCGAAAAAGCGGGGCATGACCAGGTACTTCATGCCAAAAAAGGGCCGTGCAAGGTGCCCAAGTATCAGTCGCTTAGCCCCTTCGAGCCATTTTACCGCATCGGGCGATACCGGAAACATTTTGTACGAATCCTCTCCATCGAACCCGTTCCGGGAAAAGGCTGGCTTCTCGACCGTAAACCCCAACGTATTCACCCGTCCCCATACCTCAGGCACCTGTTCGTAACTTACAGCACATACTTTATGGCAAGCCCGCGACTTCCGCCAGTAGGTTGCATACGGCATTTTATCCTCAAGGTATAGTGCCCGAAAGGTTGCGTCATCGCCAAAGTAGCGCCCATTGAGTCGGATGGTAAATAGATATTTAACCGTACTATCAAACGAAAGCTTCCGCAGCATCTGTTCAATGTCGTCGATCTGACTATCGCTGATAAAATCGTGCTGGTAATTCTTAACCGACTGCCGGATTTTTTTCACCATCGTACGGATACTCTCCGATTGCTTTTCGGCAGTCGGTTGCGGGTGTACATACAAGGTCGGGACCAGGTTTGTCGCATTGGCTTTGGCTTCCCGAAACAGATACCGATCGACCCAGTCGGGATTGAACGCTTCAATGGATAGCTCGGGCGCTAATTGTCCTTCGTTTATGTCGGCAACAATAACGAGTGCTGTGCCCTGCCAGGTCGGAAATGGATTAGACCAGGGTCGAAAATAGTCCTTATAGTCGTCCAGCCCGGCAAGAAGCTTACCGGCCATATACAGTGATTTAATCATACCGCAAACGATTGGGCTATATGTCTGTCCGCTACGCTGGATAGCTTACAGCACATCCGAAACAGCTATAAATCAAGCCGATGATGAGAACAAAAACGGTAACTCTGATAAACATTACCCTATTTCAGGCATCTTCCAACTGGTCATGCGGATCACATCGGGGCCGAGCCTGCATCGTTTGCCGAAACTCACTGGGTGTCCGGCCGGTGGCTCGTTTGAAGGCCTTATTGAACGATACTTTATTGTTAAATCCGACCTGATAGGCCACTTCAATGACATTTAACTCCCGACGCGACACCTGAGCCAACAACGCCTTGGCCTCTTCAACCCGCAACGAATTAACGTACTCAAAAAAACTCATGCCCAGTTGTTCGTTGATTACCTGCGACAAGTGGTGGCGACTAATAGACAATCGATCGGCCAGTGTATCCAAACGTAACTCGTTATGATGGTACAGCTTTTCGGTATGCATCAGCAACTGAAGCTGATCGGCAAAATGACGGGCTAAATGGGGCGGCAATCCAGAATGACGATAGCGAGCGTCGGGTTCTTCTTTAGGTGCCGATTCAAAACCCGGAAACTCATTGGTCTGAAAAATATGCGGCTGCACATAAGCCAATACAGCTACCAGGGCAATAAAAGCCGACATACTAAATGAGATCCCATAATCCCAGGCTCGATTAAAAAAGGGCAATCGGACCAGAAGAAAATAAGACCAGTTGGCCAGCACAAACCCCAGATAACATAAGCTTACCCACAACGCCCAGCGACCTACCTTCTGCAAGGTTCCAAATGAGCGCTGCAATCGTAATATCGCTACGGCGTATAGAGCCAGTTGAATCAGATATGCCCAGGGTAAGATTTTAAAATATGCCCCCCATACCGGTATCCGAGCAGGTCGGCCCCAAAATTCCGGATAATTGGTCCGGGCTATCAATACGACTATATCGACCCCTAATCCAATAAAAAATGGCAGAAAATGAAGCATCCGCTTCTGACCTGTAATTGGCTGATTGCCCAGTTCTTTGAGGTATAGATAAAATAAGGGACCAAACAGAAAAAAGAATAGATCGATGCTTCCAATCAGAATAGGAACAAGACGGATATACTCGCTCCAGAACAGGACATAGTAAATCAGCATGATCGAAAACAGGACAACTATCCCCACAATATACCGCACCTGGCTCTTACGCTGTCCAGCCTGACTAAGCAGCAAAGGAGCCACAAACAAGCCCAGGAAAGCAATAACAGCAAACGCAGTTGTCCAATGATCAAGATTAGGTTCTTTCATCAGGAATCGTAACTAATTAATCGATAGTAAAGAGACATCAATTTGTTTGAAGAGGAAGTGATGACATGATGGAATAACCACCTAAGGCGCAGGGTATAAGGCGGTGGCCAACTCTCCTACAGACTTGAGTGGTTATAAACTGACAGCGACCTGGCTTTATAAAACCGATAGTTTACGAGGCTGTATAACTGGCTGTTGGGTGCTGATCTTAATATCGCGGACTTCCATTTCCAGCCCATTCGATATTTTGAGTTGGTAGTCTCCCTCGTTCAGATCATCCAGATTCAGGCTTAGGCGAGCTATTGTATCGACCGGAGTAAGCGTTTGGTCGAAATACAGATTACCTTTTGAGTCAATAAGTTTTATGGATACTTCGCCCCCCAGTTGCTTATCGATATTAATACGGAGCTTCTGTTTAACGGTAATGTAAGTACCTACCTGATACCGAGCCAGTTTGGTCGGGTGGTCTTTTTTACTGGGTTGCTTTCCGGGCTCTGCGAAGGAAGAAAAGCTGACGACAGCGGTCAGAATAAGGGTCTTGAGTAACGTGTTCATAGTAGTATTTGGCGTTGTAGACTGACTGTTTGAGAACCGTTTTTTGTCGAAAGACAGGACCCTGAAAGGCAATAATTAACTATTCAGACGAAAGGTTATTTTCATCCATAAGCGGAAAAAGAAAAACTCTATGTAACCAGTAAATACGTTAACGAGGTAACTGCCCGATCAGCCACTTTCGACAATATCTACTTAACTATCAACCACTTAACTTATCAACAGATCAACCTATTACCAAAACTCTGCCTGTGTATCAAGAATAGCAGAGTTCCCCTGGGCATCATTAAAGCTCATACGCCAGCGCGTAAGGGCAGCCTTCGTCGTCGTAAACAGCCAGGGCCGGTCCGTTTTAGCTAAAATCAATAAGCCATAATCGTCACCAACGGCGTTGAAATCTGGTAAAGGCTGGCTTTTGGCAAACTGATCTATGTTGTACTTCTGGCTTAGGTGAGCCGTAGTAGCTGCTACATCATGGGTCACGAGCCCGATTTCACTCACACATTGAAAATACCCACCTGCCGACTCTTCATAGCCTGCATCACGCCGTTCGATGAACTCAACCACGTTGCCAGTAGGGTCAGGAAAATAGCTGGCACGTGCTTTCCAGTTCGGGAAATTGGCAATTCGGCAGCCTGGCGACCAAGTGTCGATATAAGGCAGATCGAACCAAAGTTGATATTGTTCTAGTGTGTAGAGCGGAACATTGAATGCAAAATGATATGGAGCTATGGGTTGTTCAGCCTGTCGAAATACTAATTCGGTCCAGCCAGCCTGAAACACTACTCTATCCGGCGATTGAGCTAGTAGTGGCAACCCCAACCGCTGCTGATAAAATTGTTTGGTAGTCTCCAAATCATTCGTTTCCAGTTCTAACCAAGTAATTTTCATTACTAACGCTATCTATATACGTTTAAATTTTTGATACCGTTTATTTCATTGAATAATACGTATCCAATGGTGCAAAAATGACCTAAAGTAGCAGACAGGCCAGACCGAAATCAGATGAATTGGAAAAAGCCGTAGCTGAATAGTGACGATAAAGAGTTTAGCCGGATATGAGCACTTCGTTACGCATCTGAGAGCGACGCTTTAAATCGATATAAATACGGGGCCTTATGCGGAGTTCCGGCTCGTCGTTCAGATAAACGCTCCAGATTATTCTGTGCCATCATTTTCTTGTAAAAATTTCGGGCGTCTAACGGATGGCCCAGAATTGTTTCGTACAACCGCTGCAATTCAGGAATCGTAAACGTATAGGGCAGTAAATGACTGATGGGTTGATCGCCCATATTTTTACGTAACGCTTGTAAGGCCACGTCAATAATATGGTTGTGATCAAAAAGTAAAGCCGGAATGGCTTCCAAACTCCACCAGCGACATTCCTCAGTCAAAAAATCCGTAGCCGGAACTACTTCGGCATATTCAACCAAAGCGTAATAGCCTATCGAAATAGTCCGCTCTGACCATTTTATGTCTTTTATAGGCAAATTTATTTTTCCCCATGTCTCTTCCTGGTCGTAACGGATGGTTTCGCCAAAAACATGAAACTGTTGCAAATAAAGCGTCTGTAAACCAGTACGTTCTTTTATGATCCGTTGCGCAGCCAGATCAACCGATTCTGTTTTCTGGATAAATCCACCCGGTAAGCTCCACTCGTTTGTGCCCTTCCAGCGCAACAACAGGACTTTGAGCTGATTCTGATGAAACCCAAAGATCACCCCATCGATCGACAGATAATGGATGCATTGCTCAGATACGCTCTGATAATATTGAAACGCCGGATGGTTATAATCAATCATAAAATTTTACAACAAAAATCGGTGTGTACTGCTGACGTAATACTTCTTTACGTACTTTTGACATAAAGGTAGTATTATTTATGAATCAAGGATCAGCCTGTTCAAATTGAGTCACATGTGTATCATTCGTCTTTTTACTTACTTCAGTTTCCTTACCTTGCCCCTATTGGGTTTCAGCGCTAAAGTCGACACGCTGGATGTGCCGAGTGCTGCCATGAATCGGGCCATGCGGGCGGCCGTTGTGCTTCCCGAGTCGTATGCGAATAGCAAAATGCCTTATCCGGTTCTTTATCTGCTGCATGGTGGAGGAGGTCAGTTTAGCGACTGGCTCAAGCAAACGCCCGATAAGATGCTGATTCATAAGCTGGCCGACCAATACAACCTGATCATTGTGATGCCCGAAGGCGACCGACTCAGCGGTTATCTGGATAGCCCGACGCAGAAAGACAATCTGTTCGA
Organism: Spirosoma gilvum; assembly: GCF_054776815.1. Taxonomy (NCBI): domain Bacteria; kingdom Pseudomonadati; phylum Bacteroidota; class Cytophagia; order Cytophagales; family Cytophagaceae; genus Spirosoma; species Spirosoma gilvum. Next base: position 69,029 of record NZ_BAAHBH010000009.1, on the reverse strand, counting down.
AACGTACCTGACGAAAGAGGTAATTGGTAAGATCGACAATACCTACCGCACTATCCGTGACAGCAAAGGCCGGGTCATTACGGGCTTGAGTATGGGCGGGCACGGCGCATTGTATCTGGCCACGCGGCATCCTGAGCTTTACTGTGCGGCTGGTAGCATGAGTGGCGCTGTCGATCTGAATTATAAAACCTGGCGTATCGACCCGACGTTCGAGAAACGAGTTGAGGAAGGATTCAGTCGGATTCTGGGGCCAATAGGCTCAACACCCGACAATTACGCAGCCAACTCCGTCGTCTATATGACCGACAAAATGAAGGCCAACGGCCAGAAGATAATCATTGATTGTGGAGTCGATGACTTCCTGATCGAGCCAAACCGTGAGCTACACCGTCGACTGGTCTACAGCAAAGTCGAGCACGACTACACCGAACATCCGGGCGGGCATACCTGGGAGTACTGGCAAAACTCACTGCCCTATCATCTGTTGTTTTTCCAGAAGGTCTTAAAAGCCAACGGCACAATTGCCCAATAAATACAGCGTTATTAAAGTCTTTGAATGTTTATTGTCATTCCGAGGTACGAGGAATCTTCAGGTGAAGGAGAAAGAGCTATACGTATCCGAAGATTCCTCGTACCTCGGAATGACAAAAATTATTACACTGTAGTCAATATGCTGAATACAATGATAAAAACGCTTCTTTTCGGCCTTAGCTTCGTAATAACGGTATCTTCATTTGCGGCCAAAGTCGATTCGTTGGACGTGCCGAGTGCCGTGATGCAAAAGACCATGCGGGCGGTGGTTGTATTGCCCGAATCCTATGCGAAAAGTAAGGCCAATTACCCGGTGTTGTATCTTCTTCACGGGGGCTATGGCCATTTTAATGACTGGATCACGAAAACGCCGGATAAAACTCTGATTCAGCGATTGGCCGATCAGTACAATCTTATCATTGCCATGCCGGAAGGCGAGGTATTCAGTTATTACCTGGATAGCCCGGTCAGAAAAGACAGCCAGTTCGAGACGTACTTGACCAAAGAAGTCATTTCTAAACTAGACAATACCTACCGCACTATCCGCGACCGTAAGGGCCGGGTCATTACGGGCTTGAGTATGGGCGGCTATGGATCGCTTTTATTGGCTGCCCGCCATCCTGACCTCTACTGTGCAGCCGGTAGCATGAGTGGCGCGCTCAACCCCGACATGCAAAGCTGGAAACTGCCACCCGACATTGCTAAAGGTATCAAACTGGAATTTGAGAAAATACTGGGTCCTATTGATCAGGTACCGGATACCTACGCGACGTTTTCAGTCATTAATCTGGCCGACAAGCTGAAAGCCAATGACCAGAAACTGATTTTTGACTGTGGCGTCGATGATTTCCTGATCGAGCCCAATCGGGAGTTGCACCGTAGGTTCGTCTTTAATCAAACTCCTCACGATTACAGCGAACGGCCGGGCGGACACAGTTGGGAGTATTGGCAAAATTCATTGCCCAACCATGTTCTATTTTTCAGCAATACGCTGAAAGCCAATGGGTCAATCGCTCAATAAACCCACGTATCCATGTATATCAGAATTCTTATCAGCGCACTAAGTTGCCTCCTGGCCATACAAGTTCAGGCGGCTAAGGTCGATACGCTGGATGTACCGAGTACCAGCATGAACCGGACGCTCCGGGCAGCGGTCATACTGCCAGAACGATACGTAAAGGCAAAAAAACGGGATACGACGCCTTTCCCGGTACTTTACCTGCTTCATGGCGGCACAGGTAGTTTTCGTGACTGGCTAACAAAGCTGGCAGACAAGACCTTACTCCACCGATTGGCCGACCAGTACAACCTGATTATCGTTACGCCCGACGGCGATCCAACGAGTTATTACTTCGACAGCCCACTGGTCAAAACCAGTCAGTTCGAGACGTTTATCTCCAAAGAGCTGATTGATAAAATCGACAATACCTACCGCACTATTCGCGACCGCAAAGGCCGAATAATTGCAGGCTTAAGCATGGGTGGCCATGGAGCCATGTTCATTTCCAGCCGCCATCCTGACCTGTACTCGGCAGCTGGTAGTATGAGTGGCGTTATGAACATCAACACGGCCACCTGGAAAGTACCCGCCGACTTTGCCAAATCCCGCTCGGAAAATTTTGCGAAGCTGCTGGGTCCACCGAAAGACGGCAACACACCCTATCCGGGCTATACAATAGTGACGCTGGCCGATCAGCTTAAGAAAAACGGTCTCCCTCTGATTTTCGACATTGGTGTTGATGACTTTCTGATTGTAGGCAATCGCGATCTGCACCAGCAACTCATGGAAAACAAAACGCCACACGACTATACCGAACGGCCCGGTGCTCATACCTGGGAATACTGGGAAAATTCGCTACCCTATCAGGTGTTATTTTTCAGTAAAATACTGAAAGCAAATCAAGTTGCTATTCCATAATAGACCCTATAATGAAAACAACTCGTTCTATTTTATTTCTAGTCCTGCTCGGGCTAGCAGCTTTCACCTCTAGCCACAAAGATTTTGATACCGTAAAAGTGGAGGGTGGTATGATTTCCGGTACCCTCAGCCAGGATGGTGACGTACACATTTTCCGAGGCATTCCGTTTGCCGCTCCACCGATTGGCGACTTGCGCTGGAAAGCACCGCAGCCAGTAAAGTCCTGGTCGGGCGTTCGCAAATGCAATGCTTTTGGACCCAGTCCGATGCAGGGAACACCAAATCCGTTCGGCCCGTGGAGCGCCGAGTTTCTGATCCCCAAAGAACCCATCAGCGAAGACTGTCTGTATCTAAATGTATGGTCAGGTGCAAAAACAACAAGTGAAAAACGACCTGTAGTGGTCTGGATTTATGGTGGAGGGTTTGGTAGTGGCGGCACTGGCTGCGCTATTTACGACGGTGAAGCTACCGCTAAAAAGGGGATCATTTTTGTTAGCGCCAACTACCGCGTAGGGCCGTTTGGCTTCTTTGCCCATCCCGAACTTACCAAAGAATCGGGCCACCAGGCATCAGGTAATTATGGTCTGATGGATCAGGTAGCAGCTTTGCAATGGGTCAGGAAAAATATCGCTCAGTTTGGCGGTGACCCGGACAACGTAACCATTGCCGGGCAGTCGGCCGGTTCGATGAGCGTAAACTGCCTGGTGGCCACTCCACTGGCAAAAGGGCTGTTCAAAAAAGCCATTGCCGAAAGCGGAGCCAGCTTTGCCAATCCACATCCAACGCTCCAGCAGGGCGAAGAGGCTGGCCTGAAAATGGCTCAGGCACTGGGCGCATCGTCGCTGGCCGAATTGCGGGCCAAACCGGCTGAAGAAATCATTAAAAAAGCCCAGGGGCGCGGTCCAATCATCGATGGGTACGTATTACCCGAATCTATACCGGCCATTTTTGCGGCTGGCAACGAAAACAACATTACTCTATTAACGGGCTGGAACGAAGATGAAGGCTTATCGTCTGGCCCGCCGAAAAATGCGGAAGCTTATCGTAAACAGATCGAACAACAGTATGGCGACAAAGCAGAGCAGTTTCTGAAATATTACCCAGGCGGAACCGATGCCGAAGCGTCAACCTCGCAAATGCGTATTTCCCGAGATATGATTTTTGGTGCGCAGAACTATACCTGGGCCAATATTGCCAGCAAAGAAGGCAAACCCGTATTCGTTTACCGATTCACCCGAAAGATTCCGGCTACGGGTGAGTATGCTCGTTATGGCGCTTTTCATACCGGTGAGGTCGCCTATGCCTACGACAACCTCAAATTCATCGATCATAAGCTTCGTCCGCTGGAACCCACCGATGCCGAACTGGCCCGGAATATGTCAGCCTACTTTGCCAATTTTATTAAGACTGGTAATCCAAACGGAAAAGGGCTTCCACAGTGGCCCACCTATTCGGCGAAAGACAAGCAGATTATGGCCTTTGGCGATAAAACAACCGCATCGCCAATGACCGACAGCGCTGCGCTGGATTTTCTATTCTCGGCCATCAGTAAGCGATGAAAAGCTCGATCATTGGTCATTTGCTGTCATTAGGAGTCATTAATGATTATTATGAACCTGTTTAAACTTTTTAACTTTCGGTATAACTGGATCGATTTTTTGTCATTCCGACCGGAGGGAGGAATCTCAAAGTCGCTTATTAGTCAAGCTTGAGATTTCTCCTGCGTCGAAATGACAAAAACAGGCTAGTATTTTCCACAAAAGAAAAAGTTTAAACAGGTTCTATGTCAAAAAATGATTGGCTATTAATCACAGCGAAGCAGATGACCAATGACAACAAATGACTCCTATAAAAAACCTATAATTCCCAAACTAAATAAAACGAACGCCCTCCACATAAATAGCTGCTATAGAACTATATAGCAGATCAATACAGCGCTCCGGTTCACTAGTTTACTGGTTAACCGTATACGTTTTGGAGGGTCGGCCAATCAACTTAAACAAGGTAATAAGGCCAGCAATCATTAACCCCACAATCAGCCCAATACCAAGTTCTTTTACAAATGAAGGAATGCCAGGAAGAAATGTATGCAGGACGTGTAGATTGTGCACAAATATGCCACCGGCTACCAGCAACAAGGCAACGGTCCCCACTATGCTTAAGAGCCTGATGATAATCGGCAGTGCCCCGATCAGTCCATGTCCGAGCTTGCTGAGAATTCCTTTATCATTCGACCAGTTGATCAACTGGCGTCCCGCATCATCCATTCGTACGAGGAGCGCTACCAGTCCATACACCCCAACCGTAGCCAGTAAGGCCACTACCGATACCGTCGCGATCTGAATCACTGATGGTTGCTCGGTAACCGACCCCAACGCAATGATGACAATTTCTACCGACAGAATGAAGTCAGTAGTAATAGCGGCTTTTATCTTGGCTTTTTCATGGTCAGTGGCCAATTGTCCCTGAGAGTCTTCCGAGGTTGCAGGCCGAGCACTCTTTTTCGATTTACCGATGGATTCGATTATTTTTTCGGCACCCTCGTAGGCCAGATAGCAACCGCCCAGTAGGAGGACGATAGTAATGGCAACCGGAACGAATGCATTCAGAAGTAGAGCAATCGGAACGATGATAAGCTTGTTAAGCAGAGAACCTTTTGTTATTGACCACAGTATAGGTAACTCTCTATCTGCCAGGAATCCTGTAGCTTTTTCCGCATTTACGGCCAGATCGTCTCCTAGTATGCCAGCCGTTTTTCGTGTCGCTACTTTTGTGGCCAACGCCACGTCGTCCATTAAAGCCGCTATATCGTCCAGAACTGCAAAAATGCCAGATGCCATTGTTTTTTTACGTTAACTAAATCAGTTTGAATGGTGATACTGAGCGTAGTCTGTTCCTGATCGCCAATGCCGTATCCACAGCAATTCAGGTTTCTTGTCCAGATAATCTGAACTTGATCTGCTAAGGATTTACTACAAAACCATTTGTTTGCGAGATCGTTTAGGAATAATGCACATAAAACTACATTATCCTAAAGCCAGTCTAGTTTGGCTTCTGGATCAACTATGCGTCGGTAAGCTTGTTATTGTCGCTTTAGGCAACGAACCTGTTTAAACTTTCTAATTTTCGCTATAACTGGATCGATTTTTTGTCATTCTGACCGGGACGCGTAGTCGAAGGAGGAATCTCAAATCGCTCATTAGTCAAGCTTGAGATTCCTCCTTCGACTACGCGTCCCGGTCAGAATGACAAAAAAGAGTCTTACATTTTCTACAAAACGAAAAGTTTAAACAGGCTCAACTGATACTGTTATTAATCTGGAGAAATTAATACTCATGAATAGTTTTATAAAATACGCCGTTCGTCTTCATCATCTCTAGCCTTATTCTTCAACGAAAACCATTTTCGAAAAGCGAGCTCAAAGGGAGACAAATAACTCTCCAAAAGTTTTAAACGATTGGTAAGTTATAAACACCCCCAAAATCCCTTTATCCATTGGTCGTTAGGAATGTACAAACAACCTGGCATGACACATTCAATCTGCCTGACGTATCAATTCATTGCATGAAAAAAATAACTCGCTTTCCGCTCCGGCACTCCTTGTTTCCATTGGCTGCCATTGGTCTTACCACCTGGGTAGGAATTACCGGATTCATGGATGACCCGGTTAGCCAGCGTATCAAAAAACTGCCCCCCGCTAAAGCCGCCGAAATGGCCCATGCCGTTGAAGCATTGGTAAAACCCCAACTGGCCGATGGCCTTACGCTGAAACTTTGGGGTGTCGACTCGCTGGTTTCTGACCCAATTGGCATCGATATAGACGACCTGGGACGACTTTATTACACCCGTACCAATCGGCAGAAAAATTCGGAGTTTGACATTCGCGGGCATCAGGATTGGGAAATCGAATCGAATCGGCTTCAGACGGTTGAAGACAAACGGGCGTTTCTACACAAGGTTCTGTCGCCCGCCAATAGCAAGAAGAACGAGTGGCTTAAAGATGTAAATGGCGATGGGTCGCACGACTGGCGCGACATGACGGTGGAACGAGAGCAGGTTTTCCGGCTCGAAGATACCAATGGCGATGGCGTAGCCGATCTGTCGAAACAGGTAATAAATGATTTCCACGATGAAACGACCGACGTTATGGGTGGGGTTTTGTCGGATGGAAACGATTTGTACGTCACGGTAGCACCGGACCTCTGGCGACTACGTGATAAAAACGGCGATGGTATTCCCGACGAGAAGAAGTCTCTCTCACACGGTTATGGCGTCCATATCGGCTTTAGCGGTCATGGCCTGTCAGGCGTAGAAATGGGCCCCGACGGACGTATCTACTGGCAAATCGGCGACATTGGGTTTAATGGCGTTGGTCCTGACGGCAAAAAGTGGGAGCATCCCAACAGCGGTGTGGTCGTCCGTTCGAATCCTGACGGTAGTGATTTTGAAGTGTTTGCCTATGGTGTTCGGAACACGCACGAATTTGTTTTCGACGAATACGGCAACCTGATCAGCGAAGACAATGATGGCGACCATCCGGGCGAAAAAGAACGGCTGGTGTATATCGTCAACGGATCGGATACGGGCTGGCGTAGCAACTGGCAGTACGGCAAATACCGCGATCCGCTGAACAATACCTATAAGGTCTGGATGGACGAGCAGATGTTTAAACCCCGGTTCGACGGGCAGGCCGCTTATATTCTCCCACCACTGGCCAATTTCGTCAGCGGTCCGACCGGCATGCTTTATAATCCCGGTACTGCGCTGAGTCCGAAGTATAAAAATACCTTTTTCATCGCTGAATTTGTTGGTAACCCGGCGGCTTCGGGTATTCATGCCTTTACCCTTAAGCCTAAAGGTGCGTCGTTTGAGTTAGACAAATCGAAAAAAATTCTCGGCAGCGTGTTGGCAACCGGTATCGACTTCGGGCCCGATGGTGCTATGTACATTGCCGACTGGATCAACGGCTGGGATACCAAAGATTACGGTCGTGTCTGGAAACTCGATGATAAAGACGGTGCCAACTGGGCAGAGCGGGCATTGACCAAAAAGTTACTGGCACAGAATTTTAGCAAAACACCTGTAAGCGAATTGAGCAGCTACCTCAAAAATGCCGATATGCGCGTTCGGCAGAAGGCACAGTTCGAGCTGGTAAAGCGGGGCGATGCGGGCGCTACGGTCTTCGGGCAAATGCTTCAGCAGACCGAGCATCAACTGGCACGCGTGCATAGCATCTGGGGCTTTAGCCAACTGGCGCGTAAAGATGCCAAATACGCCCAGCGACTCATGCCTTACCTGAAAGACAGCGATCCTGAAATTCGGGCACAGGCAGCTCGCTGGCTGGGTGATATGCGGTATGCCGCTGCCGGTTCGGCACTGGTTCCGATGCTGAAAGATGAGAACGCACGCACTCGTTTTTTTGCTGCTGAAGCCCTGGGACGTATCGCCTATGTCCCGGCCATTCAGCCAATCATTTCATTGCTTGAAGCTAACAAGGATGAAGACACCTACATCCGCCATGCAGGTAGTCTGGCACTGGCCCGTATGGGCAAGGCAGAACCGATCATTGCTCTGGCAAACCATCCATCGCGGGCGGTGCGTATTGCTGCTGTTGTGGCTTTACGCCGGATGCAGAACCCCGGCATTGCCAAATTCCTGAACGATAGCGATGAATTTGTGGTAACCGAAGCGGCTCGTGGCATCAACGACGACTTATCCATTCCGCAAGCTTTACCGGCACTGGGCAACATACTGGCCAAAACCAAGTTTACCAACGAACCGCTCATTCGCCGGGCCATTAATGCCAACCTGCGGGTCGGCACGGCCGAAGCTATGCAAAACCTAATTGGCTATGCCAACACCGACGGCAATCCAGTGGCCTTACGCGCTGAAGCCCTGGACGCGCTAAGCACCTGGGCCAAGCCATCGCTGCTTGACCGGGTCGATGGGCGCTACCGAGGTCCTATAACCCGCGACCCAGCGGTGTTAAAGACCAAATCCTCTCAACTGTACACAGCCATGGCGACCAATTCAGAGTTGCCTTTGCGTCGGAGCGCGATTCGGGCCATTAGCAAATTATCGCTGAGTGCAGCGGGGCCCGTTCTTATGGACCGGCTCAAAAACGACCGCGAGGCCGAAATTCGGGAAGAAGCACTCCGGGCATTGGCCGCACTGAACGACCGGCAAATTGGTCAGGCCATCGAAAAAGCTCTGGCCGATAAGGATAAACGGGTACGGGTTGCCGCCCTGGACCTTATCAGTAAAACCAGTATGCCTAAAGATCAGATGGTGGCTCAACTGAAAGATGTGTTGCAAACACACTCCACTGAAGAAAAACAGGCAGCGCTGGTTACACTAGGAAAAATGCCGATTGCCAGCACGAAAACCATTTTCGATCAGCTTTTATCAGATCTATCAACCGGCAAATTACCTGTGGATTTGAGTCTGGAACTGGAAGAGGCCATTACCGAAACCAAGTCACCGCAACTGATAGCGCAACATAAGGCAATTTTGGCTAAACAGTCGCCCGATGCCGTACTGGCTTCCTATCAGGCTAGTCTATTTGGTGGTGAACCCGACAAAGGCCGACGGATATTCTTCCGTCACCAGACGGCTCAATGTATACGCTGCCATTCCTACGACGACCTGGGTGGCAACGCAGGACCACGACTCAACGGTGTAGCCAATCGCCTGACGCGAGAGCAATTGCTGGAAGCGGTCGTTAATCCGAGTGCCCGACTAGCTCCCGGTTTCGGAACAGCTACCATTGAGATGAAGGATGGAAAAACCCTCAGCGGTATTGTGCAGAAAGAAACCGATTCGGAAATCGTGCTGAAAAGTGGGGACGAACCGGATCTGAAAATCAAGAAAGACCAGATTGCCAAAACAACCTACGCACCGTCGAGTATGCCGGATATGAAGTATCTGCTCACCAAGCGCGAAATCCGGGATGTGGTAAGCTTTCTGGCAACACTGAAAAATAACTAAGAGCTAATGGATAATGGTTAATGAAAACTCAGCATACCATTATCCATTATCCATTATCCATTCCCTTTCCTCTTTCTCCTGCTGACATTCTCTGTACAGGCCAAAATCGTTAGGTTGGTTATTACCCAAATCATAGCAGGCATACGGCGAAGCCCAGGCATAGTAAACTAAAATTTACCATATACCAATAACGATTAATATTACTATTTTTCGACTGGTTTTATCCAACGTAGGTTGTAGATGATCATACTGCCTTCTTCAACAATCTGTAACACCTGCCAGCTCGTATGCGAATTCTTTACCTACTTCTTTTTTTGGGTGTTGCCTTTATCCTCTATTTAAGCTGGCAACCCAGTTATGATTTCAAAAACCTCTGGTTTATGCCCGAGTGGTTGACGCGCTGGACCGATAAACATGAGAATGGAAATCTCCGAACGGCTGTTCCTTTTTTCTTTATGGGTTTTGCCGGCGGTGTAATTCCCTCATCACACCCTCGCCCTTTCTATCGATGGGCCATAATCTGGCTAATTCTCGTGGTCATCGTGGCCCTGGCCGAAGCAGGTCAGTTACTAATTCCATCACGTTTTCCAAGTTGGGAAGACATCGGGTGGGGATCCTTAGGGGCCTTTGCTGGTATGGTTGCGGGAATTTTAGTTTATTTCATATTACGCAAAAGCAACCTGCTGAATAAGTACTAAAATATATCTCCTCCAAATAACGCTACTGGCCATCACAAGATCTCTAACGTCTAGAACGTCATAATGTAATTCTGCGCCTGATCAACTCAACGGGCTTTTTAACCTGTTGACCCTATCAATCTTCCAGTTCAGCCGAACCACCAGCGGCTGCCCCAGACGTGTCATCTAATTTCGAACCATAAACAACAAAAACGAAAGAACGATGAAGAATCATTTCTGGATAATCGCCCTGGCCTTATTGCCACTTAGTCTGTCGGCACAGACCAAAACCACAGTTCGTAAACCGGTTGCTTCGGCTTCCCGGTCTACCACTACCCGGCCAACCGCTACCCATACAATAGCCCCTGCCGAGAAGAAGGTTGTGGCCGCTCCAGCCCCTGCTCCCGCACAGGTAGCCCCTGAAACGCCAGCACCAGCCGCTGTTCAACCAACGTATACTGAACCAGCCAAAACAGCTCCTGCACAACCCGCCATGACGCGTCAGCAATCGACACATGTTACTCCCGCACGGCCAGCATATGCTCGTCAAAGCCACTTTCATATGGGTTTACGATTTGGAGGAAATTTCAGTACTATAGGCGGAGCAGATCCTACGGCTGTAGGACAAGGTGTACAGCTTGCCCGAGTTATGGGCTTCCATGGAGGGGTTGTCTTCAATATTGGCGGTCCAACTTTTTCGGTACAGCCCGAAATTTTATACAGCCAATACGGTGTACGTTTTACGTTGGGCTCTGATTACCTGCAGCTAAAATACAACCTGGTAGAGGTTCCTGTGCTGCTCAAAGTTGCCTTTGGTCAGCCTAATCTCCGATTTTTTGTTAATGCTGGTCCTGTTGGCAGCTACGTATCCAGTGGTACTATATCCGTTCAGGAAGGTGGCCAACGTGACTCACAGGCAATTGACATGACTGGCGAAGGCCGATTCTTTTATGGTTTGGCAGGCGGTGCTGGCGTTTCTTTACAGGCTGGCCCCGGCAAACTACTACTCGAAGGTCGTTATAGCTATCTTATGGCTGACCACGAAGATGGAAGTACAACAAAGCCTCAGAACGCAATGCTATCGATCGGCTATCTGTTCCCACTTGGTGGCCGTTAAGGTTTGATCACCCTCCACACAAATGGTAATCTATTCATCTACAGGCCAGTAATTTAGAAATGTTACCATTTGGCACAAATATTGCCTTTATTGTTTAAATAATGATCCACTCGCAAATAGTGTAGTAAAGTAGACATATAGTTTATAAACGCTGACTCTTCTAGAGCCAGCGTTTTTTGTTATATCACGCTATACATAATTACAATTCAAGTTATTACTCATGTGCACCTACCGGTAAAAAACCTACTGGAGGCCATTTGTGGAATCTAATCCTGGGCATTTGGCATGATTAATGAATAAGCAGCTTTAAACATATGCTATGTTTCTGAGCAAGAATACAATTTCGATCTACGCTTGTATAAGTCAGCCACTAATCTGTTTCTGGAATGCCAGTGCTGATCAATTGGATAATGTCTGTCATGCCTATAACAGCCTTTGGTCGTCCGTATCCTGTGAAGCAGAAGCTCGGGAGATTTATGATTCGCTGGTTGCTATTGCCCTGGCCGACGGTAAGCCTTTTCCAATCGACTGGCTTACGAACGAGCTGCACTTCGAAGCATTTGTGGCTACAACGAGTGATCGGCGATGGGCAGCCCTGATGGAGCTGGAACACAATTCAACCTCTATTAACGATTCCGAACTCGATTTATATAACGAGCGAATCAGCCGGGAACTTTAAAATAGGCCAGGCCTATACCATACAGGCTCATCTGCTAAGCCAGATCGGTACACCTCATATAATATTGGCTCACAAGTTTTTTCAGTAGACGCAACCACTTAACAGTCAATCGCGTATTGTCGATTGAAAGTTACTCAAAGGTGCTTTCCGAAATGCCAACCTAAATTGATAGGCCCCGTCAACCTTGGTGGGGCTTATTTTTGTTGGCCCACTTCTTAAAGACTTCCCTATTGGTTCGCCAGTGTCTGCACCCGATGGCGTTTCAACTCACCTAGCGATCCTGCTCGCCGAACTGTGGCAAGGCTGATTCCATAGTAGATAATCAGACGCTCGTATCAGCCGTGCCACAGTTTACAATGCACTCTCGGAAAAAAATATCACAACTAAAAAATGTTTACCAACAACAGGCATCTACTAACTTAAAAACAGGCTTATTTTTTACATCTACGCAATAAATTAATTTTTTGTAGTCGACAAAACATGACTTTATAAAAAAAAGCCGTCAAAAGAATAAATGAAATAACTAATCTTCTCCCCTATGTATCTCTTTACTCAATGGTTTGTTGAAAAGGCATCGCTTCATCCTAGCCCCCCCTTTCGGTTTATGGTTGGTTCTTATTACGAAGTAAGTGCCCTCTCCCTCGACCAGCATTTTTTGATCTTACCCGCTTAAAATCATTCGATACCGGATTACCAGATTATCTCTTCTTTCAAATCAATTAGTAAACCCTATAATAGACCGTGTGGACCGACTTGGATTGTAGTACTGGAATACTTGTCATTTCAACCGTAGGTATAGCGATCCTATTATACAATTTATGGGTCGAGCTGAACCTCAATGTACGCTTTACCCTCCTTTTAAACCGAATTAAACCAAAAAGCCTTTGGCCAACCTTGCTGGATAGACTCAATGAGCTTGTTTTGGAAAAAGCCATGTTGAAGCGTAGCCTTGGTGCAGCTTCATTTTTGGAAGTGATTTTTATACTAAGTACCATCATCAGGCAACAATCATAGTCCTGAACATACAGCCTCAACTAGCTTTTACCCATAGATTGCGGACAGGTTCCAGTAAATAAAAGCTAGTCTCCACTTCTATTACCGGCGTCTTGTTTTTTAGGCGGAGTTACGCTAAGCATTGCCTTCCTGGCTGGCTACCAGCGACATTCAAAAGGCAAGCTAGACATTGTGAACCGGTAACCGATTTATGCGCTCAACGGCTTTTCTACTGGTTTTGCTCACGTTGGCCTTACCGCTGGGCTGCGTGGATTCAATCGACCAGAACCTGTCGAATCGGGTCGATGTCCTTGTGGTCGACGGTACCATTACCGATCTGGCCGAGCTAATGACTATTCGGATCAGTCGATCGCAAAGTGACCCACTCACCGGCCGTTTCGGTAATTCGCCTGTTACCAGGGCCCAGGTCAGGGTTATAGAGGATTCCAGCCGGGAAATTCCCTGTCATGAAACGCAGGATGGTCTTTACCAGCTCCCTGGCGATTTTAAAGGGCAGGTTGGGCATAGCTACCAGCTCCGCTTTACCCTCGCCGATGGAACGGATTATAGCTCAACACAACAGCGTATGCCCGCAGTGCCACCCATTGACCAGCTTGCGGTACAATTCAACCCGACCAGTGTTTCACCACCTTTCGCCGATAATGTCTATACCGCTGGCCATGATGTATTTCTGACCACACAGGACCCTGTCGATCAGGCTAACTATTACCGATGGGACTGGACACTCTACGAATCTCAGGCCTGGTGCCATACGTGCTATGAAGGTATCTATGCGGTTAATGCCGTTGTGGCTTTATCCAATGGCACGTACCAATCGACCGATCAGTCATTTGACGATTGTATCTATCCACCCAAGGGCAGCGGCTCGCTGGCTTATGCGTATGTTCAGAGCAGAAACTTTGATTATCCCTGCCGAAGTAGCTGTTGGGAAATTATTCATAGCCATACGATCAATGTTTTCAGTGATCAGTACAGCAATGGTGGGCTCATTATTAAGCGGCCAGTGGCACATATCCCCTTTTATCAGCGCAGTCCGTGCTTAGTACATATCCGGCAGAGTGCCCTCACCAAAGACGCTCATCAGTATTTCAGTGCCTATCAGCAGCAAACAGGAAATACGGGGGGACTCGCCGATACACCACCAACGGCACTAGCGGGTAATGTCCATAACCTTAGCAATCCGAAAGAGCAGGTAGTTGGGTACTTTACGGCCTCATCCGTTTTTGTTAAACCGTATTACATCGACCGGAAAGATGCCGTAGGCGTTCCCCCTACCTTGTTTTACGCCCTTAATGGCCGTATTCCCAATCCCGAACCACTTCCATCGGCCTGGCCTACGTTTATCGTGGGCGGTCCCGCACGGCCTCCCACGGCCCTCTGCGCCCCCATCGACCAGCGAACACCCTTCAAGCCCCTGGGATGGCCTAACTAACGAGCTTTTAGCTGCATGAGATTACCTTTTTTGTCATGTAGGTAAATTTTTGGTCTCAGGGGCGAAATGAACCTGGGCTTTACAATCGCGCCAATACAGGTAGTTAGCCAAGCATCACCGTAAACGTGGCCGATGATAACGGGTATGTTTGCAGCTGATTTTTATGTTGGCCGGGGTAGATTTTCGGCTGGCCAGGCCGGTAAATACACACTAAATACAGACCCTTGCCCCAACTGACTACTCGCCGTAATGGCACCTCCATGATTGGTCGCTACTTTTTCACAAATTGCCAATCCAATTCCGGTTCCAGAAAATTCATTTCGACCATGTAATCGCTGGAAAACCTGAAAGATTCGGTCCAGGTATTTTTCGTCGAAACCAATACCATTGTCTGAAACATCAATGCGATAATACGCCTGAACCACACCCGCAGGCGTTATGGAATCGGGCAAATCGGTAATGGCTATACAGCTGGCCTCCAAACGGATCAAAGGTGAAGTTGTCGCATTATCGGGCTGACGAAATTTTAAGGCGTTGCTCAATAAATTCAGGAACAACTGCCCCAGTTGAGAAGCATCGCCCATGACTGTTGGCAGTGAACCTACGTCAATCTGGGCATTGGTTTCCTGGATGCGTAACTCCAGATCGGTCAACACCAGGTTGACTACTTCATTGAGCGAAACGGGCTGAAGAGCTTCTGGCTGGGTAGAAATACGCGAATAACTGAGCAGATCTTTAATCAGCGTGGACATGCGACTAGCCGCCGACTGCATCCGATTCAGAAAATTTACACCTTCCCCTAATTGGCTACTGTACTGATTTTTCAACAGATCGCCGAATTGCTGCACTTTGCGCAGGGGTTCCTGCAAATCGTGGCTGGCGATGTAGGCAAACTGTTTAAGGTTCAGATTCAATCGGTTCAGAGACTGGTTGGCCAATACCAGCGTTGCATTCAGATTGACCAGTTGCTGATTGCTGATTTTTAGCTGAGCCTGCATTTGCTTCTGGAGCGTCAGGTCGGTCAGAATCAAACTCAGGCAAGGGCCCTCATCCAGCACCAGGGGCGTGGCCGATACGAAACAAATAAGTTCGCTGCCAGTATCGCCCTGTTTCAAACTCATTTCCTGCTTCGTGGAACTTTGCCAGCTCTGCTCAAAAAAAGCGTTGTAGGTGGTCAAATAATCGGGAGCAATGCAATTGATAAACGGAATCCCGATTACGCTGGAGAGCGGCTGGCCAACCATAGCCGCAAAGGTGGAATTACTGTAGAGAATAAGGCCCTGGCTGTCGAGCGTTACGGCACCTTCGTGCATGGTTTCGATGAACACCCGGTACGTCTGATCGGCGGTTTTCAGGGTGTAGAGTTCATGTCCCTGACTGCCTTCCACGACCAACGCATCGATCTGCCCCGTACGAATTGCCAGAATCGTTTCCATCGCTTCCTCTAGCTGGATACGCAACAGATCATTTTCCGCAACTAATTGCTCGTATGTATTGGGTGGATTCATCAACTGATAATACCTAATCCTTTGATTACCTTAGCTGTATCGGACAGATCACCTATGAACCGACGTTCTGGCCAGGGAGCCTGTTTGATCAACAAGGGCAACGCAATCAGTTGTACCGATTCGGCCAACTGTTTTTGCTGATAGACATCAATTATTTCCAGCGAGTACCGTCCTATCAGGTGCGTGTCGCAAATGCGTTTAATATTGGCAATGGCCCGAACGGAATGGCTCGACGCGCCAGCGACAAACAAACGCAGTTGATACATATCATTGCGATCCTCCAATTCAAGATCAGCAGCCTCTGATGGTTCACTCATAGCCTTCTTACTTCGCCGAGCGAATATCTAAACCCACCAGCACTTTCTCTTCATTGGATAAGTCACCAATAATCTTTCGGATAGGCTCAGGCACTTTTTTTACCAGTGTAGGTACAGCCAGAATCTGATCGCCAGCAGCTAGCTGCGGTTGCACTAACAGATCGATTACTTCAATAACATACTTCCCCGGCAAATGTTCTTCGCAGTATTTCTTCAAATTGTTCAGGGCCGTTACTGATTTTACCGTTTTGCCGGCCACATAGAGCCGTAATTCCCAAACATCTTCTGGCTGGTCCATTCATTAACTATGACTAAAGGATACGCTTTATTGCCCACTGTGCCGATTACGGGTAAGCTGCTCCCGGTTCTGCTCCATGATTTCTTTGCGCAGTTCCTCTTCCGTAAACGATTTATTGAGTTCCTCCTGAAGCGACTCAAACTCTTCTTTCAGGCTGGCAATTTTCGACTCCAGAACATGCCGTTTCCGTTCAATTTCGCGGTCTTTCCGCGAAACCGCATGATCACGCAGAGCAACTCCCGTAACTTCCTGCAACTGCTGAGCTTCCCGCGCCGAACCCACCAATACCCCTTCAGCACCCAGATACACATCGATCAGATTCAACCCCTCGTCGGTAATGACAAACTCCCGCACCTGATTCGAATGCTTCATTCCTCTGGATTTCATGACATACAACCCCCGGTTCCGTTCGCCGTTCGATTCTATATCCCGCACCAGTAACCAGGCATCTACCAGCGATGATACGCCCTCGTCGGTCTGTTCATTGATCACCGTATTCAGCGAAAGCGCCGTAAAGACAACGGTAATCTGTTCGGCCTGTAAGAAATCGATCAGCCGAATCAGCATAGACCGCACTTCGCGCAGGGAGCCAACCGTAACCAGATTGGTGATCGGATCCAGCACAACGACCTGCGGCTTAAACTTAGTAACGAGTTTATGAATCGTTACCAGGTGCATTTCCAGTCCATTAAGCGTGGGGCGCGATGCCTGAAAAGACAATAGACCTTTATCAATATACCCCTGAAGATTCATTCCAATGGACTGCATATTGCGGCAAATCTGCTGGGGCGACTCTTCAAAAGCCAGATACAGCGCCCGCTCTCCACGCTGACAGGCCGCATGAACAAAGGAGGCTGCCAGGCTGGTTTTACCCGTTCCGGCCGTTCCCGAAATCAGAATGCTGCTTCCTCTGAAAAACCCTTTGCCCTCCAGCATTTGATCCAACGCTGGTATACCCGACGAAAGCCGTTCGCTCGATACCGGATGATCCAGCGTAAGGGAAGTAATAGGCAGAACCGAAATCCCTTCGGAATCAATCAAAAAGGGGTATTCGTTGGTACCGTGTACGGATCCCCGGTATTTCACGATGCGTAATAGCCGGGTCGAAATCTGATTGTCGATCCGGTGATCCAGCAGAATAACACAGTCGGAAACGTACTCCTCCAAGCCATGCCGGGTTAATTTGCCGTTGCCTTTTTCGGCCGTAATAATGGTGGTTACCCCTTTATCTTTCAGCCAGGTGAAGAGCCGTCGGAGTTCACTCCGCAGCACCCCTTCATTGGTCAGGTTGGAAAACAGGTTTTCGATGGTGTCCAGCACTACCCGTTTAGCTCCGATGGTATCGATGGCGTAGCCTAAGCGTATAAACAAGCCGTTGAGGTCATATTCGCCGGTTTCTTCAATTTCGCTCCGGTCGATGTGTACATGATCAATTTTAAGGAGTTGATCAGCCTGAAGCTGGTGAAGGTCGAAGCCCAGGGAAGCTACGTTGGCAGCCAGTTCATCGGCCTTTTCTTCAAACGCCATAAATACGCCCGGCTCGTTGAATTCCATTGCTCCCCGAGCAATAAACTCGAGTGAGAAGAGGGTTTTGCCGCAGCCTGCCTCACCACAGATCAGGGTTGGCCTTCCTTTGGGCAGGCCACCATTGGTGATTTCGTCCAGGCCAATTATACCCGTAGGTGCTTTAGGCAGAAGGGGGAGCTGATGTGTATTGAGGTTCTGGGAACTCATTCGTAGGGTTGAGATACAACAAACATATCAAAAATTGACGTAAAACTATAGTACCATATGTAGAGGTAATAATTTAACCTAATGGGCTCATAACCAACCAAACTCCCTGGAAATGATGCCCTTATCGGTAGCACGTTCGGCTAATCCATCCCACATTCCTGAATTGAAGTTTCTTTAGCCTATAGGGCAATAGCATCAGACCGGAACCCGCTAATACCCGCGAGTATCCCTAAATAACCAAATAAATGGATGGATGTTTTCGGACAGGAGAGCGTACTCTGTTTCCTAGCCGCTCTGGTACGGTGAAATTTGTGATTCTTATCCCTATACTTATCTATAGCACCTTAAGCGAGCAGTCCTATTTAGTTGACGCTAGAAAAGCAAATACCCTCAGCCAATTGAATTTCAACTAGCTGAGGGTATTAAGTTGTGCCGAAGGCGAGACTCGAACTCGCATGTCCGTAAAGACACACGCCCCTGAAACGTGCGTGTCTACCAATTTCACCACTTCGGCAGCGCGTTCCCCGTGTTGGGATTGCAAAGATAGGGTTTACGCACAACACAACACAAGATTTTTTTCAGGATTTTTTCAAATCTACCGCGCAAACGCCAGTCGCTGGCCAGGTCGGTCGGAGCAGAAGGCGCCATTCTGGTAAACCAGCTCACCCGAAACAATGGTATGGGTTACCGAAGCCCCAAACGTATGCCCCTCCAACGGAGACCAGCCACATTGATAAAACAGACCCGATTTTGACACCGATGTTGGCTGATTCGTATTCACCAGTACTAAATCGGCCCAGTAGCCTTCCCGGATATATCCCCGTCGGTCGATCTGGAAACAGTCGGCCGGAGCATGGCTCATCTTACGTACTACGGTTTCGATGGGAAGTGTACCTTGCTGCACAAAATCGAGCATCAATAACAACGGATGTTGCACTAATGGCAAACCCGATGGAGCCTGCCAGTACGATTGCTGCTTTTCGTCCCAGGTATGGGGCGCGTGGTCGGTGGCAATAATATCCAGCCGATCATCGAGCAGGGCCGCCAGTAACGCTTCTTTATGATGCGGTGCTTTAATGGCCGGGTTGCATTTGATGAGGTTACCCAGTCGGGCGTAATCGCGGCTATCGAACCATAGATGATGCACACACACTTCGGACGTTATGCGCTTTTCGGTTAGAGGCACTGTATTATCAAACAAAGCCAGTTCATCGGCCGTCGAAATGTGCAGAATATGCAGACGGGCGTTGTGCCGACGCGCCAGGTCAACCGCCAGCGACGACGATTTCAGACAGGCTTCTTCATTTCGGATCAGTGGATGCAATTCGGCCGTTGCGCGGTCACCATACTCAGCCCGGTATCGTTCGGTATTGGCGCGGATCGTTGCTTCGTCTTCGCAATGGGTCGCAATCAGCATCGGGCTTTGCTGGAAGAGGGCTTCCAGAATCTGCTCATTATCGACCAGCATATTACCCGTCGATGACCCCATAAATACTTTTATTCCACAAACCGTTTTGGGGTCGGTGCGTAGTACCTCGTCGATATTGGTATTCGACGCCCCCATGAAAAAGGAATAATTGGCCAGCGACGTTTGTGCTGCAATGGCATATTTATCGGCCAGCAACTCCTGTGTCAGTGCATTGGGAACGGTATTGGGCATCTCCATAAAACTGGTCACACCACCCGCTACGGCCGCCCGCGCTTCGGAACCAATGGTTGCTTTATGGGTGAGACCGGGTTCCCGGAAATGCACCTGATCGTCAATCACACCCGGCAGCAGATACTGCCCGGCCGCATCAATTACCTGGTCGGCAGTCGCATCAGACAAACCCGATTTAATTTGCGCGATAAAGCCATTTTCAATCAATACATCCGTTTCTACAATCTGCCCTTCATTGACGAGCCGGGCATTGCGAATCAGCAGGTTACTCATAAAAGTCGGGCGGCTTCTTTGGCAAAATAGGTTAGAATGACGTTGGCACCCGCCCGTTTGATAGACAGCAACACCTCCATCATGGCCCGCTCTCCATCGAGCCAGCCATTCTTGGCCGCCGACTTAATCATGGCATATTCACCACTGACGTTATAGGCCGCAATCGGCAGATGAAAATTATCGTTCAGCAATTTAATTATATCCAGATACGCCAGAGCGGGCTTCACCATCAGAAAATCGGCTCCTTCGTCGTAGTCGAGCTGCGCTTCGATGAGGGCTTCGCGGCTGTTGGCGGGGTTCATCTGGTAGGTTTTTTTGTCGCCAAACTTTGGGGCCGAGTCGAGGGCATCGCGGAAAGGACCGTAAAATGCGCTGGCGTATTTTGCCGCATACGACATAATGGCTACGTCGTAATAACCAGCTTCATCGAGCACCTGTCGGATATAACCTACGCGCCCGTCCATCATGTCGGATGGGCCGAGGATGTTCGCTCCAGCCTGGGCCTGTGCCAACGCCATTTTGCCTAATACTTCGAGCGTAGGGTCGTTCAGGATTCTGCCGTTTTCAACAACGCCATCGTGCCCATCCGAACTGTAGGGGTCCATAGCCACATCGGTCATGACCATCACATCCGGGAACCGGTCTTTCACGGCACGAACCGCCTGCAAATACAACCCATCCGGGTTATGGCTTTCGGTAGCGTATTTATCTTTCTTCGATTCGGGCAGGTTCGGAAACAAGTCGAATGTTTTGATACCCAGATCGACGCACTCCTGAATTTCTTCGAGCAGTAAGTCGAGTGATAGCCGATAAATACCCGGCATCGAAGCTACTTCGGAGCGAACATGCTGGCCCTCCATCACAAACAGTGGGAGGATAAAATCGGTAACCGACAAGCGGGTTTCCTGCACCATGTCGCGGATCACGGCAGACTGGCGATTCCGGCGAGGACGACGAATTAAATTTGCCAAAGTTGTAAGGTTATACGGTTTTAAAGTTGTAGAGTTAGAAAGAGTACCAGCCTCGACGAGATCCGAAACTTTAGATCGTTACACTGCTTAAACTTTTGAAAATAAGCTTAAAATGAGCGCTTTTGTCATTCCGACCGGGACGCGGAGTCGAAGGAGGAATGACAAAAATTGCTTTTCAAGGAAAGTTTAAACAGCTCCAACGTTCCAACCATACAACTCTATAACTTTTAAACAATTAATTTAAACCCTTCTCCATGCACATTGACCAACTGAACGGAAGGATCTTCTTTCAGGTACTTCCGTAGCTTGGTTACGTACACGTCCATGCTTCGGGCGTTGAAGTACGAATCATCACCCCAAACCATTTTCAGGGCAAAGCTACGACTCACTGGCTGATTGAGGTTCTGTGCCAGCAATTTTAATAACTCCGATTCCTTACTGGTTAGTTTCTGCGGTTGCGTTTCCACTCCATCAATAGATGTACCGTTTTCTGGCCGGGAAAGCAGTTGATGCGGGTAATCGAATGAGAATGAGCCGATTTTATACACCGTCGGTTCACCCGAATCGGTTGACCGCTGATACCGACGAAGAATGGCCTGAATCCGTAGGAGCAGCTCTTCCATGCTAAACGGCTTGGTGATGTAATCGTCAGCACCCACCTTAAAACCCTGAATGGTATCTTCCTGCATGGACTTCGCCGTTAGAAAAATAATGGGAACTTCGCGATTGGCCATCCGAACTTCTTTGGCGAGCGTAAACCCATCTTTTTTGGGCATCATCACATCAAAAATGCACAGGTCGTAGCTACCAGCCATAAATCGCTGTAAGCCCTGATTTCCATCGGTGGTCCGATCGGTAGCATAGCCTTTCATAGTCAGGTATTCCTGTACTAACTGCCCCAGATTGGGGTCGTCCTCAACAAGCAGAATAGATGGCATAAGGTAATGATAGAATGAGTGAATGATAGAATGATTGAATAGATTTGCTGGCGTCAGCCTATTCAATCATTCTATCATTCACTCATTCAAAATTTTATAAGGTATAATAACTTCGAATGAACTGCCTTCGCCCGGCTGGCTTTCGACCATAATCTGGCCGTGGTGCTGATCAACTATTTTCTTCACATAACTCAGACCGAGCCCGAAGCCTTTGACATCGTGCAGATTGCCAGTTGGTACGCGATAGAACTTCTCAAAAATACGACTGGTCTGATCTTTGGTCATGCCTAAGCCCTGGTCCGTAACGGTTATGCTGACCCCTTCGGGAAGACTACGCGTCGTCAGGGTAATGTGTGGCGTGTCGGGCGAATATTTCAGGGCATTGTCCAATAAGTTGTAGACGATATTGGTTAGGTGCAACTCGTCGGCTTCAACCACTTCCCGGTCTGCATCGAAGTTCAGGTCAACCTCGCCCCCACGCTGTTCAATTTGTAGGCTTAAATTATTCAGCACCTTTTCAATAACATCGTGAACATTGACCGACGACAGATTTAGTTTAATTTCGCCCCGGTCGAGCAGGGCCATTTGGAGTACTTTTTCGACATGGGAGCCCAGTCGTCGGGTTTCGTCACGGATGATGCCCATGTAGCGTGTCAGTCGTGCATCAAGCTGTTCGGTCCGTTCCTGCACATCTTCATTAATCGGTTCACTCACATCATGAACGGTAGCTAGTGCTGGCTGTGAATGCCCTTCGGTCCGTAGCTGTTCCTGCGCCATTTCGACGGCCAGTGAGATGGTCGAGATCGGCGTTTTGAACTCATGGGTCATATTGTTGATAAAGTCATTCTTAATGTCGGCCAGTTTCTTCTGCCGCATAATGGTGTTGATGGCAATGTAAAAACAAGCCAGAATGACCAGAATCAAGACTACCGAAGCCCCAAACGTGAATCCCAACCGACTTAAAATAAACTGCTGCTGCGTCGGGAAATAAACGTAAACATAATTGCCCGTTTCGAGCAGATTATTGGGAAATAAGGCCGCCTTATAGCCTTCGATATCAAACTGTTGCGACCCCATACCCAGCGATGTAAACAGGAATTTGGGCTGCTGTCCCGTCCGAACGGCATAGGCAAAGGGAATACTGATGCCCCGTTCGGCCAGCGCCTGCCGGATCAGTGTGTCGAGCGCCAATCGGTTGATCCGGTCTTCAATAGGACGGTCGGACATAAGCAACCCTTTGAGCATGTCCTTAATACGATGTGACTGCTCTTCGGCCTTGTTCAGGCTCATACTGGCCGGACGTGTCGCCACATTGGAGCCGACTGAAGCTATCGTGTGATCTGTGTGATCCGACTTGGATTTAGCCTGCGCTCGACGCAGCTGTTTTTTGGCGGCTCTATTCAATGAGTCCTGAATGGCCAGTAGTTCATTGCTCAGCACATTTTCGACCCAGTGATCGAATTTCTGCTGCTGAATCATCTGCGTTTGCCAGTCCCCAACCGCCATGAGTTCGTCCTGCTGCCGAACAAACTCTTCGACAACCGCCATTTGTTCGGGCGAAAGCGGTCGAACAATAGGATGCAAGATATCCGACTGAACAACGACTGATCCTGTTGGGGTCATACCGGCCGACAGTACTGGATCGGTATTCGGCCGATTTCCCGGAGTATGTTTCGGCGGTTTGGCTTTTACAACCGGCTCCGATTTACCAAGTGAAGTTTGGCGCGTGGCTGTCTCATCAAGGGTAGATTTACCTTCCTTTTTGGCAATGGACTTCAGGCGATTTTGCTGCTCACGGGCCTGAATGTGCTGCTTGGTCAGGTACGCAATCTCCTGCCGTTCCAGCGTTCGGACCACTTCCTGAAGCGCATCCGTAACTTTATAGGCAAACTGCTCTTTCTGCAATTGTAGCGCACTGCCAATCCAATAGAGTTGCAACCCTACCAGACCCAACAGCCCAATGGCCATCAGCGCAACAATCCAGCGTATGCGTTGTTTCGACATTTTTTTACTCGCTCGTGCAACCTTAATCCTGCTTTTATATCTATTAGGAACAGGTCTGTTGATAGTAAAAGTACGAACCAGAAGTCTACTCATTGGCTCGTTAACAAACTTTAACAGGCCCTGTATCAATTGGTTTTACAACTTATCGTTCCTTCGTTGCAATTTTCAGGTCCTATGAAAAAAACAGTTTTAACCCTCTCCCGGTTCGCACCAGCGCTGCTTCTGGCAGTGGCTTTTAGCGGTGCGGCTGTTGCTCAAAAGAAGGTGTCACCTTCGCCAAAATCCGACAACAATGAGGTAAACGTCCGAATCATTGAGCGGGATGGTGATGATGTTCGCGAAATCGAACGCACGTATCGGGTCGACGGCATGAGCGAAGCTCAACGCGACCAGCTCGTGACCAAGTTAGTCGACTCGGTTAGAGCTTCCCGTAAAGATGGTGGCAAGCGTCAACTGACCATTATTGTCGATGACACTGGTGAAAATAAAATTGCCCTGCGGAAACGTCAGGGATTAAAGCGAATTCCTGGCGATGCCTATGTATTTCGTGGTCAATTCCCCCGAAACAATCAGGAATTTTGGGGAAGCAAAGACTGGGAATTTCAGCTACGTCGCAACGCCGACTCGATGGCCGATCAGATGCGCCGGTTTAAATTCAACTTCCCTCAGGATTTCGACCGTCAGATTGCTCGCCCATTCGAAGGCTGGGCTCGTGGTCTTAACAGTAAACCCTCTACGATTCGGAGCCTGGATGCATTTCCGAATAACCCCGATCGTGATCAGCTAAATATTCGGTTTACGGCTCCTGGCAAAGGGGATGTAAGTATCACCGTCACCAATCCGAAAGGGAAAGAAGTCGCTCGTCGGGAAATTAAAGATTTCTCAGGTGAATTTGTCGGCCAGATCGATCTGGGCAAAAAAGCACAGGGCATTTATTTCATTACGGTAACGCAGAACGAAGACGGTGCCGTGAAGCGAGTTGTTATTGATGAATAGCGTGTAGCAAAGGGCTTGGGGCAGGGGGTAAGGGGCGGCAGGGTTAACTACTAGCTGGCCATTCTGTACCACCCCAAGCCCTTACCCCGCTGCTCTCTGCAAAAAATATTTCAAAAAATTTAGTACTATGTATTGCAAGATACCAAATTAAACCCATATCTTTGTATTGTCATTAAAAACTGAGGTCATGAAGTCGTTATTCATCATCGCCATCTTGTTAATCGGTATCAGCGGTCAGGCGTTTAGTATGGGTCACCCGCACAATATGTTTGCTGCCCGGAAGCAGTTACGTACCAAAGCAGCCACGTCGGTCGCTAAAACGAAACTGTGCCCTCCATCGATAACCTGGCAACGGGCCGTTCAGGAAACTAAAGTTTCTCTGGCCGAAAACGTCGTTGCCGTTCTGTCGCGGGTCAATCCGTTGCAGGCTCGTTAACAATTAGCTGTACTTTCCCCTTTTGGCCAACAAACGTCTGGGTAGTTGTTGGCTTTCGTTCTTTACTCCGCTTCGGGTTTTCCGATCAGCCTATTTCATGCAGGCGATCGCCATGACTAGCTTGGCAACTAGTCTTATTTCT
This sequence comes from Spirosoma gilvum, assembly GCF_054776815.1. Taxonomy (NCBI): domain Bacteria; kingdom Pseudomonadati; phylum Bacteroidota; class Cytophagia; order Cytophagales; family Cytophagaceae; genus Spirosoma; species Spirosoma gilvum. The sequence continues at coordinate 43,397 of NZ_BAAHBH010000009.1, read as the reverse complement.
TCTCTTCTGCCAATTTCTCTTTAGTTTAAAAAATTCTCAATTCGTTCATCTGGCACCCACGTTAAGGTACGTAGCAAACTATTAGTGACTAATTAGTTGCTGATGGCACAACTATTGTTTCTACTCTGAACGTATATACCACTGAATCCTTATTTGGTAAAAGTCTGTCAATTAGCTCGTTATTAGTGCTAAAACTGGCACCCGCTAATTTTAATTTTGTATTAATCCAGTACAAAAAACAAATAACCTACATTTTTTCGTTAAAAACTTAGATAATTCGGAGATAAGCTATAGTTTTCGACAGGCTTTCCTTATTTTTATGGTTTAGCCTTACCTTGCCGATAACTGACTTACATAGTTTAGAGTAGATTACCTATGCAGAACACCGTTCTACGACCCATCTTACTCGTCGGGCTTCTGTTCGTGAGCTTGCTTACAGCGTTTGGCTTAACCAAACCTGGTCGTAACCTATGGCGTCGAGCCGCCCATGCGCATAGGGCTAGTGCCAAAAAAGTCGCAGCGAAAAAAAAGGTTATAACGCCAGTCCCAGTTCGCGTTCCTTCTACCTTTACTTACCGACCAGCCGAACAGCCTGTTGACGTGTTTACCCTGGCCGATAGTGGTCAGCATTGGGTAGATAGTGTGTTTCAGACACTGACATCCGAACAGAAGATAGGGCAGTTGTTCATGGTGGCTGCGTTCTCCAATCGCCATGAGAATCATTATCAGTACATCGATCACCTGATCCAGAACAACCATATTGGTGGGCTTATTTTCTTTCAGGGAGGTCCGTACCGCCAGGCGATACTAACCAATCGGTATCAGGCTTTGTCGAAAGTACCCCTCCTGATTGGCATCGATGGTGAGTGGGGCTTAGGCATGCGTCTGGATAGTACGATGGATTTCCCCAAACAAATGGCGCTGGGTGCTATCCGAAACAATGAATTGGTTTACCGGATGGGGGCTGAAATCGGTCGCCAGTGCCAGCGGCTGGGTATACATATCAACTTTGCGCCAGTTTCCGATATCAACAGCAACCCGGCTAACCCTGTTATTGGGGTTCGTTCGTTTGGTGAGTCGAAAGAGAATGTTGCGTTGAAGGCATCGGCTTATATGCGCGGCTTACAGCAAACGCATATCATTGCGACAGCTAAACATTTCCCCGGCCATGGCGATACCAATGTCGATTCGCATCACACCCTGCCTACAGTTAGCCGTTCGACAGAAGTCATGCGCGACATTGACCTGTATCCCTTCCGTAAGCTTATTGCCGATAGTTTGATGGGAGTTGTAACCGGTCATTTGCATGTTCCCAGCATTGATAACACTCCCGCGCTGGCAGCTACCCTTTCAGAAAAAATTGTTACCGACCTGCTCAAGAAAGAGCTGGGTTTTCGGGGACTGGTATTTACCGATGCCCTGAACATGGGAGGCATCAGCCGTTCACCAAAAGCGATGGACGTGAACCTGAGGGCCTTAATGGCTGGTAATGACATCCTGCTTTATCCCGAAAATGTCCGCGAAGCCACCCAGAATATTCTGAATGCGATTCAACAGGGGGTTATTTCGCAGGAATTGGTCGACGAAAAAGTCCGTAAAATTCTTCGGGCAAAATACTGGGTTGGCCTTAGTCAGTATAAGCCGATTGAGCTGGGTGGCTTATCGGCCGATTTGAATTCGCCGGAATCGAAACTGCTGAAACAGGAACTCTGCGAGCAAGCCATAACCATCGCCGATAATAGAAACAACCTGCTCCCGCTGAATCGGCTGGACACCCTTCGACTGGCTTCTGTTGCTATTGGAGCGGAATCTGGAAACGTATTTCAAAAGACACTCAATCAGTACGCGCCTTTTCAGACACTTACTTACCCCGATAAACCGGTTTCGGAAACCGATCTGAACAACATCCTGGCTCAGGTTAGCGATGCCAATACGGTAGTGGTTAGTTTTCACCGCATGAGTGAATCGGCAGCCCGGAAATACGGTATTACCAAGCCTTCGCTTGATCTGATTACCCGGTTGAAACAGCGCGGTGCCAAAGTGATCGTTACTGCGTTTGGATCGCCTTACAGCCTGTCGCAGTTTACCGGAGCCGATGCCCTGGTTTGTGCCTATCAGGAAATGGACGATATGCAGCGTGTAGTTCCACAGGTGTTGTTCGGGGGGTTAGGTGCCCAGGGAAGGCTGCCCGTATCGACGTCAAATGAAGACCTCAAAGTTGGCGTTGGCTTGAAGACCAATCCAGAAGGCCGCTTATCGTCTGGTTCACCCGAAAGCGTCGGCATGAAAACGACCATCCTGAATCAGATCGATGCCATTGCCCAAAGTGCCGTTAAAAACCATGTGGTACCAGGTTGCGAGATTCTGGTGGCTCGCAAAGGCAAAGTCGTTTACAGCAAAAACTTCGGGGCGCTAACCTATGCGGCTGGTGCGGAAAAGGTTACCGACGAAACCCTGTACGACCTGGCCTCGCTCACTAAAGTGTTGGCAACGTTGCAATCCGTGATGGTGCTGTACGACCGCAAACAAATTGACCTGAGCCAGAAAGCTTCGTTTTATCTGCCCGAACTGCGTAATACCAACAAGCAAAATATTACCCTTCAGGATTTGCTCTGGCACCAGTCAGGCATGGTATCATTCTATCCTACTACCTGGGATCGCACCCGCAATCCACGCGGGGGCCTGAAAGCGGAATATTATTCGGCGATTCAGGATAGTCTGCATACATTACAGATTGCCCCAACACTTTGGGCAGTACCTGCCTTGAAAGACTCTGTCTGGAAATGGGTGGTTCAATCGCCTATGTCGAAAAAGACCGACGAAGCAGGCCGACCCGCCTATGTGTACAGCGACCTGAATTTCCTGACGCTGCAGAAGATCGTCGAACGGGTTAGCAAACTGCCACTAGACAAGTTTGTCACTGAGAACGTGTATAAGCCCCTGGGCCTACATCAGCTCGGGTTTACACCGCTCCAACGGCTACCCCATCCACAATGTGCGCCAACCGAGCAAGACACCTATTATCGGAATCAACTGCTGGTAGGCACCGTACATGATCAGATGGCGGCTGTACAGGGTGGAGTTTCTGGCCACGCTGGTTTATTTGGCAACGCCCACGACATTGCGACCCTATTGCAAATGAATCTACAAAAAGGAGTGTATGGCGAAGAACGGATTCTAAATTCGATGACTGTGCCCTATTTCACACAAACATTAAGCAACCGAAGTCACCGGGCCTTGGGTTGGGACAAACCGAATGCCGAAAGTCCGAGCAGTGTTTACCTTGCCTTGCAAGCGTCTCCCCGATCGTTTGGGCATACGGGATTCACCGGCAATGTGGTTTGGGTCGATCCCGATGAAGAATTAGTCTTTGTTTTCCTATCGAACCGTATTTACCCAACCGCCGGTAATAACTCGATCAACACAACAAAACTCCGCCGACGGATACACGAAGTTATTTACAGCGCCATACAATAGAATATTCTTGATTAAACGGTAGGCTCTCGTAGACTATTGATAGCGAACTACATACCGAATGCCACTTCCCTATAGAAGTGGCATTCTTATTGCTAAAGGTTTTCCATGCATATGATTTCAGTAATTGCCAATACAGGACAATATATTGATTAACAGATAGTTAACCAATAAATAAGAACATCCACCCTATCGGTAAGACCCGATACTAGCTTACTTCTAGCTGAATATCGAGCATAAATGCGTTAACTTTAGAATCCAAATTAGCCTAGTTGCTCAAATTTTTATGAAGGGCCGTATCTTTTACTCCTATCTCCTGATCCTGCTCGGTCTTATAGGCCTGACTACCAAAACCTCTGCTCAAACGATTACGAGTGTTACTGTATCGAGTCCTCCCGTTTGTCCGGGCAATGATCTTACCGTTACGTTTGTAACAAGTAGTTCGTTTGCCGCTGGTAATACCTTTAGCATTTCGTTGTCGGACGTTACAGGCAATACGTACCCTACATCATTAACTACGATTTCCAGCCGTACAGGAACCTCGGTTAAAGTAACGATTCCAACTTCATCGCCAACCAGTACGAATTACAAAATTCGGGTGCTTTCCAGCACAGGCTCACCGGTTCAATCTTTGGCCAGTAGTGCATTCACAATCAATCCGGCCAATAAGCCAACGGTAACTTCTCCACAAACGGGCTGTGCAGGTACGCCAACAACTTTAATCGCAACACTTAGCAGCGGTGGTGCTAGTCTGGCCTGGTACAATCAGAGTAAAGTAGCTATAGCTACTCCCTCACCCACCGCCAGTGGAACATATTATGTTAGTCAGCTAAACAGCAATGGGTGCACCAGCGACTTGGTACAAGTAGACTATGTTGCTAATCCTATTCCGGCGGCACCCTCAGCAACGACTTCACTCTCCTACTGCCAAGGAGTAAATGCCTCTGCTCTAACCGCCAATGGATCAGGCCTTAAATGGTATACTGTTGCCAGTGGCGGAACTGGAAATGGTACGGCTATTACGCCGACAACATCCAGTACAGGCTCAACACCTTACTATGTAAGCCAAACGGTTAATGGTTGCGAAAGTGCCAGAACAACCATTACGGTTACGATTAAAACATCTCCCGATAAACCAGCTACGTCTACCCCACCATCCTATTGCCCGAACGAAACAGCATCGGCACTAGTGGCTACACCATCAGGAGGAGCTACCTTAAACTGGTATGGTACAAATCAGAATGGAACTGCGTCCTCTGTCGCTACCGTACCGAATACCAGCAGTAGCGGAACAGTTGATTACTATGTTAGTCAGACACTCAATGGTTGCGAAAGCGCAAAAGCCACCATTTCTGTTACTGTAAAAAATCCACCTCTTGCACCGGGTGTATCCCCATTGAGTTATTGTGTAGGCCAATCAGCTAGTTCACTTTCAGCCACTCCATCGCCAGGGGGAACCTTAACTTGGTATGGTACCGCGTCATCAGGAGGTACGCCTTCTTCCGTCTCTCCAGTTCCTTCTACCTCAATTGCCGGGCAAACTACCTATTATGTTAGCCAGAAGGTTGATGGCTGCGAAGGCCCCCGTGCCGGATTAACCGTGACGGTAAACAACATACCGGCAGCTCCTTCCGCAACAACCTCACTTTCGTACTGCCAGGGCGTAAATGCCCCTGCTCTAACCGCCAGTGGATCAGGCCTTAAATGGTATACAACCGAAACGGGAGGTATCGGCAACGGTACGGCTATAACGCCTACAACATCCAGTACAGGCTCGACAATCTACTACGTGAGCCAAACGGTTAGTGGTTGCGAGAGCCAAAGAACGGCCATTACCGTTACCACCAAAACAACACCGGGTACCCCAAACACAACCCCGCCACCGATCTATTGCCAAAACCAGGCAGCGACTGCGTTAGTGGCTACGGCATCGGGAGGGGCTACGTTAAACTGGTATGGTACAAATCAGGGCGGAACACCTTCATCGGTAGCCAATACACCCAACACAAGCAATTTTGGAACAATTAATTACTATGTCAGCCAGACCCTTAATAGTTGTGAAGGCCCTAAAGCAACCATTTCCGTTACAACGAAACCGACACCGGGTGCTCCAGGCGTGTCCCCTCTCTTAGCCTGTCAAAACCGTACAGGGTATGCCTTATCGGCTACTCCATCAGACGGGGGGACACTGAACTGGTACGGAACGAGTCAGTCAGGAGGTACACCAACTGCTAATGCTCCGGCTTTATCAACATCAGCAACAGGCTCAACAATCTATTATGTGAGTCAGTCAGTGAATAGCTGTGAGGGGCCGCGTGCATCGATTACGGTTACGGTCAATACAGTACCGGCTCCGCCAACGATAAACCCTCCTGGTGCTTATTGCGAAGGCACAACAGCCGCTGCCCTTTCAGCTAGTGGGGCAAGCCTAAAATGGTACGGTACCAATCAGACTGGAGGAAGCCCTTCATCTGCTGCCACCGTACCCAGCACCGATGCAAACGCTATCGGAACCAAAACGTATTATGTAACCCAGACCGTAAACAGTTGTGAAAGTGATCGGATTGGCATCCCTGTTCAGGTTAAAGATACGCCTGACGCACCAGGTACTTCGGGAATTGAATTTTGTCAGGGCTATTCGGCTCCAACCCTGACGGCATCCTTGGTCAATAGCGCAACGCCAAACTGGTATGGAACGAACCAGTCTGGAGGAACCGCGTCATCCAGTGCTCCTACGCCATCGAATGCATCACCGGGAGTCACGGTTTATTATGTCAGCCAAACCTTAAGTGGTTGTGAAGGTCCACGGGCTAGCTTATCGGTTCGGGTAAAGAGTACACCAGGCGCTCCGGGCGTAAGTCCAGTCAGTTTTTGCAATAACAGTCAGGCACAACAATTAAGCGCCAACGGATCTGGCGGTACGACGCTAAAATGGTACGATGCTTCCGATAATTCATTAGGAGGAGCGCCGACGCCCAATACGGGATCAGTAGGCACGCAAACGTTCAAAGTATCCCAAACGTCCAACGAAAATTGTGAAGGGCCTAAAGCTACAATAACCGTTACGATCAAAGCACTTCCGGGTTTACCATCTGTATCGAACGCCACCTATTGCCAGTCACAACAGGATCAGCCTTCCCAAAACGTGGTGGCCGTATCGGCTAATGGACAAAATCTGCGGTGGTACAATCCCGATGGTAACTCATATCCTAGTGCGCCTACCCCATCGATTGATAAAGCCGGTGTACAGGAATTTAAGGTTAGTCAGACAGTCGATGGTTGTGAAGGGGCTAAAGCTACGCTTCAGGTATCTGTTGTAACGCCTGCCCCACCTAGTACGCCGAAGCCCGTGGTTAGTTATTGCCTCAATGATGTGGCTACACCATTGGAGGCTACCGGTGAAGCTGGCAGTAAATTGAAATGGGTTGACCCATTTGGGCGGGTACTGGATTCAGCCGTACCGTTTACCTTCACACCCAGCACCGACCCCAACGGCGATGCCTTCTATGTGTATCAGGTCGCTTCGTACGGCTGCTATAGCGCCCGTACAAAAGTTGTGGTTCGGGTCAGCGCACCACCTACCCTAGCCCTGGTCGCTCCGACAACGACCGTCAACCTGGGTCAACGCGCTCCCTTACAATTGAAATTTACCAGTGTTGGACCTTTCAGTTATACCTTAACAGGCGGTTATACCGGCACCTCTCGCACCACCGATACGACCATTTCGGTATTACCACGTGGTAATACAATCTATCAGATTATAACGGTTGCGAATACCTGCGGCCTGGGATTGCCCGGAAACCCATCTACTGCTCAGATCAATGTCCGGGTGCCAACCGTTTCGACTAGTGCTTTTACGTCGTCTACTGTTTGCTCAGGCACTTCGGTTACGGTACCGTTTACCACAACCGGACAATTCAATAATGGGAATGCCTTCCGCATCGAAGTTGTCAGTGCTGCCGACACCAGTAAAAAATACGCGCTACAAAACACAGCCAGTGGCTCACCCGTTACGGGTACGCTTCCCACTTCGTTACCAAGTGGGCAATACTTCGTTCGTGTCAACGCCGACAATCCCGAAATCGGTATTCTTGGCAGCAACAGCCCAACCCAGTTGACTGTGCGTGCCGTGGCCAGCGCTACGCTGACAGGTACCCAGAATATTTATGAAGGAACTCCCGCCAACCTAACGTTAGCGTTTGGTGGCGATGCTCCCTGGACAGCTACATATGCGGATAGCCTCAAAAGCTATTCGGTTACGACCGGAACCAGTCCGTTGGTGCTGGAAGTACGACCTACCCAAAACACGACTTACCGGTTGACCAAGGTGACTAACTTTTGCGGTAGTGGTCCCATTTCCGGTACAGCAACCATTACGATTTTACCCTTGCTGGGCGTAGAAGATAATCCGCTTGATCCGCTGATAAAGACCTACCCAGTGCCAACCGACACGCGACTGATGGTAGAACTTGATCTGCCCCTAACGCATGATCCAGCGACCTTATCGCTTATAGACGCTAACGGGCAGCCTGTATTGCAGCAAACAACACGAGCGAAGCTAAACGAGCTTAATTTGAGTGCGCAGCCGAGCGGTTTATACTTCCTTCGTATACAGGTGGGCGACCGACATACCATTCGTAAAATACTGAAACAGTAAACTTAAGTCGCTAGTCTTCTATCAGTAGCCACCCAATGCCTACTGACAGGAGACTAGCGACTATCAACGATTATGCCCGACGAGTATTTTATGGAGATCGCACTGAGTCTGGCCGAAGAAGCAGCTGAATCAGGAGAAATTCCGGTTGGTGCCGTTGTCGTATGTCGTAATCGGATTATTGCCAAAGCCCGCAATCAAACTGAACAGTTAAATGATGTAACGGCCCACGCTGAACTAATGGCCATTACAGCCGCCGAACATTATTTAGGAGGCAAATACCTGACCGACTGCACCTTATACGTCACGCTAGAGCCCTGTGTAATGTGTGCAGGTGCTTTATTCTGGGCGCAACTCGGTCGGTTGGTTATTGGTGCCAGCGATCCCAAACGAGGGTATAGCCGCATCCAACCATCCGTTTTACATCCCAAAACCCGGCTCGAAACAGGTGTCCTGGCCGAGGAAAGTCAGGCGTTGCTGGCAAAGTTTTTTAATCGCCTAAGAACATAATTTGCCATAGGCTTGTTAACCCAACCGAATAACCTTTCATTCTAACTTATCAATACAATGGCATTTGTATTAGACCCGCTTCCCTACCCAAGTGACTCGCTCGAACCCAATATCGACAAGCAAACCATGGAAATTCACCACGGTAAGCACCACAATGCATACGTGACGAATTTGAATAACGCTATTGCTGGTACCGATCTGGAAAATAAATCCATTGAAGATCTACTGGCTTCTGTTAGCAAAGCGCCCATAGCTGTTCGGAATAACGGGGGTGGTCATTATAACCATACGATGTTCTGGAATACAATTTCCGGCAACGGAGGAGGGCAGCCCACCGGTGAACTAGCCGATGCGATCAATGAGAAATTCGGCTCATTCGACGCGTTCAAAGACGAATTTACGAAAGCCGCTACGACTCGATTCGGTTCGGGCTGGGCCTGGTTGATCGTTACACCCGAAGGTGGACTGGCAGTAACCTCGACTCCAAATCAGGACAATCCGTTGATGGACATTGCCGAAGTAAAAGGCTTCCCGGTTATCGGCCTCGACGTTTGGGAACATGCGTACTATCTGAAATATCAGAACCGCCGACCCGATTATATCGCTGCTTATTTCAATGTTGTTGACTGGGATGCTGCCGAAAAGCGGTACCAGCAAGGCAAGCAGGCCTAGTCAATGAATAATGTACAATGGGTAATGAATAATTACCACTAATTAAACCATTACCCATTGTACATTACTCATTATTCATTATTTTTGCACTTCCAAAACGGTGATCGTAGCTCAGTCGGTTAGAGCGTCGGATTGTGGTTCCGAAGGTCGCGGGTTCGAGCCCCGTCTTTCACCCTCTTCAAAACCCTGATTTAATCATAATCAGGGTTTTTTATTTATACACTGATTTTAAGTTTCACCCGACCCTTCAATAATCACTCAATAAAGTCAATCTGCTTGAGCGAACTGCTTTTGTTTATGTTTTTGTGTAAAATATTAAACAAAAAATAGTAAATTTGGGTTAGCATTAGGACTAGGCATTACCTAATTCGACTTTATTTCATTTTATTGTCTGCTGAGATTATCCATTCTAGCCTCATAATCTCATGAGTAGTTATTCGATTAAGGATTTAGAGCAACTTTCAGGAATTAAAGCGCACACTCTCCGTATCTGGGAACAGCGGTATGCTATTCTGGCTCCGCAGCGTACCGATACGAACATCCGAACCTATGATGACCAGGATTTGAAGCTGGTGTTGAATATCGCTTTGTTAAAGGACCACGGATATAAAATTTCGGAGATTTCGAAGCTTTCGCAGGAAGATCTTGCCAATGAAGTGCTGAAGATTTCGGATAAGCAATTAAACTATCCAGACCAGATTCAGGCTTTAACGCTCGCTATGATTGATTTGGACGAAGAACGCTTCGAAAAAATCATGAACGCCAATACGTTGCAATTTGGCTTCGAAAATACCATTCTGAACATTGTCTATCCATTCCTGAGCCGAATTGGCACACTATGGGTAACCGGCTCGATAGGGCCTGCGCAGGAGCACTTTATTTCCAATTTGATCCGGCAAAAACTGATTGCTGCCCTGGATGGCCTACCGATCCAATCGAATACCAATGGCAAAAAATACCTGCTCTTCTTACCCGAAGGGGAATTCCACGAAATCAGTTTATTGTTTGCCAGTTACATAATTCGGTCTCGGTCAAATAAAGTTATCTACTTCGGACAGAGCTTACCCTTCAGGGAGTTAGGCTTTGCTTATAAGCGATACAAACCCGACTATATTTTTACGGTTCTGACATCCTCGCTGGCCAATCACGAAGTACAACCTTTTGTGAATCGCCTGGCCAGTACATTTCCCGACACCAAACACATTCTTACGGGTTATCAGGTTGTTGGCCAGGATCTTGACCTGCCTGATAATGCACTCATTATCAATCAGATAAATGAGTTAATACGAATTGCGTCAACCTAAGCTTGCCTCTTACATATCTTGTGCAAAAGCTAAGGCGCGTCGTTCTGCATAGGTATGCTCATCGCGGGCGATCTGAAACCCAACATGCCCACCCATTCGTGGCGTCTCCAGAAAAATTCTACTATGCGTTTCGGCTAACCAGGTAGGCGAACATTCGGGCGAAAGCAGGGGATCGTTTTGGGCATTGAGCAACAAAGCTGGTACGGCAATGCCCGGCATAAAATTGATGGCCGAAGCCTGGGTATAAAAGTCGTCGGCGTCGCGATAATTGTTGACAGGTGCCGAAAAAAACTCATCAAAGTCACGCCATTGCTTTATTTGCTCTAATTTGCTCATATCCAGCTTATCAGGAAACCGACTGGCTTTTTCACTGATCTTGACTATCAGTTTTTTCATAAATCGCTTCCGATAGAGCCAGTTGGTAGTACGATCAAGTAAACCAGCACTGGCCCCCAAATCGGTCGGGGCCGAAATGGCGATTCCTCCTTTTACGGCCTCGGGAAGCTGCGTTCCATGAACTCCCAGATATTTTAGGGTTATGTTGCCGCCCATACTATAGCCTACCAACACGATTTTTTGGTAAGCTTTCCGTTGAAGAGCATGCTGGAGAACTTCTCCTAAATCACCGATTTCACCATGATTATATAAGCGAAATGTATGGTTCATTTCGCCACTACACGAGCGGCAATTCCAGGCTAGTACGTCGTAACCATGCTGAGAGAATAATTTAGCCGTTCCCCGTATATATTGCCGATTACTATCACCTTCCAGCCCATGCGTCAGGACAAGTAGTTGTTTTTGACTGATATCGATCCAATCCAGATCAACAAAGTCGCCATCACTGAGGGTCAGCCGTTCACGTTCGTAGGTGACACCGGTTACTACACGCGTCAGGCTAGGAATAATGGTTTGGAGATGCCCGTTGTATTGGTAAGCAGGCGGGCCCGAATAGGATGAACGAATCAGCGGCATATTAACTAAACAACGGATACTTTTGCATCGTTGTTCCCATACAAACGTTTCCTCTGCCCAGTACATCACTACATTACGACCATGCCGATTGCCAAGTACATTTCTGTCATAATTGCCAGTACCATTAAGTTTATTGGCGGGCCTCTTACTGGCGTTGCGCTCGGGCTTAACTGGCTCGAAACGGTGGTCTGCACAACGCTGGGTATGATGCTGAGTGTAGTGGTGGTAACCTATGCCGGAGCAGCTCTTCAAGCTTTAATACAGCGATACCGGTCAGCCCCGCCCAAACGGTTTACCCGGCGTACCCGTCTGGCCATTCGGATCTGGAAACGAGCTGGTATGGCCGGCATTGCGCTGCTAACTCCCCTCATTCTGACACCTATTGGTGGATCGGTGCTTGCGGTATCGTTCGGCGTCAAGCGGGGGCGGCTGCTACTTTATATGTTTATCAGTGGTATTCTCTGGGCCGTTATTCAGACATTAGCCATCTACCAGATTCCAGGCCTAAAGGGGATTTTTGGTTAATTGGTGGGATATAGCATAGTAAAGTAGCTACCAGCTAACCGCCTAACCAATTAACTAATCACCTAATCAACGGCTAACAGTCTGAGCAGGCGCATTAACGGACTTCTTTCTAAAGTCGCCCTGTGAGAAGTATTTTTCAATCAGGCAATACATAAGAATAAAGAAATAACGGCTACCCATCTCTTTAATCTTCAACTTCGACTCCCCATACTTGCGGTTTGTCCAGCTATTGGGTACTACAGCGTAGGTATAGCCACGCACAATCGCCTTCAACGGCAGTTCGACCGTGAGATTAAAGTGGGGCGACAGAAACGGCTTTACGCCTTCAATCGTCTCGCGCTTATACAGTTTGAAGGCATTGGTGGTATCATTGTATTTAATGCCCATCATCACCCGGACGATGAAGTTAGCAATGCGATTGATGAACTTCTTCAGGCCCGGATAGTCGATCACCTTACCCCCTTTTTCCCAACGCGACCCAAACACGGCATCCACATTGGTTTCAAGCATTTTATTATAAAACTTAACCAGATCTTCCGGGTCATCGGAAAGGTCGGCCATGAAAACTGCTACACAATCGCCTGTAAACCGCTCCAGTCCATATCGTACAGCATAGCCAAAGCCATTCGGGCCAGGGTTGGTATAGTACACTAATGTTGGAATTTCAGTAGCTGCCAACTGCTCCAGTATGCGTAACGTACCATCTTTCGAATTGTCGTTGGTAACACAGATTTCATGAGGAATTCCGTGCTTCGCCAGGGTTTGGTAGAGAGCCCGCAGCGTAGGTGGCAACGACTCTTCTTCATTGTAAGCAGGTATGACAACACTTAATTTCATTCGTGCAGCGTAATTTTAAAGATCAAAAACTGGCTGTTTATAAGCCTTATGCGCTTAACAACGGTAAACCACAACCATCTGACTCAATTCCTGACTAATTATCTATAGGGCAAAAGTCGAATCGTACTGTATAGTTTGGCCAAAGGTGCTGGCACAATATAATTGATTATAACCTTTTTTGCTTTCTGCCACTCGGGTTTTCCCATGTACAAATACTTCATGGCAATACGCGCCCGTCGGAAATAACTCCCTTCATATTGCCTGGCATCCAGCATCATGCGGTAATATCGGGCAATATTGCGCCGAAGGACGGTATTATATCGATACCCCAACTCCCGGTTTATATTGCTGTACATTTGAATCCGGTTGCGCAAAAATACTTCATCGCGCTCATTATCGTGAAAGCTGGCGCCCGCCCGGTTTTTTCGATATACCGACATCACATCGGGAATATACCCAATTTTACCCAGCTTAGCTTTTAGAATTAACCGGGGTATATCACCACTGGACGATTCCCGAAACCAGGCTGGGTACTCTTTGATATTGTTCCGGTACATCGTACTTGATGTAGCCATGAACCAGATCTCATCTTCTCCAATTAGGTCGTCGACCGTATAATACGGCTTCATATCCGGTCCGTTGAGTATTTGCGAAGGACTTCCATCTTCGTAAGTAATCAACGCATTATGAAACGTCATGGAGTAATCAGGATGAGCATCCAGCAAATCGGCCTGTTTCTGTAACTTAAGCGGGTCGGTAAGGTAATCGTCGCCATCGATCAGGGCGTAGTATTCGCCTTTGGCCCGTTTCAGCGTCTCTAAAAAATTAATTCCCCCATTTTTACCCATGTTGTGTGGGTGGAGTACGCCAATCACCAGGCCAGGGTGCTGACGTTCGTATTCCTGAATGATTTCACGCGTGCCATCGGTCGAAAAGTCATCGCCTACTAATATTTCAATAGGGAAATTCGTCTTCTGAGCCAGCACGCTATCAATCGCCTGGCGGATAAATTTATGCTGGTTATATGTGATAATCAGGACACTAACCTTCGGCATGATGTAGTAAGTAGTTAGGAGTTAGGAGCGGGGAGTGAGAAGGCTGACGCAACAAGAAAAAATATGCGTCAGCCTTCTCACTCCCCGCTCCTAACTCCTAACTACTGTTTAGTTTAAACAGTTATTGCTTTAGCAGTCTGGATATGCTCTTTCCAGCCCTGAGGCTCATCTTTTTCGGCCGGGGTTCCCCATGGATCGTAGAATGGCAAAATAGCTACCCAACGACCGGCAGGATCATCCCAGCTAAACCGATCGGCAAAGCTCGATGGACTTACCCAGTGGGGCAAATCGTACCGGAACAGGATGATATCACCTATCTCCTGAAAGCCTTCCGTTTCGATGATATGGTCGTTGATGACATAACCGGTTCCGCCCGATGTATAATCCGTACCATACTGATTCAGGGCCAGGATCGTACCCACTTTCTGCGGATTGAGCGGATGCCAGTGCCGCCCAAAGAAACTACCGCCCAATGGATAGTGGGTTACCTGCGGGTGGAAATAAGCCTGACCTTTATGGATACCATATTCCTCGTTGTTACCGGTCAGGTTGTTCCAGAACTGGCGCAGCGGGTTAAAAACTTTCAACAGCTCCGATTTGGTCGGTTCTTCCAGATCAAGAATGGCATCGAACGTATGGTCGTGGAATAATTGTGGTGCCTGCTGGATTTTGGCAATATGCAGCCGTTGTTTATGCTGGTTGTTATCGAACGAATCAGGCGCTTCGGCCAATGGTGTCTTTGCCGCCCAGGCGGTGGTAGCAGCAATAACGCCACGAAGCGTTTCTTCAGGAATGCCTGACTTAACGATGACAATATTTGGTTTGTTGACCAATTCCATTACTTCTTCGAATGGTATTTCGGGCACGATTTGACCATCCTTGAATTCGGCATCAACTTTTATCAGGTATTTTGCTAATTCTTTCATAGTTTGTCCAGATACTGATTTAATGACAAAATAGGCGGCTGTCTAGACAAAATCCAAATTGCCGCCTACTGATTTTGGTCAACGGTAGCCTGTTTTTAATCAGTTTTTGATTGTGTGGCATAGCCAAACCCCGATGCACCAAATCCATTGCCATTGTAAAACATAACCCATTGATCCTGATGGGAAAAAATATGGCAGTAGTCCATCATCAACGAATCCCAACCGTCTGCCGAACGCTCGATTCCGGCCAGGTCGTCTTTCCGAACCCAGTCGATTCCGTCTGTCGACTCAGCATAACCAATCCGGTAGCTCTGCTCGACATTGGTCCGATAGTTCAGCGAATTTCGGTACGAAAAATACATTTTGTACAAATTCCCGTCCTTATAAACCGTTGGCCGGCCAATGGCATCCGTGAATTCATCATATCCGACACATACCTTTCCCGTACGCTCCCAATGAATCCCATCGGTCGATTCGGCATACTTCACATCGTAGAACGGTTCAGGATGCCCGTTAATGACTTCAATTTTGGTACATGACAGATACCACATCCGCCAGCGAATCGATCCATCGGCCTGTTCTTCCCGCATGACGCAGGGCTGCGCTACCCAAACCTGATCGAAAATGTACCGGTCGAGCAACGGTCCCGTAAATTTCCGTTCAAATGTCAGGCCACCATCCCGGCTAATCGCCAAACCAATACCGAGCCGATAGCTGGCTGTTTCGCTTTTGTTCCAGCCGGTATAATAGAGCCAGATTTCTTCGCCAACCGGTAAAAACCACGACGGCATCGTACCCGTTTCATCAAACATCCCGACGGCTCCTTTTGTTAAGCAAGCCTTGTCATGTATATACGTAACTTCAGAAAGATTATCGGGGTTTAGCTCAACAAACGAAACCGCCGAGTTGATGTTTTCATCGCGGGTTGAGAAGTAAACCCGGATTTTGCCATCCATTGGATAACCAAACGGAACCTGGGCATGGGTGCGGCTGAATGGTTTTGAGCCATCGGGTTTATAAATCAGTCCTTTCTTCGTCCACATATATTTTGGTGATTGAAGCCTACAAGGGGTTCAAAACCTTCCAGGCTTTAGTATTCGACAATTAATCTGCTATCGGTTTATAACGGTCTTTTCGGGCAAAAATACGGTTGTGTTCTATTTCACCAACTAACTGATAATGCTGGTCGATGTACTGTTTGAGTTCGGGGAACGTCTCGTAACCAAACTTGGCCCGGTCATTCAACCAGATGGAGTTCGGGCCTACTGCATCGATAAATACCGGCGGACGCGACGCTTCCATATTCCGTATATACCGCGCTCGGTGGACAGGCTGGTTCGATCCCATCACGCAACGAATCACATGGTTATCACAAACGCCCTGGGGCATCTGTGTCTGTACATTATACAGAGGTGCCCACCCCCATACGACCAGATCGTCGCCTGGTTTGGCCAGTTTGAGCGCTTCCTGCGCCGTTGGCGATCGGCGGAAAGATCGAAAATCGAATGGAGTCTTTTTATAAATGGTTAGGGGGTCACTAGCTGGCTTATCGGCCTGTAAAAACGCGCTGATGCCAACAGAGAGTAGCACAAACGCGACCCACAAAGTTGTGTGCAGCGAAGTTCGAAGTTTATCAATAAACCACGCACTAACCAGACAAACCGGAATAGCGAGGTAGAGCAGGTAATGCGTAAAGGCGTTGCCGGGCTTGATGATCGCATACCCACTGGCAGCTACCAAGCCAAGACTAAATAGCAATAAACCAGCTTTATTTTCGGCGTGGCGGGGTCTGATCACCAGCCAGCCAAGTACGACCGCAAACGTGGGGAGCAGGAATACCAGAAAATCAGTGGTATGCGCAATAAACGCGGGAAACAAAAGCAGAAAGTCCCAGAACGTTGCTTCAGCCCCGTAGGCGAAATTGCTCACCAGGTAAAACTGAAGAAAGTCAGAAAACACCCCGAAGCTGATTGTCAGTACAACCACTAAGGCCGGAAACAATAGCCCTCCAGCTACCAAACCTCCTAATGCTCGCCAGAATTTGGCACGGGGTATCACTGAAAACTGGCCAAACAGGCTAAGAAAAGCCGCCAGAATCACCGCCAGCACAGTGGGCGTACCCTGCAATTTGGCAAACGGTACCAGACTACTCAAAAAGCCAAGCAAAAATAAGCCACTCCCTGAATCGAAAGCCTGCCGACGCCATAAACGGGAATACTGCCAGATCGATAAGCCGATCAGTGCAAGCGACAGCTGTTCGTTGGTCGCGTGCAGAAAATCCATATTGGTCGTAAAGGCCAGAAAAGCGACGAAGGGCAATACCGCCAGCCGGGCGGTACGAGCGCTGAAAAAGTTTTCGATTGTGAAGTAGCCAGTAACAACACTCACCACCATACACGCAAAGGCCAGCCAGCGCAGCACGACGTAGTTTAGTGGTATGCCCACATAACCGGGCAAGGCCACATAATACGAACTGAGCGGCCCCATGGTAGCCCCATCAATGTATTTCCAGTAAACAGGATGGTGTTTGAGCGTAATTGCCTGCGATAGTAGTTGGCTTTCGTCGGGATTCAGTTCCCAATTGATAAACAAAATGGGAAGCCGCTTAAAAAAGAGAAGACCCAGAAGGGCTATCAGTAAGCCGAGTTGCTGCTTACGAGACAGTTGAGAACGAAAATCACCTCTTACCAATAGAGCTGCGACAATCAAAAAAGCAAGCCAGCCTCCCGTTTCCCAGAGCAGAGGAGATTTCAAAAAACTCATTGCCGATTAAATTCAATCGCTTTATACATGCAAGCAGACAAGTGACATGCGTCGTCATTTCATGGCCATTAGGTTATTATTTGTAGTCATTGATTGCCACTGCTATGTGGTACACAATGAATGACTACAAATGACAACCTAATGACAAATTACTTATGGCTCATCAAACGAGCCGCCATGCTGTCGTGAATCTGAACCATGGTCTCTTTCAGGTCATAGGTCCAGTTCCAATCAGGGTAGTGCTGCTTGAACTTGCTCAGGTCCGAAATATACCAGATATGATCACCACTCCGGTTGGTTTCCGAGTACTGGTAGTTCATCTTGTTGCCCGAAATCTCTTCGCACAAGGCAATAGCCTCCAGCATCGAACAGTTCGCATAACGACCTCCGCCCGCATTGTACACCTCACCCGGACGGGGGTTTCGGTAGAAATGCCAGAACATGTTCACCAGATCCCAGCTATGGATGTTGTCCCGAACCTGCTTGCCTTTGTAGCCAAAGATGGTGTACTGATTGCCGGTGATGGCACATTTCATCAGATAGGATAGGAAGCCATGTAGCTGAGCTCCTGAATGGTTAGGGCCAGTCAGGCAACCACCCCGGAACACACCTGTGTTCATGCCAAAATAACGACCATACTCTTGTACCATCACATCGGCGGCTACTTTCGAGGCTCCAAAGATGGAGTGCTTAGTATGATCCAGACTCATGTACTCGTCGATGCCATTCTCGAAGTAGGGATGATTCTGATCGATTTCCCAGCGCGTTTCGGTTTCGATCAGCGGCAGGAAGTTGGGGTTATCGCCATACACCTTGTTGGTGGAGGTGAAGATGAAGACCGCTTCGGGACAATGCAGCCGGGTCATCTCCAGCATATTGAGCGTGCCCACCGCGTTGACACCAAAATCGGTAAATGGCTCGCGGGCGGCCCAGTCGTGGCTGGGTTGAGCAGCCGTATGGAGTACCAGCTTAATATCGGTTCCAAATTCCTTAAAGATCACTTCGAGTTGAGGAACTTCCCGAATATCGGCAGTGCGATGTTGATAGTTGGAATAGGCTTCTGCGAGTCGGTTTCGATTCCATTCGGTGGAGCCATCAGCACCAAAGAAATACTGGCGCATGTTGTTATCGATACCGACAACCAGATCGAATTTATCGGCAAAAAACGCAACGGCTTCACTACCAATTAATCCAGCCGAACCTGTAACTAGTGCAATTTTCATAAGGTTATTTGCGCGTAGAGCGGCTTAGCTCTCTAAATAGTTCTCTTTTTCAAGTTGTTTGACTCAACAAAGTAACACAAAAATTTACACTTACTGTGCGTTTGGTACGTCCGTTGAATAAAACATGCTCGGGTCGTTGATCATCTTGTCACAAACAAAAAAAGCGATGAATCGGCCCGTTATTCGCCAATTCATCGCTTTTTTATTCTACTTAGCAGTTTTTATAAACTTTGGGTCTTATTTCCCGGGCCGTATAATTTTTTCCGAATCTCGTCAGCTTTTGCATCCAGGGCAGCATTCGGAGCGTATTTGTATCGGGTCTGAACGGCTGGAGAATCTTTACCAAGTCCATATACCTCTGGATCTCCTGCCCGATACGTTGAGCTAACATCACCAGCACGATAGTCTGTTTGGCGTACGGTGTTATATTTTTGATAGTCGCACGAGGCCATCGACAATACCAACACACCTAGCAAACCTATATTGAGTACGCGTTTCATAGCTACTTGATTACGAATTGATTCGGCAAAAATAGGAAAAAGAGTCGTTTGTCAATAGTCCTCTGTCGTTAGTTTTTTCACAAATGCCCAACTACACCCGCCTATTGGCCATCGACTGACGACTATCAGCTTAATTTTTTGATCTCTTCCCACACAAAATTCATCAATTCCTGGATATGGGCCTGCGAAAAATCGAACGGCACATGGGCAGCTTCGTAAATTTCCCGAATAGGTTGTTTGTAGCCCAGGCTCAACGCTTGTTTATACCCATCCAGGCCTAATTTGGGATCACGACGGTAGTTTCGCCAGACACCTATGGCTCCTAGTTGTGCAATACCATATTCGATATAGTAAAATGGCACTTCGTATAAATGGAGTTGTCGCTGCCAAATGTATTCCTTATAATACGCAAACCCATCCCAGTTGGTGATTGAATCGGCAAACTGGTCATAGATTCGAATCCAGTTCTCACGACGATCGGCATCAGTATGCATCGGGTTCTCATAAATCCAGTGCTGGAACTTATCGATGGTAGCTACCCAGGGCAAGGTTTCGATAATCGACTCCAGATGCTGAAGTTTCGCCCGACGCAATTCTTCCGGATTCTCAAAGAATACATCCCAATGGTCCATCGACAGCAATTCCATGCTCATTGAAGCCAGCTCGGCTACTTCCATCGGTGGATTTCGGAAGGCTTTCAGGGGCAAATCGCGGGTCAGGAATGAGTGAACAGCATGTCCTCCCTCGTGCACCATCGTCACCAGGTCGCGCAGGCTGGATGTAGCATTCATGAATATAAACGGAACGCCAATCTCTTCGAGCGGGTAGTTATAACCACCTGGCGCTTTTCCTTTCCGCGATACCAGATCCAGATGCCCCATCGCCCGCATAATACGCAGGTCATCGCCTAACTCTTTATCTAGCCGATCGAAGCAGGTGATGGCTTTTTCGAGCAGTTCGTCGCCGGTCGCAAATGGCTTCAGCGGAGGCCGCCCCTCCACATCTACTTTAGCATCCCAGGGACGGAGCGGGTCGACGCCCAGCTTCTGCTTCCGTTCCTTTGCCAGTTCATTCAATAAGGGAACAACCGCTTCGGCCACTGACTCGTGAAAATTAACGCAGTCCTGTGGAGTATAGTCAAATCGGCCCAGCGCAGCAAAGGCATAATCGCGGAAATTAGCAAATCCAGCGTTGACCGCCACCTGATGCCGCAGCGTACGCAAACGGTCGAAGAGTTGGTCGAGCGTTTCGTGGTCCTGGTAACGTCGCTCCCAAATTTTCCGCCAAGCCTCTTCCCGCACCGATCGATCAGTCGACTGGAGCAAGTCACTGGCTTTAGGTAAGGTCATTTCCTGCCCATCAATGGTAACCGTCATGGCTCCGACCACAGCGCCGTACTTCCGTTCTTCGGTCTGGAGTTCGGTCTGAATTGGAATATTCTCTTCCCGGAAAATTTCGATGGCTTTTTTCATGCCCCGCACCATTACCTCGTAGCCTTCGTCGGTCAACTGGCTCAGGTAAGGGCTGTTTACCGCCTTCAGGTCAAGCTCATTGCCAACGGCAGTCATGGGCGGCTGGATCTCAGCGATGAAAAAATTGAGGCTGTTGATCAGTTCTTCGTTGGCTGTATCGCAGGTCATCCGAATGTACCGCCAGGCAAAATCTTCCGATAGATACGATTCCAGTTCGCTCCGATCAATCAGCCACTGCCGCAGCTCGTCGGCGTTATTGAGCGGGCGCTCCAGCAGGTTATCGTACAGGGATTTAACATCGTCCCAGCTTTGTAGGGTTATGCTTTCGCCGATAAATGGGCGAGCAGGTCGGGCAGGAATGGTCAGTGTTTCGTTGGCAGTCATTCGTAATTCGGCTGGTGAAGCCTTTGGCTTATTATTAAAGACAAACAGCAATATAGCGGCTTCCCAGCCGCCCTACAATAAGTGATTCCAAAACTTTTTTGTTCACAAATTTGCATCTACGAAAATCTTCGTATATAATTGCTACGAAATATTTCGTAGATCAATTATGAAGCCAACAGACGCTGAACTTGAAATCCTGCACGTGCTTTGGGCGAATGGCCCCAGCACCGTTCGACAGGTATATGATATTCTAGGACAGAATCGCGAAATTGGGTACACAACAGCCCTGAAACTGATGCAGATCATGTATGAAAAGGGGTTGCTCTCGCGGGAGGAAGATAGCCGTTCGCACACTTACACGGCGGCCGTTACTGAAGAAGACACCCAACGAAGTCTGGTTGACCGCTTTGTTGAGACAGCCTTTCGGGGATCGGCCTCAAAACTGGTCATGCAGGTGCTGGGGCAACACAAAGCCTCACGCGAAGAACTGGATGAAATTAAAGCCCTGCTAGATCAAATGAATAATGGGTAATGAATAATGCATAATGCATAGGCCGTCATTAGCCATTATCCACTATTCATTATCCATTATCCATTGTACATTTTCATAAAAGACCTCCTATACTCATGAACGCTTTCCATTTTTTGTCAAATCCGGTAACCGATGCCCTGGGCTGGACATTGCTTCATGCCATCTGGCAAGGTTTCGCGTTGGTACTACCACTTGCTGTCGTGTTGCATCTATTGCGTGGCCGGTCTAGTGCCTTACGCTATCAGGTAGGTGTCCTGACGTTATCCCTACAGGTTTTAGCCTCTATCGGCACGTTTTTCTGGTGCTATACACCTGCCACAGCCATTAAAGCCTTACCTATATATGGCTCCAAAGCCATTATTTATCCTGTACGCTGGCAAACCGTAGCCCAAACGCTGCCCTGGCATCAGCAGTTACAGCAGTTTCTGGAGGCTCACCTGAGCCAGTTCGTACTGATTTACCTGATTGGCGTGGGCTTATTTGGGTTACGACTGGCCGGTGGCTGGTTCTATCTGCAACAGTTAAGTCGAACGGCCTTGCCACCAGCTACCAAAGGCTGGTCACAGATGACCGATCGGCTCCGGTCGGCGCTGGGTATTCGGGGGCTCGTTCAGATCCGTGAGTCGGCTCGTATTGCCGTTCCGATGGTGGTCGGCGTGATCAAGCCTGTTTTGCTGCTTCCGATTGGATTGGCAGCCAATCTATCCATTCGGGAAATTGAAGCAGTTCTCGCCCATGAACTGGCGCATATCAAACGGTACGACTATGCGGTGAATCTGTTGCAATCCGTTGTCGAAGTGCTGTATTTCTTCCACCCGGCATTGTGGTGGCTCTCTGCAAGGGTTCGGGAAGAGCGGGAGCATTGCTGCGATGACCTGGCCGTACAGGCCTGCGGGGGTGATGGACGCATACTCGCTCAGGCCCTCGCCCACATCGAAGAATTACGCCTAACGCAGCAGATCCAGGCCCCTTCGCTGGCGATGGCGTTTGCGTCGAAACGCCAGCAATTGCTGCATCGGGTGCGACGGGTACTGGGCGTACCAACCCGGCCCTTTATTTCAAACGGCAGTCTGGCGGGTCTTACACTAGTGACGATTCTGTTGATGAGTGTATCCGTCTACGCCGTCCAGAAACAGGATAATGACAAGCCCAAGCACCAGACTACGCAACCTCGTCCATTGAAGACGACCCGCAAGCATAAAGTGGATAGCCGTTCGGAGTACGGCATGGCCGATCACGAACATATAAGCTATGTTGTCTGGAAAGGGCAACGACTTTCGACTGAGCGGGTGATGCGGTTACAGCATCAACTGGACGGCGTAATGGCGGGGCAACTATCGCTCGATAATATTCCCCAAACCGACCGCGACATTCTCCTGACGATCATTGAAAAAAACCAGGCATTCGATAGTGGCATGGACGCGTTGTCGGAAGGGCTGTCGCATATCGATCTGTCAAACATATCGGTGGCTTCTCTCAATAACATACCTGCTACTCTCAGCGGTACGATAGACGGATTGACCCATGTAAACCACGGTGGACTTATTGGCGATGCATTTCCCTCTCTATCGGGGCTTGTTCCTCATGACACGCTTGATCGACTGCGAGGTTTGCAACAGCACAAGATGGACAGCCTGAATCAATTGATGCAACAGCAAACGCGGCAAATTCAGGCCTTACAGCTTCAGATGGAAAAAATGCAGTTTCCGATCGAAGAATCGGAACGGAGCCAACAAATGCTGGAATGGCGCAAACAGAAACTGATGCAGCAACGTATGACCCTGATCGAAAAGCAACGGCAGGCTATGTATCAGCAGGAGGGCAAGCAAAAGGCAACGCTGGATGAAGTGGAAAAACAAGTTGCCGCGTTGGAGCCCGAAATTAAAAAGCAGGAACAGGGTATCGAAGAGATTAACCAGCAGATCGAAGGTGCTCAGACCCGGATGATGGATGCCCGAAAACCGCTGGAAAAACTGGAACGTGAAGTCCAGCAATTGAACGAACGTATGGAACGTCTGTCGAAAGAAATGGGTGAACATGTTATACGTTTGTCGGAACTATCGATGGATATATCGGATGTGGATCTTAATAATCCAGAATTTGAACGATCTGCGCGAGCCAGCCGTGGTTCCCGAAAAATTCGCCCGATGAAAGCACAATGGCGTTATGTACCTGGCCCAATGGCTCCCGCAGCCCCAGTGGTTGCCCCTCATCCATCCGTTCGGGTACATGTAGCGCCAACACCCGCCGTTGCTCCTGATGTACACGTTGTACCCGATGTTGATGCGCCCGCTCCACCCGCCCGTGTCACTAAGCCAGCGGCACCCCGAGCAACACCCAAACCACCAAAAGCTCCCAAACCTGAAGATCAGTCTGGCATCACGCCTGCATTCGATAAGGAGAGCCTCATTGGCCAGCTAGGGTCAATGCTTGACAAGGAGCCAAGACTTAAGGCAGCTTCGCTTACATTCAATACATCAAAGGGACAAGTACAAGGATTTCAGGTTCGTTCTGTAGCTTTTCGAAAAGGAAATGATTCAAAACCAGGCAATCCTGCAATAGTAATGCTTATCGACTCTGTTGACGTTCACGAATAGAACCTATTCAAAGATTCTGGCCTTTTTTGATTAATTTTTGTCATTTCGACCGTAGGGAGAAACCTCAAGATTTACTATCAAGAAATTTGAGGTTTCTCCCTACGGTCGAAATGACAAAAATTAATCAAAAAAGGACGTTTAACTGGTATAGAGCAAACCCTGAGTCAAACCTTACTCAATCTCAATCACCACATTCGAGCCGACGGGATGAGCCACACAAGTGAGTACATAACCCGCTTTAAGTTCAGATTCCGACAGGCCATCTTCTTCATCGAGTTTGACCTTACCTGAAACGCAGCGGCCCATGCAGGCCGTACACATACCCGCCTGGCAGGAATACGGTAAATCAATATCCAGATCCAGCGCAGCTTCCAGAATGGTCTGATGGGGCGCTACGGTGAATTTATACTCGCTGCCTTCATACAAAACGGTCACCTCCGGCGTTCCTGAGTCGGCAGCCGTCATGGGCTCTTCGACCACGTCGCCAGCGGTAACCGGGGCATGGGCAAAACTTTCTTTATGCACATGCTCGGTTGACACACCCAATAGCGCTAATGCCGAACGGGCTTCAGCCATCATGCCATCAGGTCCACACAGGTAATAACTGGCATTCTGACGCTCTGCGGTTGGCAGTTGCTCCAGCAACTTGCTGATTGAATGTTGGTTCAATCGGCCTTCTACTCCTGTCCAGCCATACGTAGGCTGACTCAGCACGTGCGTCACCTGAAACCGCGAACGACCATAGGCCTGCTCCATCGCATCCAGATGCGATTTATAAATAATAGACGATTGGCTTCGATTGCCATAAATCAACCACACCCGACTATTGGGTTCCACATGCAAGGCCGACTTAGCCATCGAAAACAAGGGTGTGATACCGCTACCGGCGCCAATCAGCACAATAGTCCGTCGGTTCTGCGGGTCCAGCTTCGGCACAAACGTACCCATCGGTTCGAGCGTTTCCAGAATATCTCCGGGTTTGATCCGATCGCAGAGGTAGTTGGAAACGGTTCCACCGGGTACGCGCTTAACTGACACCGATAACGACACATCCATATGCGGAGACGACGACATCGAATACGAGCGACGAATTTTCTCTCCGTTAATATTGAGCAGAAACGTCAGAAATTGACCAGGCTGATAGCGAACTTCTTCGTTGATGGGGTGCCAGAAACTTATTGTCACGGCGTCGGGCGTTTCCCGAACGACGTCTTTTACTTTCAAAAAATACCGATTTGCCATTCTTTCAGGTAGTTGTCTTTTAAACACAGAGGAACGGAGAGCGCCCCCGAGAACACAAAGAAAACTCTGTGGCCTCTGTGTCACCCTCCGTTCCTCTGTGTTTAAACGCTTTTACAAAGGTACATCACACAGATGATTGATGAAACTGAACCAAACGTTCGACGGGCGCTTTCAGAATATTACCCATAATCAGGCCTGTTTGTTGAACGGCTATTTGCAATGGCTGGGAGAAATAATGGGCGATAGACCCTACAAAATGCACTGGCCATTGGCTGGACTCGGGGAAACGTTTCACGTACGTTGTCAGAAATAACGTAAACGCATCGGTGACCAACCCAGCGATGTAGGGATGCGTCAGATGATCGGACAGGAAAGGGGTAAACGACGCAAAATAGCGATTCGGATAAGGTTTCTGGTACGCGTTTTCAAGCAGTGTTGGCCGGTCCAGCGCGTAACGGGTCTGAAACAACTCTCGGAGATCGACGGGTAAACGCTCCTGGAAAAAATCCCGAACAAGCGTTTTGCCTAAATACCCTCCGCTTCCCTCATCGCCCAGCCAGAATCCTAACGATTGAATACCCCGACTGATTTTTTCTCCATCGTAGCAACAGGCATTAGAACCCGTTCCCAGAATACAAACAATACCGGGTTCATGGCCGGTTGCCCCCCGAGCCGCACCCAGCATATCGCTATTTACATCAACAATCTGTAAACCAGGCAGTATCGCCTGTATTGAATCAGCGACAATATGATTCACAGCAGGCCCTGTACAGCCAGTCCCATAGAAAAAAACCTTACTGATACCCGCATCAACCACATACGGAAGCAATTGCGTTCGTAAAGTTTCTGTCATTTGGGCCGTTGTCTGATAATAAGGATTCAAACCGTCCGTTTGAATAGCGTGGGTTTGGCCATCCGTATCGACAAGTCGCCAGTCGGTTTTCGTAGAGCCGCTATCGGCAATCAGTATTGACATGTTTCGAGTTTAAAGTAATTTTCCAACTACCGAAAATCGGTCAAAAACGCCGTTGGTATGAGGAGCATCGGCCAGCTCGTCGGTGAGGTCCTGACCAGCCCAGTGTTCATAATGATGGCCGTTACGCCATAGTCGTGATTTCGACAGATCGTAAATAAGGCCCTGGTAGGCGCACCAGATCTCGTCACGGTCCTGACCATTGCGTAAAGCGAGTTGTGAACGCGTATAAGCGGGTAATGGGTTGTTAATAGGCATCGTCCGCTTAATCAGTTGAATGAATAATTAGGCATCAATTTTGTAAGTAACCTCAAAATTAACGTAACTTTAGCCACTTCTGATTCTCTGATATTTAATACACCATGAGAAAGACTTATTTTATCGGTTTCTTTTCGGTAATAAGCATGTTCAGTCTGATAATGGGCTGCAAAAACAATAAAGTTGCCCCTGTTTCGGAGCGGATTGCCAAAGTCTGGACAGCCAGCAAAGTGGACGAAAACAGCACGACTGTTTATACGAAAGGAGCGACGAGCAATATCCGCAACTACACCAGTTTTAAGCTTGATCTGAGCAGCGCCCCAACCGTAAAGTATACCGAATTTGATGGCAATACCTTCACCGGCCAGTATTCGCTACCGGATGACAATACCCTGAAACTGACGAACCTGAATCCGTCGCCAACTGGTGATAACGGTACTATCACGTTTACGATCAATTCTATTGATGACAACAATCTAAAATTGACCCGGACGACCAACAGTCAGAAAACGGGCGGTACCACAAACGTCTATACGCTCACAAATCCGTAAGGCGTTCATAAACCAATTCTCAAAAAAAGCCGTTCCGTAAATCAATCGGAGCGGCTTTTTTTAATGAATAATGTAAAATGGATAATGAGTAATGGAAGGTTAGGCAATGCGGTACCATTATTCATTGTTCATTATCAATTATCAATTATCCATTCTGCATTATTCATTCCACATTATTCATTACTATGACTGACTTAAATACAATTGGCGAAGTTGGCCTGATCGAACGAATCCGACAATCGACTTCGCTACCCGTTCATCCCGAAACCGTACGCGGCATTGGCGACGATGCGGCCGTATTCGACTGGGGTGCTGATTATGGCCTGCTGGCTACGGATCTGCTTGTCGAAGGTATCCATTTCGACCTTTCGTATGTACCGCTGAAACAT
Source organism: Spirosoma gilvum (assembly GCF_054776815.1). Classification (NCBI taxonomy): domain Bacteria; kingdom Pseudomonadati; phylum Bacteroidota; class Cytophagia; order Cytophagales; family Cytophagaceae; genus Spirosoma; species Spirosoma gilvum. The sequence continues at coordinate 15,584 of NZ_BAAHBH010000009.1, read as the reverse complement.
CTAGGTTATAAAGCCATTACGTTTGGGGTTTCAGACATTGCCGCTATGAATGGGCTACCCATTCAGGTGACCGTTGGTGTTGCCCTGAGTAGCCGCTTTCCGGTCGAAGCCGTCGATGAATTATACGAAGGTATTCGGGCTGCCTGTACTGCGTATAGTATCGATCTGGTTGGGGGCGATACAACAGCCTCACGGTCGGGATTGGTTATTTCCGTGTCCGTACTGGGCAAGGTACCCAAAGAGTTAATTACCTATCGGAATACCGCTCAGGCGAATGATGTAGTCTGCGTAACGGGCGATCTGGGGGCGGCTTATCTGGGCCTGCAATTGCTGGAACGTGAGAAGCAGGTTTTTTTGGCCGACCCAAATATGCAGCCCAACCTGTCGGAAGAACGATCTTATCTGCTTCAGCGTCAGCTCCGGCCCGATGCCCGTACCGACATGGTTCATGAACTTCGGGATCTGGGTATTCGGCCAACGGCCATGATCGACATATCGGACGGACTTGCTTCTGAACTGCTGCATCTTTGCCGTCAATCCGGTACCGGCGCTGTCATTTTCGACGAAAATATTCCGATTGATGATCAGACTCACCTGACTGCCGATGAATTTAAAATCAGCCCGGTAACGGCTGCTCTCAATGGTGGAGAAGACTACGAATTGCTGTTTACTGTCCGGCCGCAAGTATTCGAACAATTAGCGAACCACTCTCGAATTACAGCCATCGGTTACCTGACTGCCGACCCTAGCCAGATTGTGCTGGCAACCAAAGCTGGTCAACAGACGCCGATTCGGGCACAGGGCTGGGGACAATCCTAATTTTTAATAGAACGCAGATCATTATGATTTATGAAGATCTGCGTGAATCATAAAAATCATAACCATCTGTCGGTCCGCCAATGCGGTTCTATTATCAGTTCTAAAATGACACAAAAGCGGGTAAAGTTTGATTTTGAGCTTTATTTCACCAACGGCGGAAGCTTGAAAGGTGAGGATTTTCGCTTGGATATTGATGGCGATAGTATTTCAGACCAGGCGTTGATCGACTATATTATTGCTGATTTACGGTTGCTAATGGTTGGTAAAGCCCAGATTTCCAATAAGGAAATCATTACCGAGCCCCATAAACGAACCGCTTCGTTACCAAACCAATCAGGTACTCGATTCATCGATCTGAGCCATACGATTGAGAATGGCCTGGTTACCTACAAAGGTCTCCCCGCTCCTATCATCTGCGATTATCTGAGTCGCGAACAGTCCCGGAAACTCTATGAACCGGGCACTGAGTTCCAGATCGGCAAAATCGAGATGGTTACCAATACCGGAACCTACCTGGATTGTCCATTTCACCGTTTTGAGCATGGGAATGACTTGTCGGAGATAGGTTTAGAAGCTTTCACCGATTTGGAAGGCATTGTGATTCACGTTCCTTTTACCGATACTCTGGCAATTACCGAAGATCATATACGAAATTATGAACTGCGAAACCAGGCTGTACTCATTCATACCGGCTGGGATATGTTCTGGAATACCGAAGCCTATTACGAAAACCATCCATTTCTAACGGCCGATGCGGCTGCTTATCTACGCGATTGTGGGGTTAAACTAGTCGGTATCGATTCACACAATATTGATGATACGCGCGGGAATAGCCGTCCGGTTCATACAACACTACTAGGCGCCAATATCCTGATCGTGGAGCATTTATGCAATTTATCATCCATTCCAGATGAAGGATTTACTTTTACGGCTGCGCCCCCCAAGTTTAAAGGTGCCGGTACATTTCCGGTCAGAGCAATGGCGAAGATTGCAGGACAACCGTGACAATGGCTACGCTTTTAACCGTTATTATCTATACATAAGAGACTGCTCGCCAAACGGTGGCACGGCTGACTCCATAGTTGATAATCAGACGCTTGTATCAGCCGTGCCACCGTTTAAAATGCACTCTCACCCATAAACCCAGCTTACTAGTTTCCAAAACCTATGCCTAAGACATTTTCATCGTTCCAGTACTGGTTAACCACGCTTTGTATTGGCTTATTAGTCGTCAGTAGCTGTAAAAAAAGTGAGGAAGCACCCGATCCCGACATGGCCAAGAGTGTGATAGGAACCTATGCATTTACAACAATTAGCCTCGCTACCAGCACCCAATCCACAACGGTAGCCAGTGGTACCGTAGCCATGATCAGAAATGGTACGGCGCTGGACAAAGTTGACCTAACACTTTCGTACACTACAGCCAGCACATCGGGCAGTTCGACCTTTTCGGAAAGTAAAACCATCACGCTACAGCGCTCTGACAATACAATCGATTTGTACAATGGCAGCACAAAAGTGGGAAGTTGGGTGTCAGGTACCCTGAACCTTAGCAGCTATCCGTTCAACAACACAACGGTTAATCTTACTGCCGCGAAACAATAAAGCAGGACTTTCGCATAATACTTATTTCGCCCGAACGAATTTCGAGTAACAAGGTCGTTCGCAGCGGGGCAGGAACATGAGGGTATCGCCCTTAAACCGTAATCCCTGCTGAAAATAGACGTTAGCCCGGTTCGTGTTGATGTAAAAATTGATACCCAGGCTATCCGGATAAGTAGTATCAACCTTGTAATACTTGATAGGAAAATAGTAGGACATTGAGTCGCCATTAGCCGCTAGCTTTCCATCTGTATTAAATGTAAGCGTTTGGGGAATGCTGGCCGGGTACTTACTGAGAACATCAACCGATTTCGTGATTTGAATCGTATCTCTGACGTAGTGATCTTTCACAAAAACGGAGTCTTTGACGTACTGCCCGTTTATCAGCGTGGAATCGATTTTATAATACCCTTTAACAAAGACTGAATCGTAGGCATTTGTATTGACATTAACCTGAAAGAGCCGTGCAACAAGCCGCCAGGTACCTGTAACGCGCGTGTCGCCCACTCCGGGCGAAAATCCCGTATCGGTTTCTTTACACTCCAGCAATAGAGTGGTTAATAGCAGTGAAATACCTAGGTAAATTACTTTTCTCACGAGGTAATCTTAAAGCACCAGTTGCAAAGCTAACGAACAGATCGTTCCAGCCATTGCATCACTGGCGGTTCAGTAGCTGATTTATAACTTCCCGAATACTCAACGCATTCGGGAAGTTACTGGATGCTACACAAACTCCGTGCCCCGTTCTTTCGCGTCGGCCACAAAGTTTTTCACTTTCTGTTCCTCTTCTTTCCGGCAGATCATCAGGACGTTATCGTACTCAGCTACAATATACCCATCCAGTCCATTTACCACTACGAGCCGATCTTTGGGCGTTTTGATGATGCAATTTTTGGTATCGTACAACATGATGTGGCCGTCGATCACATTGAAGTCTTCGTTTTTGTCGGACACTTCATACAGCGATTTCCAAGTACCTAGGTCCGACCAGCCAAAATCGCTCAGCACCACATGCACATTGTCGGCCTTTTCCATCACACCATTGTCGATGGAAATACTTTTGGTGAGCGAGTAGGCTTTGTCAACAAACGCTTTTTCCTGTTCGGTATAATAGGCTTCGCTCCCTTCGGCAAAAATCTCAGCAACTTCGGGCAGGTACTTTTCAAACGCCTTGATGATGGCCTGTACATTCCAGACAAAAATACCGGCGTTCCAGACAAACTCACCACTGGCGACAAACTGCTGGGCCAGTTCGAGATGAGGTTTTTCGGTAAATGTCTTTACTTTTTTGATGCCCTCACCCGATTCGGCAGCATCCACTGTGGGAATATACTGTATATACCCATAACCGGTGTCGGGGCGGCTAGGCTGAATACCTAACGTAACCAGAATATCTTCTCCCTGGGTAGCCTGAAGCGCGGTTTGAATCGTCCGCTGAAACTCTTCCTCTTTCAGAATGATATGATCGGCCGGTGCTACAATGATATTGGCTTCCGGGTCATGCTGTGCAATTTTGTAGCAGGCATAGGCAATGCAGGGTGCCGTATTCCGGGCTATAGGTTCACACAGAACCTGATCGTCGGAAAGTTGCGGAAGCTGTTGCTGACAGAGGTCTTTATAGAGCGAGCTGGTAACGATAAAGATATGCTCAGGCGGGCAAATACCATCGAAACGGTCGGCAGTTTGTTGCAGTAAGGTTCGGCCGGTGCCGAGTACGTCGTGAAATTGTTTTGGATAGCTTGTGCGGCTGAACGGCCAGAACCGAGTTCCGACGCCACCCGCCATAATAACTACATACGTATGATTCATTGATACTTCGATAAGTTATAGCAAAGTTGCTAGTATATAACTGATTTTCGAAGTCCAAGTTACGATTTACAACCGAATGGAATGAAAGCGTCAGGAGTTTGGAGGGTGTTTTGTTTATTTTTTTAGCAGACGGCAACTAAATAGTAAACGACAAAGCCAAACCAGTAAATTAACTAATAATCACCACCAACCGCGCGCAGCAAGGCAACCGCATATTGCATTTCCTGACTACGCAGTTGAGCGAGTTGTTGCTCGGCCGTCAGAATCGTCCGTTGTGCATCGAGTACTTCCAGGTACGTGGCCAACCCGCGTACATAAAGCTCACGGTTATACTGCTCCGTCCGTCGGGCCAGTGTTAGCGTTTGTCCTTGTAGTTCAATTTGCTGGCGGAGCAGCGTCAGGTTATCCAGGGCGGTTTCGGCATCGCGCTGAGCCAGTTGGATCGCCTGCTGATACGTTTGTTGTGCCGTTTGAACCTGTTGCTTCGAGAGCGCAATGTTTTGCTTGGCCCGGTGCCCTTCATACAGTGGAACCGATGCATTTATACCCACAATGTAGGTAGCGCTACTGGGTGTAAACCAGGGCCCAATGCGACCAGAAAGCAGTCCACCCGAACCAACCAGATTCATACGTGGCAACGTGCTGTTTTGCTGAAGCGTTACCTGTGCCGTAGCCACCTGATTCTGTCGAATCAACTGAATTAAATCGGGCCGACGCTGTAGCTGTTCGGGCGCTACGCTGGCATATGGGTAGACAGGAGCGGTTGTCGGTAGTGCGCCTACCGGCACCGAAAACTGAGTAGGGTCCTGTGCACAAAGTTGCGCCAGCCCATTAACCAGTTCAACACGGGCGCGTTCCAGCCCTTTAAGCGTTACCTGCAAGGTTGCATAATCGGTTTCAGCTCGCTGTACATCGATCTGGTTGATCAACCCCACACGAAAACGTTCACGAAGTATTGAAAGGGTCGTATCACGGGATTGGATATTCCGACGAAAAACGGCCTGTTCGGCATCATTGCCCCGAATAAGCAGATAGGTCCGGGCAATATCGGCCGCCAGTGAGAGCCGGAACGCCTGATAGTCGGCCACGCTGGCTTGTGCCTGTAATTCGGTTACGGCAATGTTACTCCGAATTCGTTTGAACAGATCCAGTTCATAGCTGGCATCGATAGGCAGTAACTGAAATGTATTCAGTTGAAAGCGCGGTAACTCATCCGGCGCGGCTGTTGTCAAGGCCAGCGGTCGGTGTTGCGAAAGACTTTGCGTCGTAATCAACGCCGAACTCCGAAGCGATGGTGACAAAAACGATTGGGCCACCCGCACCCGAATCCGACCTTCTTCCAGACGACTCAATGCTGCTTTCAGGTTCGGACTATTATCAAGCCCTAACTGAATTAATGATTCGAGCATGGGATCGCTAAACCGCTTGAAACCACTGACCGTCAGAGTAGGCGCCAGATCGTTATCACCAGACGTCGATGTTATAGCAGGCAATGGTGTACTGCCAGGTGTAGTCCCTGGATTTTGCGGTTGAACAGTACCCTGGCCGGTTGCAGGCGTGGAATTCGGCTGAATCGTAACGGAACCACCCGTTGGGTTAACGGGTGTTGTTTGTGCATAGACGAGCCCGCTACAAGCCAAAAACCAGATGCTAAAAATATGTTTCTTCATTTACTTACTTGCCACTGTTTTTTCGGCCATTGGCTTCCGAAGCCTTACTTTCTGTCCATCCCGAAGCTGATCATTGGGGTTGGTAACGACAAATTCGCGCCCGGTTAATCCACTAGACGCTTCGAGGGTTGTCCCATAGTCGCGGCCAAGGGTAATGGGCACAAAGTGCACACGCTGATCCGTATCAACCACAACGACCTGCGGCCCTTGTGGCGTTATTTGCAGAGCATTGGCCGGAATCAATACGGGTGCATTCGCCGAAATCATGTCGAATTTGACCTGACTATACAAGCCCGATGATAGGGTTCCTTTAGGATTTGGAATGACCACTTCAGTCAACAACGTTCGAGACTCATTGCGTAGAGTTCCCGATGTCCGAACGACCTTACCTGTAAATTTCTGATTTTTCAGTTCAGGAATAACGACCGTTGCGGGTAAACCTACTTTTATATATTGGAAATACGTTTGCGGTACATCGACGAATACCCGTAACGTACCGATTTCCGAAATGGTGAACAGCGGCTGTCCAGCGCCCGGCGACACCAGCACACCGTTTTCGGCTGTACGGGTGGTTATCACCCCGCTGAACGGAGCCCGGATCTGCTGTAGGTCTTTCAGCGCTTCCAGTCGACGGACATTAGCTTGCGCAACCGTAACGGCCGACTGTCGGGTATCAACATCCTGTTTGGCTACGGCACCCGGCAACTGTACACTCTGCAAACGATCCAGATTCGTCTGGGCGAGTTGCTGGTCGGCTTTGGCACGGGCAATATCCTGATCCAGTTCGGGCGCATCGATGGTAGCCAAAAGCTGCCCTTGCTTCACCTGTGTGCCAATATCCACATACCACCGACGCAAAAAGCCTTGTGTACGGGCATACAAAGGCGTTTGCCGAAACGGCTGGATTTGCCCCGGCAGTGTGAGGCCGGTTGTATCCGACGAGTATTTCAGCGGCACCGCATTCACAATCGGCTCCCGATTTTTTTCGGCAACGGCTTCTGCCTTTAACTCCTGACTATTGCGAATGCGCGGTAGCACCCCGAAAAAAACAAACAGGGCGATCAGGGCCAGGAGTGGAATAATGATTCGAAACGCTTTCATATAAATCCCTAAAAGTCAATCAATTCAAACGCTGTATGGTTCGTATGGCCTCTTTGTTGAGTGGACCATACAAATGTGGAAACTCTTCATTATTGGTCGACGGCTCATATCGCAACTCATACGTCAGTTTCTCCGTGTCTACGTGCAGCAGTAATAAGTCCGGCACGTTCTGATAATAGCGGCTCAATGTTCCATCAACCTGTTCTTTCTTCGACAGGTGAATAAACCCTTCGGTCTGCAAACTGGCGGCTTCATAAACCGGCTCATTTTCGTAACGAGCCCAATCGGCTGCCGGAACAATATGATAGATCGTGCTCATATTATGTTAAATGAACAATGTAAAATGAATACTGAACAATTACTGATGATCAACACGCTTACCATTCATTATTCATTTTACATTGTTCATTATTCATTCGCCATATACTTATTCCACTTCCTCCGCAACCGGAGTGGCATTTACGGGTTTAACATCAGTTTTGCGAGCCAGATAACTGAATACAACCGGCACAAATAGCAGCGTTGTAAACGTAGCCAGCAACAATCCACCTATGACAGCCCGGCCCAATGGTGCGTTTTGTTCGCCCCCTTCACCTAATCCCAGCGACATCGGCAGCATCCCGATAATCATGGCAATGGCCGTCATTAGAATGGGGCGCAAACGGGTACGACCTGCTTCCATGGCGGCTTCATAGGCATTTCCGGCCACTTCGGGCAGGTAATCCTTCGCAAAACTCACCAGCAGTATACTGTTTGCCGTAGCAACCCCCACACTCATAATAGCGCCCATCAGCGAGGGAATACTAAACGTAGTACCCGTCACAAACAACATCCAGACCATACCGCACAAGGCTCCGGGCAAAGCTGTGATGATGATGAACGGATAGCGGAACGACTGGAAGTTGACCACCATCAGCAGATAGACGAACAAAGCCGCAAACACAATCCCCAGCCCCAGCCGGTTGAAGGCGCTCTCCATACTTTCGACCTGGCCCCGAATCGAGATTACGTTTCCCGGTTTCAACTGGGTTTTGTACTCAGCAACCAGTTTGTTCAGTTCCTTTGCTACCGACCCTAAGTCGGTTTTTTCAACCCCTCCATAAATGTCGTAGGATGGTTGCGTATTGACCCGATTGATGATGACGGGAGCCGTGGTGCGCTTCACCGTGGTAATGTTGCTCAACAGTTGCGGGCTTGCCTGTTGGCCGGGTGTAATCGGTGTCCGTAACAGTTTCTCGTACGAATCCAGTTTGTAAGGAGGTGTCTGTACGGCAATGATGTAGGGAAAACCAGTATTAGGGTCGGGCCAGAAGTTCGGGCGGGTTTGACCCGTACCACTCAGCGAGATGTTCAGGTTGGTGGCTACGCGTTGCTCCGTTAGGCCGAACTGGCTTGCCCGCTCGCGATCAACATCCAGAAAGAGTTCAGGCGCATTCAGCACCTGATGCAGGTGCACATCGACCAGGCCCGGAATCTGTGCCATTTTTGCCTGCATTTCACGAATAATCTTCAGGTTGTTGGCCCGGTCAAAACCTGACACCTGTACGTCGATGGTTGACGTCAGGCCGAAGTTCAGGATCTGGCTAACAATATCGGCAGGCAGGAAAAAGTAGCTTATCTCCGGCATTTCTTCGCGCAGTCGTGCCCGTAATGCACGAACATACTCATCCGTCGAGTGCGAGCGGTCTTCATTCAGCGAAATCAGCAATTCGGAATCGGCCGAACTGGCCGTCGCATTATCGGAGAAGAAGAAGTTATACCGCTCCGACGTCAACCCGATATTGCTGATGACCGAGCCAATTTCGTCATGAGGAATCACCTCCCGAACAATCTCGGTGGTTTTCGCTGAAATCTGCTCAGTAGCTTCCAGCCGGGTTCCGGCAGGTGCCCGCATGTGCAATCGAATTTGCCCCGCATCAACATGGGGGAAGAAATCACGGCCAACAAACGGCAACATAACCAACGTTACAGCCACGACACCGACAAAGATCACAAATACCGTTCGACGGTGGTTCAATACCCACTCCAGTGCCCCCATATACCGAGCCTGAAACCGGTCGAAACCTGCATTGAACCGATTATAAAACCGACGAAAGGCACTCGGCCGTTTGTTGCGGTGATGTTCGTGCTGATGTTCATTTTTCAGCATCATATCGGCCAGGGTAGGCACCAGCGTTCTCGATAGTACATACGAAGCCAACATCGCAAATACGACCGCTTCGGCCAGTGGCCCAAACAGGAATCGGGCGGGACCTTCCAGGAACAACACCGACGTAAATACGATACAGATGGTCAGGGTCGAGACCAGCGTGGGCGTAGCGATTTGCTGCGCCCCTTCCAGAATAGCCTGCCGAAGAGGCATTCCCAACTCTTCATTGCGGTGAATATTTTCGATAGTAACCGTTGCATCATCGACCAGAATCCCGATGGCTAGTGCCAGTCCACCCAAGGTTTCGATATTCAACGTTTCGCCCAATAAATACAAAACGATCAGCGACGTCAGAATCGACAGCGGGATAGAAATAGCGACAATCAGTGTACTCCGCCAACTACCCAGAAAGAGCAGAATCAGCGCAGCCGTCAGTAAAGCAGCAATTAACCCTTCGATCAATACCCCTTTGATCGACGCCCGAACAAATAACGACTGGTCGAACAAGGCTTCAACCCGAAGATTGGCCGGAGCAGCCGCCCGAATCGTGGGCAAAATCTGATTCTTGATTTTATCGACAATCTCCGTCGTCGAAGCATTCCCCGTTTTCACAATCCGCATCAAAGCCCCCTTGCTCCCATCCTGTTTGACGATATTGGTCTGGATAGCAGACCCGTCGTGTACATTGGCCACGTCGCGCATGTGTACCGTTGTCCCCCCGACCACTTTAATCGGAATATCGTTCAGCACAGAAATTACATCAGGCTTCGAGTTCAGTCGGACGTTGTATTCCCGATCAGCTACGCGCAGCGAACCACCCGGCAAGGTCAGATTCTGGGCAGCTACGGCATTAGTTACTTCTTCGGGCGTTACGTTATAGGCAATTAACTGATCCGGGTCCAGATCTACCGCAATCTGACGCGTTTTACCGCCAAAAGCCTGTGAAAGACGACTACCGGGCACCGTCGAAATCTGAGGACGAACCCGCGTCTGTGCATAGTCCGTAATCTGCGGTTCGGTCAGACTATCCGATGACAGGCCCAATTGTAATACCGGCACGTCCGTAGCATTATACCGAACAATAAGAGGTGGCTGCGTGCCGGGCGGCATCCTGACCAGAATGGTCTGTGAGATGGCCGTTACCTGGGCAATAGCCTCTTCAATCTTTACCGTTGGCTGGAAGTAAATCTTTAGAACGGCTGTGCCATTATAGGTCTGCGATTCGAGCCGTTGAATATCACTTACGTTGTTGATGAGCGACGTTTCGGAGAAGTTGGTGATCATCTTCTCCATTTCATTGGTCGACAGACCGCTATACCCCCAAATGACGGAAACAACCGGAATGTTGATACGCGGGAAAATATCGGTAGGCATCTGCGTTACGGCCAGCCCACCCATAATCATAATCAGCAACGCCATTACGGCGATGGTGTATTTCTTTTCTAACGCTAAGCGGACAATCCACATAGTAAACCTGATAAGTGTTCGGTAAGCTCGATTGACAGCTATACTGACCTAACTCGTCGTAATTCTGGTCAACACTGGGTCAAAATTACCAGTAGTCTAGCTGGTAGAACAGGTAGGTTTGGTAGTTTCAATGGTAAAAAATGCAGATTCCTAAAGTTGGGTCCGTAAATTTACCAGTTACGGCGTCAGGCGGCCAGTACATATCCTTGTTCCCGGTACGCTCGTGGGGTTATACCCGTAACACTTTTAAAGAACTTGGTAAAGTTCGACGGATCGTCGAAATGGAGTCTGTACCCGATTTCGGCTACCGTCAGATCCGTGTTCCGAATCAGGTTCTGCGCTTCAAAGACCGTTCGTTCGCGAATATGCTGTAAGGCTGTTTTACCCGTATATCGTTTTAGTATATCGCTTAAATAATGGGGATGAATATGCAGTCGATCAGCCGCTTCGTGTACCGTCAGCAAAACGGGGGCTTCCTGGCTGGGGTCCGGCAGATAATACATCTGGAGCAGACTCTGAAACCGTTCAACCAGGGAAATAGGCTGCGAATAATCTATTGCCGAAAGGGTTTGCCGATAAATCTGACGCTCTTTGATCAGTAGGGCCTGCAACAGGTGGTACGTCAAATCGAGCCGGTCCGCCTTCGTTCGATTGGGATTGTTAAATTCCTTATCAATCAACTCAAACTGGCTGTATAGTTCAGCCACTTCGGTTGGCGTAATATGAATTAATGGTTGAGCCCCTTTTCGGTAAAATGGATATTCGCGCATCGGATCGGAATGAACAGAGCGCTTTGTTACAAATTCCGACGTGAACATAATGACATACCCATGCCATTGATCCTGCTTATGAATCGACCGAACTGTCCACGGCCGAAGCACGTACAATGTACCAGGCTGAACACAATAAGGAACCCCATCCAGATGAATGGTACCGCTTCCTTCGGTTACCAAAGCGGCCACATACATACTACTCCGAAACGGTGGAATTACTTCGCCCGGCCCACCAAACTGCTCGAAAGGAAAAATACCAAAGCAGCGATTCGTAGCGTCGATGGATTTTACCACCTTCAGAAAATCGGGCAGATTATCGTAGTAAGGAATCGGTTGCGTTTCCACGGTCTGATGAATACGTTGCTAGTACAAATTGAAGGTATTGGCTTCGTAGTAATTCTTACGGAAGTATTACTACCTAACAACCCCGTTTGCCTGAGTAGTATTGAATAAAAACAAGACAGCAGTCCCGGCTTATTTTTATTTCTAACTTATGGTCAGGCAATTTAGTTGCATTTTTCGAAAAAACGCAATAGCATAATTGACTTATTCTAAGAATAAATTAGTTGCCCTTCGAGATAGCGTCTTCCTGGAAGTTTAAAGCTTTCGGTAAGCTTTTGTAAAGCTGATTTTTCGGTTAGTCGGGCCATTTCTCCAGACCAGCGGCAATGCGAAGGGCTCGCTGTACATCTTCCCAGTATAACCCACTTTCATAGCCCGTCGATATACGATCGCAGGTTTCCAGAAAATCATTCGCATCATCAAAACGTCGCAAACGAAGCAAGGCTTGGCCATCATCCGGCGCAGGAGGAGTAGGGGTTTCCATTGGGTCTGAGGTTTTGTTACAAAGGCAAATGTAAGCTATCCGTATACTTGACACTCAGCCTTAATCGGCTGCGTCGATACGCTGAACAAACAAGGAGCTTTAGAAGGGAATGGTTGTAAAAGCCAATTATTGGAGTAAAGTCACTTTTTCTTTCCTGCTTTAAGCTGGTCCGTAAAAAAAGCCAGCATTCGGTCGTAGTATGTGTCGATCATGACACCGGGTCCATGACCACCACCGGGCACAATGACTAACTGGCTTTTGACCTTCTCTTGTTGCAAACGCTCATACAGCTTTTCACTCTGGCAATGGGGCACCAATGGATCTTTGTCGCCATGAAAAATCAAAAAAGGCGGGGTATCGTTCCGAACATAGCTCATCGGGCTGGCAAGCGCACACTTAGCGGGATTTTCCTGAATAGGACCGCCAATCAGCGAGGATTCGGGCGATTTGGCCTCGTTATGCGAAAATGAACTCCCACATTGGTCCATGATTAAAAAATCCGTGGGCCCAAACCAGTCGACTACGGCATTCACGTGACTACTCGTTTGGGTAAATTTGCCAATCGACCCCTCGATATCTACCTCAAGACCTTTAACAGTTGTCTTTTCAATCCCATTGGTCGTACCGGTAAGCGAGGACAGATGCCCTCCCGACGACCAGCCGGTTATCCCAATAAATGAATTGTCAAGACCAAATCTGGATGCATTAGCCCGAATAAATCGGATGGCCGCTTTTACATCTTGAATCTGCGCGGGGAATTTGGCATCGCTGCTCGACCGGTGATTGATGTTGACAACCGCAAAACCACTGCTCAGCAATTTCTGCCCCAGCCCGACACTAAAAGTGGTTTCTTTGGCCGAATTGGAAAACCAGGCACTTCCGTAGATACAGACAACAACCGGAAAGGGCGCCTTACCCGTTTTAGGTAAGTGAATATCCAGCCGATGACCAATGTGGCTGTCACCAGCATAATCGACATCCAGCCAGTACTTCGAGGATTGAATGGCCACTTTGTCAACGTCCATCTCCGTGTTTTGCGCCTTCGCCAGCAAAGGAAGGAAAATAAGTAGCAGCGTACCGATCTTTTTCATACTGGAAAAAGGAACTGTCTTACCTGTTATACCCAACGAGCTGCCAACCACCAGGCTAGATAAATTTAAGCCGCCGATGACATTTCTGCGCTTGCAACTGTGTGTTCTTCCCAATCCAGGTCACCTTTGTCTAATGAAGGTAATGTTGTGAACATCATCTGGCTACGCTGCTGAATATCCATCAACGCATCACGACCCGCTTGCCAGCGATTGACTACGTTTACCTCGCGCACCCATTCAGGTTTTCTGGCCATATTCGCGCCAAGAAAATACTCGGGCATTCGCTGGGTCATTTCCGCTATCAGTTCAATAATCGATCCATTGATGATCAAATCGGGCGATTGTTTGGACAACTGAATGAGTGCCCGCGCCATAGAGGCCGAATAAAAGGCACAGTCAATATCCTGATGACGAATTGGAACGCCATCGTGTAAACGCTGAAGATTAACGCTACCATCTTCCAGTCGGTCGGAAGCAGGTGGCTCACCAACCGGTTGAGGAAATACGGTATCGACATACCGCTTGAACTTAGACCACCAGGGTGGCAGCGCATTGGGTTTTAGGGTATCGCAGAAGATAATGCGCTGGGGAAGTTGCGGATGTTCTGTATCCATCAATAAAAGCGCTGCCCCCAGGTGGCGGTCGTCGGCAGCATGACGGCGCTGTACTACGAAGCAATGAACCGACTTTACCCCCTCCTGATGCAATTGTTCAGTCGTCTTTCGGATTATTCGCAACGAATCTTCCATATAACCTTCCGTAACCACATGCACCGTCAATGCGTTCGAGAATAAGGCTTCACGATGCAGTTGGCGAGCAATTAGATTCAGGGCCGTTTCGTCGGAACGTCGAGTGCCAAAATAACAGCCTATATCCTCTCTCGCAGCGCTATCGGCCAGGTCAATAGAATTACCATAGCCATCCTGCCGACTCTTTGGACTGTACCGGAACGGTACCTGTCCATATTCGTGGTGGGCCGCCAGGTTATAAATACGCTTTTCGAACGTTGATAACAACGGCTCGTAGCCATCGGGTTGAAAAAACACCCGTGTATCGGGGCGAAGTAAATGCCGGGCGATGGGTTCTTCCTGCAACAGCCTTTCGAGTGCATCTTCATGATGCGCAAAAAAGCTACGCAAAGCGCCTTGCTGAAGAAAGGTATCGGTATCGTTCTGATCGTCAAAACCCCGATCAATCCAGAAAAGAGTGCCTTGGTCGATGCAATGGTGTAAGTAGTGTTTTACGGCCTCGTCGAAGGCGGCATTGGCATTCAGGGCGGCTTGTTTAGATAAATTGGTTAGACAAGTTTGGGGCATATCCACCGGTTCAGGTTTGTTGAAACCGGTTGGCACGAGTGCGGTCATGTACAGGAAACGGGCTCAAAAAAGTGTGTATAAATATACGGCTTTCTGTGCAATTTTTTATTGGCTGTATGCCTCTGAATCATGTTTATTTTAACTTATTGTTTATTATTCGCTTTCGGCATTTTCTACAGCCCTCGTTTTCAATTCAACAGGTTTTAGAATACTACACTGGAAATACTCGTAACTTTGCCGTCCCATTAAACAAATGCAATTATGCCAAAGGCACAAATGAACACAGATAAGGGCACGATGCTCATCGAATTTTTCGATAAAGATGCCCCCAAAACGGTCGACAACTTTATTTCGCTGGCTAAAAAAGGATTCTATAACGGCGTTATATTCCACCGGGTTATTCCCAATTTCATGATTCAGGGCGGTGACCCAACGGGTACGGGTGCAGGTGGCCCAGGGTATACGATCGACTGCGAACTGACCGGTGATAACCAATACCATGACCGGGGTGTTTTATCAATGGCTCACCGGGGTCGGAACACGGGTGGTTCTCAGTTTTTCATCTGCCATAATCGTCAGAATACCCAGCACCTTGATCGTAATCATACGGTTTTTGGAAAAGTCGTTGACGGACTGGATGTAATAGATACGATCCGTCAGGGTGATAAAATCAACAGCATTACTATTCTGGAAGAGTAATCGTCTGTTCCTTTAAAAAAGAAAATGCCTGGTATGAATTCATACCAGGCATTTTCTTTTTTAAAGGAATACTACAGAGCATATTATTGCCATTTCATATACCTTATGACTCAATATATATTATCTTTTATAAAATTAGGACTTTCGCTTATAGGGTAATTGCTGTAATTCTGGGGTTCGCTAATTCTTGACTCAAATAGTCGGAAAACAGCCTGGTACGTACTCGATACATGGTTTCACCCACTTGTCGAGCCTTAACTTT
>NZ_BAAHBH010000008.1:0-438882 GCF_054776815.1 Spirosoma gilvum | reverse complement strand
CTGCCTAAGAATCGCTACGATCTGCGATTCGGTAAATCGTGTTGCTTTCATTTCCCTTTTGTTTACCAATGAAATTAAAGTTTTTTACTCTACTTTTCACTGGCTCACTTTTAGGGGGTCAGGACAATATATAATGGCCTATTTTTTGAAATAAGAGATATATACAATAAAACTTACAGAAAGAAATATAAAAAAGATTTTAGAGGGTATTATTGCAAGGATTTTTCAGAAAGTTACCTTTTATATAGAGTACTTGGCGATATATACAATAAGAGAACATATAAAATGCTTTCTGGTGATAAAATAGCAGAAACCTTTGCTGGAGGACCGGATTATTATATTAGAAATGGCAATAAAATATTTTTATTTGAAAATAAGGATATTTTCATAGATGGCATATTGAAAGGGTCAACTGTTTTTAGCCAATACAAGGATTTCATAGATGAGAAATTGGTATTAAAAGAAGGTATTGGTCAACTTCTTAATAACATTGAATTTACTTTAAAAAAGCAATATACTTTTGATAAGTCATATAGCATCTCATCTTGTAAAATATACCCAATAATTGTAACGCACAGGTCTGAGTATGACGCAAGTGGTTTAAATAAATATTTAAAAGGTAAGTTTCGAGAACGATTGAAGAAACTACAAGATCAAGGTCTGAAAACTGATAGAGTGCGCGATTTGACAGTAATCAATATCGATACTCTGCTGCTTAACAAATACAAGTTACAAGATAAAAGTCTACTTCTTGAAAATTTAATTGATGAGTATCATTTCTCAGTTAATACAAGGCCTATGAATGCTCAAACAAGAGAAAGCTTTAATGCGAGAATAGATGATATGTATCTCTCATTTCATGACTATTTAATGAATAACCCAGATAAGGAAAGAGCCTCTTACAAAGATGCTTTAGTAGCTTGGGCTGAAGAGATGATAAGGTTATTCCCATATCCAGAATCTGAAAACTAATTTTATGCGTTCTTAGCAAACTTCTGATTCTGATTACTTTGGTAATCAGCAATAGGCTTGCGATAAAACCCCAGTCTTCTTTCCTTGATATAGCGCTAGCAGTAGAGGCCGACCTTTTTGGTTTCACTTTCTTAAACCAAATGATCTCTGCAGGCCGAACGGAGATTGACCAAATACAATCATGTTCTCCATCTAAGCACAATGGTGTCAAGGTGTTTGACACCATTGTGCTTAGATGAAAACGAATTCCTTCAACTAGGATAAATGGGCCTTCTCCCCTATCCAGGATTTGGCCGTAAATGGGTATCTACACTCTCCGCGAAGTTCCTCATTACTCCTTTCTCAAACTTCCCAAATCGCCCTTTTTACTATCCTCCTTTTTAATGGTGTCAAAAGGTGTTTGACAGTGTTTTTGATGGTGTCAAGGTGTCAAAACCTATATAGGGGGGTTGACACCTTGACACCATTGACACTCAAAAACCGGGATTACGGAGTCTGCTCCAAACAGGTCTAAAATCAGCGAAAATAAAGGCGAATTTACTATCGGTATTGGATGGCAATTATTATCGGCTTAGAAAGTAACTAACCGATTAGCTCAATACTATGTACTTATCCATCAATGAGGCACCACGTTGATAAGAAACCGTAAAAGTTTGGTACTACTTTGTTACTCGTACCTACTAATCCAATAGTTATATAGCTGATTTTTAGCAATTTATCTTAGTATTGTTAGTTAATGTATCGGAAAGTAAGTCCACTGAGCAACTATATACCAACCTTATACTAAATGACTTGTAAAGCCCTAAAAATGGGCTTTTTCTGTGCAATATACTATATGTTTGTTGAGTTTCACTACTGGTTTGTTCAGTAATTATTTGTACCTTTATTGTACCTCCCTGACGAGCTTTTAGCAAAAGTTCTTTTTTTAGGCGAGATTATGCAACATATAGCACCGTTAGGAAACCATACGAAACTTGCTGCTATGTCTTCATAGAATCGGGGGCGAAACGATATAACGATGAGTTCAAATATTCGAGTAAGACGAATCTGTGAGCAGTGCGGCAATGAGTTTGAAGCACGCACGACGGTGACGAAAACCTGTAGTGATGCCTGTGCCAAGCGTGCCTATAAAGCCCGCCAGCGTGCAGCTAAAATTCAGGCGAGCGACGAGCCGACAAGAAAAATTATAACCAAACCACTCGATGACATCCGGGCGAAGGAAGCGCTGAATATTGCGGAGGCTAGTCAGTTACTGGGCGTGAGCCGATGGACTATCTGGCGGGCTATCCGTTCTGGACATTTGACTGCGATTAAGCTGGGCCGACGTACTATTATTCGCCGATCTGATATAGACCGCCTTTTTGAACCGACAGCAAGATCCATAGAGAAAAGTCTCCCCGTGCCAGTTCCCCTTATTGATTGCTATACGATGAAGGAGATACGGGAAAAATTTGGCATATCCGATAAGGCATTGTATGAGCTTATTCTCCGACACGAGATTCCGAAGCAATATAGCGGCATATACGCTTACGTACCCAAGTCCCGGATTGATCAACTGCTAGCCCCTACCCTACCATGATAAAAGTTAAACTACGCAGAAAGCCGATTACGGATGGAAGGACCAGCCTATACCTGGACTATTATCCTGCCATTCCTCATCCTGACACAGGCAAGCCTACCCGGCGCGAATTTCTGGGGCTATATCTATTTAATAGGCCAAGAACGCAGCCCGACAGAGATCAGAATGCCGATACAGTCGCCCTGGCTGAAACCATACGGGCACACAGGCAGATTGAAGTCCAGACGGGCGCGTACGGCTTTCTGTCGAAGAAGATACAGAGTACCTGTTTTGTTGCCTACTGTGAGCAATTAGCTGCCACTCGCACCGGAAGTACCAAAGATGGCTGGGATAGTGCGCTGCATTACCTGCGAGATTTTACCGGCGGCACACTCAAAATCTCCGATCTGACGATTAAGAAATGCAGGGATTTTCGCACGTACATGATGCAGACAAAAAGCCAGCGCAATGACGAGCGGTTGGCTGTCAACTCCGCTGCCAGCTACTTCAATAAGTTCAAGGCTGCTCTGAAGCAGGCATATAAAGACGGACTAATTAGTACTGACCTGGACGCAAAGCTGGAAGGGATCAGGCTAGCGGAAACCAGGCGAGAGTACCTGACATTGGCAGAGCTTCAGGCACTGGCTGCTACAGACTTCCCGGCCCTTCCCGTACTTAAACAGGCGGCTTTGTTTTCCGCGCTGACGGGTTTGCGCTACTCTGATATTGAAGCCCTAACCTGGGGGCAGATACGACACGACCCCTTGAGTGGTTATACCATCGCCTTTCGACAGGAAAAAACGGAAGGAGTTGAATACATGCCTGTTTCTGAACAAGCTGTTTCGTTACTGGGTCAACGTTTAGGTGATAATCAACCTATCCTGCCAGGGTTAATGTATTCAGCTCACTGGAACAACAAACTTAAGCAGTGGGTAAAAGATGCCGGCATTACCAAACCGATTACATTCCATTCCTTTCGTCACGCGTACGCTACTATCCAGCTCACTCTTGGCACTGATATTTATACGGTCTCGAAGATGCTAGGCCACCGCGAATTGAAGACAACGCAGATATACGCTAAAGTTGTCGATCAGGCCAAACGAGAGGCTGCCGATAAGATAAAATTAAACCTCTGACAAGAACGCAGCCACTGCTTTAATCAGGAGAAGTAAGTCCTTAATACAAAATAAATGTAATGTGCCCTCCTCAAATAACCCTCCAGCATATAGCCGGACAGAACAGGATCGGATAACGGATTCGGTCGCCCAGCTTTTAGATTTATTTACCTGGATTGAATTAGATGCGGATAGTATCGTAAGTTTTTGGCAGAGATCGGCTATAAGTAATCTGCACCCGTTCACAACGGAATTAAGGAACAATATCACATGGGCTGTCAATACATCACAAATGAAAGACTATAAAGACGCTCTATGGAGGGAGCTAAAGCCTGTTGATATACTGATAGAAAAAATAGACCAATGGCTTTCAGATCACCCTGACAAAAGCAATACTGCGGCTGTTTTTTTGAGTCAGTTCATTGTATCGAAAAATGAACCAAGGTCTATATATACGCCAGACCCACATCAAGAATTACGAAACGCCTTAAACGAGATACACATCTTTCTTAATGCCATCCTGCAAACTGTAGTTGACATTTGGCAGCCATTACTTTCGGACACAACACAACAGCTTCAAAAAATAGAAAACTCCTGTCAGACAGTAGAATCAGTTTTTTCAGAGCCAGATTCACAAATTCGAAAATTCAATGATGTGCCATCCGAAATTGCGAGAAAGTATTTCATGCAATTAGAGACTCAAAAAAATAAACAGGGTGAATTTTTCTTAACCGAAGAGCAAGTAAATGATTTTATATGTATAGCCTTCGGCGGTAAAGTAGGAGTCGAGAAGATAACAATTAATGCGAGAACTATGTCAGGAGGTGGAGATAAGAGGAGGGTAGTAGCATTGTTTCATATATTTTACCGTGGATGCACAACCCATTTGACAGGCAGAGGAAAACTCGACAAATTTGGAACCGCTGAGAAGTATGTAAAACTGCTTACGGATCATTTCGACAATTGGACTTTTGAAGAAGTCGCAGGCAACTTTAGAAGCGATGGTGAGTGGCTACCTCTCTCCCATTTTTTGCCTACTTAAAAAAACACTTACAGGATTTACAAACCTTCTTACAAGATCTACAACAGAAATTCAAGCCCATCACTAAGGCTGTAGTATTGCTCAACGATTCACTAACAGATCGTTAGCAATATGGAAAGCAGACCACTTACATTCGATCAAGTGCCGGACTTCCTTTACCAACTAGGTTGTAAAGTAGACGATCTGACGGCACTTTTAAAGACGCAGGCTGGCCTACCCCAGCCCCCTGCTGATCGTTGGCTCAACATCAAAGAATTAAGCGATTATTTACCAGGCAAACCTGCCATTACAACAATCTATGGCAAAGTGCAACGGCGTGAAATCCCTTTTTTTCGGGAAGGTAAAAACCTATTTTTTCTTCAATCACAGATTGACCTTTGGTTGGCCAGTAAGCGGTCTAAAACCGCTCTTGAACTAGCCGAAGTCGCAGAACGACAGACAGTCCGCTTGCGTCGTGGAGGGCGTCAAAAGGTATGAAAAGCCTACCTCCTTCACCTTTAACAGAGACACACACGCCCCTGTTTCCTCTCGACGAGCATCTGCCGTTCGGACCCGCACCCAGTCAAAGACCCCTCACATTGTACCAGGCTGCAACCATCGTAAGAAAAGCTGGCGGATGTGTGTGGCACGTTGATCATCAGCATTATGGAATTATCATCCGCGCCCAAATTGGTTCGAAACAATTGCAGATGGTCAAGCTCCGACCGGATTGTTGCCCATCGCAAATCACGCAAGAACCGAACTCTGAGCTAATAATTCTCAGTACCGCCGAGGTACTAGAAAAAGACCTCGTTCGTGCACTTTCTACCAATTCTCCCCTCCACTAACAAAAAAATGGGCAGCCAGCCCACCACGGCCAGTTGCCCAAAAATGCTTTTAAGGATGACGAAATTTAATAAAAATATTTTAGAAAGCGAACCGCCTATCCGATTTATAGTCAACGGATTTCAATGGTGGTATTACGCTGGTTCGACAAAACAACCCTGGCGAGTTATTCCAGTTGGTGTAGACCCGAATACGAAAACGGATTTTCGGACGGCGACGCACGAAGAAGCCAAGGCGGCATACGCACAATTGAAAGCAGATTTGCACAAAGATGCTGGTTATCATAAAACTGGCAGCACTCCCGAACCCGAAGCCATAGACGTCGAAATTAATGACTTCGACGAGAAAAAGCACGAACAGCGTGACAATCAGCCAGAAGAATGGTCTACTCCACAACCGATCACAACCAGTTTACTCCCTGTTCTTCCATTACTCCCTGAGATGCTACCAGAAGGTCTTCGACCCTGGCTCGTTGATATTGCTTCGCGAATGCGTTGTGCACTGGATTACGTCGCAGCAACCGCCATCGTGATGTTGTCATCCTTGATCGGCACACGGCTTACCATTCAGCCAAAAACTAAAGATGACTGGACTATCGTCCCAAACCTATGGGGAGCGATCATTGGCGACCCTTCAAGCATGAAAACTCCTTCATCCAGCGAAGTTCTGAAGATGCTGAATCGACTGGTGCTATCAGCACAAAAAAAGTATGACGAAGAGAGTCAGGTGTATGAAAAGGAAATGGTTGACTACGAGGCAACGAAAAAAGCGTATTCGGCTCAGGCGCAGGATAGGATTAAGGGGAAATCCATCAGCCACCCGGTCACCTATCCTGACACACCCATAAAACCCAGCGAACGGCGGTACATGGCGAACGATCCAACAACCGAGAAATTAGCCGAGTTACACAATGAAAACCCGACCGGTTTGCTGGTTACCCGCGATGAGATTATTGGCCTGTTAGCTACCTGGGGAAAGGCAGGCAGAGAGCAGGACAGAGCTTTTTACCTGGAGGGTTGGAATGGATATGGCTCCATCACCATCGATCGAATTGCGCGAGGGACCATCCACGTAAAAAATGTTTGTATTTCACTTTTCGGGGGCATTCAGCCTTCCAGACTATTGGGTTACCTGAGAGCTGCAACCCAGTACGAAAATGACGGTTTCGTGCAACGACTACAGGTGGCAGTATATCCTGACAGGGCACATTGGGATTACGTTGACGAGTTTCCAGATAAGAGCGCACGCGATAATGCGTTTGATCTGATTCGGCGGATTTCCGACTCTGACTTTTCTATTATCGCCTTTCCAGCGGACGAGTACAACCGTTTTCCCTTTACCCGTTTCACCCCCTCAGCTCAACAACTTTTCAAAGAATGGTTGACAGAATGGGAAACGAAGACCCTACCTGGTGAGGATGGCCTATTACTTGAGCACTTTACCAAATATCGTTCCCTAATGCCATCGTTGGCTCTCATTTTTCATACGATAAACTCCGAAGCGACACCTGTTGCTGAGTCTGGCAATCAAAAACGGTTGGTATCGTACGAGGCCACAAAAATGGCAATACAATGGTGTGAGTATCTCCAGTCACATGCCCGACGCATTTACGGCTTACTGGATAGCGCAAGTGTAGTCGCTGCCAGAGCCTTGCTCCAGCATCTGAAAGCTGGCGACCTCAAAAATGGGTTCAAGGTGCGTGAAGTGCGACAGAAGGGGTGGGCTGGGTTGAATACTTCCGAAGAAGTCGATTCTGCACTGACCGAACTGATAGCCTGTGGCTGGGTAAAAGAAGTGATCCCTCCCGCCCCTGTCACTGGCCGTCCAGAAGCACCGCATTATCTGATTCACCCACAACTGATTTCTCAAAGTGAATAGTCTACTACCCTACGAAACCTACAGAACCTATTTTGTAGGTTTCGTAGGGTAGTAGAGTGCTCGTTTTTAATAAAAATATGGCAACTCACTTATCCGCCAGGGAAGTACTCAATGTCGAGATCTCCTGTTTCGTTAACTACAACACACCTGGCAATCCAAAGCCGGTCAATCTCTATTGCTGGCTAACGAATACTAAGTATCAATCGAAGGTTGAACTCCTCCGACAACTGACTGATAAATCGAAACGCGATGAAGTAAAGTCTACTTTACCCGCGATCACACCCTCTGGGCTGTTTACCTACCGGCAGGCTGCTTCACTGATTCAACACAGCGGTCTACTTCAGTTTGATATTGACCAGAAGGAGAATCGTCACATCCGTAATTATGCAGCGTTAAAAGGCCAGATTGCCAGGCTCCCTTTTGTGGCCTACTGTGGTTTATCCGTATCAGGAACAGGCTATTGGGGTATAGTACCCATTGCTTACCCGGAACGGCATGGTCAGCATTTCGACGCCTTGAAACGTGTGTTTGCCCACTATGGAATCATACTGGATGAGAAGCCTCGTAACGTGGCTAGCCTGCGCGGCTACTCCTACGATCCTGATGGCTACTTTGCTGAGCAGGTCATGCTATTTGAACTCTACGATGAGCCAGTACCGCTCCCAGTCAGAACAGTTGATTATAGCCAGTTTCAGGATGTAAACGACCATGAACTACTGACTCGGCTGATTCGCTATGTTGGAGCCGCAGGCGAAGGACAGCGTCATGCTATGCTTTTGAAAGCAGCCCGACTAGCAGGAGGTTTTATCGGGGCGGGAAGGCTCGATGAGCAAACAGCAATCTATGCTTTGGAAAGTATAGCCAGTCAGTGGCCAATGTTCAACAAGTCAAGAAGTACGATAAGAGATGGGATTCGCTCAGGTCAGGTAGCTCCATTATATCCAGAAGAACGTACTACACCACTGAAAATAATTTCAAAAACGTGCACTCAACCTACCTACAAAACCTACGAAAGTTCACTGATAGCCGAGGCACGTATAGTGAATGCCGTTAAAACAGTGATTGTTAGCAGCGAGGAGGAGCTACTAGCCGCTCCCTCCGGTGTAATTATTCGCCCTGATCCTGCCCTGGTAATACCAATTAGCGTAGAGCCGGATGACTTTGACGGCTACCCCATTGAACTAGATGAACCTGCCAAAGTAGATGAGAAGCCACAAATACGGCAATATTCAGCAGCCGAATATTTTAGCTGGCAAAGAAATTCACCGCCATTCAACTCTCTCGGATTGCCCTCGCTATCAGCCCGAAACCATAACAATAACTAATCCAGAAATGAATCCAGCAACAACAATCAAGCGTTTAAAATGGGTGGCTTCGGCCTACACGCAGGTCTCACCCATACGGTTTGAAAGAACCGACCCAATCCAACTGTCAGATGAAAGAGTGACGGAGACTCACAAAGCTCTTTTGCCCGACTGGTTTTCGCTCCATCGCGAGCCCTGGACCAAGAGTCCCGAAACGCCCCTTGCTCCTCTGTACCAATTCAGTGCTGAGGTCAACTCTAAAGAGATCGCCTCAGAGCTGTACCGGCGCGGTACAACCGAGTTTTTCGGAGATTTTCTGACCACAGATGAGAAAGGAAAAGAGATTCGGAACGGCATCTTTATTGATCACGAGGGAGACTTGGCTCATGTGGTCGTGTTTCCCTACAGAACTTGTCTGGGTTATGCGCGGGCGAGTTTACTGAGTGCGCTGGCCCTTCACCCAAACAATCCGTTACGTTCCCGCTACGATTAACCCAAACCACGTACTCGATGACTTACCCCCCAACCATCCAGAATGAGGTGAATGCCTTTCTGGCCACGAAAATTGACTATGTCCGACAGCCAGTTGTCCGACTCATTGACGCGTTAGACCATCCAGACCACGGTAATTCAGAGGAGCCGTTCGACACGTCTTCGTTCTCGAAAGAAGACTTATACGAACTGGACCACTGGGACAGTCTGATCCGCTATTATCTGGGTGGTGATGAATTTTCGCTGATCCTGATGAAATGTACGGTCAACAGCAAAGGCGACCGACGGGAGCTTGAGAGCCTGACAACCTTTGTGCTGGCCCATATGGAGGCTCAAATTCTCCAGGCGGAACTGTACGAATTAATGGCGAGACTTGCCACCGTATCCCTTCATATACAGACCCTTCTGAATGACTTATTAAGTGAACCCTAAACCATAAAAACGATGTCTGATGAAAATAACCCTGTTCCACCGGAACAGCCAAAACCACCTATATACAGAACTAATATGCCCGGCGTTAAGACGTTCGCGGGCCGGATGAATAGCATGGGCTACGACGGCGCGGCGATCCTGAATCGTTTCAACGAAGTCGTAGCCTCCGGTGACTCGGCCCAGATTGCTGAGAAAGCCGCCAAGCTGGAAGCGATGGCCCAGAAGGTCGGTTGGCAGGGTGATCTATGGGGGGCAGGTAAGCCCGTCGTGGCCGAAATGCCTGCCGCTACCAAAGCACTGACCGACAGCAGTACGCTGGGCGAGATTACTAAGTCCGCCTGGAACGGGCTGGCCGACGCGGTGACGGGTCTGACCCGCACGCCCCAGGTGTTGCACGATGCGGCGGGGTCGATCTACACCAGACTCTTCGGGGAGCAGGATGCGGGGGCCAAAGCCGATAGCGAACGCATCAACAGCTTCTTTAAGGGCATGGCTGACCAGGCGGCGCAGTACGTCGATAAGGTTAAGTTCGATACCGACACGTCGGGCAGTTACAGTAGTGGTCTGTTCAGCAAGGACAGCCAGGGCGATTGGCATTACAATGGCATTCAGGGAGCGGCCCATAGTATCGGGCAGAGTCTGGGGTTTGCCCTCTCCATGATGGGGCCGGGGCTGGTAGGTAAAGGAGCAAAGGTATTAGGCGTGGGTAGCTCGGCCCTTCGGGCAGCCCAGGCGGCAGGCGATGTGGAGAAAGTGACCCAGCTTACCCGTGCGGCAGCAGGCACTGAGCGCGCCATGCGTTATGTGGGTGGCGTTGTCAGTCAGGTCGAGCCGCTCTACCAGGACGCGCTGGAAGCCACCGGGGATTCCCACAAAGCCGCTGCTTTCACCGCCGCCGTTGCGCCCGTGGTTGCCGCCCTCGACGCATTTACCGGCGTTGAATCCATGGCGATGGGAGGCCGTCAGGTAAGCAAAGCCGCCGTTCGGGAGGCCGTCAAACAGATGGGGGAGGAAATCACCGAAGAGACGATGAAGCCCGTGCTGAAAACGCTTCTGGAGCGCCAGCTTAAAGATCGGCTGGTCGAAGGAGGCAAGCAGTTTGGCATTGAAGCGGGAACCGAAACCGTTCAGGAAGGCTACCAGGCGCTCGTTGAACGGCTATTCGATAAAGCGGCGGGCAACGACAAGCTGGCTAAACACGGCGGTGATCTGGATGCCAGGCTACTGAACAGTCTGGCCATCGGTGGGCTGCTCGGCGGGCCGATGGGTGCCGCCTTTCATCAGACGGAGATTTATAAACCAACTGCATTTAGGTTGCTTTCAGATGCGTACGCCGATGGCGGAAAAGAAGGACTCGCGGGCGGTGTCGATCAACTCCAGCGCGCCATCAGCACCTCCGGCGCGGACGTGGATGGGCGTATCGGATTACGCAACCAGGTCGATAAGATGGCTGAAATTGTTAGTTCATTTAAGGGTAATAGCAAACCCGACGGCAAGACTCAGTTCCAATTTTTCGATTTGAACTACCATCAGTTACCTGCGGCTGAGCAGACACTAGCCGACTATCAGAGTCAGCTCCAGTCGTTTAACAGCGACAGTCCCGTCGATAGCGATGGCAGTCCCATTGACCCAGCCGTTGCCCGTTCGCTGGCTGCTCAGCTTGCGCCCGAAGTAGCCGATCAGCAGCGGCTGGTGACGTATCTGTCGGGCGTGCGTGACCGGCTCACCCAAACGGGCCGCTACCAGGTGTGGGCCAAAGGGGCCGGTGTCATTGGTAAGTACCAGCCCGGCGACCGCGTGGTTGGGCCTGACCAGAACACGCAACAGCAGATTGACGGCACGGTAACAGAACTGTCGAACGACGGGCAGTTCCTAACTATTAAGCCTGCTGATCCGATGGGAGGCGAACCGAAGACCGTGACCGTTCGGGCGATTGACGCCAAACCCTATGCCGAGGTGATGCAACCGAAAACTCCGGTGCAGGAGGCCCAACTGGGGGATGTGGCCGTCGGGGACAATTTAGTCGTTGGCTTCACGCCTTATCAGGCTACAGAGACGGACAACCGACCGACTTTTCAGACAGGGCAACGGGTAGTGCTGGCGGACGATCCTACCCGCAGTTATCCGGTTACGGTAACATCGAACCAGGACGGCCAGCCGACACTGACCATCGAGCGGAATGGTCAACGCCTGCAAGGCACCCTGACTCATTTGACCGATCGTCAAAATCCGAACCGAATCATTGGCGCCTACTCGCCTGAAATGGCGTTGGCCCGGCAGGACCTTGCCCGCCAGAAAGCCAAGCAGGAAGCTGAGTTGCAGAAAATCCGCCAGAAGTTGCCTGCTGCAACTGTCACAGCGTTAGAGTCAATGGATGAAAGTCAGCTCACTAAACGCTATCAGGCTTTAGCAAACAACAAAGCATCGGGTGACGAACGGAAGTTCATTCATCTGCTCTCGCAGGCGCAGGGGTGGCTGGCTTCGACTCCCGAAGCAGACGACCAGCGGGAGCATATAATCAATGCTACTGCCGCTGATACGCCACCAATGGCCGAACCGATTATGGATGCCGGAGAGGAGATTGTCGATGATGCAACCTTTCAGCATATTATCGACAGCGACGAGATACCCACGGAGGTTATTGCCGATATTGCCGCCCGACTGATGGCCGGAAAAGCCCTCACCGAACGTCAGCAACTTTTACACGATGGATTCAGCCAAAAGGACGAGAACGTGTTGATTGGCGCAATGGATGCGTTAAGTGAAGCGGTCATCGTTCAGGAAACTAGTCAACAATCCCCAGCCGACAATGAGTCGATTCAATCAACCACAGCCAACGAACCACGCGCTGAAGCAACGGATACAGGAAGTGGTTCAACAGCATCAGCGCCGTCTGGACAAGGCGAATCCGAACTGGCGTCAACAGCTTCAGGCGAAGCGTCTGCTGGAACCCCTACGACCTCAACGGACAATACCGGTATTCCACCTGATGACTCGACGCCGACGCCTACATCGTCAGATGTCGGTGAGGTACAGACTCTGGTAGCTCAAGAACCGGTCACCAATACTCAACCCACAAACGAAGCGCCCCTGCCTGAATCAGCTCCATTAGCCGTGACTGGCTCGAAAGTGAAAATCCGCCTGGCAGATCGAAAAGTGACGCTTGGTACCATAATAGGAAAGAATGCTGACGGTGACATTATGGTGCGCCGGTTAAACCGGCAGGGAACTGCCGAGGAAGTATTCCCCCATCCGCCCACCGCCCTGCTTTCAGAGCAGGAAACCCCAATTCAGGTTGATACTCACCTGCCACTTTACCAGGCCCAGCCCACAACGCCACCCACTAAGATAGCCGTCGGAGAGCAGGTACTAATTCCTGGCGTTGCTGGTGGGCAGGTCTTGGCCGAAATAACAGCAGTAGAAGGCGACAATGTAACCGCTCGCGTCATCCTATCGGGAATAGAGCGAACGGTGCCGGTTAGTCAGGTTGGGGCGGCTACCGAGGCCGACAAACGACGAACGACAGCCAGATTAAAAGAAAGGAAAGAGGCTGTTCGCTTTCAATCAGCCTCGACGGAGGTTGAACCTATCGGGCAGGCGGCTGTTGCTCACTGGGTCGATAGGTTACGCAGGGCGTTCCCTCGCGTGCGGGTCGTGTTACTGTCGGGTCAAGCAATGGAGGAGCGTTTCGGCGATCCCTACCGAGGAGCGGTCGAAAACGGTGCTGTCTACATCAACTCCGACACCGCAACGGCGGATACGCCCCTACATGAGTACGCCCACATTTACACCAGCGTCTTAAAGAAATACTACCCCCGTCTCTTTCAGCGTGGTCTTGATCTGGTGAAAGGGAGTGATTACGAAGCACGCGTCAGAGCGAGTTATCCCGATCTAACCTCCGATGAGCAGGTGCTCGAAGAAGCTCTGGCTACGGCTATCGGTGAAAAAGGGGTCAACCTACCCACACCCTCGCGTGTTCAGAGTTTCCTGAACTGGGCCAAACTGATGCTGCGTCGGATTGGAGAAGCCATCGGTTTCTCGTTGTCGATGGAAACCAAACTCGATGAGTTCATCAAAGCCCGAGCGTCTGAACTTCAATCAGGTAAGGTTATCTCCCGAAGCAGTTCGCCTGATCTGGCTCTGCCCAGCAACCAGCGGCAGACGGTTGCGCCTGTACAACCTATATCCAACTCACAGCCGGGTACCATTGCCGAAGCGGCCCTCCAGGCTGGACAGCTTACCGATCAGCAACGGAAAGAGTTGGCGGAGTATGATGTCGCCTACGACCCCAACAGCAACACCTACTCCCGTGTCCGTCCTGACATAAAGCGGCATGCAGCCGATATGAGGAAGAGTCTGGCTCAGCTTCGGAATGGTGGTAAGCTGGTTCAATTTGTCCAGACCTACCTCCCGATCCTAAACCCAGACAATTTAATGAGGATGGCTTTCGGGTCGCAAAGTCCCTATTACACTGCCTGGCAAACGCTTCAAGAGCAGCAGCAGCGAGAGGTTGCCAAACTGAACGTCGCGGCCCATGACTTTGCCAAATTAGCCTATGAGCAGCTAAAGGGCAGAACGACGTACCGGGGTGCTACCAGTTATGAGGCTGTGGAAAAATGGGATATAACCGGTGAAATGAACGACCAGCAGCAAACCCTGTCGTTGCCTGTGGACGTGATTCTGGACATCGTGGGGCAATACCGGAGTCTGCTGGCCCAGTACCTTCACATTGACCCTCAGTATAAACAGAAGGCCCTTCGGGGAGAAGAGGAAGCGGCCACCTTTCAGGTACCCAACCCGGAAAACTCGCGTAGTCCACTGGTCATCACACTTTCTAAGTCCACCTTACAAGAGTTGGAACAGCGCGTGTTCTACCAGGATGCCGGAACAAGTGCGCTGTTCCAGGCGTGGGAGCAGTATGCGGCTGAACAATTTCCGACAATCGCTCGCACCTACGCCGTTATCAATGGCAAACCATTGGAACAGGCCATTTGGTACTATCCCATGTCCGTCGCCCGTTCTCAGATGGAACTCGCCCAGCGCAGTATACAGCAGTTCGTTGACGATGCAGGTTTACTCAAGAACCGGCAGGGCGTCCCCGAGGTACTTCAGGCAACAGGCATGTTACAAAGCTTGGGCCGGTATAGCCAGCAGGCAGCCAACTATGTGCAGCTTGCTCCCCTGTGGCACAATCTGGATCGGTTACTCGTCAACCAACGTCAACTATTCGACGGTGATCCGGTCATGCACCGGCTCGGTGGTACACTAACAAAACTGAAAATCGCTTACCAGACACAGGACATTGGCCAGCAGCAGGCACAGCTTGAAACGGCAACAGGTACACTAAATCTGGATAAGCTCCTGCGTGCCGCCACACTCAGCCGTTTTGCTTTTAACCTGGCTATCCCGCTCAAACAAATTACTGGCTATACGTCGGCACTTGGTAATGGGGCTATCCGGGATGAGTTCTTGCTGGGCAGGGAAGGACTAGGTTATCTGGCAACCATTGCTGAATCCTACTGGTTGGTTGGTAAAGGCTCCCAGACTGGCAGCTATTCAGGCGGGCAGACAAGTTTCGATGAGACAATCAATGAGCTTCGATCGGTAAATCACCCAGACGCGGCTGTACTTCTCTGGCGGGTCCAGGGAGCTGCACACCCCGATATTCAGTTTGACGACTGGGGTAGCCTTAGTGCTGATGGTAAATTGCGGTGGGCTGGTGAACGGATGCGTTACTTCTTTGAAGAATATGGTTTGTCTATCAGCCAGCGAGCCGACTCAGCCGTCGTACGCGCATTCTATCAGGCGGCCAAAACTCAGGTACGGCACGATGAGCCTTCGTTGACTGAAGTCGAGGTTCGGGAACGAGCCATTCCACTCGCCAAACAGGCATTGTATTACTCAAACCAGACTTTCGACAAAACGGACAAAGCTCCTCTGCAACTGAATAGTCAATTTCTCCAGCGGCTGCTGAGTTTGTACCGCGGCCAGAATTTTAAAATCTACAACACAATGGCTACCCGCGTTCTACAGCTTGCCTCTGCTCCTGAATCAGACCGCCCCGCAGCCCGGCAGCGGTTGAGAGTGTCGGTGGCTACCAATGCGCTGCTGGCTCCATTAATGACCTTCGGGCTAGATCAATTAATTCGATTTGTTCGCGAATTGCCAAATCAAGATGACGATAAGGAGGTGCCTATCGAGCAAAAAGTACGTCAGTGGACCGGGGAAGCTCTCTCGCAGGTACTCCAGGTGATACCGGGTAGTCCTGGCTTCGACTTCGCAAGCTGGCTGGCTTATAAACTGGGTAATCCAGATACACTACGAACGCCACTGGATGTAAATCCTCTTTCGACTCTGGCCGACTTTGGCCAGGCGATGGGTGAGCTGGTGTTAACGCTGGTTGATAATTATCGCTCGGAAGAGACCCTTAGAAAAGCGGAGGTAAAGATCAGCCAACAGGTCTTGCGGACCGGAGCAACGTTGACAGGATTCTCCCAGGAGATAACCCGCCAGTTGAATCGGGCCATGAACCTACTCTTGCCTGAGCCTAAACCCAAGCACCACCAGCATCGGCATAGCCACGAACCCGAGTACGACTACGGCCTGGAGTATTTGACCGGAACCGATGAAGAGTCACCCCGTGGACGCAGGCATTAATCATAGTAATGGAACATTTGAAATCCGCCCGGTTGCTCTCACCAGTACCGGGCGGTACTTTTTATTAATTAAGCGAAGGTAGGAATCTGTGCAACAAGCTTTTGAAAGGAGTGAAGACGTCTTACGCAACTCTATAACCTCATCATGAAAAAGCTACTTGGCACCGTACTAAAAATAATAGGCTCCCTGTTTCTGATTAGTATCCCATTAACCGCCTATCACTACTTCACAACGACAACAACGGGATTCTTGTCAGTACATATGATTGGTGCATTGCTGGGCTATGCAATTTTTGCATTGACTGGGCTAGGACTCGTCGTGATGGGTAACCGGTTAAGCCCGTAAACTCTTATGTGTTTGTCATCAATCTTTCAATCTACAGGTCGGCTTTGGGTCGGGAATAGGTCGGACTTCCGACCTATAAATCTTTTTAACAACGGGAGATTTTTAAGTGCTTCTCGCTTCCCTATTATGCTGACAGTAACAACAACAGCTTCTTTAATTCCGCCAGAATGTGATCGATATCTTCTCGTTTTGCAGAAGACCCTCGTATAAAACCCCAGTACCGAGCAAGCTGCCTCTCGTCCATCTTCACCCGAACGTTCGCACCATTAATCACGTCTCGTTTCAAAAACGCCCTTAAACCGTTCTGAACTGCGGCACCGTGCTTCTGGTCAGCCGGAGCCAAACCCGCGAAGTACAAAAGTAAACCCAACTCCTGAGTTAGCTTGTCCAGTAACGACTTCACCCTCTCGACCTCCTGAAAGCCCTCCAGATGTAATACGTGATTTCTCAAAAGATCAGGCTGATTGTGTCCTTTTTTCAGTTCGTGTATTTTGTTGAATCGAGACCCGATCAGTCTTGATACAGGTCGCTCTTTCAACCAGCCTGCCTCGATTAGTCGAACTAGTTTCTCTTCAACCCTCCGCCCGGCTCGGTCAACAGGCGACCCGAGAGCTTTCGAATCTGGAATTGTATTGTTGCGTCGCCACCTGGCCAGTGTTGAGGCAGGCACCTTCCACTTCTCAGCTACCCTTTTCGCTGTAGTCTCATTATACTGCATCGAATTAGTTGGTTTATCCCTTTCCTACCTTCTCCCCACCCCATCCCCTTCTTGCCACTCCATCGCGCCCGCGCGCGAGAAAAACAGCATAATCGCTGATAATCAGGTGGTTATATTAATGATAGGATAGGAAATTATTTTGTGTGATAAAAACTATGCTTTCTTAAATATACAACTTTCTGATATATAGATCAATAGGCTAGAATTTGCAGTACACAATTATAAAATACCCCTGCCAGAGAAAAGTACCCTCTTCGTCCATTTTAAAACCCACCCCCCGGTACTGGTAAAACAATACTCCCCCGTATCCCAAAAAATATACCCCCCGGTGAGACCGAAAGCTTACCAGCCCTTTTTCACCCTCACCCCCGCCAATGGGGAAACCCCTCCCGGCCAAAATCTGGACTAATAGGCGTTCGATTTGACCGAAAAGGACATCCATCGGGCAATGCCTGAAATGAGTAATATCTTCTGGTAGTATGTCTGTGTCACGGTTTGTGAATTTGATTAAAATCTTCAAAACAAATCTCCAGTAACTGGTTAATAATCAGGTGTTTAATCGAAAATGCTATTTTCTACAAAGAGTAACGTGTCAGTAGGCGTCACGGTTAGTGAATCTGATTATTAACTTTTTGATAATCAGACAATTAATAGAAAAAACGCTTGCTTTTCTCCCATCTTTTTCCTGACCTTACAACTGCCGACCGGGACGAATCCGACGGCTTAAACCAATACTTATATCATGCATACAGAACTGATTGCAGTGGAAGAACAGGACGATTCTAGCTACCAAGAAGCACGCGAACTTCATCAAGCTACGATTGACAGGGCTATTGACGAGTTTATCGAATCGACTGATAAGAATGCCTATGCGTGGCTTATGTACCTCTTCGAAGGCTGGATGAAATCAGACGAAATAGAGCAAACTGATTCGCATATGAGGGCACAATTCATGCGCAACTTCAACTCCATCGTGCTACTGGTACAACGGCTTCAGGCCGCCAACGAACACAGGTACTAAACAAGGTAGTCGGATTGTTGGCGCAATTCGGCTACTAACTCTATCATCCATGAACAAGAGAAAAAACTACGTTTCACTGGCTTACCCGCAATAACAGATGAATAACCTTAGCCAGTGGGTCAACTGCTGGCTAAGGTTATCCAAATCAGTTCACAAAGACCTTTAAAACCAATGGCAACCAGACAGATTGATCAACCCATCGTTCTACCGGTGAGGCATGCTAACTACAAACAAGTCAAGGCATTTTTAGAATGGTCAGAAAATAGCCGTCGATTCGTCACGGCCAATGCCTACCCGGTCCGGCAATTCTTCAATGAAGCAGGTGTTGACGTTGACGAATGGATTGAATTAGCTATCGAATCGTGGAGGACGAACGAAGGACGCCACTGTTCTCCTGAAATCGTAGCCGAGTTTAACGCGAATATGGGCGCTGTTTTGTCGCTCATCAAGGAACTACAGGAGAATAACAAAACCTATCCCTGCCCTTACGCTCCCCGCAAAAAGAGTAGGCTTGTAAAGCGATAGTGACTAATCTAAAATGAATTTTTCAACCAGTTTTAACTAAATCAAACGACATGGAATCAAACGCTGATTATGTATGTGATGAAAGGGAGGAGTATTCGCCCATCAAAAAGGTAAATATAATGGCTCTTCGGGTGTGGATAGGGGCCATGAAGTCAGGCTGTTACAGACTCCGATGTATAAAGGGCCTCTCGGTATTGGCCTACCCTGACTTTGAAGCCAGGATTATGAATTACTCACCCCTGGGTGTACTATGCGAAGTTCTCGACCCGAACGGCTGGGATCGGGACGGCTATTTTCAAGTACACAGGAGTCATTATACTTCGCCTGACCCCGAATTACTTCAGCTATATAATATTCCCTTGTCGTTGGCCGAACGCGTTCGCAGGCTGGACTATGATTGTATGAAGTCGGCGGGTTTTATTGCCAGATTTCTGGAACGAAGATACCGCATTCAAAGCCGTGGACGCGATAACCGATGGAACAAGCCGAGAAAGAAAAGGAGGAGGAGACAGGGCGTTTCTGTCTACTAAACGGACCTTCTGCATAACCGCAAGTTTACCAGTATAGGAGTGTGAACAAGCCCGAAATGCACAATTCTTTCGGGCTTCTTTCAAAAACTACATCCGCTATGACTATTAAAACAGAACTCATTGTATTGACGCCTGATGACCTGATCGGGGTGATTCAGCAGGCCAACGCTCCACTAATCGAACGCCTTGAAGCCATCGAGAAAAAGACGGCGGAGGCTAAGCTATTCTATTCGACCAGTGAAGTGGGCAAACTGATCGGAGTCAGTGGCCGAACCATCCGATTGTGGGTGACCGAGGGACGGGAAAACCATAAGTTTGAGCGCCACTACCTACCGGCTAAAGAGCTGGTAAGGGGTAAGTTTGCCATTCAACTGACTGATGTACAGAAATTCATCACGTTAATGTAAGCCACCTTAGACAAGCCTATTGTTCACTGTTCTGCAATACATTAGTCAGTACGAGATTGCCTTTTCGGTTGAGCATAATAACCTCGTCAGACGGTTGAATTAAAGTAGGAATAGGTTGAGTGAATACGAAAAACGCTGGCTCTATTGGTGCTGACGTTTGGGGTTTGACAGGCAAACTACCCGAGCAACAGATCAATTCTTAACTGTCAGCGAAACCGGCGAGATTGTCAAAGCTCGGTATCAGTTACGAATTAATAATGCGGCTGAGTGGAGTGACAAGGTATTTAGCCCTACTTACCAATTACGTCCATTGCCTTCTGTAGCCTCATTCATCGGTCAACATGGCCATCTGCCTGGTGTACCCTCTGCCGAGCAGATTGTCAAAGAAGGGATCGATCCGGCCAAAATGGATGCTAAGCTACTGGAGAAGATTGAAGAATTGACCCTGTATAGTATCCAGCAACAAAAACGAATTGAGCAGTTAGAAGCCATGCTCAAACAACTACTTGAAAAGGAATAGGATCGTCTGGAACCACTTAAACGGATAGACGCCTTGACTCATACTCAGGGCGTTTTTAGTTGCCGTTTGCTCAAAACATCCATTAAAATATCATTAAACGATTGATTGGATGGCTGATATTGAGTCAATTAGATTAAGCTTCTTTACTCGTTAATCCTCTCCTTTATGACTAAGCTCTTCTTCCTTGCTGCTTTCCTGGCTCTCCCTAACTGGCTACTAGGTCAAGGTAACTATGTAGTCAACTCATCCAACAATTCCAACTCATCGGTTTATGGCACCTTTAACACACTAGTGGGACCAGGCGCAGGGGCCAGTGGTCAGCTGACCGGCAACCGCAACACGGTAGCAGGCTACAATGCAGGCGTCTCGCTGACTTCAGGCTATGAAAACAGCTTTTTTGGTGTGGATGCGGGTGAGTCTACCACAACGGGTTATTCTAATACGTTTCTGGGTCGGGCCGCTGGTCTTAGCAACACGTCAGGCAGTCGGAATACGTTTAGCGGCTATCAGGCGGGGTATACTAATACGACTGGTACTAATAATGTACTTAGCGGCCATCAGGCAGGGTATTCCAACACGATCGGTACTAATAATGTGTTCACAGGTGCTTCTGCGGGCTTTTACAACACCGCAGGTAATGCTAATATGTTTAGTGGCTATTGTGCGGGCTTTCGCAACACGGGAGGTGGTTATAATGTGTTTAGTGGCTATACTGCGGGCTATCAAAATACCACTGGCAGTTTTAATGTGTTTAGTGGTGCTTATGGGGGGGATAATAACACCACGGGTAGTAATAATACCTTCCTGGGTTATTCGGCTGGCCTTAATAATACCACAGCGGGTAACAATACCTTTGTCGGTAATCAGGCAGGTTACACGAACTCCACCGGTGCTGCCAATGTCTTTGTGGGTAGCCAGGCGGGCTATTATAACACCACTGGCAATAACAATATCATTATTGGCCCTTCTTCCGGCACGGCCATTACTACCAGTGACGATAATGTCCTAATGGGCTATAACAGTCAAGCCGAAGATGGTTTATACAACGCCATCGCCATCGGTGCCAACAGTTGGGTAGCCGCTAGTAACGCCTTAATTTTGGGCAATGGGGTTAATGTAGGCATTGGCACCTCAGCCCCAACCAACAAACTGGAGATTGTAGCGGATGAAGAAGACCAGAGTGGCCTACGCTTATCTAACCTAACCAATACGAGTCGAACTACGCACATTACCGACCAATTTCTAACTGTCAATGAAAAAGGCGATGTCGTGAAAGCCCGGTACCAACTCCGTATCAACAGCCCCAGTGAGTGGAGTGATAACGTGTTTAGTCCGACGTACCAAATACGTTCTCTACCTTCTGTAGCGGCTTATATTGACCAACACAAACACCTACCCGGCATGCCCTCAGCCCAGCAGGTAGCCAAAGAAGGCATTGACCTGGTCAAAATGAACGCGACGCTGTTGGAAAAGGTGGAGGAGTTGACTCTGTACAGCATTCAACTAGAGAAAGCCAGCAGGGAGCAGCAACAAGTGAATCAGGAGCAAGAAAAGAAGCTAGTTGAACTGGAACGATTGCTTCATCAGGTCTTGAAGCAGAAGTAAGCGTTCACCAGGTTTATTCCATAAGGTCCATGCTCCTTTTTCGTAGTAGCTGAGTCGAATAAGTCAGATAAGTACCCCTTTTGTTGGTTTTGTAGGGTAGACGACTAGGCATTTTTAAACAGAAACCGGCTGAGCATGTCAGGCGTTTGAATTAGCAAATTAGCGTCTTAAGATCCAGGCCTGTGTATCCGAACAGGAAAGCCGACACCTAGCTAAGTAGCGGCTTTCCTCAAATAGACTCCAACTTACTTAGAGAGTACTAAAACTATTCGGCGGTTGTCGGATCAATAATGGTCGAAACTTTACTCACCGAGTTTGCCGGAAAGCCGCCTTGAGTGGCGTGCTGACGGATCATTTCCTCATTAGGCGCATTGTAGACACAGTAAATCTTGTCTGTCGTTACATAACTTTCTACCCATTGAATTTCAGGGCCCATATCGCGTAAGACATTACAGGAGGTTTGGGAGATAGCTTTCAACTGCTCAGCTGTAAAGTTCCCCGCCCCGGGAATCTCCCGTTCGATCACATACTTAGGCATAGTTATTCGAGTTTTGTGAAGTAGGAAAATGACTATCCAAAAGTTACCAAACGTCTGAAAACCAGTCTGACTTATTTGAGCCAACGGTCAGCCATCCGATCATAAACTTAGCTGGTGGCTGATTTTAGGAGTTTATGAAAAAGATATAGTGTAAGGGTAATACACTACATTAGCCAAGCGCTAATCTGACAGTGACTGGTTATCGATCTGTCATTCGTCCGCCAGTTTCAGTAAAAAGAGTGAAACTGATAGAGATACTTACTCTGATAATCCAAAAGAAACGCCCAGCTCATAACTCGCTGGGCGTTTACAGACTTCACGTTATTAATCCCTGACTGGTGATAGTAAAGCCCTAAAATAGCCTAACCGCTTACCGGCTACTCTTTTGGTATTTATAGCGGATAATTCCGTTTAAGACTGGCTGGAGTCGATGAGCTAACCCATCCAGATATAAAAAGCCAATCTTGGCTAACGACATCTTTCGGTTATGATACCGAATAGGAACCGTCTTCAAGCTAGCCGAGCCAGCCGTTTCTGACTGCGGTTCAGTAGAACGCATCTGGCCAGTCAGTTTCACCACCCCACCAGTTACCGTAATCAGTCCGACGAAGACCAGATCGTTGGCCGCTTTAAACTCATGAGGCTGGGAGCTAATCAGTAGCCCGTCGGTCGAAGCCGAGAATAGGATGGATCGGTCCGTTAAGACTTGCATAATTGCCTGATAAGCCTGCTGATCGGCTAGAGTGGTAGTAATGAAAATCTGGTTGGCATCGTCAAAAGGCTGACCAACCAGTAGCACCCCCCTGGCATTGATCGGATAGGATGAAATTAACGCCAGCAGGCAGCCAATGAAACAGGTCATTACGCTGGTTTTCATGAGCTTTTCGAAAGCGTTAATGGATAAATTTCCATTTGAAAAAAAACAACCCGCCGAAGGTATAAAACGAGAGGGCCGCCGTTTCCAGGATTGCTTCTTCCGGATTGGCATCATACACCCCTGATCGTAAATCCTGCACCCAATCAATGGCGGCCTGGCAATAAAAAAACAGACCGGTGATCGTTACCATAACCATGGCCAGAATAAGCAGTCGCTGTCGCATACCGTTAAAAAATAATTGGAATACTACTGTTGAGTCACTACTTGAATAGTGGCGTCTACCTGTTAAGTCAATTTGTTTGCCAGAATAAAAAATTTACAAAATGCATGAATATAGATACAAGTGAACACTGATAAATAAAATGACAGATCAAGCCCAGCGAGCCATTTTAACCGGCCATAGGGCATTAAGTCTAGGTGGCCTGTTGCCGTATTAGTCTATCCGCTTTTTTAAGCCACCGAGGAGCAACTTCTACACTATTGAGGCGGTCTGGACGCAAAATGGTGTAGTATTCTGCTGGGGAAAATACTTACGACCAATCATTGCTCAACCCAGAGTTGATAGCGAGCCTTGACCGGCATTTACCCAATAAGAACCCCGTATCAGGGCAACGAAACTAAACTCCTCAACAGCCCCCTAAACAAATCAACATATTGATGGTTAATGATCCACTAGTGGCTTTTACTTAGCCGGTAGAACTAGCCACTCAGGGATCATGATTGCCGTCTAGGTATGTATTGGCCCAGTCGAATTAACCAACCAGGTGCTGCGAACGAACTTTCATACAGTCTATTTCCTATGAAATCGAAAACCGGACTTTGTTACCTGCTCAGTGCGCTGATAGGTGTGGGGCTCTTTGGCTGTTCCAAAACCGATGATCCGATCCTCAGTCCAACGGCACAGATTCTACAGGTAACGGCTCGACCAGCCGATAATAGCCCTGACATTGTCATTAGCTGGACACCGGCTCAGGCGATGGGCGGTAGTCGGTTGACTTATACGGTCTTGTATGGGGACCGGCGTGTTGAAAACCTTACCGATACCATCTATACCCTTCGGAATGTAGGTTACAACACAACGGTCATCGGGACAGTTATTGCCCATAACGGAAAGCAGGCATCGGGACAAGCCTCGTTCCGAGCCACCAGTAAAGCCAACCCATATGTACTGATCCCTGACATTAACTTTGAAAAAGCGCTCATCAGCTTGCAGATTGATGATGTCCAGGATGGTCAGTTACTGATTGCCAATGCCCAAGCAGTACAATCGCTAAACATTGCCTCGAAAGGGATTCGAAGTTTACAGGGTATTGAAGCCTTCTCCTCCCTACATTTACTGTATTGTTCAGCCAACGAGCTGACTTCACTGGATCTGAGTAACAACAAAGGGTTAGATACCTTATCCTGTTTTCAGAACCCGCTAACCAGTCTGAACATTCGTCAAAATGCAGCTTTACTGAATCTGGTATGCTACAATACCCGGTTGAAGGAACTGGATGTAAGCCATAACAGAGCGCTGTTACAACTGGACTGCTCATCCAATCAATTAACTAGTCTGGATGTCAGTAAAAACAAGTCATTAATTAATTTGATGTGCTTTACTAATCAGCTTAGCCGCCTTGATCTAAGTGGCACTACCCAACTCACCTATCTGGATTGTCAAAATAACCAGCTACAGTCCCTGGATTTTCGTAAAGTCGATGCGATAAGCTATATCCGTTGCGCGCATAATCACTTGACGAGCCTGGACTTAAAAGCTAATCGTGAGCTCGCCTATTTATACTGCCATGATAATGCCATTGAGACGATTTGTCTGGCAGATCTGTCGCAGGTAACCAGCAATTGGACCAAAGATGCGTCGGCTACTTACCAGGTTTGCCCGTAAGCTAGTAGTCGTTACCGGCATTTTAGCACTTTATGCCATCATCGAATTTACCCGGTTGGTTGAGCTGTTCCTTTCGAGGCACCACGCTACAGTAGTAGGTCGTTCTGAGCAAGGTGGTTGCTTATTTATTTTCCTGGTGCTGCTTATAGTGGAATAGCCTTTTAAGTTTGATTAGTAGATCCCAATCATCTAATTGGGGGGCCTGGTTGCTCACGATCTAAATGGTGTCTTTTACTCGTTTAATGCCGCTTTAAATGCCACCGTCAATGAACTATAGTAGGTCCTGGATTTTTTTCGTTCCAGCTCAAAGCGTCTCACAGCGAGAATCTGGGCACTTATGAACAATCCTTTCTCACACCTGGCCGTCAGTTTTCCTCTCTACTAAGTGTCTCATCGCCAGTGGCTATTCTAAAAGGGGTAACAGCGCACGCTTCAATTGCGACCGACATCGGGGATTTGTATGCCAATACGACGGTTTTTCAGTAGGGGTTCGCAAAACAGGCCATATTCAGCTGGTTCGGCAAACAAAAGTACGCTCTTGTAAGTATAATTAATCAAACAAATAAGTAAGGGTACCTTTCACTAAAAAAAACGTTATGAACAA
Source organism: Spirosoma gilvum (assembly GCF_054776815.1). Classification (NCBI taxonomy): domain Bacteria; kingdom Pseudomonadati; phylum Bacteroidota; class Cytophagia; order Cytophagales; family Cytophagaceae; genus Spirosoma; species Spirosoma gilvum. The sequence continues at coordinate 413,032 of NZ_BAAHBH010000008.1, read as the reverse complement.
GATCATCCTAGGGGCATCCGTGGTCGCCATGTTAGCCCTAACGCAAAACAGTTTTGGTCAGGCGGTTCAGGAAGCCAAGGCCGAGAAAAAAGAGCAGAAAGCCGAAAAGAAAATAGCCAAAGCGCATGAGCTCAATGCCAATGCTCGTAGTGGTAAAGGCGTAGAAATCGCGGGCGTTTCTGACCCAAAAACGCGGAATGCCAAAGCGGACCGTAAATTAAAACATGCCGAAAAGAAAGAACTTAAAAGCGATGCCAAAGAACTCAAGGCCGTCGCTAAGGATAAAAAGAAAAAGGCCGATGGGGTCGATTAAGGAGAAGTCCGTTTAACGAGTTGTTGGTTTTTTATTGAGTAACTGCTATCTGGCAGAGGTGGGTTAAAACGCAGCTACATTCAGGTAGCTGCGTTTTTTATAGTATGAGCCAGTAAAGTTGGCTCATTGCCTCATTTGGTGTCATTTACGGTGATCAAAGTTGGCACCCTACAATCGCAGAGGGCCAATCTCCATCTATAACTTGAATTAAAGTCGTTGATGGCAGTCTAATCGAACACAGGTTGAAAATGACTCCCCGGATACCAGGGAGTCATTCCTACCGTCAAATTATTAGTACTTTGAAAAGTAAGTCGTCATCCGTTAAGCGGGAAAGATCATGTAGTGATGGTGAGTTATACCCGAACTAGATTTCCAATTCGTTGATTAAATCAGAAAGGAATTTTGAGGGGACGTTGAGGGGAAAAATCTGGGCTACTGGTTAGCTTTATCCTGATCATCCAGTTGGCTAAGTTGCCAGGCGAGATGACCCTGCTCAGCCAGATAGGACAGGATCGGGCCCGAATAGGCATTGGTGAAGGACTCGGGATGATTCAGCTCTTGCCGATACGTCATCTCATCCACCTGCATTTTGGCCAGGGCTATACAATGACTTTGCTGGTCTAGTAACTTCTTACGGTTCACCTGTCAGTCGGTAAGCGTGGGGACTCAGTATGGTTTAACGGTAAGGTTAGCCTTTAATCAGTCGTCAAAAATCGTGCTATAGCAGCGTTAAATCGGGTATTTATTTTTTATAATCTTCATAAGATCATTAATCGGCAAGGCAAACACCTGATCTGATCGTCATGTAAAGATGTCTCCAAGGTAAGTATTGGTATAGGCTAGCTTTATGGGAGCCAGTCGCCCCACAATAACCTATGCCTGCGGGCTAAATGGATTGCAACCACATCAGGCGGTTGAATTAAGGCTTTGATCAGAAGAGTGAATCATAAACGCTGGCTCTAATTGGCTGGCGTTTTGTTGGCTAACCGCTTCTCCAGAATTAGCTGTTAACAGGTGAGCCTAGCCACTAATGAGCACTTTCTCAAACTTGCCGGTAACTCAAAATATAAATTAAAATATAATTAAGCCATTGATTTTGCATCTGATATTGAGTCAATTACATGGATTCTCCCTCACGTTAATCAATAGGCTTATGAAAACAATTTTCTTTTTCTGTATTGTTTTGAGCAGCTTTCCTGGTTGGCTCAGTGCCCAGGGCAACTATGTGGTGGTCACCAGTAATAATTCAGCTACCGCCACGTATGGTACCTTTAACACCCTGTTAGGACCAGGCGCGGGCACAAGTGGTAGCTTAACCGGTAATCGAAATACGGCCATAGGCTATAATGCGGCCTTCAAGTTGACGACTGGTTCGTCGAATAGTTTTTACGGAGTCGATGCCGGGCAGCAAACCACCTCAGGTCAGGAAAATGTCTTTATTGGCTTTGAAGCCGGACTCAAGAATACGCTAGGATCATACAATACCTTTATCGGGCGGGCTGCGGGTTATTTCAATACTTCTGGGTTCAGTAATACGGCAGTTGGCTATTTTGCCGGCAAGAATAATACAACTGGGGTATCCAATAGCTTGTTGGGGGACTATGCGGGTCAGTCCAATACAACCGGCTCCTTCAACACCTTCCTGGGTTCTACTTCGGGTCAAGCCAATACCGTTGGAGCCTATAATGTGTTCCTGGGTTACCAGACAGGAGCTACCAACACATCTGGCCAATACAATACATTTGTGGGCGGGAGCGCGGGTCAGGCCAATACCACGGGTAATTTTAATGCTTTCCTGGGTTATTTTGCTGGCTACTCCAACTCAACGGGGATTGATAACGCTTTTTTAGGGAAAAGTGCGGGCCATGACAATACGACCGGCTCGGAGAACACCTTTATTGGCAGCGATGCAGGTGCCCATAACGCCGATGGCTCATTTAATGTATTTATGGGAGCTGATGCGGGAGTGAATAACAGTAGCGGTAGGTATAATACGTACATCGGGTATTCGACTGGTTTTTCAACCACGACGGGCCTAGATAATGCCTTTTTGGGGCATGGTGCGGGCTATTCAACCACGACGGGTAGCCAGAATACGTTTTTGGGATCTCAGGCGGGCTCCAATGCTACCACTGGTAGCCACAACATCATCATTGGCCCCAACTCCGGTACGGCCATTACAACCAGCGATGACAACGTGCTAATGGGCTATAATAGTCAGGCAGAGGATGGTTTGCAAAATGCTATTGCTATTGGGGCGAATAGCCGAGTAGCTACTAGTAATTCACTCATTTTGGGCCATGGCGTAAATGTAGGTATTGGCACCTCAGCCCCAGCAAACAAACTGGAGATTGTTGCCGATGAAACCGACCAGAGTGGACTACGCCTATCTAACCTAACAGATAATAGTCGAACCACGCACGTTACCGACCAGTTCTTAACTGTTAACGAAAAAGGGGATGTGATTAAAGCCCGTTATCAACTCCGCATCAACAATCCCAATGATTGGAGTGATAAAGTCTTTAGTCCATCCTACCAACTCCGCTCTCTCTCCTCTGTAGCGGCTTACATTGGTCAGCATCGACACTTACCCGGCATTCCCTCAGCCCAGCAGGTAGTAAAAGAAGGGGTTGATCTAGTGAAGATGAATGCTAGTCTGCTAGAGAAAGTAGAAGAGTTGACCTTGTACAGCATCCAACAGGATAAGACGATCCAAGTACAACAGAAGAAGCTACATTCCTTGGAACACAAACAGGCTGAGTTAGAAAAGATGCTTCAATTGCTATTGAAACACAAATAAGGCTGAGTATCCACCGTTGACCTAATGCTTTTTTCAATCTGATCAATCCCCTATCCTATGGCTATCAAAGGACAACTGCTGGATATGAGCCCAGTAGGTATGCGGTTTACCGTAGTAAAGGCCGCTTCAGATACCGATGGTAAATCGTTAGATCTCCACTGGGAACTACTGCCGGGTTGTAATATGAAGGACCCCCTCATCCACATTCACCCCGATGCGGTAGAAACCTATCAGGTACTGGAAGGTGAAATGGAGTTCTTCATCCAGGATAAATGGATCAAAGCCAAACAGGGTGACCAATTGGCCGTACCCAAAGGCGTTATTCATTGCTTTCGAAACCCTACCGATCAGCCCGTGCGGGTGTATAATACGCACCAGCCTGCGCTGGGGATGGAGCATTATTTTGAAGAAGTTTGCCAGGTGCTGGATAAGGTCACTTCGAATCGAAGCAAGCCCTTTCGAATGAATCTTACCACCATGCTCTATATGAGTGTGCTGATGAACCGGTATCGAAAGGAGATTATCGCTACGAGTCCTCCGGATATAGCCATCAAAGTCTTAGGCGGGTTGGCTAGGTTAGTAGGAATACACTATTAATACGATAGGTTATTATACAGGTATCGTGCAGGAAGTGAAGGCCTAAAAACAATCTTTTTTTTTACGTGTGACTTTTGGGGTAAGCGCATCGTCTAGTAGAGACTTTCTCCAGGGCTAGCCCATACCAGTAGAGCCCGGCCTGATCAGCCGGGCTTTTGGCTGAAAAAGGCTTTTAAGCGCTGTGCTGAGTTAAAAAAGTAAACTAAGTCTGCCGAGAACCGCCTGTTTATGAATTTTATCCGAAGGGCAGAGTAGGAGTCAGAAGCGGCTTTATAAAAAGGTACCCATGCCCCCTCTTTTCCTATCAATGGCTATAACACATCATGGATTACACCTACTGGGCTTTGTCACCCTCAATCAGGACACCCACCACTACGGCTATAAAGGGTTTGTGGGAACACTCAATCCCCTAACCGGATCGTTTTGCTTTCAGGATTTTTCAATTCCTATTTCAACGCTGGACGATTTACAGTTCCTTGTGCAGGCTATTGATAATAAGCCCGATAACAGTCTGTTAGGGTTACCCCTGTATGATAACTGATCCGGTGAGGAGTCTACCCTAACCAGCCCTATCAAACACGCTAATCAACTATCTCTGTCTGAATAGTACATCGGATGAGGTTATCTGTGGCTACTTTTGCTAATCTACTAGCGATCAATAGCCTCCTCTCCATGACCTATTCTACCCACTTACTACCCGGCTATTCGAGCTGGTTCGAGTTTTACGCTGACGTAAAAGCCCTCCTGGATGAGTCCGATTTGTTCTGTTATGAGGATCATAAACTGCGCCTGTTTGACCCTCACCGACCCACCCACCAAGTGGCCTGCCATCGCTTCTCAGTTCGCTACATTGAGCAGCAAACCCTGGCTGAACTCTACGAGCTGCGGGCCATCCAGACCTTTTCCCGCGACGAACTGCGCCATCTGCATTACGCTCTGGAACTGGTCATGAAATCAGAAGTGGGCCATGATCCGATGATGAAGGCCCTCTACCAGAAGGTCCACGAGTTATTCGACCGGGAACTGACCAAGCTGTGGACTCTGTATGAATCAGATCCCCTGGTCCATAAGCAGCCTTAAGCAGCCCAGGACGGGGCTGCATGATAATTGCTGGGTGGTAAGCCTAAGCTTAATCCCCAGTTATAGCCATGCATACGCCTGCTCCCGTTTCCATTGCTGTCAAACGCCAGCGTTTAGAATTAGCCTTACTGTTTGACCTCCCGGCACAGAATAGCCAGGGACTCTGTGAACTGCAATGCCACCTGCGGGTCAACGGTACGACCTGCCCGCCCTACGGCTCGGGTGTCTTTGTGCTGGCTTCTATGTGGAATCCGGCCTATCAGCAACTGGAAGGCCAGCAAACCGAAGCCTTGATCATTAATCAGACCCTGTCGGAGATTCGGGCCCAGCACCGCCAGCTACTAGCCGATTTAGTGCGGGCCCAGATTGAGCCCACCGCTAGCCACTTACAACAGTATTGGGTAACCGGTCAACCCATTGCTCCCCGCTTGCTTCAATTCTATGAGGAGTACCTGCTGTATCTGAAACGAATCCCGCTTGCCGAGCGTAAAACTCAACATACGCTCCACAAGTGGTATCTGGCTCACCAGCACCTTCAGGAGTATCTGCTGCAAACCCAACGGCCTGATCTGTCCATCAGCGAAGTGACCGTTGGCTGGGCCCGCACCTATTACCAGTGGTTAAGGGAGCGTCCCCTGTCGGTCGATTCAGCGGCCCGCTTTGTGTGTTTTATCCGGGAGGCACTTCATTACGCGGTCGATCACGAACTGATCACCCACAACAAGCTCCAAAGTATGACCATCGTCCGGGAAGCGGCCAAGATTGTCGTGTGTCTATCGCCCCAACAACTGGCGCAGTTAGAACAGATGGAGGACCTGCCCCCGGTGCTGGATCAGGTTCGCAAGTGGGCGCTGTTCTGTTGCTACACGGGGATGGATTATACCGATGCGGTCGCGTTTGCCCGCGATCCGATGCCCCATATTCATCAATTGCCGTACGGAGAAAAGATCGTCTGGCGAAGGCTCAAGTTTGCCCGGCTGAATGGGGCTTATCCCGAATGGGGTGTTTGTCACATACCCCTGCTGCCGGAAGCCAAGAAGCTGTTGTGGCAGATTCATGAATGGCAGGTGCTGAGCAGCCAGCGGGTCAACCAAAACCTGTTCAAACTGGAAAAGAGGCTGAATCTGCCGTTTCGACTCACGACGAAGGTGTGCCGTAAGACGGCCGGAGCGTTGCTGCTGTTGCGGGGCTATCAGGCCGAAGCGGTGCGTAAGATTATGGGCATCAAGACATTGATCGTCTTTGAGCGCCACTACATGATGCTGCTCAGTGAACTAGTCGACAACAACATGGAGTTGTTAAGTCGCAAGCCGGAGTCGACTCCGTTAATTAATCCCTAAGTAAGGCTTAGGATTGGTTGGTACAAAAAAAACACCCGGTTCAGAAGAGCCGGGTGTTTAGGCAACTTTCGTAACTGGGCTTTTTGTGAAGCTCCATTCATTGCCCCCTTTGACGAGTTGTTATCGAGCGGGTCACATTGGATTCTGCCACTCGCCCCCAACATAACCTATTGGGATTAAATCAACGTCTAAGTACTTAATTGGTACACAAAAAACAACCCGGCCAATTCGACCGGGCGTTGTTCGCTCTCCTAACGATAAAGCCTTCCCGCTCTATCAAACTACTTTGACCCAGAAGTTGCAAATAGTAACGCTAAAAAGTGCCTTGTTTTGTTGGTCACTGGAGCCTGTTACGAGTCAATTCCTCCTAGCGTCTACAATTCCATTATATACTGGACATTGGCTGGTGCATCGAAATACTCCCAGCACCCAAATTTAATCAACTACATAATCAGCGAAGGTTATAGTTATGCTGAAAAGCATCATCATAAAATAGTACTAAACAAGGGTATTTTTCCCGTAGTTTATTCTAGTCTTGAAAAAGACATTTGTGAACTATTAGACATTATTGGCCTACTAATTAGGTTTCCAAAGGAGCCATAACGTCTTATTTATTCGTGATTCTACTTTCTCTACTTCAATGCTGCTTATGAGAAAATACATTACCTTACTGATTATAGGCTTCTTTTGTATCACGTCTGCATTAGCACAGAGTGGGTTACAGTTTATCAATTATCAGGGGGTTGCTCGAGACGCGTCGGGGCAAGCCCTGGCCTCGGCCTCTATCTCGCTACGTCTAAGTATCTGTAGTGATGCCGCTGGCAATACGGCTCTATACATAGAGACTCACCAGCTCACGACCGATGCCAGAGGATTATTCAGTATAAAAATTGGCGCAGGAACAGCCTCTTTAGGAACATTTTCAGGCGTTACCTGGAACACTGGGGATCGTTATCTAAAAGCAGAGCTGATTCAAAATGGAAACCCTGTATTACTAGCCGTAACTCAATTGGTAGCTGTTCCCTATGCGCTATACGCTGAAAAGGCGAATCAATCTTCTTCAGCTATACAATTAATCGCAACAGGGTCTTCATCCGCTATTTCAGCGGCTTCTGAAACCAACCCTTCGTTTTCTTCCTATACACTCACTTCGGGTGCTGGAACCTATGATGGAACCACCTTTACGGCGGCAACTGCTGGGACTTACCTAGTTAGCTTTATGGTTTACTTGACAGTTGTACCTTCGTCCTGGTACATGGGTATCGCCCATGGAGGAGTTGCTACCTATACATCTGTCCCTCAGGTTGGGTGGGGCTCAGTGACGGCAGTGGCTATACTCAGCGCCGGAGGCACCATAAAACCGATTGTGTATTCCCCTGTAGCAACCTCTATTGCGTCAATCCCATATGTCAGATTTACAATTACCCGACTTAACTGATTCTGCCACTTACCATTGATCCAAATGTGGATAGTAACAACAATGTTGTACTTAGGGTCTATCCACCTTTGTAAACTAATGAATTATGGTAAAATATATTTTTTTCTGGTTTATAACAAGCCTGATGCTTGCAGGTTATACCGTTGATTTATTAGCTCAATCGCCAGTAGACCGACGAGTCGTTGCGGCTTCAGGTGGGAGTTCTACAGTAGGTACTGGTGTGAATGCCATAGACATTAGCTTTACGATTGGCGAAACTGTCATTGGTTCTTTTACGGCCAATACAACCCTGATCACAAATGGTTTCCAACAGCTTACTGAACCTAAGCCCACTATCGCCGATTTCTCGGCAAATCCTGATCCGCTTTGTGTAGGCAGCCAGGTGACCTTTACGGCAAGTCTGGGTAATTTAACAGGTAGTTATAGCTATACCCTCACCGACGGCATCAGTTCGACCACAGGTACCAGTAGCAATCCTGCCTTTAGCCAGATCCTCACCGCCAGTGAATCGGGTATCCAAACTTACTCACTGATCGTTAGCAGTAACGGGCAGCTCGCTACCGACACCTATGACTTAACGGTGAGTGAACTGCCCAGTCCATCGCTTTCTGCCAGCCATGAAGGAGTGCTCACCTGCTCAGAAACTAGTGTGACCCTGACGGCGGGTGGTGGCGATGACTATAAGTTTAGCGGTCCTGGTATTCTGAGTCAAGATCCTGAAAACGGGACTGCCGTGGTGAACCTAGGGGGAGTATATTCGGTGACAGTCACCAACACCGAGATCGGCTGCTTCAATACGGCCACCACCAAAGTATCAAGCTTTACCACGGGTCCTGAAATCAGCCTGATCGCCAGTTCTACAGCCCTAACCTGCACCAACCCATCGGTTGATCTGACCGTTGAAGGTGATGGCGATGCGTTATGGAGCACGGGTTCTACCAGTTCGGTTATCTCCGTTACCACGGCGGGCACCTACTCAGTAACATTGACCGATGCCGACGGCTGTTCCTCGACGGCAACTACTTCTGTCAGCAGTACGACTGTTCTGACCCTGTCGGCGGGGGCTTCACTTCCCCTGGCGAATGTGGGCGTAGTGGTCAGCCTGACAGCTTCAGCCGAAGTCGCTGCTTACCAATGGAGCGCCCCAACTTCAGCTCTACTAACCACACCCGCTACCAGCTCGGCGGTGTCGGTCAGTCTGACTACGGCTGGTGTGCAGACCTTCACGGTGGTCGCTACGGCTGGCGTTTGTAGCCAGTCTGCTTTGGTGAGTGTGACAGCACTGGCCGGGCCAGACCTGTCAGCCATTATGAGCCTGCCTGAAGCGAACTTTCAGGCTGGTGATGCGAAAGGCTTACTGGTACAGCTACAGGAAGTCAACGGGGCCGCTACATCAGCAGGGGCCATTGTCCTTACCTTAACCGTGCCGACTGGCTATAGTGTCAGCTTCGACAATACACTAACCAGTATCAGTGTGGCAGGCGGTAGTGGAAATCCGGTTAGTGTGGACAATTCGAAATGGCACATAACAACCACAATCGCCAATCAGCAAATTAGCCTTACGATTAATGCAGGAGAATTTATTGCCGCCAGGGGTGTGATGAACCTGGGCTTTATGATCAGTCGAACCAGTGCTAATTCAGGCAGCACATCCAACATCACCGTCAACGTGGCCGATGATAGTGGTGGAACCTATGATGTCAATAAGAGCAACAACGTCTACGCCCGTATCATTAGTGGCTTATAAGGGCAACTGCTACTAACCTATAGAGCACAAGTGAGGTACACTCCTTTTCGGTCTTACTAAGCTGAAGCAATGCTATAAAACAAGAAAGTTCGGTTCAATGCCGAGCTTTCTTGTTTTATAGCAGCTCTAGGGCATAATTCACTTTGTACTTTAGCCGTTCCAGTGCGTCAGTATTGCTTGTAACGGTAATCGGCCAAGTCGACTTCAGCGTATTATTATACAACTTCCAGGTAATCAGCTGTGTGTCTGGATAAACAGTCGCTTTAAGAAATGCCCATAATTCTGTTCCTAAGGGGTTAAACAGAGTTGGACCGCTAATAAACCAATGAACGCCCAACAGTGGCCACCCTCTTACCACTCGATCATACTTCTCAAACATGTTGGCGTTGGCAAGGTTAGTTACTCACTAGGTTCTCTTAGTCGATTTACACAACAAAACCAATACTGCAATGACTAGTCAAACAGACAACACCAGCTTTAACACCACTTCATCAACTGCATCAAAGATGATGATGACGGCTATCTTTCCCGATCGTCAGGCCGCTGAGACCGCCTATGACGCCTTATTAGCGCATGGCTTTTCGAAAGATGATGTGAACATTGTCATGACGGATGAAACCCGCAAACAGCACTTTGACCATGCTGACAGTGATGATTCCGCCCTAACAGATAAAACAATGGAGGGGGCTGGTAAAGGCTCTGCCATTGGGGGTACAGTGGGAGCCGTCGCGGCAGCCATTGCTGCTATTGGCACGACATTGGCGTTGCCTGGCCTGGGCTTACTGGTGGCTGGCCCATTAGCGGCTGGCTTAGCCGGTGCTGGAGCTGGTGGCTTAGCGGGAGGCTTGATTGGTGCATTAGTAAACTCAGGTATTCCCGAAGAAACGGCGAAAGCCTATGAGTCAGGCCTAAAAAGCGGTGGCATCGTTGTTGGAGTTCATCCTCGTAGTGAAGCCGATGAGCAATATTTGACCCAGCAGGGTTTTCATTAAGGCTATCCTTGTCCGTATAGGGGCCATAGTCAATGGATATTTAACTTTTTCAGCAAGGACAAAGCGGCTTCTAACAGGGCCGCTTTGCCTTTATTTAATCAGCGATCCAGAATGGCCGATGAAGCCGAAATACTTATCACCCTGCTACACGACTCGCTGGCAGGACATTTTAGTAGTCAAATAACCAATCATAAATAGTACGCGATGAACTAGAAAGAACGGGCTCAGGTATGGGCCAGAGAGGACGAATTAAAGAAGGCACTTAACCAGCTACCGCCTGACGATAAACGCTCACGAAAACACATTCAGCAGCAGCAGATAGAAACCTGTAACCAGGCGCTGGTACAGGATAAGTTTGAGTTACTACGTCAAGCCAATGAAGGGGTTTTATAGCGTATAGAGGGACCGGGAAAAGGCGGTAAGAAAAAGGGTGTTTTTCCCCTCTTTTTTAATGAGTAAACCTCAATTAGTATCCTACTTTATAATTTAATAAATATCTAGTATTCATAATTTATTAATATTCGATTTTTAGTTAGTAAAAGTTTATTTTAGTAACAAATTCTCATGGCGTACATGACTCATTCCCTCTTTTTTAACCTCATTTTATGGAAAAACTATCCCTTCCTCTTCTTTGGCTGGCAGGTTCGCTGGTTTGCCAGACGAGCCAGGCCCAAACCGTCTTTACCAATGTTAGCCAGCTAGGCAACAGTTCGGACAACACGGGTGATCCTTACTTTCAACCCGGCACCGAAGTCCTTAACTCCTTCCCCGGTTTAGGCGTTAGCCTGGCACCCGGTGGTAGCTATGAACACGTTGGGCAGTTCTTCGTAGCGGCCAATGGCCTCTGGAATCAAACCAGTGATCCAACCTTAATTGGTACTGACTACTTTGGTTATGCGCCAGTAGGCATTGGCTCCAACACAGCTTATTTAGGCAAAGGGATTCAAGGAGCATCTGCCGCCAATGGGGGTAGCGGAGCCGGTCGACCCACCTTCGGCCATCTTCAACTCAACAGTACCGGCCAGTTCCCCGTCGAGGGAGGCATGTTCATAACGCACTCCCTGCGCTTCAATGCCAATGGCCCCGGTGGCCGCTCAATTATCACCACGCCCAACAGCCTCGACCCGTATTCGGCCCAGAATACTGTCCAGTTTTCCCCTTCCGCTTCCGTTTCAGGAGCCGACGAACGTAATTACATTCAAGGGTATGCTTCCGTTACGGGCGTTCAGCCAGCGTTTATGCTACCCCTGGGGGATCAGGAAGCTGGAACGGACTACTATTGCCCAATCAAGATTGGCTCCGCTACGGTTGGCACCGTCACCGCCCGGTATCAACACCTCAATCCGTACCCGACCAGTAGCCTGGAGACGGGCATAGGCTCGGTTTCACCCCTAGGTAGCTGGCCCCTTTCGGCCCCTGCCGGTACGCGAGTAACCATCACCCTGCCTGCCCTGGGTCTTGCGCCTACGGATGCATCAACCCTTCGGCTGGTCGGCTGGACCGGAAGTCAATGGGTTGGTTTGGCAGGTCAGGCGCCAACGGGTAACTCCTTGAGCGGAACGCTGCGAGCCCAGCTACTGGCGGTTGGTATTGGTTCAACCAGCCGAACGCTTTTCCAGGCCCAGGAAGGCAGGGGTATCCAACTTGCCCTTTGGCCGAATCCAACGCAGGACATCCTCAATCTGGCTTTATCCAGCAGTGAGCCAATCCGACAGATTAGTGTACTGGATGTGCAGGGGCGCTTGGTTATGCGTCCCGCCCAACCTGCGCCGTCGGTAAACACAGCGATACTGCCTTCGGGTACCTATCTGGTGGAAGTCCTCACGGGGCAGGGCCAGACGATTCGTAAGCCCTTTGTCAAACAACCCTAACACCGTTTAACTCCTTCCTGATCATGAAACCCAACGTTTCTTTCGTTGTGCGGCCCTTACTGGTCGCCCTTGTTCTTTTTGTATCAATTCTTTACACAGCCCAGGCCCAAATGAAGGTAGGGCACCCGTCGGGTACTCCCGATGGCTCGGCTGCTTTAGACGTAAGTGGAGGCCCTTATCCTAATGGCAGTTCATACCGTGGACTGCTTCCCCCTAAAGTGGCTCTGACTACTACTTCATCGGCGGGGCCAGTTATCAAACCGGCAGTAGGATTACTCGTTTTTAATACCGCTCAAACGGGCGATGTTCTGCCAGGTTACTATTACTGGGATGGCAGCCGATGGATCCGCTTTAATACGGATAATGCTACAGGCGCTGCACGCCAGCCAGCTTCAGGAGGAGGGCAGGTGATTCAGGCCTATTTGTTAAGTGATATAAATAGTCTTACTACCACGGCCGACCACATCCTACTGGTTGAACCCGGTCGTGAAGGCTTATTTAGCTATGCGAGTGGTAGTACGGCCTCAGCCGATAGTGCTTTAGTCCTTGTTCCTTCGAATGGGAGACGTTATTTACGAGTCGTAGAAGGATTAGGGCTGAATGTAAAATGGTTTGGCGCTAAAGGCGACAGTACTACTGATGATACGAGGGCCATTCAGGCGGCCATTAATGCGGTTTGTTCGCAGATTGGCTCCTCTACCCAAAAACCGACTCGCAGTGTTTTATTGCCTGCTGGTACTTATCGAGTTACCCAAATTGTCGATCTGAGTAATACTCGTCAAACCAGCACATTGAGTCGGGACGGAATAACTATTTTGGGAGAAGGAATAACTAGAACGAAAATTCTGGGACGCACCGGATCGGGCCATGCTATAATGGATGTTTCGGGTAGCCAATGGCTCAATCTTTCTGATCTGACACTGCAAGCAGACGGGGCAACGGGTTCATCCACGATCGGTATTTATTCAGGCGTCTTCTCGGGGGGGAATCAGCAAACGCAGAATCAACAATTTAATCGAATAGCAATATTTATGCATAATGATACTTCAGCGAATGCACACAATGGTACAGTTGCCTATTATAATTTTGGTTCAGAAGAGAATACGCATCATGCTATCTACTATCGGGCAAATCGTCCTGTTGTCTTGACGGCTAGCAATATGTCACCTTTAACTTATGGATATGCTAAGTCGACGTTATTAACTAACCACAGCCTAGGCGTTACCACCTTTTCAGGTGAATGCTTTCTTGAATCCTTAGGCAGTATGTTCCCGGCAATAGAGACACAAGATGTCAATTCTATTCATGCTGATAATTTATACATATCGGGATCATCGATCAGTGGATTGACGCCCACTACTTTTCAAGCGATTCGAGTTCGGGGAGGTTTATCTAATTCCTCACTTCGAGGTACAATAGAAGGATTTTCTGGTATGGCACAGGTATACGGCCGGATAGAGGAGTCCCAGCTATCTTTTCAATTCGGAAATACGAATGTTACAGGTAAAGCTGTTGTACAGCTTGAATCAGGAGCCAACGAGGGGCGGATAAGTCAAAGTGACATTAAAGCGAATATGTCTCAGGACACAATACGTCCGTTCTGGTACGCCCCCATAACCAATACTCTTGATCCAATAACACAATATGTTAGTGATACCGAGATAACTACCAATAGAGCGCTAGCTCAGGCAATGTTACCTGAAAAAGTAGCTTTTAATCCAATGACACAAAATGTACGAATCCGCAGCCATAATAAGCCTGAGTATATCTATCAAGCTGGTCAGCAGTCAACAAATATTGTTAAGACTATGATAAAAGGGTTTGGCTCTGGCGGCATTACCACAAAAACGATTGCTACTATTACAATGCCAACCGTTATTACGGCTAATTCTGGCATGTCTATTTTAGTGCATATAGAAGGGTCTGCTGGCCATAACATCTATGTGTCTGATGCAGTAACAACATTGTTCTGGGAAGGGACCCTTCCAATTGTATCAAGTAAGGACGGGGATATATATGTGGGTACAGCTAGTACATCTGCAAAGGCTACTTATGCTTTAATATCAGTTGCGAATGACTTGAGTAATATCGGTTTAACAGGCGTCATTTCAGGCAACACCGTGCAAATAAATTTGACTCCTACTGTATCAGGAAGTAGTAACGACGGAGTGTATTTTGTAGGTAAAATAACTCTTCAATGGATGGGACATCGCAGCAATGCCCCTAGTATGAGTTTTTAGACTCAGTTAGTATTAAAATTACTCAGGAATTGGGATGTGGTCAACGACTTCTGTTTGAACGTATTTATCACATCCCAATTCTGATACATCTTATGGTTATTTACATAGTAACGAGTTTGTCATTACTTAATCTGTCAAAAATCACTTATTAAAGCCAGGGCATCAGATGGCAGAATGATCAATCTTAGATTCAACCGCCTTCTGTACACTCTCCGACACGTTCGACAGTAAATCATACCCTGTCTGCTTCTCCACCTCATCGACACTTACCCGGTTAATTCCCCAGGACTGTTCGCCTACAGTATTGGTGTTACCCATCCAGACGGCAATAACCCTCGTCTGAGTGTTGATTCGGGCCAAATCATCCGAACCTACAGGTAACGCCACAATCACCTTCCACAGCGCAGCAGGAACAGCTAGTTTGCCGCTGGCTATAGTATTCACCTTGCCATTATCTCCTTCGCCACCCTTACCATACGTTCCAGCAATGATGTATAGCTCATTCCCCTGAGCCACCAGATTCCGGCAATAATCTTCCAGCCTTAACCATGCCTGCCGGTTAAGCTGCGGAGCCTGGGGGACAATATTGGTCAGGATAAACGTAGTCTTGTTTTCCTCGGCTGTACTATCTCGGTCATCCGACGGGCAGAGGTGCCCACGGTCGAAACCTGTATTGGTGTAGTCGCTATGTTTCGCTTGAAAGAAGCTGGTCGGCAAACTCTGGTCAGGAATGAAGTTACCCGTATATCGTGAAGCTGATCCTTTCCAGGCGCTACTCAGATGCCAGCTACACCAGTTGGCTATACCCGTCGAATTGTTATAAGAAAGCGAATAAGTTGACCGAGTTATCAGATAAGCGTTTGGACTGGACTCAGAGGCTTTGGCTCCATCGGGATTACCCAGCGCCATGTTGTCGTCGCGGGTGGGTGTACTATCACCAGGAGTAGGTACGGATGGCTGCTTACATTGATCCAGGAACAGAACCAACATCAGACCGATAAAAAGCCTATACACTAGTATGACAGGCCGATAGGTAGTATTTATATGCATAGGTTAGAGTAACTCTGACTCGTCGATTATTCGTGGTATAAAGCTAATGTAAGCCATCAGGTTCATTAACTCGAAAAACACGGCATCGATTACATCCTGATCGGTGGCAGGTAGATGAGAACGAACACCCGCCATAAAGTTAAGCCACCGGGTCGCGCCTGCTGACTTCAAGCTGCCCACACTTTGCCGGGTCGTGAGTTCAGGTCGAGTACGTAGCAGCTCTTTCAACGTCTGCTGACTTCGTTCGTATGGCTGCGTACTGGCCAACGTCAATGCCTTGTCGATCGCATCGTAGAGGTTATACAACTGGGTGTGCAGCTTTTTCAATTCATCTGGTGAGAAATTAAGAAGGGGCATATTGGGCCGAGCTATCCGAGTGCGCTCAGGATCGTCCTGTGCCCGGCGTAGCGTGAGCACTTCGTCAATCTTGCCTTTGTTAACCGTGTTGTGGGTGAAGGCGCTGTGTTTGATGATCGGCAGCTCCATTATGTCCAGTACATAATCCTGAATAGACTTTTGCTGTTTAGTAGGAGTTTTGGGCGGAGTAAAATCTGGCTTAAAGTATTTGTCGGGAATTACACCCAGCTCTTTCCAGCGATACTTGACGCTGCGGCTCAGGCCGAACTGTTTAATGACCTGTTCGGCTAGTAGATCGGAATACTGCATACAACGTTGAATGGTGTATAGTATGCAGTTGGTATTACCTTGACTGGTAGTCCACAAATGAATCACACCGTATTGAAAGACTACGAGTGACTACGAAAACTACAAGCAGAATAAGAAGCTCAATGGACAACCTGAAGTATGGAATAACCTTGCCTATTTTAAGGCATTTTGCAGATTTTGCGCCCCATTTGTACCTTACACAACAAACTAATCTCTTATTATATTGAATATCAGCACATTAAATACACATATTACTTTCTGTATCGGAAAGTAAGGGTAATCATTGCCAGCCACCACCCAATGCCCGGTACAGATTGGTTAAGGCTACAAATTGAGACTGTTTGGTATTGATAAGGGCCAGCTCGGCTTCCAGTACGCTACGCTGTGCGGTAATCACTTCCAGATAAGAGGCATAGCCATTGACAAACAGATCATTCGACGTCGTGACGGCCTGCTGGAGCATGTTTACTTCCTGCGATTGGAGTTGGGCTACCTGCCGATAATTTTCGATCCCGCGCAGATTGGTCATTACTTCGCTGAAACCCGTTTGAATGATTTGCTGGTAGCGGTATAACGATTCCTGGGTTTGGGCAACTGTTTGCTGATAATTGGCTTTCAGAAACCGTCGGTTCAGGATGGGCGCAGAAAGTCCACCCAGCAAACCGGCAGCTATAGAGGCAGGATTGACTAGTACAGACGGCCGAAACGCATTCAACCCCAGATACGCCGATAGGTTCAAACTCGGCAGAAATTCGGCCCGGGCGACATCCACATCGACATGAGCGGCCTGCAACTCAAGCTCCGCCTGCTGGATGTCGGGTCGCCGAATGAGCATCTGCGTCGGAAGTCCCGTTAAAACCTGATTCGGCAGTTCACGTTCCTGTAAGGATTTGCCCCGACGGACGGCTTGAGGATAGCGGCCAAGCAGTCGGTTTAGCTGATTTTCATTGTCGATGATCTGCTGTTGCACCTGCCCCAGCCGACTTTTCGTATTGAGTAGTTGCGCCGTAAACTGTTGAACCGCCAGTTCCGTTACTCGACCCGCCTGTTTCTGGATAGCAACCAAATCAACGGCTTTCTGCTGATAATCAATATTCTTACGAAGGATTTCCAGTTCGCCGTCAAGTGCCAGCAGGTTGTAATAGTACCGGGCGATTTCGGCAACCAGCGACGTAGTCACGGCCTGTCGCCCTTTTTCAGAAGCCAGCAAGCGGATGTAAGCCGATTTCTTCCGATTTCGGAGCTTGCCCCAAATATCAACTTCCCACGAACTGCGGGCACCCAGGAAGTAATCGGGTGTAGGGTTTGGCGTAAGCTGATTACCCCGAATATTGTCGGATAGATTGGTGTCGTAATTACCCACGCCGTTCATGGTGTACTGACCATATCGGTCAACGCCAGCCGAAGCTACGGCATTGACCTGCGGGGTCAGAAACCCCCGGCTGTATTCGAAGTTGGCCCTGGCTACTTCAATGCGTTGGGTAGCAATGCGCAGGTCCAGGTTGCTGGTCAGGGCCGTGTCTATAAGCCGGACCAGATCGGAGTCGGCAAAGAACGTGCGCCAGCTTTGGGCCGCCATACTGGTCGAATCGGTTTGGCGGGCGAATGACGCTG
Organism: Spirosoma gilvum; assembly: GCF_054776815.1. Taxonomy (NCBI): domain Bacteria; kingdom Pseudomonadati; phylum Bacteroidota; class Cytophagia; order Cytophagales; family Cytophagaceae; genus Spirosoma; species Spirosoma gilvum. The sequence goes on along the minus strand of NZ_BAAHBH010000008.1, from coordinate 395,284 downwards.
GGATGGACTGTTTGGTTGGGCGCAGCAGGGGTTTGGGGAGCTGGCAACTGGCCAGTAATCCCATGGCTATTAGCAGAGGGCCGCTTTGCCAGCGTAGGTTATGAAGAGTGAATAACTTGACCATTGACTTGTTTTGGCGTAGATGAGACAACGTGTTTAGAATCTAAATCCAGCGGATCTGTATCCATGCTATCTTCGTCATCCTCCGATTGTGTACCGAATCGTTTACCCAACTTAGCGAAGAAGACAAACAGACCCGGAATCAGAATCAGACCAAAGAGGGTACCGGTGAACATGCCACCAGCCGCTGCGGTACCAATGGATCGGTTACCGAGAGCACCTGCGCCTGCGGCCATACAGAGCGGAATTAGCCCGGCGATGAAGGCAAACGACGTCATCAGAATAGGTCGTAAACGCGAAACCGCTCCTTCCAGTGCCGCATCGATAATCGAGGCTCCTTCGCGTTGCCGTTGATTGGCAAATTCGACGATCAGAATGGCATTTTTACCCAGCAGTCCGATCAGCATCACCAGCGCCACCTGGGCATAGATGTTGTTTTGCAGACCAGCCAGTTGCAGAAAGGCAAACGAGCCGAAAATACCCGTAGGCAGGGAAAGCAGAACCGGTAAGGGCAGCAGCACACTCTCGTACTGAGCCACCAGCAGCAGGTAAACGAACACCAGACAAATGACGAAAATATACACCGCCTGATCGCCCGACTTAACTTCTTCCCGCGACATACCCGACCATTCGAACCCAAAGCCTTTCGGAAGCTCTTTGGCCGCTACTTCTTCCACCGCCCGAATGGCATCGCCACTACTGTAGCCAAGAGCCGCATCGCCGTTGATCATGGCCGAGGTATACATGTTGTAGCGGGTGAGCTGCTCGGGTCCATACACCCGTTCGAGACTGACGAAGTTGGCATAGGGGACCATTTCGCCCTGGTCGTTTTTAACGCGCATGTTGAGTACATCCTCTGGTTTGACCCGGTAATTCGGAGCCGCCTGCACCATCACTTTGTACATCTGCCCGAAACGAATGAAATTGGAGGCATAGTAGCTACCCATCAGGGTTTGTAATGTACTCATCGCATTATCGATCGAAACGCCTTTCTGCGACGCTTTTTGCTGATCGACATGGAGCAGATATTGCGGGAAGCTAGGGTCGAAACTGGTAAAGGCATCGTTGATTTCGGGCCGTTTTTTCAGCGCTTCGATAAATCCCTGAACCACTTTGTTCGTCTTTTGCAGGTCGTCGCTACGGCTACGGTCCAGCAAGCGCAGTTCGAAACCACTGGAGTTGCCAAAACCCGGTACGGTCGGTGGTGGGAAAAACTGGATGCTGGCGTCGGTAACCCCTTTCGTTTCTTTTTCCAGGGTTTTGATCAGGTCATCGGTCGAAACGGTCCGGTTGTCCCAGTGTTTGAGGTTGATCATGGCCATGCCATACGAGGCTCCGGCACCATCGGTCAGGAGACTGTACCCCGCAAGCGTTGATACGTTTTCGACCGATTTCTGCTTTAGAGCCACCTCCTGAATAGCATCCAGTACTTTCTCGGTCCGGTCGACGGTAGCCCCCGCCGGGGTGGTCACGTTGACGTAAATCATGCCCTGATCTTCGGTGGGGATAAAACCGCCCGGCAGCAACTGAAGAACTCCCCAGGTACCCAGCACGAACGCCAGCAATAATCCCCACGTGACAACACTCCGACTAATAATCCGGCGCAATAACCGCTGATAGCCATTCGCCAGCGATTCATACCCCCGGTTGAACCGGGCAAAGAATCGACCCAGCAGCCCTTTTTTCTCGTGATGTACCGGGCGAAGCAGCAGGGCGCACAGGGCCGGCGTGAGCGTTAGGGCGTTGATACCCGAAATCACAATAGCAATGGCGAGGGTTAGGGAAAACTGCCGATAGAAAATACCGACTGGCCCCGACATGAAGGCAACGGGTACAAACACCGCCGACATCACCAGGGTAATGGCCACAATGGCCCCGGCAATATCGTGCATGGCCGCAAATGTGGCCTTTCGAGGGGGCAGATGCTCTTCCTCCATGCGGGCGTGGACGGCCTCGACCACCACAATGGCGTTATCGACCACAATCCCAATGGCCAGCACTAAGGCAAAGAGCGTCAACAGGTTGATTGAAAAGTCGATGGCGCTCATGAACGTAAACGTACCCACCAGCGCGACCGGAACGGCCAGGGCACAAATCAGGGTGGAACGCCAGTCCTGCAAAAAGAGAAAGACGATCACGAACACCAGCAGAAAGGCTTCCATCAGGGTGCGGATCACTTCATGAATGGAAGCATCCAGAAACCGCGATACATCGTAGGCGTAGTTGTAGGTCATACCCGCCGGAAATGAGGTTTCTTTCAACTCTGCCATTCGCTGTTTGACGGCCGCAATCACATCGCTGGCGTTGGAGCCTGGCCGCTGTTTCAGCATAATCGACGCCGATGGACGACCGTCGTTTTTCGATAGTACCGAGTAATCCAGTGAGCCAAATTCGACATCGGCTACGTCTTTCAGAAAAAGCAGCGAGCCATCGCCCTCGGTCCGAATGACCAGATTTTCGTACTGCTGCGGTTCAAAAAACTTACCCGTATACCGCAACACGTACTGCAACACCTGCGGGGCTTTGTCGGCGGCTTCACCGGCTTTTCCGGGGGCGGCTTCTACGTTCTGTTTCCGAATGGCATCGACAATCTCATTGGCCGACACACTGTAGGCCGTCATCCGGTCGGGTTTGAGCCACACCCGCATCGAGTAATCGCGGCTACCCATAATAGCGGCAAAGCCTACGCCGTCGATCCGTTTCAATTCGGCCAGCACGTTGATATCGGCGAAGTTGTAAATGAATTTTTCATCAACGGTTGGATTTTCGCTGACGATATTGAGGTAGAGCAACATGCTGTTGACCTCTTTTTCGGTCACGACCCCCGCTTTGATCACCTCTTCGGGTAGCTCATCGATCACGGTCGTGACCCGGTTCTGTACGTTTACGGCTGCCAGATCGGGGTCGGTGCCGACTTTAAAGAAAACCGTGATCAGGGTGGTGCCATCGTTCCCCGAAATGGACGTCATATAGGTCATATTCGGCACCCCGTTGATGGCCCGTTCGAGCGGGGTCGCTACCGCTTTGACACACACATCGGCACTGGCACCGGTGTAGCGGGTGGTGACCGTTACCGAAGGCGGAACAATGTCGGGAAACTGCGTAACGGGTAGACCGGTCAGGGCTAAAATCCCGAGCAGGACTAGCAGTACGGAAATAACCGTCGATAATAAAGGCCGTTTAATGAATATATTGAACATCTTCTAGAGGGTCATTGATGGTCACTGTTGGTCATTCAGTAGTCATTTGCTCCGCGTCATTCCTGGTCATGGATTGTTTTAAACAACCAATGACAATTAATGACCACTGAGTGACGCGTAGCAAATGACTATTAATGAGCCGAGGCATAAAGAGCCTGCAGGCGTTTAGTTGGCAAGGCTTTCGGACTGATCGTCATTCCGTCTTTGAGGCTTTGGATGCCTTCATACACGATCCGGTCGCCCGCTTTCAGGCCCGTCTGGACGATATACATCTGATCGATCCGGTTCCGGGGGATAAAACTTCGGGTATGGACTCTATTTTTCGCGTCTACTACGTACACGAAGTTTTTGTCCTGCACTTCAAAAACGGCTTTCTGGGGCACCAGAACGGCATCATCTACTTCGGTGGCCAGTCGAATTTTGCCGGTAGCGCCATGACGGAGCAGTCGGTTAGGATTTGGGAAACTGGCCCGAAACGCAATGGTGCCGGAGTTACCTTCAAATTCGGTTTCAGTGGTTTCGATTTTTCCCTTGTAAGCATAGGGTGTATCATCGGCCAGCAGCAGATCGACCTCACGAACGGTCGTTTTATCGGGATCGCGCCGTTTTTTGATGAACGACAGATACTCTTTCTCCGAAACATGGAAATAGGCATACATCTCCCGCAGGTCGGAGATGCTGGTGAGTAAGGCACCTTCTTCGATCAGGCTACCGCGTTTGAACGGGATTCGGTTAATGACCCCGTCGAAAGGAGCCCGGATGCTGGTCAGCGACACATGAAACTGGGCTTTTGAGAGGGCCGCTTTGGCTCCGTTGATGGCCGACCGGGCCGTTTCCATCTTCGCTTTGGCCAGTTTCAGCTCAGAAGGCGATATGACGTTTTTGCCAACCAGTAACTTCACTCGCTCGAACTCAACGGCAACCGACTGCTCATCGGCCCGTGCGCTCTCCAGGCTAGCCTGCGCCCTGTCGACTTCGACCTGGTATTCAGTCGGATTAAGCTGAAATAATAGCTGGCCTTTATGAACAGGTTGCCCTTCGTCGATCAGGATTTTGTCAAGATAACCCGCTACGCGAGCCCGAACTTCCACGTTCTGAACGGCTTCCAGATCACTCGTATAAAAATGATCGAGTGTAGCGTCCTGCTGCGTCAATTGAATGACAGGAAGCGCGGGGGCTGTTGCTTCCGACTTCTGCTCGCTTTTTACTGAGCAGGCCGTTAAGGCAATACTGAAAAATAAACTGAGTAAACCAGCGCGAGTATGCATAAAAAATTAGTCTACCTGACTAAAAAAAGATTGGTTTAGTGCCTGTTGTATGTATTCTTTCAGCAAGAATGCTGGCTCAACTAAGGAGCAGATTAAAAAAAGATTAGAATTTCATTAGAGCCGAGTCAGGCCAGAACTGATAATTATCAGTTTGGGAAAGGGATTGAGTAGAAAAGACTACATTCGACCTCCTAAATGAACCATAGCCCGACTAGCTGCCCGCTGATCAGACCCAAACAGATTGAGCCCAAGCCGATTCTGGCCAGGATTATCATTCGGTACGCTTTTGTGTGAAGACATTAACAGCCATCGGTTTTTTCGTGTTGCTGCTCTATCACTGGATAGGGTTGCCACTGGCTGTGATTACGTTTGAGCAAGGTTATGAGTCGGCTGCGCCCATTTCGGCCAACGACCGGTGGAAAGTCGTCAAACTGCCCATTTCACTCCCCTACACGTCGGGTTGGGAAAATGCTGACGGCCACGAAGGGCTGATTCAGGAGGGCGATGAGTTTTATAACATTGTCCATCAACGGTACGCCAACGATACCCTCTATACCGTACTGAAAACGAACCAGAATGCGAAGGAGCGTTTTTTCGATCTGGCCGAGCAGCTACAGGAAATGGGTGGCGACGATCAGGCATTACCCAAAACACCACTGGGGCGTCTATTAAAATTGCTGAGCGAACGGTTGACCGTTTATCTGCCGCCCAGTCCCTACTGCCTGAACCCGCCTACCACCCAATCGGTACAAGCCAGTGCCGGTTATGGATCGCTACAGCTAGCTTATACGGCTATCGGTATCGATGCGCCGTCGCCCCCGCCCAAACAATAGCCTGATTTTTAGTGAATTTCATTACGGAGCTAGTCCATGCGCCAAGGCATGGTTACGAGCTTCTTATTCTCTTTTGGGCTTCCGCAACGAAGCCCCATACCATTCAGGCTATTTTTATGAAACAAATCTTGATAACTCTTTTGCTGGTGGGTGTATTCGCCTGCCAGCCCGACGCTACCCCCGACCAGTATAATGCGAAGGCGTCGAACCCGCAACTGCTCTACGACTGTTCGAAAACGCTGACGGATATTATGATCCACGATATTTTTAAGCCACCCGTTGCCAGCCGGATTTATGGATACTCCTACCTGGCGGCCTATGAGGCTTTACGTCCGGGTTACGCGGGATACGCATCCATGATGGGTAAACTCAACGGGTCGAAAACCGCTCCGCAACCTGACTCGGGGGTGGCTTACTGCTATCCTGTTGCCAGTTTGACGGCGTTTATGACCGTTGGGCGGGCGCTGACCTTTTCGGCCGATCTGTGGGATACGTTTGATAAAACCTTTAAGCCCCGGTTAGAAGCCCTCCAGATTCCCGATGCCGTGTATGAGCGATCGGTTCAGTATGGCGAACGAGTAGCTAAGCACGTACTGGACTATGCCAGCAAAGATCATTACAAAGAAACGCGCGGCTTCCGGTATACGGTGACCAATAAGCCGGGTACCTGGGTACCTACGCCCCCAGCCTATGCCGATGCCTGCGAACCCCAGTGGAATACCGTCCGGCTGTTTACTTTAGATTCTGCCCGGCAGTTTCGATGCCCTCCCCCAGCCAAATACGACCTGAACCACAACAGCCCGTTCTGGAAACTCACCGAGGAGGTCTACACCATCGGTAAACGTCAGGATAAGACTGAGCAGGCCATTGCATACTTCTGGGACGATAACGCCTTTGTGACGAACATATCGGGCCACGTAATGTTTGCCAGTAAAAAAATGTCGCCACCCGGTCATTGGCTGGCCATTGCAACTACCCTGGCCCGACAGCAAAAACTGACGATAATCCAGGCGGCTCAATTGTTCTCACTGACCTCCATTGCGATGTTCGATGCATTCATTGCCTGTTGGGATGAAAAATACACGCACATTCGGATTCGGCCCGAAACGGTGATCAATAACACCATCGATCCGCAATGGCGCCCTTTTCTGGAAACCCCGGCCTTTCCCGAATACGTCAGTGGACACAGCGATATTTCGGCCGCAGCGGGCAAGGTCATCGCGCATCTGATTGGGAACAACGTTGCGTTTACCGACTCAACGGAATTACCGTATGGTCATGGCGTGCGTTCGTTTCCATCCATTGAAGCGGCCTATCAGGAAGCCTCGGTGAGTCGGGTGTATGGCGGTATCCATTATCGCGATGGCGTTGAGGAAGGCACCGTTCAGGGCGAACACGTTGGGCAGCAGGTCTTGCAGAGGCTGTTGCCCCAGTCGACCATTGCCAAACGATAACCGAATCTAAAAAGAACGACTAAACCGTGAGGGGCATTAACATTTCATTTCTGCTTTGTAATGTGTAATACTACACGCTACAAAGCAGATTATGATTGCCAACTTCAAACACAAGGGACTTCAGCAGTATTACGAAACGGGTGATGGGTCCAAATTACCCACTCAGTACTTGCGAAAAATCAATCGAATTTGTTGACTATGTAGATTATCATTAATTATGAAACGCAACTTACCCCCAGTCCATCCAGGCGAGATTCTTCGGGAAGACTACATCAAAGAGCGGCATTTAACCGTGACGGAAGTCGTTAAAGGCTTGGGCATCGCCCGCGCCAACCTATCGGCTATTGTCAACGAGCGGGCTGGTATCAGTCCCGAATTAGCGGTGAAGTTGTCGGAGGCTTTTGGGAACACAGCCCAGTTCTGGGTTAACCTGCAAAAGAATTATGAACTCTGGCATGCTGAGAGAAAAGTAAACCGTTCTGTGATTAAACATTTTGAACAAAATGTAACTGGCTTTCAGACTGCTTAGTCTGATGATAACCCAGTAGCAGAAGTATAAAGGTTCAACTGCGTGTGCTGTCTTAAGTAGTTCAGTCATCCATCAGCCCCTATGATCGTGTTCGAAAATGGAATCCCGGCGGTGAAACAAAACCGCTACCAGAGATCGATGCTCCGGTAGCGGTATAATCAAGACATAATGAACCAACTTCTGAAAAAGACCATTATTGCGAGCCAGCTTCAGGCATGGCAATTTTGGCCAGATCTTTATTATCAGGGAACCAGCCCAGCCCTTTTTGTAGCCACTCATTACGGGCAGCTTCGTCTTTGGTGACCAGCTCGTTATAGGAAATCAGGTATTTAAAAGCCAGCAACAAATCATTCTTGTAGCGAGTCCGCTCCTCGGGCTTATCGGCAACCATCGTGATAAACTGCTCAAAATAAGGCTTCGCTTTCCCGTTGCGTACTGCCTCTTCGGGGGCATAGGCGTAGTAATTCGCTTTGGCCCGGTAAAGTACCGTAGGGGCATAGTCGGGCGATCCTTTTTGAGCCAGTGCCAGGGCAGAATCGGCCAGGGCAAACCGAACGGTGTCGCGGACAAGTTTCCCTACACTATCGCGTTGAAAGCCCAGGGTGTAGTTGCTCATGCCATAACGGAACAAATCCTGCACATCGGCTTTAAACCCATGCCTGGCGGCCGAATCAAGAGCAGCAACGGCTTCGGGGTGTTTTTTAGCCCGGTAATAGTAACGGGCAATGTCGCTGTACAGATTCTCGCTGGTATCGGCAGGAGCTGCTTTTTCCAGATAAAGTACACCCACTGAATCATCGTCGGTCGGTTCGGTAGCCATGTAGGCCTGGCCGAGGTATTTATAATCGTCGGGCATGGCTTTTTCGGGGGCTTTTTCCAGGAACGTATTCAGGTTTTCGATGGCTTTTTGAGGTTGTTTCAGGGATGAATATGCCCAGCCTTCGATGCGGTATACAATTGGGTTTTGCCCCAGCGCCGTTCGGTTGCTGTCGATTAGGCTGATGGCCCGTTGGTAGTCTTTGGCCAGAAAATGAAACTGAGCCTGTCGGAGCAGCGTCTCCTGCCGGGCATCTTTTGATACACTCACATACTGGTCGATGTAGCTGGAGGCCTCCTTATACCGGTTGACCAGAAAGTATAGTTCGGCCAGTTGGTTATATGCTGGAGCATAATTGGGATTGGCTTCAATAGCTTTCTTGTAATTCTCGACGGCCAGATTCAGGTTGCGGCCCTGCCAGTAAATGTCGCCTATGCGCTGATACACACGGGACGGGTTCATGCCGAGTTCGATAGCACTCTCGTAGCGCGATACGGCCGTACCAGCATCCCGGTTCTGATAATAAGCATCACCGAGAGCAAGTTGTATGGCTGGATTTTTCTTGTCACGATCGGCGGCCCGATTGAGGAAATCGATGGCCTTGGCCGTATTGACAATGCGCGGATAAATGGGTTTGATCGAGCCATTGCCCGGTGTTAGATAGCCCGTATAGGCTTCGCCAATCCGGTACAGAATCTCCGCATTTTTACCCTTACTTTTGGAAACCACCTCGTCTATTTTCGGCTTGGCATTGGCGGTGTCCTGTTTGGCCAGGTAGGTTAAGGCCGATCCCATTTGATTTAAGGGCACACGTTTCTCATCCATCGGGATGCCTTTCTCGAACCAGATTCTGGCTGAGTCGGGCTGACCCGTTCGGAGGTAGCCATAGCCTGTCTCGAAATAGGTTTGTGCTGATGGATTCTGTTGGACGTTTTTCAGTAAAAGTTGTTTGGCCTCATCGAATCGGCCCAGGTTGAGCAACGTATTCGCATCAGGGGGCGTTGTTTGGGCCAGTGCCAAACCAGCCGGAGCCGCCGTTATCATAGCGAGTACGATTGCCGTTCGAACATGCGTTTTCATAATCGTCGTTGTTTTAGGAATTAAGTCAATCCACACTCATTGGATTACCACTACAAACTACAACCGGCGATTAAGAACGGGCTTAAAGACTGCTTAGAATTGCCTTAGAAGGACTTTTTCAGCCTAATCCAGAACAGTTTCGGCCCGATACCCCGCCTGCTTAACAGCCTGAATAACCTGTTCGGCAATCCGATTATCGGTCGTTTGAACGGTCAACAGGCCATCTGGATCTACATTCCAGCCGTCGACAGGTTCAATGTCGTTCAGATTGAGGGTAACGGCCGCTACATCTTCCGATGTGGTTAGGTTTGTTTTGAAATTAAGCGTTTCCATAAGTTGAATGATTGAATGATTGAATAAACAACTTCTAAAAGAACCAGAAGCTGTTTCGCAGCCTGAACTCCACGGTTCCCAGAAATACATCCTGGGTATAGAGCGATGCCCGGTACAGTCCTGGCCGTAAAGGAGAAGAGTAGTTGAGCTGAAAAACAATGCGCTGTGGAGATTTGGTAAACGAGACCATTTGGGCAGCGTGAACCGGAATCACTTCATTCAGATTGGGCAGATTGACGGTAGTTGTACGGATAGGCGATAGTACAGTGCCTTGTTTCTCGTCGGTCAGACTTAGAAAAACTTCCTGACGACCCTCCAGTTGAAGTTCGGCGGGGACCGTACACGACACCAGTAACGTATGCGCTTTTCGGGCTTTGGCTGTTACTTTTTTGTTGGCTTTTAGCGGCTCGACCAGAAACGCATTTCCGGTAAGAGTTGTGCGGGACACGCTGGCCGATAGCTCCGTGTTTAGATTACGTAGTTTCTGCTCGAGGGCATGATTCTGACCAATGAGAAGCTTATTAGCATCGGTCAACCAGTTAATCTTATCGCGGGATGCATCCAGTTGATTTGCCAGACTATCACGCAGGGTTGCTAAGGAATCACCTTGCTGGTTGAGCAATCGAATTTCGTTTGCCTGACGATCCCTGGCCTGCTGAAGTTTATTTGCCTTCAGATTCTGCTGATTCAGCATTACATAGAATTGATTCAGGCGTTTATCGAAATAAACCTTGTCGTCAGCGGCCGTTTCGAGTTGGCTCTTCAGATGATGAACATCGTCTTCAAGCTGAAATTTGACCGATAGTAGGGAGTCGGCCAGTAACTCAGCCTGATCATACTGAGCCGTCCAGATACGATGATTTCGCCAATAAAATCCTCCCCCCAGACCCACGATAATCAGCATGGCTAATATCCAGGTCAGATTGGTTGCGGTACGTCCGGTTTCCTGCATAGAACTAGTTGCGTTTAGAAAAGGATGAAATAGATGCCCAAAACTGGGATGAAGTCGTTACAGACGTCTTAAAGAGATATTAGAATTTGCTTAGATAATGAAAGGCTGTAAATCAACTCGCTCCAATCGTCGTTACTTTCTAATAAAAACTGTTTAACGGACAACTGCATGCTTCCTAAATTGACTCGGTATGCCCGCGTGCTGGACTGGCTCGACCAGCATCTTATCCGGCGTTTGTATACCGAACGAGTTCGTCGGGTTATCTTACAGAGCTTACCGTTTTGGGTGGCGTCGCTGCTGGTAGGGCTGGTAGCTGTTGGCTATGAAGAACTATTCCTTTGGGCGGAGCGGCTGAGCTTTACGTGGCTGAGTCGGCAGCCTTACCTGGTTTTTCTCGTAACTCCAGTGGCCTTTGTACTGGCCTGGTTGATCACCAGCCGACTGGCACCAGCTTCCAGAGGAAGTGGTATTCCGCAGGTGATGGCAGGCATTGAGTTGTCGACCCCAAAGACCCACGGGCGCACCGGATATTTACTCAGTCTACGGGTAGCGTTTGTTAAGGTATTGAGTAGCGTAGTGCTGCTGCTGGGTGGTGGAGTGATCGGACGCGAAGGGCCTACCATCCAGATTTCCGCTGCTATTTTTCGGGCCATCAACCGATTACAACCTGCTAGTTGGCCGCAACTGTCCCGGCAAATTGCTTTAGTTACGGGAGGAGCTGCCGGGCTGGCGGCTGCCTTCAATACACCCCTGGGTGGTATTGTGTTCGTTGTCGAAGAACTGACACAAACCCACATTACCCGTTTCCGAACGGCCGTTTTCACGGCGGTTATCATTGCCGGTATGACGGCGCAGGCCATTCTGGGGCCGTACCTCTACCTCGGTTTCCCAAAAGTCACCTCCACAACGGGCTGGTTCTTGGGAGTAGTGGTGTTGGTGGCTATCTTTTGCGGACTGGCCGGAGCCGCTTTTGCCAAAATCCTGCTGTGGGCGAATGCTTATCGTCGTCGGTTTACGACGCTACCAGCGCAGGTGGGTTGGGTAGCGGGGTCCGGGTTGCTCCTGGCTGCGCTGGCTTTCTGGGTCGGAACAGATGCCTTTGGTACCGGGAAGCCCATCATCAACCGATTATTGTTTCAAAACGATCATCTAACGCCCTGGTATCTGTTTCCGGTCCGATTTGCGGGTATGACCCTGAGTTATTGCAGTGGAGCCGCCGGTGGCGTCTTTGCTACGTCGCTCAGCGCAGGAGCTATTCTGGGTGATGGGCTGTCGCGGCTGGTTCAGGTAACCCCTTCGGATACCAACCTGGTTATTTTAGTCAGCATGGTCAGTTTTCTGACGGGCGTTGTTCGGTCGCCGTTTACAGCCGCCATCCTGGTACTGGAAATGACCGACCGGCACTCGGCTATTTTTCAGCTCCTGCTGGGTGGCCTGATGGCGCAGGGAGCCGCGTCGCTAGTTGATCCAGTCTCCTTCTATGAACACCTGAAAGCCGGATTTGTGTATGAAGCACTGGCGCAACCCGAATCCGTACCTACGCGACAGGCGCCCGAAACCATCCAGACGGAATGACTCGTTTATAGTCAGGCGGGCGGGGTGTACAAGCGTTTGATCAGGCGTTCCATCGTCAACCCCTGCCCAATGACCGAGAACAGAACAACTGCATACGTAATGGTGACGATTAAATCCTGATTCGGAAGATGGTTGGGAATGGAAAGCGCCATGGCAATGGATAATCCGCCCCGCAGACCACCCCAGGTAAGCATAATGGGGGCATGCTTGTCCAAATTGAGCCAGCGCCTGGCCAGCAGGAAGGGGAACCAGATCGACAGGAACCGGGCACTCAGTACCAGCAGCACGACGGCTGCACATAAGGGCCAGTAAGCCATGCGGAAGTCGATCAGCAGAAGTTCAACCCCAATCAAAACGAACAGAAGCGCATTAAGAATGGCATCCAGCAACTCCCAGAACTTATCGACGTATTCTTCGGTGACATCACTCATGGCTTCACCACGGGCTTTGCCGCCCATCAGCAAACCGGCTACCACCATAGCTAAGGGCCCGGAAATATGGAGCTTCTGGGCCAGCAGGTAGCCACCCATAACCCCCGCAATGGTGATTAACACCTCAGTTTGATAATGATTGATGGACCGCAACAGCCGAAAGAGCCCATAACCCAGAATCAGGCCAAACAGAACACCTCCTCCCGCTTCTTCCAGAAACAGCAACGCAATATTGCCTGCACTAATGCTTTCGGTGCCATTGACCACAATTCGGTAAATGGACGCAAAGACAACAACGCCCACACCGTCGTTGAACAGTGATTCGCCTACGATATTATATTTAACATTTTCCGGAAGTTTAAACTTGGCCAGTATACCTAATACCGCAATGGGATCGGTTGGCGAGATCAGTGCACCGAACAGTAAGCATAAAGGAAGCGAAAGCGTAAAGCCAAGCCAGTGAGCCAGAAAATAAAGCCCTGTACCGACGAGCGCGGTGCTGATCAATACCCCGACAAAGGCAAATAACATGACTGACCCACGGACTTCCTTCAGTTGATCGGTATTGGTATGAAAGGCACCGGCAAACAGCAGAAAGCTGAGCATGACATCGAACAGGACCCGGCCAAAATCGATTTGGGCAACCGTTTGTCGTACTTCCGTCAACCAGACAGGGTGTATAGTATTGAGGCCGATGAGCAACGCCGAAAAGGCTAACGAAAGCACCATAATACCAATAGCATCCGGGAGCTTCAACAGCTTTGTGTTCAGATAAGCAAAGAAAGCCGAAGCAACGATGAGTAGGGTAATCAGGGTAAATAGATCCATGGATGTCAGAAGAATTGCACAAGACTACATTAACTTTTGATTAAAAACCAGGTTAGTTTGTCATAATTCCTTAGCCCGCTATACGACTATGGTCACTGAAAATCAGAATACGCCAGGAACAAAGCGGCCTGATATGCTGAGTCGGTTCAGCCAGATTTTTCGCGAACGCTTTAGCCTGGAAGAAGATAAGGCCGACGAGGAAGCCATTATTCAATCGATTAGTAGAGGTATCGAATTCCGGGGTATTAACCTATGGACACTCATTTTTGCCATTTTTATTGCCTCGATAGGGTTGAATGTCAACTCAACGGCCGTCATCATTGGGGCCATGCTTATTTCGCCACTAATGGGGCCTATTATGGGTATCGGTTTGGGTATCGGCATTAACGATTTGGCGCTGATTCAGCGGGCAATCAAAAACATTAGCATAGCCGTATTTATCAGTCTGCTTACATCGACCATTTACTTTTTTATCAGCCCGCTGCATATCGCTCAATCGGAATTACTGGCTCGTACATCACCTACCGTCTGGGATGCGTTTATTGCTTTTTTTGGTGGTCTGGCCGGAATTGTTGCTGGTAGTCGTCGCGAGAAAGTGACGAACGTAATTCCGGGCGTTGCCATTGCTACGGCCCTGATGCCGCCACTTTGTACGGCGGGCTATGGCCTGGCTACCGCCAATTTCTATTACTTCGCCGGAGCCTTTTACCTGTTTTTGATCAACTGCATCTGTATCAGTCTGGCTACATTTCTGATGGTCCGCTTTCTGGATTTTCCGAAGAAGGCATACCCATCAACGGATGTGGAACGCCGGGTTCGAAACACCATCTGGATAGCCGTTCTTATCGTGATTGTGCCCAGTACGTACCTGGCCTACCAGATTGTCCGGAAAACCATTTTTGAGCAGTCGGCCAAGCGATTTGTATCCAACGAATGTGATTTTCAATATCGTCAGGTCATTAACTACGCAGCCCGGTACAACCGCCGGCAAAGCAAGCTGGAACTGACCATTGTCGGAGAACCTCTGCCTAAAGATTCTATCAACGAATTGAAAAACAGAATGGTAGCCTATGGCATTCAGGATGCCCAACTGGTGGTGAAACAGGGCAGCTTTAAAGACACCGAAGTTGATATGACTGCTATTACAAATACCCTGGCCGACCAGATGATCAAATACAGTCAGGGAGCCATAGCCCGTAAAGATCAGATGATCGATTCACTACAACACGCTATCAAACTAAATCAAACGACAGGCTTTCCGGTTGCCGACCTGCGGAATGAACTCAAAACGCTAATGCCTGATGTCCGTAGTTTCACAGCCTCCCGGGCATTAGTGATCAACTCATCCAGCAATCGGCCCGATACCGTTACCCTGGTCTATGCTCAGTTTTCCCGAAGACATACAGCCGCCGAGAAACGCCGTATTGAACGCTGGTTGCAGAGCCGGACGAAGAGTAAAAAGATCAAGCTACTGATCGAATAAGCTGTATTCAACAGGCCAATTACTGCAATAGTCGAGGTATATCGACATACCAGGCCAGAAAGATGGTCAGCAGAAACAGCCCGCACATCAGAATGAGCAGCCAATCAGGTTGTGGAGGTGGATCGCCATCGTCGTATAATGGCTTATGTTGAGGGCGATTTCGGGTTGGAGTGGCAGGTCCTGGTGGAAAAAATGGGGTATAGGGATGCGTTGACGTTATCATGAATCGGGTATGTTTATGGCTAAGGGTAAGTTCGTAAACAACCAAAACTGCCTTCCACGAATTAGTATTCGCTGATAAACTCCTTAGAATATCCTTAGAAGCCGACTGCTAGCGGGGTAAAACAATGCTGAATACGGTGGGGTGCCCTTCTGAGGAACTTACCTGTACCCGTCCCCGGTGTAACCGGATAATGCGTTCAACGAGCGATAGCCCAACCCCGTAGCCACGCACGTCGGCCGTTTGGCGGCTTCGGTAAAAGGGCTCGAAAATATAGGGCAGGTCGGCTGTTGGAATGGGCTTCCCCTGATTCTGGATGCGAATAGCTACAGCCGTCTCCTGAAAGTTTACGTCAATCTGTGCTTTGCCATCATCCGAAAATTTACAGGCATTTTCGGTCAGGTTTTTGAGGGCCGTTTCCAGTAAGGTTTTGTTGCCCTGAACCGACAGCTGATCGGGCTCTTCGGGTAATGTGCCCAGTTGAACCGTAACCTTATAGTGAGGATTGATCGCATTCACCTGAGCGCGAACATCCCAGACAATCTCGTCAATTCGCACTTGGTCGGTAAGCAGGTTAACGGCGTCGTTTTGATTAACCTGCGAAAGTTGAAGCAGTTCGTGAGTGAGGGTGGCCAGTTCCGTAACGTCCTGCAATACCGAGCGAATCGTTTGCCGGTAGGCTTCAGGGTCCCGGTTATTGAGCAAGCTTACTTCCAGTTGTGAGCTGATCAGGGTAAGCGGATTTTTTAGTTCGTGCGACACATTGGCCACAAACATTCGTTGCAGACGAAACGATTCATTCACCCGGTCGAGTAGTTGATTGATCGTTCGCGATAGCCGACTGATTTCGTCGTTTTCATGGCGCAACGGCAAGCGTTCGTCGCGGTTTTGCGGAAAAATAGCATTGAGTGCCCGATCCATAACTTGCACCGGCCGCAGAGCATCATTGGCATAAAACCAACCCGAAAACGCCGTAATGGCTACGATTAAGCAGAAAAGGCCCGTCAGTGACCAGAGCAGCCGCCGTAAAAATTCATCGCCATACCTATTTTCGGCGCTGGCAATAACAACAAACTGGCCAGAGGCCGTCATGAATCGGGTACCAACCAGGTAGTAATTTCCCTGTTGAAACTCTTTTTCCCGAGTTTGGCGGATATCGCTCAGTACAGATTGTGGAAAGTTTAAGGATATCGCTTCATTGGTGGATAGAATAATGGAATCCCGCTGGTCGAAAGCAATGATTTTTTGGTTCGGAAGCTGGTCCTTCCGAATCCGGGTCAACTGCTGAATCAAGTCGGCATTCAATCGGTGCCGAATTAGCATGTCACCAATGGTATTAGCTTTTCGGTCGAGTCGACGATAAAAATCCGACGAGATAAAATACCAGCAAAAGGCGTATATGCTCACAAACGCCAGCAGTAAAATACTGGAAACCAGTGCAGTGAAGCGTATCGTTAGCCGATTGCGAATGGTCATACAGCAGGGAGCTTGGAGCGTGGCGCAAGGGGTATGGTGCGGAGAGCGTGGAGTTATAGCCCTATATACCAAGCTTCTCCATGCTCCCTGCACCACGCTCCCCGCTATTTCATTCTTCTTTGAACATATACCCCATGCCAAACTGGGTATGAATCAGTTTTGCAGGAAAATCTTTATCGATTTTTTTGCGGAGGTAATTGATGTACACTTCCACGACGTTGGTTCCCGTATCGAAATTTAAATCCCAGACGTGTTCGGCAATGGCCGGCTTGGAGAGTACCCGCCCCTGATTACGCATCAGAAATTCCAGCAAGGCAAATTCGCGTGCAGTCAGCTCGATTGGCTTACCATCGCGGGTAACGGTTTTGGCATCCAGATTCATTTCGATACCGCCATACCGTAACGTTTGGGCGGTCATGGCGACCTGTGTACCGCGTTTGGTCAGCGACCGCACCCTGGCCAGTAACTCGGCAAACTGAAACGGTTTGGTCAGATACTGATCGGCCCCGGCATCGAAGCCCATGACTTTATCGTCCGTTTCGCCCAGCGCCGTTAAAATAAGAATCGGTGTGGTGAGCCCTTCAGCCCGAAGCTGACGGCACAGTTCGTAGCCGTTAAGACCCGGCAGAATCAGATCGGTTATGATGGCCGCATAGTTATTCTTGAGCGCCAATCGCTTGGCAATTAAGCCGTCGTAGGCAATATCGACCTCAAACTGGCTTTCTTCCAACCCCTGCTGAATGGCCTGTAAGGTTTTGGCCTCATCCTCTACCACTAATAGTTTCATAGTAAAACACCCTACCCATGAATAGTTTGTGTAGATAGTAAACCGGAAAGTAAGGTATTAGTTAATACGGTGTTTGCTCCGTCAGAAAATTCTATTCACTTCTAATCAAATTCTAAGTTTTGCTTAAGCTCTTCCTTATTCCTAGATACCACTTTGCCTGCATAAGCGAAGAACATGCGCTTGCCTGAAGCATTGATCCATACCCTGCGTTCTTACTGGCAGGGTATGGTCAATGTTGTTTTCAATAGAGCATCTTGTTTAAACGATAAGCCAACCCATGCTGACATTTTGTATCATAACAATTGCCATAGTGGCTGTAGGCGTCCTTAGCTATTTCAGCAGTGCCTGGTATGGGCTTAAAAGCTCCAACCTCGGTAAGCTTCCCCCGCATTACGCCCATCTTCGCCAAAAACTGAAAGCCGATTCAAAAGCAAAAGAACTGGAAAAGCTGTTCAGAAATTGATGCCCGATTAGTATTTAATCAGCCTCAGCCAACACATGGCTCATTTGCTCCAGCAACATTTCGACATCCTGTTGACGCGCCAGTCGATAACGGGCAAACGAAAGACCGGCCCCTACTTTAATGGTGTACGCCCAGTTTGGTAATTGCCGGAACATATCCTCGTCGGTGGTGTCGTCGCCAATACTCACAATAAAATCGTACGGCTTTTGCTCGTAAATGGCGTTCGCTACGGTGCCTTTGCTATGCTGAGCGGTTTTAGCTTCTACCACTTTACTGCCCTGGATAATGGTCAATGGTATAGAGTAAGAAGTGTTTCGTAGCTGTGTGGCCAGATCAATAGCCTGATTTTCAATATCCTCAGCTTCGGCCTTCCGGTAATGCCAGGCAATAGACGTCTCTTTTTCTTCAATAAATGACCCGGGAGCCCGATCCACAAAAGGGGACATTATGGATCGAACGGAATCGACCCAATCGTCGGTCGATAGATCGAGTTGCTCCCAGGGCCGGTCCGGTTTCCGTAAGAAAGCACCATGTTCGGCAACCAGATACACCGGTATACCCGCAAATGTCTTTTCCAGAAAAGCCCGATTACGGCCACTAATAACCACGACATCGCTGGTTTCGGCCAGTTGCTGAATGGTTTTCTTTAATGATTCGGAAGGGCGAGCCAAAGCCGGGTCATTCACAATAGGCGCAAGGGTGCCATCAAAATCCAGGAGGAGCAGCCGTTGCTGAGCCTGCTCGAATGCAGTAATAAATGACGCAATGGGGAGGTTGGTTGCCAGCGCAGACTCGCTCTCCTGTTTGCTTTGAAAGGCCGACAGAAAATCATGGCTCCAGCGGAAAACATTATGGTTTTGCAGGTGATTACGCATAGTCGCCAACCGCTGCTCCTGCTCGGTTTCGGGCATGGTAAGCCCCTGCTGAATAGCATCGGCCACTTCCTGGGTATCGGTAGGATTGATGATTATTGCCTCCCGAAGCTCCTGGGCAGCCCCGGCCAGTTCGCTTAGAATCAGTACCCCCCGATGATCTTGCCGACTGGCAACAAACTCCTTGCAAACCAGATTCATACCGTCGCGAAGGGGGGTAATCAGAGCCACGTCGCAGGCGGTGTAAAGGGCCATCAGTTCCGTAAATGTCAGCGACGAATACATATACACGATGGGTCGCCAGCCAATTGTCCCGAATAGTCCATTGATACGGCCAACGGTTTCTTCAATTTCACGCTTCAACTCCTGATACTGCCCGATTTTGTCGCGTGATGGCACCACGGTCATCACAAACGTTACCCGATTATGCCATTCGGGATGCTGAACCAAAAACCGCTCATAACCCTGCAATCGATAGGTAATGCCTTTGGTATAGTCGAGTCGATCGACCGAAAAAATTAGCTTATTATGGCGTAGCAGCGCCTGGTCCCGACGGCGTGTTTCAACAACGTCGGTCTCCTGACTGCTCTGGTTGAATTTATTGAAATCGATACTGATCGGAAATTCTTTGACCTGGATCGACCGATCGGCTAGCACAATACGCTGGCCGATGATGGGGAGCTCCAGTACTTCGGCCACACTTTGCATAAAATGCTGCACATAATCGGTGGTATGAAAACCAACAACATCCGACCCAAGAACACCCCTAAGCAACTCCTGACGCCAGGCTCGGGGCAACAACTTAATGATTTCGTAGGTTGGAAAGGGAATGTGGAAAAAATAGCCAATCGATGCATCGGGTGTCGATTGCCGAACCATGTCGGGTAAGATCATCAATTGGAAGTCATGAATCCAGACTAAATCGCCAGGTTCGATCAGTGTGTTTAGCACCTCCAGAAAGCAGGTATTGGCCCGTTTATAATGGTCAAAATCACTTTCCCGAAAGGAAGCATACGACGGAAAGTAATGGAATAAGGGCCAGATCAGGTCATTGCTAAATCCATAATAAAAGCCCGTATGCACCGCTTCGTCGATGAAAACCGGATGAGCCACAAACGTTTCGTTCTCAAAAGCCGACGCATCGATATGCTGAAAAGCGGAATCAGCATGACCCACCCAGTGTATTTTGCTAGGTGTCCCATCGGCAGACTGACCCATTTGACCAGCCATCGATAAAACGGCCGATACCAGACCTCCTGAGTTCTGTACTAGTTTGTACCCTTCCTGATTTTCCTTTAACGCAAATGGTAATCGATAGGAAACAATGATCAGGCGTTTAAACGATGATTTAGAGGTATTCATCAATGCTTGTTGCGTTACTGAACGCGCAGTGTATTCATCAAAAGACGACAATCAGGCTTAGAACCGACTTAAGTAAATCTTAGAAACTTCTTAGAAGCTTCCATCACAAGTTTGATTTTCTGATAACAACAAAGCCGGAAAAGGGTTTCTAAGTAATTTCTAAGCCTGCTATAAGCAGATTCTTAGCTCAGATCGGGAAGTTGCCGAAATCCTGTTTATCTGTATGGCATCAGTCAGTACTACTGGGGTCAGGTAATGTGAGTCAAGCCGTACAGTCCGAACCGATTTACTTCATAGACAATTATGACAACAGAAACGAATATAAATCTCCAGGGTAATCTGCAGTGGTATAAGGATGCCATCATTTATGAACTGCATATCAAAGCCTTCTGCGATGGCAATGGCGATGGTATCGGCGATTTTCAGGGCTTACTCGAAAAGCTGGACTACCTTCAGGAACTGGGCGTTACGGCTATCTGGCTACTGCCTTTCTATCCATCGCCCCTGCGCGATGATGGCTACGATATTGCCGATTACTACGCCATCAATCCGTCGTACGGAACCATCGATCAGTTTAAAACCCTGCTCAGCGAAGCGCATCAGCGAAATCTGAAAGTGATTACCGAGCTGGTCATTAACCATACGTCTGACCAGCACCCCTGGTTTCAGCGCGCCCGAAAAGCACCCAAAGGATCGCCCGAACGCGACTACTATGTCTGGACGGACGACCCAAACCAGTACAAAGACGTACGGATTATTTTCCAGGACTATGAACGATCCAACTGGACCTGGGATCACGATGCACAGCAATATTACTGGCACCGCTTTTTTCACCACCAGCCTGATCTGAACTACGATAACCCACTCGTAAAAAGTGAGATATTCAAAATCATTGATTACTGGTGCGAGATGGGGGTCGATGGGTTCCGACTCGATGCTGTTCCTTATCTCTTTGAACGGGAAGGAACCAATGGCGAAAACCTACCCGAAACGCATGCGTTCCTGAAACAACTGCGTCAGCACGTCGATGACCATTTTCCGGAGGTCGTATTTCTGGCCGAAGCCAATATGTGGCCCGAAGAGGCCGCGTCGTATTTCGGTAATGGCGACGAATGTCATATGAATTATCATTTTCCGGTGATGCCACGTCTGTTTATGTCGTTGCAGATGGAAGATCGATACCCCATCACCGATATTTTCGATCAAACCCCCGCCATCCCCGAAAACTGTCAGTGGGCCATATTTCTCCGCAATCACGATGAATTGACGCTGGAAATGGTCACCGACGAAGAGCGGGACTATATGTACAAGACCTACATAAAAGACCCCCGAGCTCGTATCAACCTGGGTATCCGCCACCGTCTGGCTCCTCTCCTGAGCAATAACCGGAAAAAAATTGAGCTGATGAACTCGCTGCTGTTTTCGCTGCCGGGTACGCCGGTTCTGTATTACGGTGATGAAATCGGAATGGGCGATAATGTGTATCTGGGCGATCGCGATGGCGTGCGTACACCCATGCAATGGTCGCCGGATCGGAACGCGGGTTTTTCGGCCGCCAATCCGCATAAGTTGTATCTACCAACCATTCTCGATTCGGAGTACCATTACGAATCCGTCAATGTTGAAACCCAGCGTCAGAATACATCGTCGCTGTTCTGGTTCATGAAACGGATCATGACCCTACGGAAGAAATACAAGGCATTTGGCCGGGGAGATCTGACATTTCTGAACGTCGAAAATCCGAAAGTCCTGGCATTTACCCGTACCTACGAAGAGCAGACCCTGCTCATTGTGATCAACCTGTCGAAGTATGCCCAGCCTGCCGAGATCGACCTGGATGGGTTTGGCGGATACGTTCCGGTCGAGTTATTTAGTCGCAATTCGTTTCCGGCAGTTTCCGAGCGTGAAACCTATTTCTTCACGCTGGCTCCTCACGATTACCAGTGGTTTGTGCTGGAAAAAACGGCTACGACTGTATCGACTCCTCTTCAGTTGCCGGAGCTGACTGTTGCCCTTTGGGGACAAATTGTAAGCAATAACACCCGCGAACGACTGGAAACGAAGGTGTTACCCGATTACCTGCTTCGTACCGATTGGTTCCGGGAAAAGAGCGAAACCATGCGGGGCGTTACGATTCTGAACCACGCTCCGCTTATGCTGCCGGTTGGCTCGGCTTATATACTGCTGCTTGAGGTGTCGTACGAGCGGGGGTTGTCCGAAATTTTTCAGTTGACGATTGCCTTTGCCGACGAATTGCAGGCGGCTCTCCTTACGCACAGTTGTCCGCAGGCGGTGCTGGCCAATCTGCATCTGGGCCATGAGTCCGGCGTACTCTGCGATGGCTTGTATCTGCCTGAGGTACAGCAGGCATTGCTTCAGAAAATAGCCCAGGAGAATCGACATACCGAAGGCAATCTGGTATTCCAGACGAAGCCGACCCTGACAGATTACGTGCAGAAACGCAACGCTGTGAAATCGAAATTGATCGCTTCCGGGCCGGATTATGCGTCCATTTCCTACGACCACTGTTATCTGCTGAAGGTGTACAGGAAGGTTGATCTAGCCATAAATCCAGACGCCGAAATCAGTCGGTTCCTTTCCGATCGGGCTGGTTTTGCGAGTGTGCCTCCGTATGCCGGAGAGGTTGAAATGATTGTGTCGGGCGAACCCATCATGCTGGCAGTCATGCAGGAAATGGTAGCGCGGCATGGCGACGGAAAACAGTATGTGCTGGAACGCATCCATAACTTCATTGAACGGATACAGGCCCGCGATTCGTGGCAACTGGCCGATGCGTTGAAGGCTTCCTTAGGCACGTTGAGCCAGCCGGTTCCGTTTGCCGCATTACCTTACGAAACACAGGAACTGGTCGGGCATCGGGCTGCCCAGCAGGTCCGGCTATTGGGCGAACGAATCGGTCAGATGCATAAGGCGCTGGCTTCCAATGCTACGCTCAGCGAGTTTGCCCCGGAAGAGTTCTCGCTACACTATCAGCGCTCCCTGTTTGCGGGCTTTCAATCGCTGGTTCGCGAAAGTTACCAGACGCAGAAACGGAATCTACAGCGCCTTCCCGAGGGGGTACGGCAGGATGTCGAACAGATACTGGGTCGCAAAGAAGACGTACTGACGTTGTTCAAACGGATTTACAGCAAGAAACTGGCCAGTACAAAAATCCGAATTCACGGCGACCTGCAACTGGAAAAGATTCTGCTGACCGGTAAAGACATCGCTATTCAGGATTTTGGAAGCGATCCGGGTCGGAGTTACAGCGAGCGTCGGCTGAAGCGGTCGCCCCTGCGCGATGTAGCGTCGATGATCCGCTCGTTCTATTACGTTTGCTATGAAGGCTTTTTGCAGAACAATCAGGTGCCTGCCGAGGATACAGTTGCGCTGCTTCCCTATGCCGAGTTCTGGGCGAGGTGCATGAGTAACTTTTTTATGGAGGCTTATCTGGAAGCAGTTCAGGGCAGTTCGTTCATTCCTGAAGACCCCAACGACCTGCAAATGATGCTGGAGACGTATCTGCTCGAAAAAGCTATATCGGATTTGAACGCCGAGCTAAGTCATCGTCCCGATTGGGTACGGGTGCCCTTGCAGATTATTCAATCGATTATCGAAAAGTCCGGCTTTCGGGAAAAAGAACCTTTGCTGGAAAAAGTTGCTGGGATAGGGTCGTTCTAATGTAGCGCCCTATCCATAAACGGAATTTCATGAAACGATCCAATCGTGTTCAATACATCGTATTTCTTGTTTGCTTTCTTAGTCGTGTAACCGTCAGCCCTGGGCAGCAGGTACTCAAAACTTCCAGTACCGAACGGCAATCACTGCCAGGTCCTGACGAACAATTTGGAGATTTGTTTGAAACCGTTCAACTGAAAGCTGTTTTTCCCGACTCTAAAACATTTGCCGACTGTATTCCCAACTACCCGCCCGAAGTCATTCTGGCCAACTACGAGAAAGCCCGTCAACGGAGCGACTTTAATTTGAAAGCGTTCGTTTTACAGCAGTTCTCGCTACCGGCAAAACCCGCTTCGGGCTACACGAGCCTTGCTGGTCAGTCGGCGAGTCAGCATATGGCCGATTTGTGGCCAGTGCTGACTCGGTCGGCAATACCCCATGCAAAAGCGGGCGAACAGTCAGGGTCATTGATTCCCTTGCCGAATGCTTACGTCGTACCCGGCGGGCGCTTTGGCGAGATTTATTACTGGGACAGCTATTTTACGATGCTGGGCCTGCGGGCATCGGGCAAAACGGCCCTCATCAGGAATATGGTCGACAACTTCGCGTATCTGATCCGTACGTTTGGCTTTATTCCGAATGGCAATCGAACGTATTTTCTGGGTCGGTCACAGCCGCCATTTTTCTCGTTTATGGTCAATCTGCTCACGGAAGTTCAGGGCCGTCGGGTCTTGTTGACGTATCTGCCGGAACTACAGCAGGAGTATGATTTCTGGATGGATGGGAAAGATCAGTTGACGGCCCAGCAACCAGCCTACCGACGGGTAGTGCAACTAGCAGAAGGCGTGTATCTGAATCGTTACTTTGACGATCAAACAACCCCACGGCCGGAATCGTACCGGGAAGATGTTCAACTGGCCCGGCGTATCAAAAATCCGCAGATTCTTTATCGGCATCTGCGGGCTGCGGCCGAGTCGGGATGGGATTTCAGCAGCCGGTGGTTTCGGGATGGGAAGAACCTACGCACGATTCACACCACCGATTTCATTCCTGTCGATTTAAATGCCTTGCTCGTCAATCTGGAGCAGACGTTGGCCGATGGGTATTGGCTAAAGGGTGACCAAACCCAAGCGAAGATCTACGAGCAACTGGCTCAGCAACGACGCAATGCCCTACAACGGTACTGCTGGAATCCGAAAAGCAGCTTCTTTTTCGATTATGACTTTGTGGCCCGCAAACCCTCAACGATCTATTCGCTGGCCGGTATTTATCCACTGTTTGTAAAAATCGCTACCTCTGCTCAGGCTGTAGCGCTGGCTCGCAAACTGGAGCAATCGTTTCTGAAGCCCGGCGGATTGACCACCACCCTGACCAGTACGGGGCAGCAATGGGATGCGCCGAACGGCTGGGCACCTCTACAATGGATTACGATTCAGGGACTGCGGAATTATGGACAACTACCCCTGGCGAATAAGATCAAGATAAACTGGGTGACTGAGAACCTGCGGGTTTACAAAGCCTCGGGCAAGATGGTCGAAAAATACGACGTGATCAGCCCGGCAGCCGCCAAAGGAGGAGAATACCCTAATCAGGATGGCTTCGGCTGGACCAACGGCGTATTACTAAAACTGCTCAGCGAAAAGTGATGGTACGCTGACCCCCGGCTTAGTTTGACTAATTCAATCGCCCCAATAAAAATTATCCGTTCACTGCTTTAGCGGTGAACGGATAAGGGTTGAATTTATAATGCGAAGTCAGGATTGTGCTTTGTAAACAACGATTGATTCCGGCTGTAGCGTTATCGTAGCTGCATTCGCTAACGACTCCGGCGATGCTCCCGGTCCATCCCAGACGGGATCGGATGAGTCGAGTAATTTTTTCCAGTTTTTATCCAGAGATGGTAACGTAACAGACTGCTTTTCGGAAGAGAAATTGATCAGGCACAACACCTCATTGGTTTTGTACGACCGATGCAGAAGGAGCGTTGGCCTGTCGCCCTGATAAATGGTCCGGGTCTGTTTGGGATTCAGGTGATAAAGCGCCGGTTGTTGCCGACGAAGCGCTGTAAGCGACTGATAATACTGATACAAGATTGGGTTCGGCTGGTCGTCCAGCATATCCAGCGTCAAAGCAGAAGCGGACGAGTTTCCAGTGTCTGCCAGCAGCGATTCAGGTGCAGAACCAGCCGGAACCGATTCACGATGAGCCAGCGCATGAAACGGATTCATCCTCCCCCATTCTTCGCCCATAAATAAAGTAGGTACGCAGGGGCTTACCATAATATAGCCCGCCATGAGTTTAATGAATTCTGTATTGAGAGACTGGCTGGGATAGGCCTCCATCAGGTTGCTTTGGGATTTATAGCAGTTCTGTGAAATAGAAAGTACGGCTTCGCCAGGTCCATTGGCCCCCTCCCGATCAAACAAATCGTGGAGTACATCCGAAAAATGAGAATCGTATAGGTACGATTCCTGATAGTGTCGGGTGTGGCACCGACGGGTAAGAATAGCCTGGTCAATGGCTATACTCGTGGTATCAGCCACTTCTTCGGGTGATACTTGCCCCATAAACGGATCGGTAGCCTGTTTCTCATGACTAGCCAGCGGTGCCGCCAGGTCGTGTTCTGCCAGCAGGTAATATTGCCGTCCGGTGATACGGGTCAACGTACTTGTATAGTCCCGCATTTGATGGAGCAGTTGGTCGGCATTCGGCAGGGTCTGGCTATCCGTCAATTGAACTGCATCGATATGGAAATCACGAAACCACATGAGTACATTCTCGATCAGATAGCGCTCTTGAACGTCACGGGTTAACATCGGTTTAGCCGTATCCTGCACACGGTTTTGCGAACGAGCCAGTAACCCAAAATTTTCGAAACCCTTCGTCGGTTGTTCCGACCGGTGATATACCAGATCAAGAATAACGGCAATTCCTTCAAAATGGCAGGCATTCACCAATTGTTGCAAGTGGGCAGGGCCACCACAAGGTGCCTGAACGGCGTATAAAAAAGGCGCTACCTGCTGGGCATTGCCAGTGTTCAGAAAAGGGGTAACCGGTCGGAGAAGAATAGCCGTGACGCCCAGTTTTTTCAGGTAATTCAGCTTATGGATCAGGGCTTTAAGGATACCTTCTGGCGTGAAAGTGCATATATCAAGTTCATAAATAATGTATTCATCAATGGGTGGGTTTATCCAGTGTGCATCTTCCCAGTAAAAAGCTGATGTGTCAAATGCCTGGGATGGGCCAAAGAATCCCTGGGGTTGAATGAGCGATGCCGGATCGGCACACTCCTGTTCATCATTGAGGATAAATGTATATAAATCGCCGGGCCTGATCTGATCCGTTTCGGCCTGCCAGTAGCCATAAGCATCCCTCTGTAAAGGAATTTCGACGGAGTTGTTCTGATTGGAAACACCTACTTTTTGGGCGAAAGGCGCCCATACGCTAATCCGGGCGGTATGATCTGGAGTAAAGGTGAGGCCAAGTGATCGTTGATGACAATCTATCGTGTTAACCATAAGAAAAGATGTTACGAACTCGATCAAATAACACCTGTCTTGCTTAAAATGGTCTTAATCAAATCTTAGAAAGTCCTTAGAATGGAGTGGCCGGAGCCGTTAGACGTTTAACCGGATATACAGTTCGAATCTCCTGCCATAGCGTCGGCGCGGTCTGTCTGTTTGGTTATTGCTAAAGTCTATACCGACATAATCTGTTTTTTTGGAGTATAATACAGAATTCCCAGCGTTTTAATCGTGTTTTAACCCTCACTACACAGACAGTCTTTTTAACGAGTGTTTTGGTAGTCCTATGCTATACATTTACAGGTACACGTTCACTTACTGGCTCAGCGCAATTGGTTGTTTTTTGCTGACATCATCTGCCTTTTGTCAATCTGCCCAGAAAACATTTAGCCATCTTACGGTCGATGAAGGCCTGTCGCACAGCAGCGTTTACGCTATTACGCAGGACAACCGGGGCTTTATGTGGTTTGGTACCCGCGATGGCCTGAACCGCTACGACTCCCGCAATGTAGTGGTGTATCAGAATCAGGCTGCCCGCAAAAATAGTCTGGCGTCCAATACCATCAACAGTCTACTGGTCGACAAACAAGGGCGTTTATGGGTTGGTACGGCGAAAGGACTGGCGCTTTATCGACCCGAACAGGATGATTTTCAACGCATGCTGACGGGCGGCTCGGCCAACCACGGACTCCCGGATTCGACCATTAACTGGTTGCTGGAAGATCATCAGCAATCGCTCTGGATCGGTACACAGGGCGGATTATACCGACTCAATCGTCAACAGCAATTTGAGTCGTTGGCCGAACTCCTTCAACAGCCCAAAAAGTTGCGCAATCGGTCAGTTCGTACGCTGTATGAAGATTCGGAACGGACGCTATGGGTGGGAACGACAAGTGGATTACTGAAACTTCGGCCAACGGCTTCGGGGAAGTTTCAGCTTACCAATTATTTTCTGGAACCGACCGATTCAGTGTATACGAATGCACTCAACAATATCAATACCATTGCCGAAGATGGGGCCGGGCGCCTGTGGATTGGCACAGAAGGGAACGGCATTGCCTTATTCGATAAAGAACGTGGACGGGTGGTTTCCTGGAATCCAGTGGCCGGATTAGACCTCAATACGCTGACGATCCGAAACATCCAGCCCGATGGCCGGGCGAATTTCTGGATTGGTACCATGTCGGGAATGTACATTGTTGCGCAGGATGGCAGTCATTTCCAAACGCTGACGAATCAACCAGTAGACCCTAACTCACTAGGCGACAATTCCATCCGCTCCATCTTCCGGGACCGCGACGGCTCATTCTGGGTTGGCACCTACTATGGCGGGGTCGACATGTATAGCCCCTTGGCGCGTCAGTTTGGCTCCTATCATCCTGTCGATACGCATGGCCGGACGCCCTTCAAAATTGCCGGGCCAATCCTGCGAGCCTATACCCCAAACCAGCTCTGGATCGGCACCGAAGATCGGGGGCTTTTATTGATCAACGCCGACAAAACCATCGTTCGGCATTACACCCACGACGCGAGAAATTCTCACTCTCTGTCGAACGATAAAATCAAATGCCTGCTACCCGATGGTCCGAATGGGCTTTGGATTGGTACGATTAAAGGCCTGAATTACCTTGATTTTCGAACGCAAACCATTGCCCGGTACCTGCACGACCCGCATAACCCTCACTCGTTACCCAACGACCGGATCTACGATCTCAAACGCGATGCTCAGGGCAATGTATGGGTCGTTACCAATCTGGGCGGTATTTGCCGATTTCTCCCCAAAACGCAGTCGTTCGAGCGAGTAGGCCATAACCTGCCAAATATGTCGAATAATGTAACAACCTTACTGTTCGACAGCCAGGGGCAACTATGGTTCGGTAACGCGGGAGGGCTACTGCGAAAGCGGCCGGGAGAGAACACGGCGGTTCGTTTTTTTCATAACGACACCGATGCGGGTTCCCTCAGTAACAACCACGTTATGTGCCTGCTCGAAGACCGTAAACACCGACTCTGGATCGGCACCCGCGATGGCGGATTGAACCTGCTTTTACCCAACAGACCCACGTTTCAGCATTTCACAACGGCACAGGGATTACCCAGTAATACCATTTTCAGCATTCAGGAAGATCAAAAAGGCGGTTTGTGGGTGAGCACCGACAAAGGGCTGGCTCAACTGATGGAGGGGCAGTCGACGTTTACGGCTTATAACGTACACGACGGGCTGGTCTGCCGGGAATTTACATCCAATTCATCCTATCAGGATGCAACGGGTCATCTGTATTTTGGCGGCTATAATGGCATCGTATATTTTCATCCCGATAGCATCCGCCGGAATACCACCGTCCACCCGCTGGCCTTTACTGGATTGCGCCTGTTCAACGAACCCGTCACCAGTCTTTCTTCCGACCAATCGGGTATCGATTACCAACAAGGCATCACCCTCACCCATCGGCAGAATGTGTTTTCCGTAGATTTTGCCTGCTTTAACTACATCAACGCAGCTAAAAATCGATACGCTTACAAGCTCATTGGATTCGATAAATCATGGAACTACGTGAGTGAACCGAGGGCTATGTACATGAACCTGCCTGCGGGAGAGTATCAGCTACAGGTCAAAGGCACCAACAACGACAACGTCTGGAACGACAATCCGCTGGAACTAAAAATTACGGTTTTGCCGCCACTTTGGAAGACACCCTGGGCCTATGCGCTGTATGCGCTGACCTTTCTGGGACTGTTACAACTTTGGTCACGGTTCAACCGGAACCGGCTACAACTGGCGCATGAATTGGAAGAAGAACACCGGGAGAAAGCCCGGCAGCAGGAATTACACCAGATCAAGCTGAATTTCTTTACCGAGATTGCGCACGAAATCCGCACGCCACTGACGTTGGTCATGGCCCCTATTGAGGTATTGAACGAACGATATTCTGCCGATCCGTTTATCCGAAAACAACTCTCCATTATGCGAGGCAGTACGGACCGATTGCTGCGACTACTGAATCAGTTACTCGATTTCCGAAAGCACGAAACCGGCAACATCCAACTCCAATGGCGACAGACCGACCTGGTTGCTTTCCTGAGTAACATTACCGATTCGTTCCGCGAACATGCCCGTGCACACCAGCTTACGCTCACCAACGAATCAGAAATTTCGACCCTACCTGCCTGGTTCGATGCCGGAGAGTTGGAGAAAGTCGTGTATAATCTCCTGTTCAATGCTGTTAAATTCACACCGGCGGGCGGCACCGTGTCGGTTCGTTTGCGCCAGGATTCCCCGATCTCACGATCCGACGAACAGGCCGTCATTACCATCGAAGATACAGGTGCAGGTATACCAACGGGTAATCTGGATTATATTTTCAATCAGTTTTATCAGGTCGGCCACGCCCCTACCCGCGATTCTGGATTTGGGCTCGGCTTAGCACTCAGCAAGCACATCATTGAACAACACAAGGGACAGATCACCGTTGAGAGTCAGGAAGCAGAATCCGGGAAACCAGGCTTTACCCGTTTCATTATCCGCCTTCCACTCACACCCCGCGAATCAGTCATACAAACACCGGGCGATTCAGGCATCAATCTATTGTCAGCGTTATCCCCACTCGCTTCGCCCTTGCCAGCCGAATCCACAAGCCTACTCATGAATACGGTCGACATACCGGAAACTGGTCAGCCGCTGATTCTGGTGGTAGACGATCAGGAAGATATTCGGGCCTACATCCGCGATTTGTTTTCAGCGACCTGCCAGGTGGTGGAAGCCGAAGATGGAGCCATAGCCTGGGACAAAGCCACGCAACTACTCCCCGACCTGATCATCGCCGATGTGGCTATGCCGGTCATGGATGGGTTCTCGCTAACGCACCGCATCAAAGGCGATGTACGTACCAGCCATATTCCGGTTATTTTGTTAACCGCCAAAAATGCTGTCGACAATCAACTGACGGGTCTGCAAACGGGAGCCGACGATTACGTAACCAAACCCTTCCACCCGATTCTGCTGCAAACACGTGTGCGCAACTTACTCCTGCTGCGGGAACAGTTACGGACCAAATACCATCAACTTGTTACGCTTCAACCCCAGGTTCAGGAACTGGATCATCCCGATGAAAAATTCCTGAATCAGTTGATGACTACGCTGGAAAGCCACCTGAACGATGCCGATTTTAACGTGACCCGATTAGTGAGCGAAATGGGCATGAGTCGGCCGGTGCTGTTCCGCAAAGTAAAGATGCTCACCGGGTTTTCGGTTATCGACCTGATCCGAACCACTCGCCTGAAAAAAGCCGAGCTACTGCTCAAGCAGCGAAAGGCGTCCGTTTCCGAAATTGCCTTTGCCGTTGGCTTCAGCGACCCCAAATATTTCAGTCGTGCATTTCGAGCGCAGTTTGGCGTAACTCCCACCGAATACAGCCATCAGGCCATCGAAGAAGTGGAAGAAACTATTGTTTGAACGAGTAACGCGGGTGGAAACCCGCGATTTTTTAGCTACATAGCGCGGGTTTCCACCCGCGTTACTCGTTCAAAACAGCGGCTTCTTTGCATTCAGCTTTTGGGAGCGGAGCAACGCTTCCAGAAAATAATAGTCGGCATACACCAGCGGCACATCGATTTCGCTGATTTTTGAGCCGGTGCTATGCGCCAGCAAAAAACCGTGATTCTGCCCCATTGGCGATCGATAACTCGTTGCCAGACTGGTGATGACCTGATCTGCTTTGGCGCGATACGAAGCCTTCGGCACATATGTACTGAGTTCATACAAGGCCGAAGCC
The DNA here is from genome assembly GCF_054776815.1 of Spirosoma gilvum. Taxonomy (NCBI): domain Bacteria; kingdom Pseudomonadati; phylum Bacteroidota; class Cytophagia; order Cytophagales; family Cytophagaceae; genus Spirosoma; species Spirosoma gilvum. The sequence goes on along the minus strand of NZ_BAAHBH010000008.1, from coordinate 363,227 downwards.
ATAATGGCAGCCGCCGACACATCGCGGGGTTCGGACGGAATACCCGGCGCATCGAAGTCGTAATAAGGTACCAAGTCGGCGGGCATATGCGGGTGGTTCAGCAGGTAGCGGGCAATGGCTTCAGCCTGTTTCAGAAATTGCGGATCTTTTGTTTCGCGATAGCACATCGTGTAGCCATACAATCCCCAGGCTTGCCCTCTCGCCCAAGCCGATTCGTCGCTGTAGCCCTGATGCGTATTTTTCTTGATCACCTTACCCGTCAGCGTATCATAATCGACCACATGATACGAACTGTTATCAGGGCGGTAATGGTTTTTCATCGTCGTTTTGGCATGGATTACGGCGATTTTGTAAAAGGTAGAATCGCCCGTCAGGCGTGTAGCCGCAAACAGCAGTTCCAGATTCATTAGGTTGTCGATAATGACCGGACATTGCCAGACTTCCTTATGATGATCCCAGGAGCGGATGATTCCGGCCGTTGGCTTAAACCGTTTTATGAGCGTCCGAGCCCCCTGAATGATAACAGCTTTATCATTCGCATTGCCCGTCAGGCGGTAGCCGTTGCCATAGCTGCAATAGAGCTTAAAGCCCATATCGTGCGTTCCGGCATTCATTTTTTCACTTTCCAGATTCGCCGTATAGCGCCGGGCCAGGTCAGCCCACTCGCGCTGGCCGGTATATTCGTAGAGATACCAGAGTTCGCCGGAAAAGAAACCACTGGTCCAGTCGCGGGCGGGTACGAGTTGCAGAGCACCGGCTTTATCCAGCGTCCGGGGCGATACTAAAGCCGGTTTCTTACCCGCTGATTCCTGAGAAGTTTTGGTAACCTCCGCCAGCATCAGCCGGGTTTGTTGCTCGGCATCCCGAAAAAGCGATTTGATGAGTGAATTGGGTACAAAGCCCAATAGCAAAAGTGGGGCGAAGAGCAGAGGGAGGAATAGTCTATTTGTTTTCATTAGGGTTCAGTTAACCAGATAATCGGATTACGAATAGGCAGGTTACGAATCACTTCTTCCACCTGTGGGTTATGGTCCAATTTTTCCCAGGTATCGAGCCAGGTTTTTTGACCGAATGCAACCGCGCCAAATACCAGAAACGGCTGTGCTACCGGCCAGTCGTTCCAGTACATCACATCGGGCTTCAGCGGCCAGCTCGACTTATCCTGAACAAACGGATGCAGGTACGCAATGCCTTTCCGAATACTCCGTCCATCGGGCGTTTGGTACGTCCAGAGATTGTCGGATGGCATGGATAAGATCTGGCAGATAGTGGCCATGGCATCCAGATTAAAAATCGAATAGCCATACGGTTTGGTCCGGCGAAGTTCCAGCGGAAAACTACCATCGGCCGCCATTTGATCGGGGAGCAATACGGTTTTGTAGCGATTTCGGCAGACGTTCATCAGCGAATCATTCCGGGTCAACCGGGCGAAAGCCGCTACCTGCATCACCCAGCAGGTGCCGTGATTGTTTTTGGCATTCATCTCGTCTTTCCCATACGGATGCGTTGTCAGCCAGGTCAGGTACTCCGCAAACCAGCGTCGGATAGCTGCCACAGTTGACTTGTCCGCATTTTTGGCCTTTTCCAGTGCCCGAACACCTTGTGCCACTTCCATCAGATGAATAGTGTCGATGATACCAATCCCTCGCCCCGTAGCGCGTCCTTTGATCGCCTGCGCGTACAATAAGGATGGATTCATGCGCGTAGCCGGATCAACAAACCAGGCCGTCAAATGCCGGAATGCCTGCCGAACATAGGTTTCATCTTTTGTAATCACGTAAGCCGATGCCAACGCCCCAACAATCCGGCTGAACCGAATCATCGCCTGCCGATGGGCCACAAAATTATCGGGGTTGGTCATGCCGTCGCGCTGAATGTAGGGGCCTTGTGGATTAGCTGTATCGGGCCACCAATAGTCCCCTTCGGAAAAGAAATCATGCTTCCCTCCCGCACTTCGGGCCGACGTTTGCGCGGTTACGGTGATCGGTTGCTGCTGCATAGCCCAGCGAGCTTCTGCCAATACAACCGGTTTCAGGGTAGCCAGTACCAGCGCTCGTTCAGATGACTGAGCGTAAACCGTCGTTAGCAGGCACGACCAAATAACAAAGGCAGGAAACCGGATCAAATTACACATAGCTTCATAAACGATCGTTCTGTGGTGTCGGATTGAAGAACCTGACCGCACCAACTATTAGTCGGATTGTAGATACGACTACAGCATCAGGGAAAGCACATAAATAAGGAGGAAGATGAGCAGCATCAGCGACCCAGCCTCGGCTATCGTTACTGTAAACTTATCTTTTTTCACCCGCCTTTATCGCTCATCATTTTACTGCTGCAAGTTTAGCATCACCCACGGGTTTGCCCATTACGCCAACTGTTCAAAAAAGAGGACAAATCGTTCGGCAGGGTAAAAGAGCGTTCAAAGAGGTGGACAGACCGTTCGATTTAGATTATTCCCATATTTTTTATTCACATGCCGTCTAATATTGCCCCATCAAGCAATTTTTAAGAACCCTTTATTGCTATGCGTAAACCTTTATCTTCCAAATTTCTGCATTTGGTAATGTATGGGTGGCTACCGCTCCTGCTGCTTTACGGAGACGTTTGGGGGCAGGCAACCCAGAGCTACCGATTCAACGGCCGCGTTCTCGATGAAAAAGGAACCGGATTACCCGGTGCCACCGTCGTGCTGAAAGGCGATGCTAAGTCGGGAACCACCTCCGATGCCGACGGCAAATTCACGATCAATCTACCCACCGGCGGAGGAACACTGGTGGTATCGGCAATCGGTTACCTGGGGCAGGAAGTCGCCGTCACCAGCCAAACGACGCTCGATATTACGATGGCTCCCGACATCAAAACCCTGAACGAAGTGGTGGTCGTTGGGTATGGTACGCAGAAAAAAGAGAACCTGACGGGTGCTGTAGCGGCCATTACCATCGACGACAAAATTTCGAGCCGGGCCGTTGCCAACGTATCGTCGGGGCTTTCGGGTTTAGTGCCTGGTCTATCGGTTCAGCAATCGACCGGGCAGGCGGGTCGAAGTGGGGCCGCGCTGATCATTCGGGGCCTGGGTACGGTGAACAATGCCGGTCCGCTGATCGTGGTCGATGGAATGCCCGATGTGGACATCAACCGGATCGACATGAACGACGTGGCCAGCATTTCGGTCCTAAAAGATGCCGCTTCAGCATCGGTCTATGGATCAAGGGCCTCGAACGGGGTTGTGCTGATTACGACCAAAAACGGCTCGCAGAACAAGAAAGCTCAGATCAACTATACAGGTACCTACGGCCTGTCTCAGCCAACTAATTTCTACAATTACTTTGCCGACTACCCACGCTCGCTAACCATGCACCTGCGGGCATCGGGAGCTGGGGCATCCTCGACCACCTATCGCTACGGAACCGTCGAAGAATGGCTCTCGAAAGGGCTGGTCGACCCCATCAAATACCCCAATACCGACTGGTGGAAAACGATTCTGCGCGACCACGGCCGGATTCAGACGCACAACATATCGGCGTCGGGCGGGACCGATAAGATGAACTTTTACCTGTCGGCCGGGCTCTACGACGAACTGGGCGTCCTGATCAACCACGACTACAAACGGTTCAATACCCGCTTCAACCTGGACTATAAAATCCGCGATAACGTCAAGGTGGGCATCCGTACCGATGGCCAGTGGTCGAATCAGAAATATGCCAACTCGGAGGGGTTCATTACCTACACAGGCACGGCAGGTTACGACATTCGCTACGCCGTTGCGGGCATTCTGCCCTACAACTCGGCAACTGGCCAGTACGGCGGCATTATGGCGTATGGCGAAGATGCGTTCGCCCGCAACATGCTTTCCCAGTTCGAAGTAAACCACAACTTACGTGATCGGCAGGAGTTCAACGGAAACCTCTATGGCGAATGGACGCCAATCTCCGGCCTAACTATCCGGGGAGATTATGGCCTTCGCTACTACAACCAGTTTACCAAAAGCTATTCCGATCCTACCGATGAGTGGAATTTCCAGACAGGCCAGTTGGCACGAACCCTTGTAGCCGCCAGCGCCGGTATTACCAATGCTGTTAACTCGGGCTATAAAACGCTGCTTCAGGGCCGGATTACCTACAACAAAACCCTGTTTGGCAACCATCAACTGAGCCTTCTGGGCGCGTATACGGAAGAATACTGGTTCAACCGAAACTTATCGGCCAGCCGCCAGGACAGGATTAACCCACTGCTGAGCGAAATCGATGCGGCTCTGACCACCACTCAATCGGCGGGGGGCAATTCCGATGCCGAAGGGCTTCGGTCGGGTATTGGCCGGATCAACTACGTCATCAACGACAAGTACCTGTTCGAAGTTAACGCCCGGTATGATGGGTCCAGTAAGTTTCTGCCCGGCTTCCAGTACGGCTTTTTCCCGTCGGCGTCGGCAGGCTGGCGTTTCTCCGACGAGTCGTTCTTCAAACGGTTCTCGTCGGCGGTGTCGTCGGGTAAACTGCGGGCGTCGATCGGTAAGCTGGGGAATAACTCGGGCGTAGGGCGTTACGAGCAACGGGATATTTTCAACCTGACTAACTATATCTTCAACGGCAAGATTGTCAAAGGCTTCAGTTCGGCGAAGATCATCAACGAAGATTTCTCCTGGGAAGAAACCAACGTGACCAACGTCGGTCTGGACTTGGGCTTTTTCGGCGGTCGATTAACCAGCGAACTCGACCTGTACCAGAAGTTGACCACGGGCATGATCCGGCCTTCGTCCTTGTCGACCTTCCTGTCGGGGTATAATGCACCACGGGTAAATATCGGCAAGCTCCAGAACCGTGGGGTCGAACTGAACGTGACGTATCGCGCCAAAATCCGGGATGCCAACGTCGGTGCTACCCTGAACTTTGCCTACAACCGGAACCGACTGCTGGAGTGGAACGAGTTTCTGAGTAAGGGCTACACCTACCTGAACCTACCCTATCACTTCGCCTACAGCCGCGTATCGACCGGCATTGCCCAAAGTTGGGAAGACATCGCCAATGCGCCCTACCAGGGGCAGTATTTCTCGCCCGGCGACATTCTCTACAAAGACCTGAACGGCGATGGGCAAATTACCGACGAAGACCGGCAAGCGCAACCGAAATTTAACCGCGACCAACCCGTATCGACCTATGGCCTGAACCTGTTCGGCAACTGGCGCGGCTTCGATGTCAGCATTCTGTGGCAGGCGGCTACGGGCCGGAAAGACTTCTGGCTGGAGCCCTTCAATCAGGTCAACGTTCCCTCGGCCCGGAACGCCTTTCAGGATTATCACTGGTACAACACCTGGAACCTGGACAATCGGGGTGCTTCACTACCTCGTCTGAACAGCGGATCAGGTGGTAACAACCAGGCGGAGTCGACGTTCTGGCTGGATGACTTCAGCTACCTGCGGCTCAAGAATATTCAGGCGGGTTACAATGTCCCCAGCAAATACGCAAGTCGCATCGGTATGAGCCGGATACGTGTGTACGTCACGGCTGAGAACCTGCTCACCTTCACCCGGTATCGGGGTGTCGATCCTGAGAAAAGCACCAGTGTGACCGATGCCGACAACAACGACGACCCGTTCCCACTGCTGAAATCGTATTCGTTCGGCCTTAATCTCAGCTTTTAGTTTTCACGCATGAAACGACTGACTTCTTTATCTATTCTGCTGGGTCTTGCCTTCCTGATAACGGCCTGTACCGAGGACTTGCTTGAGCAGGTCCCCACCACCCAGCTTTCGTCGGATTTATTCTGGAAAACGACCGACGATGCCATTTTCGCCGTCAATGGCGTGTACGAAGCCAACCGGACTACCTTCGACCGGGACTACTATTTCGATGGAGCCGGGGAGTTTGTCCACACACGCGGCACCAGCAACAACCAGGGTTCGTTTAGCCCCGGTGCTATTGGCTCAAGCGGCAATTTCGGTTTTTTGTGGAGCGACTGTTACCGGGCCATCAACCGGGCGAACTACGTATTGGGCAACATCAATACTTTACGGGCGAATCTGAAATCGCAGTCCGATCTGGCGTTGATGACCCGGCTCGTCGGTGAAGTGCGGTTTATCCGGGCGCTGAATTATTTCCGGCTCATCGATCTGTGGGGCGACGTACCGTTCTTCAATAAGAAACTGGACGGAAACGCCGAAGCCTATACGCTCACCCGAACCCCGCGTGCCGTGGTGAAAGATTCGGTCCTGGCCGATCTGAATTTTGCCGCCAACGTACTACCCGAAAGCTACACGGGCGACAATCTGGGCCGGGCCACTAAACTGGCGGCCTGGGCATTCAGCGGCAAAGTCAATCTGTTCTGGGCCTGCTGGATGAAAACGGCGGGGAATGGTGCCGATGCCCAAAAGCATTACACAGCCGCTGCCGCTGACTTCAAGAAAATCATCGACAAGAATATCCCGCTTTTCCGGGGTGGTGATCCGGGGCCGATTGACAACCCAAACTACTGGCACCTATTTCAGTATTTCAACGAATACGACCCCGAAATCATCTTCTCGGTGCAGTTTGGCGGGCCACTGCTGAGCCAGGGCGAAGAACTGATGCGCGACTTCGGCACCCGCAACACCGGTAATGCTCAATGTTGGGTAGCGCCTACCTACCGGCTGGCCAACCGCTATCAACTCATCAGCACCGGCGATTTTGCCCCACCGCTGGTGCTTTCGAAAAATACAACACAGGTTAACAGCGCCACGAATCCAAAATCGTACGTTGGGCGAGACTACCGCATGCGGGCCACCATGCTCTGGGATGAACAGAAAATGCTCCGGCTCTCAACCGATGGACTGACCGTGCAGGATAGCATTCCGTTCCGCTTCGGTAGCCGTGATGGGGTCACCTACATCAACTACGATGGTGCTCCAGCCGGGTATATTTTCCGCAAATGGGTACGGCAAACGGGAGGTATCGGACGCAGCGACGGCCCGCAGGACATTTACATGATGCGCCTGCCCGACGTTTGGCTGATGTATGCCGAAGCGGTTAACGAAGTCAATGGAGGCCCTACAGCCGAACTGTTTACCCTGCTCGACCGCATCCGTCGCCGGGGCAACTTACCCGCGCTGAATCAGGCTAAGTTTGCCACGAAAGACGATTTCTTCAAAGCCATTGAACAGGAGCGCATCATCGAACTGGTTGGTGAAGGACACCGCTTTTTCGACATCCGGCGCTGGCGCAAAGCCGAAGAGATCTGGCCCGCCCCGAACGGCCAGGTCCTTTACGACTCGCAGGGTACCCGTATCCGCGACGAGTTTGTGAACTCGCCCGACCGAAACTACCAGCGGTACTACATATTCCAGATTCCAACCGGCGAGATCGAAGTCAACTCAAAAATAGTCCAGAATGAGCCCTGGCTTTAACCCGTGTCAAGCCGACAACCTTACCATTATGAAATCAATAGCTTTCTATAAATTCTTTGGTGTACTGGCCCTGATCGGGCTGCTTTCCTGCGGCAAAGAACCCATCGACGAATCGGGTTTGCTGGTTACAGGCCGAACTCAGTGTTTTATGACCTTTTTTGACCTGCTCGGCTCCGACCACCGCACGGTATTGGTTAGCGGCCAAACCCTTATCGACACCACCGCCCTGACCGTTACGGCAGTGGCCCGGTTTGGCACCAACATACAGCGGGTAAAACCCTATTGCAGTGTCGTTACCGATGCGATTGTGGAACCAACGATGGGCATCTGGACCGACTACACCCAGCCGCAAAAATATACGGTGGTGTCGGGAAATCGGCAAGTTCGGAAAACCTATACCGTAACGGTTACAGTCCAGAAATAACCCCTACCCTTACGCAGACTATGAAAAAGATAACCTATTCCGTTTTATCGGTTTTGGGCCTCTGGATACTCACGGCTGGTTGTCAGACCAAAGACGTAACCCCCGACTCGCTCCGAAACGATTTGCTGAAGAAAACCACCGGGCCTGCCGTTGTGGGCGATCGGATTGAATTTGCCTATGCACTGGGCACCACCGAAGGCGACCTCCAGAATGTAAAGGCCGAAGCGACCATCGCGGGCGCTAAAGGAACGGGTTTCAGTGGTTATTCGTGGTACACCAACCGCAATACGGGTGTCGATCAACCCGTTCAAACGGCTACTGATACTGTTACGAACGGGACGGTATCAAGTGCCAAAATCATTGATGTAGCTACCAACAAAGCCGTTACACTTCGGTATTACTATTATCCGGGTGAGGACGCCAAAGGTAAAGATGTCTCGTTTCGATTTAGTGGTACCTCCTCGAATGGTAAGGAAGTCAGCTATCAGTCGCCGTCGTATCGGATCAGCCGGATGGATATGAAACGGTCACTAGCGCTGGTCGATGGCGGTAAAGCCTATGTTTCCATTGCCGACATGGCGGTGTACACCAAAGCTGAAGTGGAACAGAATAACCTGGCCAGCAAAATCGACTTCGTGTACATCTACCGGGCCACACTCGGCACAGGCAATTATGCCTTCGGTCATGCGATCGTAGCGCCTTCAAATGCTGATTACCTGAAAGACGTAACGCTGCCAACCGGACTCGCCAAGCCCCGTACGGCCATTGACAAGCGAGTGGATGTGAAAGATGCCCAACTCCGGGGCACGACCGGCTTCGACGTGTACATTGATGATCTGGATTTACAACAAACGACTTTCCCAAACGCGGCCGATTATGCGTATGGCTTTGCCGCCGACCAGGGTGCGTTTGTCAAAACCGCCGACGGAGCCTACACTGCTTATGTGTACGTCAACTCCGTCAACAATGGCGCTAAGTCTATGACCATCAGCATAAAACGCTTAAAATTAAATTAATTGTAGGTTTAGAACGAGCAACTTCCTGAGAGTGGAATCTTTCAGGAAGTTCTGATTTTTAGCGTATGAAATACCTATGTTTTTGTCGTTCCGACGAAGGAGGAATCTTAAAGCATCGTAGTGGACCTCAAGATTCCTCCTTCGTCGGAATGACAAAAATCTCTACAGAACAACCTTCGTTATGAATCGATTCTCTTTCTTTCTTGGCTGCACTCTTTTTGTTTTGACAGGGTTTCATGCCACAGCTCAGTCTACTACAGAACCAACTACCTTTCTGAACGCCAGTCTTTTAAAGGCAAATAAAGAGGCCATTCAAAAAGGAGATCAATCACTAAAAGCCGCACAAACTCAACTCCTTAAGCTAGCCGATCAGGTGCTAACGGAGAAAGCTCATTCGGTCGTTGAAAAAAGTAAAACACCCCCCAGTGGCGACAAGCACGACTATATGAGCGTGGGGCCTTACTGGTGGCCCGATTCCACCAAACCCAATGGGCTGCCGTATATTCGAAAAGACGGCCAGATCAATCCTGAACGGTTCGCGATTCAGGATGCGGAATATTTGAAAGAGCTATGCCGAAACGTGGAGATACTGGCCGCTGCCTACTACTTCTCCGGCAATGAAATCTATGCTGGTCGGGCTGCTGAATGGCTGCGAATCTGGTTTCTGAATCCCGATACCAAGATGAACCCGAACCTGAACTATGGCCAGGCGATTCCGGGCATTACCGACGGGCGGGGCATTGGACTGATCGATACCCGAGCACTCGCCAAACTAGTCGATTCGGTTCAGTTGCTAAAAGGCTCAAACGCCTGGTCATCAGCCGACCATACCGCTTTGCAAAACTGGTTTCGGCAATTTTCAGACTGGATGCTGCATAGCCCGATTGGCAAAGACGAAGAAGACGAGCATAACAACCACGGCACCTATTACGACGTTCAGGCCATTGCCTTCGCTTTGTTTCTGGACGATAAAAATCTGGCGAAACAGATTATCGAACAGAAAACGATGAAGCGGATTCAGAGCCAGTTGAAAGCCGATGGTAGTCAACCGCATGAACTGGCCCGTACGCTTTCCTGGGGCTACTCAGTCATGAATCTAAAAGGCTTTTTTATCCTTGCCCAACTAGCCGATGCGGTATCAGTCGACTTATGGCGTTACGAAACGCCCGACGGCAAGAGTATTAAAAAAGCCTTTCTGTGGATGCTACCCTTTGCCGAAGGGAAAAAAGCCTGGACGTATCAGCAAATCAAAGCGCTGCACCCCGAAGAGTTCCGGCCGCTTATGGCTGTGGCATCGGCAGTTTATTCACCAACCGAATTGCCTCCCCTACCCAGTCAGGTAAACAATCCCGATGATAGTCTTTTTCTGTTGACGCACTCTTTGTTTTAAAAGCCGCTCGCTTTACTCATGAAACTCTTCCTCGCATTGCTCCTCATGTTGGCAGGTACTGTGTCTGCCCAAAACCAAAACATGTTAAGCGGCAAATACACCACCGACGATTTGAAAAAGGTCCTGATTCCACAGGCCCAGTGGGCACCCTTTCCGAAACGGGACGACCGGGCAGGCTGGGCCAAAGCCGATCAGGCGATGCTGAACGCGTATGTCAAAAAAGCCGAATCATACCTGACCTATCAGTGGCCGAGTATTCCCGCTACCAAATCCCTACTGATCGAACGCACGGGCAACCGAACCGATTACGAAGCCATCAGCTTTAAAAAACGGGAAGTGCTGGGCACGCTGCTCCTGGCCGAAATCGCTGAAAATAAGGGGCGGTTTCTTGACCCGATTGTCGATGGCGTCTGGTCCATTTGTGAAGAATCGTTCTGGGGTGCGTCGGCCCATTTGCCCAAAGGGAAGGCGTATCTGGGGCTTATGGATGTGTCGCAGCCGTTTGTCGATCTGTTTGCCGCCGAAACCGCTACCTATCTGGCCTGGGTCGACTATTACCTGGGCGATAAACTGGATGCCGTTTCACCCCAAGTCCGCAAACGTATCTACAACGAAACCAATTACCGGGTTTTCCAGCCCCTGATGAGCAAACCCCACGGCTGGATGACCAAAACATCCGCCGGTCGCCCGCCCAACAACTGGAATCCCTGGATTTGCTCCAACTGGCTCAACGCGGTTTTATTGCTCGAAAAAGACGATGACAAACGGGCGGCATCCGTTGCGAAACTACTACATGTACTCGATGAGTTTGTAAATCCGTATCCGCAGGACGGGGGTTGCGATGAAGGACCAAGTTACTGGGGTGCCGCAGCCGCTTCGCTCTTCGACAACATTGCGATGCTGAATACGGCCAGCAACGATGCCTTTCAGTATGTGTATGCCGACGAGAAGTTTCGGAATATGGGACGATTTATCTACCGTGCCCAAATCAGTGAAAAATACTTTCTGAATTTCGCCGATGCCGACCCCCAACCGGGCATGGCCGCTACCATGATTTATCGGTATGGGAAAGCGATCAACGAGCCCGACATGATGCGTTTTGGCGCCTATTATCGGCAACCCGAAGACGGTAGCATCGGACGGTTTCACTTCTTCCGCAACTTCTATTCGCTGTTCATGCAGGATGAGTTTCAGAAAGCTGCGCAGGGGTTACCGCTTCCCAAAGATGTCTGGCTACCCGATCTGCAGGTGTTTGCTGCCCGCGATCAGGCCGGTACGACCAACGGATTTTACGTAGCCGCCAAAGGTGGTCATAACGACGAAAGCCATAACCATAACGACATCGGCAACTATGTGGTCTACTTTGATGGGCAACCGCTGCTGATCGACGTGGGCCGGGGAACGTACACCGCGAAAACGTTCAGCAGCAAACGGTACGACATCTGGTACAACTGCTCCGACTTCCACAACCTGCCTACTATCAACGGACAGAACCAGCCACCCGGCATGTCATTCAAGGCATCCAATGTGTCGTACAAAACGGATAAGGCCGGGACTCAATTTGGCGTCGATATTTCGAAGGCCTATCCGAAAGAAGCGGGTGTCAATCGCTGGCAACGAAACATCCGGCTGAATCGGGGTAAAAGCGTTCAGGTAGACGATGAGTTCTCGCTTCAGCAGGCGTCACAACTCACCCAGCACCTGATGACCTGCTACCCGGCCGAACCCGGAAAATCCGGTGAACTGATCATTCACTATGCTCCTAAACAGGGAAAAGCGCAGGATTTTGTCGTGAAATATAATCCAAAACAGTTGCAGCCATCGGTCGAAAAGGTAAAGCTGGAAGCGCCCGAAGATCAGGGTATTATCACAAAATGGGGCGATACCATTTACCGGATTAACTTCACCGCACTCACTCCCAAAACATCCGACAAGCTCAATTTTGCGATCACGCCAAAGTAAGCATTTAAAATTCACTATCGTACCGATCAAACTAGGCGTAAATCTGGCCTCTCAACCGCTTCCTGTAAATTTATTGCCTTTTGAATTTGGTGATGGGTGGAATAGGCTGGTCGATAGCTCGTGTTATACCCTAATGGAAAAATGCCATCGGCCGACGGAGTTTAGACTTCAGATAGAGGTAAGTACACCTGACAATATTGGAACAACTATGTTTTTGCTAAAATTAAACCTATAGATATACTACAGATGTAGCGCTATGTATATTGCAGTTATCAATTGCAATGGCTAGTAGTAACATGCTTCACACCTGTTTTATAATTGGCAAAGGAGCCTTATTAATTGAATGCGCGCAGGTACTCCGGCAGAACGGCATAACGATTCATGGAATTATCTCCGATGACGCTGAGGTTAATAATCATTGCCTGGAAACCGGTCTTACTTGCCTTCCTGCAAACGGTCGCTTTCACGAGAAGCTAACGGAAATCCCATTTGATTACCTGTTTAGCATTACGAACGATGTTCTTCTGGATGAATCCATCCTGAGCGTAGCCCGTCAACAGACCATCAACTACCATGACAGTTTATTACCAGCTTATGCGGGCGTACACGCTACGTTTTGGGCCCTGGTCCACGGTCAAACAGAGCATGGGATTACCTGGCACGTGGTTGATAGTGGTATAGACACCGGACCGATTCTTATCCAACGTCAATTTCCAATAGAACCAGACGAAACCTCGATCAGCCTTAATATCAAATGCTATTCGGCAGCGATCGCGGCTTTTTCTGAACTGGTCAGTGCGCTACGGCTGGGACCGGCTTCGGGTATACCACAAAATTTATCCCAACGGTCTTACGTTGGTCGAAAGAAGCGCCCTAATACACTTCTGGATTGGCAGCAACCGGCCGCTGAAACGATTCGCTTATTTCGTGCCCTGGATTTTGGCTTTCATCCCAATCCATTTGGTCAACTAATAGTCAAAATAGGCAATGCCTGGTGTCTGGTTGGCGAACTCCATGAAGCGACCGTATCAGCAAACCACCCACCTTACCAGCCAGGAACCATTACGTCGATTGACCCTGGCGGCTTGCAGGTTTCAACCAGTCAGGGACTGCTCCAGGCGAGCAAGCTGACGACGTTAAAGGGCGAGCTGGTCGACCTTATCGAGCTTGGTAATCAGGGGGTTTTAACCGTGGGTAAGTGTCTCCCCCAAATCGAGCCCAGTTTTATTCAGACCTGCCACCAGCTTGACATGCAGTGCGCCCCTCACCAATTTTATTGGCAGGGGAAACTAGGTCATTTGTCTTTAACCAGATTGTCGGTCTACAAGCCTATCCATTTAGTCCATCCATCAACCCGGAAGATGGATACGCTTACTCTGGAAATACCCGATGCCGTTTGGAATAAGTGGGCACAAATACACGCTGAAGCCGAGCAAACAAATGATTTACTGGCTGCTTTTTTACTGACCATAGCTCGTATAGAAAATCAGGCGTCGATAAGCGTGATGTATCGGTCACCGGCAAGTCGGCAATTAGCTTCCGAAACAGCGGACTTATATGCCGATTGTCTGCCGTTGACAATCTCTATTGATTGGGATGGAACCGCCGAGAAGCTGGTCAGGACCGTTAGTCAGGAATTAGTATCCATTGACGAACACTATAGTTATGCCTTCGATTGGTTGATGACTCAACCTGCACTCCATACTGTCTGGCAAACCATACGAAGCCAGGATTTTCCTATTGTCATTCATAGAAGCCCCGAAGAACCTGACCAATTTGCCGATCCGAATACGCTGATTGCCCATATTTCAGATGGAGTTGGCTGCCAACTGATGTATAACCGTAGCCTATGGTCAGTCGACCAGCTCAATCAGTTAATTCAGCGATGGCTCATCGTCCTGGAAAATCTGATGTCTCACCCCAGACAGCCATTGAAAACCATCAGCCTGCTTACCAGTCAGGAACGTGATCGCATCTTGTTCGAATGGAATGATACAAGGATTCCGTATGCCCGCCATCAACTGGTTCATCAGCTTGTTGAACAACAGGCTCAGCTCTATCCGCAGATGGTAGCTCTGAGATGCGGCTTGGTAACGCTGACGTATGAGCAACTGAACCAGCGTGCCAACCAATTGGCGCGGTACCTGCACAAACAGGGTATAGTCCCTAATACCTTAGTAGGCGTCTGCCTGGAGCGATCGGCCGATACAGTCATCTGCTTACTGGCTATTCTAAAATCCGGAGGGGCTTATGTCCCCCTTGACCCAACCTATCCAGTCGATCGGTTGCAGGCCCTGCAAACTCAAACTAACATTCGAGTTATTCTTACACAGCTAAAATGGCTCCCCAAATTAGCCACTTCGGAAGTACCTTCCATCTATATTCCCCTCGATCAACAGCCGATTCCCTGGGCAACGGAAAGCGTTCAGAACGAGAACGTACCGGGTAGCGCCGAGCAATTAGCGTATGTACTGTTTACCTCCGGGTCAAGTGGGCGGCCCAAAAGCGTAGCCATTCCGCATCGGGGCATTGTGCGATTAATTCAACACCCTAATTACATGCGGTTAGATCCGGAAGTCCGGATGCTTGGTCTGGCCCCGTTAGCCTTTGATGCCTCTACCCTGGAACTATGGGGGAGCCTGGCAACCGGTGGACAATTAGTCTTGATGGAAGACAGTCGTCCGTCGCTTGATCGCATCAAACAGACCATTCATGTCCATCGGATCAATACTATCTTCCTGACAACGGCCCTGTTTAACCTACTGACTGACAGTGGCATTGGTGAACTAACATCCCTGACTCAACTACTAACCGGCGGGGAAACCGCTTCGCCTGAACACATTCAACGGGCCACTCAGCAGTTACCCCATTGCAGGCTCATTCATGTATATGGCCCGACGGAAAGCACGACGTTTGCCAGCTTTTTTACCGTGCCCGCTTTCTCCCTGAGCACCAGTCTGGTTCCCATCGGAAAACCGATTAGTAATACCCAACTTTACCTGGTCGATCCGTTTCTGAATTTGGTACCGGTAGGTGTTCCCGGCGAATTGTTGATTGGTGGCGACGGGTTGGCCCGTGAGTACCTGTTTCAGCCCGAATTAACGAGTGAGCGGTTTATCACTCATCAATGGGAGGGCCAATCAGCCCATCGGCTGTACCGAACCGGCGATCAGGGGCGTTATCTGCCCGATGGTAATATTGAGTTTTTAGGCCGCTTGGACGACCAGGTAAAAATCCGTGGCTTTCGCATCGAACCGGGTGAGATTGAGTTTGTACTTTGTCAGTATTCCCGAGTGAGGGAAGCCCTTGTAGTAGTCACCGAACCCATACCTGGGAGTAAAGCCTTAGCCGCTTATGTTGTGGTAGATAACCCGCAAGAGGCTAGCCTGCCGAACGATATTCGCGCGTTTCTACAAGCCAAACTACCTGATTATTTGCTGCCAAAGGCCATCATCGTGCTGAGCGAGATGCCGTTGACACCTAATGGTAAGGTAGACAAAAGTCGGCTGCCACCCGCGTTTCCCCACCGACAGAGCCAGCCTGAGCAGCAACTTACCCCAACCGAAGCCACGATCATACCCCTATGGGAGGCTAGCCTGAATCATCCCCAGAGTGGACTGGACGATAATTTTTTTGACCTTGGCGGGAGTTCAATCGTAGCGATGCGACTACTGGGGCAAATCTATCAGCAGTTGGGTCAGGTTCTTAGTCTAAAGGATATCTTCGAGCATCCCACAATTCGCCAGATCAGTGCATTTATTGATCAGTGCCAGTCGGCCGGCGAAGCCAGCCGTTTAGTCATCAGCCCCCTAACGAACGAATTGGCGGAGAATATAGATGCACCTTTATCCGCTGCACAGAATCGCCTGTGGATTATTCATCAACTCTATCGAAAAACAGTAGGCAGTACGTATAATGTACCCATTATCTTACAAATTACTGGCCCGCTGAAGCTATCCATTTTCATCCAGAGCATCCGGGAGCTTAGTCAGCGGCACCAGATTTTACGGACCACCTTCCCCCATCGCGACGGAATTCCTTATCAACGAATTGCCCCGGAGGTTAACATCCCGATCACAGAATGCGCGTTAGAAAACGACGGTTCTGGCCTTATGGACTGGATTAACCAGCATGCCGATGAGCCCTTCGATCTGGAGCAAGGTCCTCTGTTTCGTATCCACGTAGCCCAAAAAGA
This sequence comes from Spirosoma gilvum, assembly GCF_054776815.1. NCBI lineage: Bacteria > Pseudomonadati > Bacteroidota > Cytophagia > Cytophagales > Cytophagaceae > Spirosoma > Spirosoma gilvum. The sequence continues at coordinate 346,862 of NZ_BAAHBH010000008.1, read as the reverse complement.
GCCTGATTCGTGGGTGATCCTGCTCAGTTTTCACCACATTATTTATGATGGCTGGTCAACACGCGTACTGGCCCAGGAACTAAGCCAGCTTTACTCGTCGCTCGTTCGACAGCAACTAACCCCACTACCTCCCTTACCCGTCCAATACATCGATTATACCCGGTGGCAGCAGGAGCAATACACACCTGAAACGATGCAGCAGGCGACTACGTACTGGAAAAATCGCCTGGCGGATAGTTGTTTATTAGCGAATCTTCCCCTTGACTATCTCCGTCCACCTATCCAGTCGTTTAACGGGGCTGATTACTGCTTTTCCTTGCCTGATGACCATTGGCAACCATTTCGATACGGCTTGCTTGAACCTGGAACAACTCCATTTCTTGGTTTACTGACAGCCTTTGCTGTTTGGCTCGGTCAGACGACGCATACAAACGATTTCCTGATAGGCATTCCCGTTGCCGGACGAAATCACCCGGACCTGGTCTCTCTAATCGGCTTCTTTGTCAACACACTGGCGTTGCGCATCGAACTCTCCCCAACGCTATCTTTCCGCCAACTGTTACGTCAGGTCCATCGGTGGACACTAGATGCCTATGATCATCAGGCACTGCCCTTTGAACAGCTTGTCGAGTTACTGAATCCTGCTCGTAGCTCAGCTTACAATCCAGTAATACAGGTTCTTTTTGATTATCAAGAAGATACAACAAACGAATGGGATTTAGCCGAGTTATCGGTAATTCCGATTCCATTTATACAGCAGACCGCTAAGTTCGATTTGCATTTGTCCATTCGGGAAACCCAAACTGGACTGGAAGGGGTATTTAACTATCGGACGGATCTATTTACGCATCAAACCGTGGTTCGAATGGCCAACGACTTCAAGGCAACATTGAATCAAGTGATCAGCGAACCCGATATACCACTGATCAACCTGTGGGCGGGCTCAGGGAGTCAACCAACAATCTTACCTCAGTCAACTCAACTCGATGTCAGTCACCCAATCCGGCAGCATACCGAATTGGTCCCGCCGGACCCGGCACTGGTCAGATTACTACAAACGATCTGGAGCAGGCTGCTACAAGTTCCTACCGTTGGCCTCGATGATGATTTTTTTGACATGGGCGGTCATTCCCTGCTCATTTTTCAGATGATCACCCTATTGCAGCAACAGCGAAGTCTGACCCTTCCGGTCGACAGCGTGTTTGCCAATCCAACGATTCGCCAACTAGCCCAGTATATACACCTGACGGATCACGGTCTAGCCTGGTCAGCCCTGGTTAGTGTACAACCTCTTGGGAAACGACCTCCTCTTTTTCTGGTTCATCCCATATCTGGCGAAGTAGGTTACGTTTACCAATTATCGACTTATCTGTCAGAAGATCAGCCCGTATATGGGTTGCGCGCCGTTGGACTGGACGGCATAGGATCGCCCCTGCCAAGTGTAGAAGCCATGGCCACCCATTATATCGAACAACTGCTGGAACAGCATCCAATGGGTCCTTATGCGCTGGGCGGCTATTCAATGGGGGGAGTAATTGCCTTTGAAATGGCGCAGCAACTCCGCCGAATGGGGAAAGAAATCATACTGTTAGCGCTTATCGATAGCTATCCTATGCATCCTCAGGCACCAACCCGACTTAGGCTGGTGCAATTGTTCCGTTATTATCATTCCGTCTGGCTCTCCTTACCGAAAGAGCCTGGCCCTCTCTGGCATATTTTCTATAAAAAAGCTCCGGTTTGGGGAAATGCTTTTTTCCGTAGTCTTCGCCATACCCTTCGTTCGAAAACGTCAGAAGCTAGTAATCACCAGAGCCAGCGACCACACAATGAACCCGGAAATACCCGCTTAATAGCCACTAGCCTGACAGCTTACAGTCGTTATATATTCAAGCCCTACGATGGAAAAATTGTGTTTATGCGTGCTGCCGGTAAAGAAGGCTGGGTGAACTCGGCCCGACCTGTCAGCTTTGGCTGGAAGCGCTATGCACGCAAAGGTGTTGATGTCTATACACTGGCGAGTGACCATTACTCGCTCTTTAAAGACGACGTGTTAATTGAACGGATCGCTCACATTCTATCGACTTACCTGAGGGATGAGCAGCCTTGAAAAGGTTCTTTAATGAGTGCGAACGTAGGCTCAATTAAGGGCTTCCGGCAACGGTAGATGAGCCTGGCAGCACCGTAGTTCGCAGCGAAACCGTACCTTTGCGGAATGGATACCCCCGAACACCCTCATCGGCCACGCGGCAAACGTGCCGATCTGCATCTGACTGTATCAGAGCCGACTGAGTTAATGACGTTTCTGATCGCTCAACTGCCGCATAAAAACCGGAACAATATCAAGTCGCTGCTTCGGAACAAACAGATTCTGATTGACGGCAAAGTCTATACGCAGTTCAACCATCCGCTACGCCCGGAACAGGTAGTTACCGTTGCCGCTAACCGGGCACCCGAAACCTCGCAGTACCGTGGGTTAACCCTGTTGTACGAAGACCCTGACCTGATCGTCATCAACAAACAGGCTGGACTGCTGTCGATGGCTACGGCTAAAGAGCGCGATCGTACGGCCTATGGCATTCTGAGCGATTACGTCAAGAAAGAAAATCCCAAAAACAAAATCTTCATCATCCACCGGCTCGACCGCGACACCTCGGGGGTGATGATGTTTGCCCGGAGCGAGAAAGTTCAGCAGTTGATGCAGGAGTCCTGGAATGCAACCACCAAACAACGAACGTATGTTGCACTGGTAGAGGGTGTTCCCAAGCCATCGCAGGGCACCATCACATCGTACCTGCGTGAGAGTAAGGCGTTGATTGTATACTCCAGCCAAAACCCGGAGAATGGCCAACTGTCAGTTACCAATTATCGGGTTGCCAAAGCGGCCAATGGGTATGCACTGGTCGAACTTGAATTGGAAACAGGCCGGAAAAACCAGATACGGGTGCATATGAACGACATTGGCCATCCCATAGCCGGTGACGATAAATACGGCGCCAAATCCGACCCCATCGGTAGGCTGGGTTTACATGCCGAAACACTGGCGTTTACCCACCCCATCACGGGCGAAGCCATGCGATTCGACGCACCAGTTCCAAAGATCTTTCTTAGTGTTGTGAAAGAAAGAGGTCAGGAATAGTCAAGGAAGTCAGGTGTGGTCAAGAATGGTCAGGTATAGCTTTACAACTCTTGACAAGGCCTGACCACTCTTGACCATGCCTGACTACGTTATTTCACAAACCGATATTTGAAGAGTACCCAGATAGCTTCGATGCCATCGAACCAGGAAATCTTCTTCCCTTCGGCAATGGAACGGGGGTAATAGCTGATCGGCAACTCTTTGATTTTTATACCCCGTTTGGCCACTTTGGCCGTTACTTCAGGACAAAACTCAAAACGAGTACAATCGAGTGGGATGGACCGCAAAAAATCGGACCTGAATACTTTATAACAGGTAGGCTCGTCGGTTAACCGCTGATTATACAGAATATTGGCCAGCAAGGTTACAACTTGCCCACCGATATAAAAACTCATATACGAATGGCGGTTTTCAGGCTTTAAGAATCGAGAACCATACACGACCTGCTCCTTTCCATCTATAATGGGTTGCACCAGCGCCATATAGTCCTGTGGTTCGTATTCCAGATCGGCATCCTGCACAATAGCAATGTCGCCGGTCATGTGCTGGATAGCCGTGCGAATAGCAGCGCCTTTTCCCTGATTATGCTCGTGAAAAACAATCTTCATGTTCGGCACAGAGCGATAGGTATTCAGTCGATCGCGCGTGCCATCGGTAGAGCCGTCGTCGACAATAATAATTTCTTTCGTTAACGGAACAGCCTGAACTTTCTCAATGAGCGTATCTATATTTTTGAACTCGTTGTAAGCAGGAATCAGAACGGATAGCAACATAAAACAAAGATAATCGAAAAGAAGCCAACTACGCAGGGGTTACTTCCGTACCCAATAGGTTAGCGGGAATCGAGGGTCTTTCACCTTAACGAAATGTTGTTGTAAACCAGCCTGCAGTTGTCGGATCGCATACGCATTGGTGGGTTTGCTGATAGCCGTACTATCGTCGATCAGGCTGGACCGATTGCCAAAAATAACCAACTTCAGGCTGGTGTCGGCCAGGGCTTTCCCGTACGTATCAGGATGCGATTCAATGTAATGGGTGGTCTGCATTTCGGTAAAAAAGAACGGCACATTCGGCTCCCGGTCCGAGAGGTAGTACAAACTCATAGCGTTGTCGAAGAGTAACACATGACCATCACCCGCTTGTTCCCGAATAAACGCGCCAGCCTGATCTTCGCCTGAATAATCAGATACGGACGTAAACCGCTTCAGTGCAGCCGGGCGATAAAGCAGTAAACTCACCAGCAGGAGTGCACCTACCCCGCCCGTACCCATAAAAATGAGCCGATAGGGTATGTTCCGATGACGAGCTTCGTACAGGTCCAGCCATTGATCGGCCAGAAAACCCAGATGTACCGAGAAGAAAACAGCCGCCTGAAAGAAGTAATGACTCGCCTGTGTCTTCAGCATCGTCATACAGGCAAAGGCGGCCAGCAGCAACGCCAGCCATACCGCAGGCGTCTTCTGATAAATAATCCGATACGGTCGCTGTACCACCAGCACAGCCGATAGTAGCAATAAGAGCAGCAGCCAGCTCAGCTTGATCAGAAACTTAGTCAGAAATAAGGTATGAGCCGGATACCCGCTGAACGGATAAATGTAAGTCCACTCCAGGTGCGCATCCAGTCGATTGGTTAGGTAGAAGTAGCCAATCGACAACAGCAAAGGCAGAGCAAAGCCCAGCAACACCAGCATGCCCCGAATCACCATTGGCCAGAAGGTAATCCGACCCGTCAGGCACAGGAGCAGGATATACGCCCCAAAGCCAACAACGTAAAAGGCGGCTACGCTCTTGAAGCACATGCCGATTCCCAGCAAAACGCCAGCAGCCAGCCACCGCCAGTTTGGCTTGCCATTATTCCCGACAGCCACCGTAAAGGCATTCAGGCCAAAGATAGCGACCCAGCTTTCGGGCTCCAGGAAATTCATTTCCATGAAAAAGCAGCCAATCGCCGTTAACAGGGTGGTCAGTAAAGCCGCTCGCTCACTAAATACCCGACCAGCCTGCCAGGCCGAAATCAAGACACCAATTGCCAGTAGCGTAATAAGCGCCGAAACCGTAACGTGGTTGTAGCCTCCCAGCAGATTCAGCAGTACACTTGTCGATGAATAGAGCAGGTAAGATTTCGACGGAATAAAATCATATAATTGATACCCTTCGTTGAGCGAACGCGCAATTACCAGATATTCATAAGCATCGTAGCCGTAACCGGAATTATACGTAAACAGGTAAAAAACAGGGCAGAATAAGGCTAAAACCAACAGAAGCCGCGTCATAACACGTTAATAGTGCGTTAAGCAAGTTACTAGTTTACCGACAAATGTACTGGTTTACGCCCAAGCCATCACGGTCCTTACCGCCTTTTTGTCGACCGTTAACTCATTTCCTGTTCGATCAATCTGTCAGAAATCGAATTTAGCAGATAGCGATTGGTGATAACTCAGCTCACCCTCAAAATTGCCAGTCCATCACTGTACTACTCTATAAATCAGCGCTGGATCGATTTCTTACAGTCTGTTTTTCAAACGTTTTCCAAACTATTGTGTTTTGATGGATGCAGGTGCATTCATATTTTTTCGCCCGGCTATTTATCCTCTTCGACAGCCAAAAACGGGCATTCCGCCAAATTAATTTTCTGGAGTAGTCCAACTATTGGACATTTGACGCGTCAATTTTAACCGTTATGAAAACGCTGATTTTTTCTATACTTGTCGTTAGTGCAACCACTGCGTTTGGGCAGGTGCAGCCCCTACCGGGCAGTACCAACCCTACAACGCCCCAAAGCACGCAGCCCAGCAGCTTAACAGTTCCTGCGGCAACGCCCCCCGATCCATTCGGAACCACCTCGCAACCGACTACACCTGACAACTTTACTGCGCCCGCTGGCTCAACACCGTCCACGATTTCGCCCGAAGGTATTCCTCCTCAACCGGGAGCCACACCTTCAGAAGCCGATCCGATTGCCCGTGGTAACGGAAAAATTACGGGTGTTCTGATGGACTCGACCACCAACAAACCCGTTGAGTTCGCAACTGTGGCGTTGTTGAACTTATCGACCAATAAACCGATCGATGGAACAACGGCCGATGCCCAGGGGCAATTTACCATGAATCGGATAGCACCGGGCAAATATCGACTACTCTACTCCTTCATTGGCTATAAAGACAAACGCAGTGCGGTACTGACCATTGCTAAAGGCGGCTCTGTCAATGTGGGCACCATAAAACTTGCTCCTGATGTCAAAACACTGGCCGAAGTCAACGTAGTTGGTCAGGCTGCTATGGTCGAAGAAAAAGTAGACCGGCTGGTGTATAACGCGGATAAGGACCTGGCTGCCAAAGGCGGAGATGCGACCGACATCATGCGTAAAGTACCGATGCTGTCGGTCGATCTGGATGGGAATGTCCAGTTGCGTGGGAGTAGCAACGTACGCGTCCTGATCAACAACAAGCCGAGTACGATTGTCGCCAGCAGCGTAGCCGACGCCCTGAAACAGATTCCGGCCGATCAGATCAAGACCGTTGAAGTTATTACCTCTCCATCTGCTAAGTACGATGCCGAAGGTTCAGCGGGGATTATCAACATCATCACCAAGAAAAACACGCTCCAGGGCATGACGCTGGACGCCAACGGCGGCCTTGGCAACCGGGGTAGTATGCTGGGGTTGCATGGCAATTACCGGACGGGCAAGATGGGCTTTTCGCTGGGTGGTTTCGGACGCGCTGAATACAATATTAAGGGATCGTTCCTGAACGACCAGACCACCCGCTCTTACGACCCTGTCACCAACACGTACTCGGCTTCTACCCGAACGCTCCAGAGCGCCAATACGCTAAACCAACGCCTGAACGGCAACTTCCAACTGGGCTGGGATTACGACATCGACAAGAATACGTCGCTGACAGCCAGTATCCGCTACGGTGCCCGCAATGGCATTACCAACCAGAACAACCTACTGACCCAAACGACGGCTCCGAGCAGTTATTTTCCCATCATTACGAATCGGAATGTAAAAACAACGGATCTGTCGGGTACGGTCGATGCCAACGTCACCTATACTAAAATCTATAAGCCACAGCAGGAATTCAGTATGCTGGCGCTTTATAGCCGAAACAACCGTACCAACGATTTCGTAGCCGACTTGCTCGGTGGCACCGACTTCCATACCGTGACGGGACGGCAGAAGAACGACAACACCAGCTACAACCAGGAATCGACGCTGCAGCTCGACTACCAGACACCGATCAAAACGAATCAGTTGTTGGAGTTCGGTGGCAAAGGGATTTTCCGGCAGGCCAACAGCGATTACCAGTATTATTTCTCGACGGGAGAAACAGGCGGCTATCAACTCGACACATCACGCCCAGCCAATGCGCTGTTCTACAATCAGAACATTGCCGCTACGTATCTGTCGTATACGATGACAACCAAGAGCAAGTTCACCATCAAAGCCGGTGCCCGGTATGAGTACACATTCATCAATGCCCGGTTCAGTAATGAGACAGTAACCCCGGCCGCGACCATTCCGAACTATGGTAACATTGTGCCAAGCATCAACATCTCGAAAAGTCTGAAGGGTGGTAAAATCATTAAACTGGCCTACAACCGCCGGATTCAACGCCCTGGTATTCAGTTCCTGAACCCGAATATCAACGCAGCTAACCCGACCAACATCACAATTGGTAACCCCTATCTGTCGCCCGAATTGACCGACAACGTGGAGTTTAGTACCAGCGCCAACATCAAAGGTTTGTACCTGAATGCGTCGCTTTTCGCCCGCCGGACCAATAACGAAATCACGGCTGTTCGGGACGTATCACAACAGTCGATCGGCGACCCGACGAACCCTGTACTCCAACAGGTGATCCGTACCAGCTACCAAAACGTTGGTCACGAAGATGCGGCCGGTCTGAACCTATTTGGGAATGGGATGCTGTTTAAAAAATTACAACTGGGCGGTGGTATCGATTTGTACCATGTGAATCTGACCAATAACAACGCCAACCCCATTTATTCGGCTTCGAACGCAGGCTGGGTAATTGGTGGCCGTATCATGAGCAGCATCTCGTTGGCCAATGGTTGGGGCTTCCAGCTCTTCGGTGGCGGCCGTGGCAAACAGATCCAGTTGCAGGGTTATCAGAGTCCCATGTATTTCTACAGCCTGGGTCTGCGGAAAGAATTCAACAACAAGAAAGCCAGCTTAGGCTTAGCGGCTGAAAACATTTTCAACCATCCGTTTACCCAACGCGCTGAGTTGGCCTCTCCAATCCTGACTCAGAATTCGCAAACGAGCTTTTACAACGCCGGTGTTCGGATGACGTTCAGCTACAAGCTGGGTAAAATGAGTTTCGACCAGCCCCAGAAACGCCGGAAATCAATTGAAAATGACGACCTAAAAGGAAATGACAACGGTGGAAACGATAACAACGAAGGTCAACAGCAATCATCGCCATCTGGTAATGGTGGTGGCAACCGCAGTGGTGGCAGCGGACGCGGTGGACGTCCTCGTTCGTAGAACGGTCAACGAAACAGGGATTTCAAAGAAGCTTTCTTATTGAAATGCCCGACGATCATTACACTTCATCAGATTAGATTAGGTTAAGACAACTCCTCCTGCCCTGCGGAAGGAGTTTCTTTTTTAGAACACGCCCAGCGAGTATAAGCCATATTAATAGAAATCAGTCCTATTCTATTAGCCCACAGCTAAAGCAGAGGGCTAATAGTTCGGCGATTAATTCCGTCATAACTTTGCATTTCATTTTACCTCTGCATACTAATTTCTGATCTGAATTGTAGTCGATTGAGGTACTCGGCTCCTCTTCCACCTAATCTGCTTTATGAAGTCCAAAAATTTAGTTAGTCTGTTTGTTGCTGCCATTTTTCTGGTGTTGGCCGTTACGGGTCTCCTGATTTACTTCGGTCAGGGTTCACACATTGTCGATCATACCCATGCCTGGTTCGGCATTCTGTTCGTAACAGCCGCTGTTTTTCACATTGTCAATAACTGGTCATCGCTGGTAGGCTATACGCGAAACCGCCGGACAGGTAGCCTTCAGAAAGAGCTTATTCTCCCGGCAATCGTCGCCATCGTTTTTGCGGCTGGCATCGGGTTCGATGTACCCGTTTTCGATAAACTGGCTAATGCTGGTAAGAATTGGGTACGTGGCAACAAACCCCGGCCTGAGTCGATGCCACAGACCAAAGTCGATTCCATTGCCAATGCTGTCGAAACAGCCTACGCCAACGCTTACAGTAAAGGCGATACAGCCGCTCTAGCCAGTGTAATGAATGCCAAAACAGCCTTACTGACGGAGGCCGGAACGCTTCTACATGGTTCGGATGTACAGCAAAATCTGCTCAAACGAACAGCACCCGAAGTTATCAAAACCAAGGTAACGAATGCCGAAGCTCTCGATGATCGACTCATTGTCGTACGAGGCACACTCACCGGAGCAGCAACGCCATCAGTTTATACCCATGTACTGCGGGAGCAGGATAAAAAGTGGCGTATTGTAGCCGCTCAACAGGCTTATCCATCTGTGCAGTAGCAATTAGGGCAGTAACCCTGGATTGCCAATAGGAATGTAGCAGTGCTACATTCCTATTGGTTTTTATATCCCTTCGGCTGCAACGGAAATATGCTACCATACGTATTGATTACCAGACAGGAAGCTATCTTAGTCAGCAGAATAGTACAATACCTTTCTTTTTTAGAATATCCTTAAGGTTTTACTGACCAGGATGATTTTTGGGGCGTTTTTTTTAGTTTATAGTAAACTCTATTGACTATTTTTCGCTTACGTATAGGACAACAGTTTGCTGACATACTGTTTGAATGAATTCACTACTACGCACCTTAACGGCTATTGTTCTTTTACTGACTGGCTGGTCGATTCAGATCACAGCTCAGCCGAAAGTGTATACCATTAGCGGTCAGGTAATCGATGCAGCTACAGGCGAGGGCATCCCCTTTGCCAGCATTGCTTTAAAAGGAAAAACCTCGGGTACTACTTCCGACGTAAACGGACGTTACTTACTACGTACCAGCGAGTTATCCGACTCACTTCAGATACTTAGCCTGGGGTATCGTACGGGCAAGTATCCCGTTCTGGCACAAATCACTCAGGTCATTGACGCGCACTTAACAGCAGCTGCTACCAGCTTGCAGGAGGTAAAAGTGTACGCCAAAGGGGGCGACCCCGCTTACCGGGTGATGCGGGAAGCGGTCCGTCGGGGAGACCAGTACAATCCGGCACAGTTACAGGCCTATCAGTACGAAAGCTACACCAAAATTGAAGCCTACATCAACAACTTCGCCCAAAAGCGAAAGAATAACAAAGGCCCCGGACCAATCGGTAAACTACTGGGTAAACTTCCGGCCATCACCGACGAAAATGGTCAGCCAGCCGTACCGGTATTTATCTCCGAAACGATCTCCAATTTTTACGCCCGTACCAACCCCCAAAAAACCAAAGAGCACCTGCTGAAATCACATGTAACGGGGGTAGGCGTATCGGATGGCGGGCTGATTGCTCAATTGACCGGGGCCTCATTTCAGCAGTATAATTTTTATCGGAACGCCCTGATCGTACTCCGAAAAGACATCCCTTCACCCATCGGTGCCCAGTGGGAAACGATCTATACATACCGCCTGAAAGACACCGTTCAGCTCAACAATGCGGTTTGTTACGCCATTGAGTTCGCCCCCAAACGACTGAGCGATCTGGCGTTTAACGGAACCATCTGGATTGATACAACCCATTTTGCCCTGGCCCAGATTGACGCTCAGGTCGACAAACGGGCCAACATCAACTTTGTGGATGAACTCCATATCGAGCAGGTCTGGGACACAACTCCGTCGGGATTACGCTTCCCAACGCAAACAGAGGTGACCATCGACAGCGACGAACCGACTCCCCGGTCGCCGGGCGCACTAGTCCGCTTCTTCACATCGGCGCAGAACATCATCGAGAATAATCCGAGGGATATCACCTTTTACGACCCCGCCATCGAACTGGCCGAGGATTACAAGGAAGCCGACCCGGCATTCTGGCAAAGTGTACGGCCCAGTTCAATCTCAGCAAAGGAGCTTCGGGCCATGAGAGTTGTCGATTCGGTACGCAATGTACCATTGATGAAAATAGGTGGTGAGATCATCAAACTGGGTGTCATCGGCTATAAACCACTGGGCAAATCGAATCTGGAACTAGGGCCTATTCTGTATTCCTACGCCAATAACGATGTAGAAGGCAATCGGTTTCGCCTGGGATTACGCACCACTACCGGCTTTAGCAAGAAATGGCTGTTGAGTGGCTATGTTGCCTACGGCACCCACGACGAACAACTGAAATATAGCGCCAACATCGAGTACATTATTAGCCGCAAGCCCTGGACAGTCTTCGGTGTAAAGCGTTCGTACGATCTGGAACGGCTGGGTGTATCGGCCGACAATATTGGCAATAATTCGCTATTTGCGGCTTACTCACGCTTCGGTACGATCCGACGGCCTTATTTTCAGGAAGAAAACCTGATCTATTTCCGACGGGAGATGGGCCGGGGGTTCACCCAGACATTGGCGCTGCGAAATCGTAGCTTTGAGCCTCTGTTTCCGTTTGCGTTTACGCCACAGCGACACGACGACGACCAGACGATCCGAAGCACTTACGAAACGACGGAACTGATTTCAGAAACCCGCTTCGCTCCCGACGAGCTTATACTTCAGAACGATAACGTACGCGTCAGCACCGGAGCCATTCGCAAACCCATCCTGACGTTACGCTACACATTAGGCCTTCGGAATGTTCTCGACGGTGACTTTGCCTATCACCGCATCGCACTAACCCTGAAGCATTCGTTCCGAATGGGCGTACTGGGCCGAACGTATTACACCATCGGAACGGGTATTATTCCGTCTACCGTCCCCTACCCGCTGCTCTACATGCCACTTGGGAATGAGTCGTCGTTCTACGTCGGTAATGCGTATAACCTGATGAATTATTTCGAGTTCGTCTGCGACCGCTGGGCTACTGTTCAATTTGAACATAATTTCAACGGTCTGCTGTTCAACCGGTTGCCCTTACTGCGTCGACTCAAATGGCGGGAGTTGATAACGGCTAAAGTACTGGCGGGAAGTGTTTCGTCGCAGAATCTGGCTATGATTCCGGCCACCAATGCTACTGGTCAGGCGGTCGAAGGATTCAGCTCGCTCACGGGAACACCGTATGTCGAAGTAGGATACGGTATCGACAACATCTTCAAAGTGTTACGCATCGACGCCGTTCACCGGCTCACCTACCGCGACAATATCGGTCGCACCGGTATTCCGGTAACACCGTTCGCCATCAAGTTATCAGGCTGGTTAGCGTTTTAATTGTTTTAAGTTTAGCTGTGTAAGCTAACCGTATCAGAACGAAGTAGGTTATTTTCTGTCATCCCGACGAAGGAGGGATCTCGAATTTCTTAGCACTCGAAGATCCCTCCTTCGTCGGGATGACAGAAAAATCTGAATGGCCCAAACTGGTTCAGAAGGAGTGCTTATACTGCTTTCTGCAATACCTCGTCTACGGTTAATGCTTCGAGCGAGGGAGCCACTAAATCAGCCTGGGTGAGAATTTCGGGTGAACCAAGACCAACGACGAACATACCGCCCCGCTTACCGGCTTCTACCCCCGCGACAGCATCTTCAAACACGACACACTCGGCTGGGCTAAAGCCTAGTTCGACGGCACCTTTGGTAAATACTTCAGGGTCAGGTTTGCCTTTGCTGATTTTATTACCGTCGATAATGGCATCGAAGGCATCGGTCATGCCAATCCGATCCAGAATCATACCCGCATTTTTACTAACCGAACCCAGCGCAGTTTTGATTCCGGCTTTGCGTACTTGCGAAAAGAAGCTCGCTACACCCGGCAGAATATCTTCGGGCGTCATCCGGCTCACCAGTTCCAGATACCAGGCATTTTTCTGAGCTGCCAGTTCAGCTTTTTTCTCATCGGGTAAGGTCAGCCCCCCATGCGCCAGAATCAGGTCCAGCGACTCCATCCGACTAACGCCTTTCAGGCTCTCGTTAAACTCTTCCGATATATCGAAGCCAAGCTCATTGGCCAATCGTTTCCAGGCCTGGTAGTGATAGATGGCAGTATCGACAATAACCCCGTCGAGATCGAACAGGAAGGCTTTGATAGGCATAATGATTCAGGTTGACAAGCAACAAAAGTAAACGATTCGCCAGTACCTTACTGCCCCTCTGAAAAACTTGCCCGAAAATCACCTGGTTAGTCCTACTCTTTCACGCCCATGAATTCCAGGCCATCGGGCTCGCTAAGCCGATGATGAACCATCAATACCCATCGTTTCTGGGTACCGTTCAGCGTACGAAGCTCTTCAAACGCATACTGCCCGATGGACTGCCCATCCACGGACAGGTCGTAGGCCGTCGAGCTGGTTTTTACGGCTTTCACACCGGCAAGTTGATAAGACCCTACACCAAAACGATCGTAGGTAAAGTGGTAAATGGATGCGCCTGTAGTTTTAATCGATAGCCGTTGCGTGGTAGGCATCGAACACCGGACTGGGTCGAGTTCAAGCCGGAACTGGCCGGGCAAGGTACCATCATCAATCGGACTAGCGCCGTCTTTTTGACATCCAGAGATAAGTAAAAGCAGTGAGAAAAGAAGGAAAAGTGGTTTCATACGATTAGCGGTTTTTCATAGGATTCCGACCCAGCGCAAACCGTTGGAATTGTTTTCGACAGGATTCACAGGATCGGAATGAATTATAACAAATCCTGTGAATCCTATCGAAAAACTAAACAGGAAGATAAATCGTGAATGTCGTTCCCTCGCCTATCTGACTCTGAACCTGAATGGCACCGTCGTGCTGCTCGACCACTTTTTTAACAATGGCCAGTCCGATGCCTGTACCCGTGAACTCATGCCGGGCATGAAGGCGCTGAAAAACCTGAAAAATCTGGTCGGTATATTTCGGATCAAACCCAATGCCATTATCCATGATCGCAATAGACCAATAGGATCGTTTCGTTGATAAGGCCGACTGGATAGCTAGGGGGGCCTCAGAACTACATATCTTTTTCGCTGAAATCTGGACCACCGGAGCAATCGTCACGCCCTCGGCATCTTTCCGGCAAAATTTAAGCGCGTTGGAGAGCAGGTTCTGAAACAGTTGCCGTAGCTGCAACCGATCGCCCATAATGTCTGGCAATTCCTGATCAGCCCCCAAGTGAATCGTTGCATTAGTCTGTTCAATCGGATGCCAAAGGTCTTCGATAATGTCCTCAAGGAGTCTTGCCAATGAAAATAACCGAAACGTTTCGCGGTGGGTTGTAATCCGGGAATAATCCAGTAAATCCCGAATCAGTAACGACATCCGTTCGGCGGCTATCTGCATGCGTTCGACAATATCAATTCCGTCCCGATCAAGCTGACCAGCGTATTGGCTCCGAAGAATATCCCCGAACGACTGAATCTTGCGCAATGGTTCCTGTAAATCATGACTGGCAATGTAGGCGAACGATTGCAAGTTTTCGTTCGAACGCTTCAACTCCAGGTTCGTTGCTTCTACCTGAAGCCGGTAACGATGGTTCTCCGAAATATCGACGTTCGAAATTACAACCCCATCGCCCGACCGGGTCGTCAGCCGCAACCACCACTGATCGCCAATACTAAATTCACTCAGATCCGGTTCGCCCGTTTGCACCACCCGCACATATTTGGCAAAGTCGATTTCCTGTTGCTCAGATGTAGCCACCTCAAAAAATCGTTTGGTCAGGATGGGCTCAGCCAGGTCGCCCCACATCCGAATTGCCTGCTGGTTGGCCAGAATCGTATGAAAATCGACAATGGTTCCGGTTTCGTCCCGAATAGCCTGGTGCAGCGATATGGCCGCCTGTGTATGATCGAGTACAGCCTGCAGCAGATCGGCCTGCTGCTTTATTTTAAGTTCAGCCTGCTTGCTATCGGTTACGTTGATGAATGTAATAACCAGTTGATCCGGTTCGGAGCGTACGGCCGACACTTCGAACCAACCCTCTAAGCCATACACATCGGTATAATGATGGACGATCTGTTCAGCTTCTCCTGTGTCAACCACTCGCTCGTATAAGGCAAACATTCCCGACTCAACATTACCCGGAAACGTTTCCAGCATACGCGTTCCAGCGATTTTTTCGGGCTGCATTCCCAAAATGCGCTCAACAGCCCGGTTGGCTGTCAGCATCAAAAAATCAACGACTTTTCCATTCCGATTACGGATCGCCCGCATCGAAATAATCCCATTCAGCGACGCATCGTAAGCCGCCAGCGCCAACTGCACGGCCTCAGCCGACTGTAGCCGCTCAGTAGCTAAACCATTGGATGCGTTTGGCGAATTCATAGCATAAAATTACGTTTGAAGTTACTCAACTTCCTGTACCGTAGAAAGTTTCGAAAGACCAACCCACAGTTGGCCAGCAGTTCACAGCTTACTTCATCAACTCCAGCACCAGTGCCGATTTGGCAGGTAGTTTAAGCATTTTCAAATCCGTTAGCGGCTGGTCGGCCAATACATTGCGAGCGTTTGTAAACCCGTTCATCCGTTCGGCAAACCGGGCCGTATCGAGGGTAATTTCTTTTTCATTGGTATTCGTAGCGACCATCACGGTCTTCGTGCCATCGTAGCGGAAATACACATACGTACCGTCCTGCGGTAAAAACTGCATCAGTTTTCCGGTATGCATCACTGGATTATCGCGTCGGTAAGTCGCTAGTTTGCGCACAAACTGAAAGGCTTCGTTTTCGCGGTCGGTCCGGCCAGCAGCTTCGAACTTATTTTGCTTATCACCGGGAAAACCACCCGGAAAATCCCGACGCACTTCAGCATCCGACGGGTCTTTGAAATTCTTCATCAGAATTTCGGTACCGTAATACATCGACGGAATGCCACGTGTGGTCAGCAGCCAGGTCAGACCTATTTTATACTTGTCGAAATCGTCGCCAATGACCGACAGATAGCGGTCGGTATCGTGGTTATCCAGAAAGGTGACCAGCTTATTCGGGTCAGCATAAACAGCATCCTGCGCCAACGCCTGATAAAACCGATTGACACCGTCGTCCCAGCTAAATTTCTGCTTCAGGGCATCAAGCATGGATGAATACAGCACAAAGTCGAGTCCACCCGGTTGGTTCGATTTAAAGGGGAAATCGATTTTATTGCGTGTATAATACGCCTGATCGACCACGTTATTCACCCACGATTCGCCGAAAATGTGAATCTTCGGATATTGGTCCATAAGGGCCTGATTGCAGCGGTTCATGAACGGCTGATCGTTGTACATATACGTATCGACCCGCCAGGCATCGACCCCAAAATTTTCGACCGTCCAGATCGCGTGCTGAATCAGGAAATTGGCCACATAGGGATTACTCTGATTGAGGTCGGGCAGGAACGGCACAAACCAGCCATCGAGCGTAACTTTGCGGTCGCGGTCGGCTCCGTGTGGGTCGGTAATGGGCTGGTATTTGTAGGACGTGTTGGTGTAGGTAGGCCATTGGTGCAGCCAGTCTTTGCTGGGCATGTCTTTCAGCAGCCAGTGATTGATACCGCAGTGGTTATAAACCGCATCCTGCACCACCTTGAGGCCCATCGCGTGCGCTTTTTTCACAAAAGACTTATAAGCCTCGTTGCCACCAAATCGTTTGTCGATAGCATAATGGTCGGTAAAGCCATAGCCGTGGTAGGCCGACCGCATCGCTCCCCCTTCGTTGGTCAGGGGTTGGTTGTTTTCCAGAACGGGTGTAAACCAGAGCGCCGTAACGCCCAGATCTTTCAGGTAATCCAGATGCTGAGCGGCTCCGGCCAAATCGCCCCCGTGCCGATAGAACGGGTTGGCCCGGTCGGCGTTGGGGTCGGCCATATCGGCAAATTTATCGTTGCTTTCATCGCCATTGGCAAAGCGGTCGGGCATGGCCAGGTAGATGAAATCGGCGGCTGAAACACCTTGTCCTTTCGGGCTGTTATCGCGTGCTTTTAGTTCAAATGGCTGAGTTAAGGTCTGATTGCCACGTTTACCGACCAGTTTAATTGTACCTGGTTTGGCGGTGGATGCAATGGTCAGGTCCAGAAAGGCGTAGTTCGGATTTTCGACCGTATGGGTTTTGACCAGTTTTACACCCGGATAGTTCAGCGAGTAGGCTAGCGTTCCAGCATTCGGGCCATAGATCAGCAGTTGGAGAGCTGGGTTTTTCATCCCCACCCACCAGTTGGTCGGGTTAACGCGCTGGATGAGGGCGTTCTGCGCCACCGCCGTTTGGAATAGGGTCAAGAGAATTAGAAGGCCCGTAAACGTGCTTCGTTTCATAGATATCATAGGTAGCAATGAGAATAATGCAACAAGAACGTAAAATTAGCCCAATATTTTAGCCGAAAAAGAGCCTAGTTTTGTGTGGAGAAATTAAAGAGTGAAAGGGCGAAAGGGTGAAAGAGCGAACGGCCATCTGCAGATTCGCTCCGTTTCGCCATCACTCATTCACTCTTTCACCCTTTCGCTTTTTAAAATATGTACACTGCATCTGCTGTCCCGGTGATGGACAAACTGATCATTTACCAGATTTTTACCCGCCTGTTTGGTAATCAGAATACGACCAACCACTGGAATGGCACGTTGGAGGAGAACGGTGTCGGAAAATTCAACGACATCAATAATACGGCCCTACAGGCCATCAAACAATTTGGAGCGTCGCACATCTGGTTCACGGGCGTTATTGAACACGCTACCCAAACCGATTATTCTGCTTATGGCATTCGCCCCGACGATCCGGTAGTGGTGAAAGGTCGGGCGGGTTCCCCCTACGCGGTTAAAGATTACTACGACGTCGATCCCGATCTGGCCGTTAGTGTACCCGACCGCATGGCCGAATTTGACGCGCTCATTCAACGGACACACGCCCATAACCTGAAAGTTATCATCGATTTCGTACCCAATCACGTTGCGCGTCAATATCAATCGGATGCCAAACCTACAGGGGTGGTCGATCTGGGACAGAACGACGATACGACGGTCGGGTTTTCGCCAACCAACAACTTCTACTATTTACCGGGCCAATCGTTTCAGGCCCCCGAAGGAGCTACGACTACCCTACAGGAATTTCCGGCTAAAGTAACGGGCAGCGGCTCCCTCACGGCGAGTCCCGACGTTAACGACTGGTACGAAACTGTCAAGCTCAATTATGGCATCAATGTTTTTGATGGAAGCCGCCACTTCGACCCGATTCCTGCTACCTGGCATCAGATGCTGGACATTCTGCTCTTCTGGTCGGCCAAAGGAATAGATGGTTTCCGCTGCGATATGGCGCATCTGCTGCCCGTCGAGTTCTGGCAGTGGGCTATTAGCCGGATAAAGCGTCGCTACCCACACATAATTTTCATTGCGGAAATTTATGATCCGGGCTTATATCGGCCGTTTATTTTCGTGGGCGGGTTCGATTACCTCTACGACAAAGTGGGACTCTACGATTCGGTTCGGCGGCTCATGGAAGGGCATGGGTCCTGCTATGACCTCACCCGCGTGTGGCAGCAGGAATCCGGCGATTTTGCCCAACACATGCTTCGTTTTCTGGAAACCCACGACGAGCAGCGCATAGCCTCCCGTTTTTTTGCCAATGACCCCTGGGCGGCCGTTCCGGCCATGACCTTGACGGCCACCATGCATACGGGCCCGGTACTAATCTATTTTGGTCAGGAAGTGGGCGTTAAGGCTGAAGGCTCGGAAGGGTTCAGTGGCAATGACGGCCGGACCACCATTTTCGATTACTGGGGCATGCCTCGCTGGCAGGGCTGGCTCAATGGCGGTAATTATGACGGCGGCCGACTCACCGACGATCAGCGAAATTTACGGGCGTTTTATCAGCAGTTGAATTATCTGGTCATGGGTTCCGACGCCATCCAGAACGGTTATTTTTATGACCTTCAATATGTAAACGATAACGGCCAGAGTCCAGGTTATGATGCTCATCAGATTTATAGCTACCTGCGCTTTACCGACCGACAAAAACTGTTGATTGTCTGCAACTTCTCAGCGTACAACACCTATGACACAACGATCCAGGTGCCCAAAGCGGCTTTTGACACTATGGGACTGAAGGTTGTGAATAGGTATCGGTTTGTGGATATTTTCCTGACCGATACCGAACTTGAGATTGTCGGCACGGCGGGGGTTCCCCTGCTTCTTCCACCCCGGAGTGTACGCGTACTGGAAATAAAATCGTAACTTTTAGGTACTTTTTGGGGTTTGCTCCGTCAATACTGGAAACCGAGCCCATTCCACCATGATGAAACTGTTTACGGCATTCTTTTTCTTACTTATATCATTCAGTACACAGGCTCAGGGAATTACGGTTTCGTCGAATCAGCAATCGCTGACCATCGTCGGTGGTAAAACCACGCCCGAGACCATCCTGTCCATCGGCAGGCAGTTTATAGGCTGCCCGTATTTGTCGCATACGCTGGATGTCAATCCAACCGAGCAATTGGTGGTAAACCTGCACGAGTTCGATTGCACGACCTATCTGGAAACCGTGCTGGCGCTCTCGCTGGCCTGGCAGGATATAGGCACTAAACAGAATCAGACCCTTTTTGAGCAAACGTTCCGAACTTATCTGACCAAACTTCGGTACCGGGATGGGCGAATCGACGGCTACGCCAGCCGACTGCATTACTTTTCAGATTGGCTACGTGATAACGAGCGCAAAGGGCTGGTAACCGACGTAACTCGCGAGTTGCCCGGTAGCATGTCAGTAGCGAAGCCCGTCTCGTACATGACGACCGCAACGTATAAATACCCCCGGTTAACCGACCCCGCTATTCTCAAGCAAGTCGCCCAAACGGAAGCGTCGATTAGCCAGCAGACCTTCTCATTTATTCCCAAAAAGGCGGTCAAACAGGCTGAAGCGTCGCTTCGTGAGGGGGATATTGTCATGCTGATGGCCGCCCGGCCCGGTCTTGACATGAGACACGTTGGACTGGTGGTTCGACAACCCAACGGACAGTTACACCTGATGCACGCGTCATCGGAGCAGGGAGCCGTAGTTGTTACTCCGTATCCGCTCAGCGACTATGTACTCTGGCATCGAGGGCTATCGGGTATTCGGGTAGCCCGACTCCGCTCCGAGAATGGCAATCCCGCCATCATGGCTCGCGGTAAACAGGCGGAATAAGCCTGTAGTCCCGTCGTTCATCTACGACCAACGTTTACGCGATCAAATGCTTCCAGAAATGGGTCAGTGGCCGACAGATCACAGGCCGAGCAGAGCGCCGAAACCCGTTGATCAGTGATTACCAGTCGCCGGGAAACGGTCATCTGGCAGTTGCTATCGTAGCCCCTGGCCAGAACGAGCCGTGCCAGTACATTGCCACGCTGCCAAATTTCGCCTTCCAATGTGAGGAGTTTATTAGTTTGTGTGCCGCACAGATTCAAGTGTTGCGCGACTGTATGAACCCCTTGCCCATATTGCAGGTGAAACATCTTCTGTAGCTCATCGTTGGCATCGCAGGAAATCTGAAACAGTTTGCCCTCGTAAAATACCAGCGACAGCTTAGTAACTAACAATCCATTCACCTCTACCGACTGAGCCGTAAACAGACGAACCTGAGCACACGTCAGGGCCAGCGTTCCTTTGACAAGCACCGGTTCGACTTCCTGAAAATCTCTTTTATTGGGCAAGTCGCTTGTAGTCATGCCAAGTACATACTGGCCTAAACCAGCAATGGTTGGAGGAGCTTCGGGTATACGACAGAAAAACGACAGGAGTAAAATCGACCAGACCATCATTTACGTCTCGTTATCTGGTAAAATAACCTGTTGCGCATCGGAATGGCAAACGTAAATCCTGTTACTTGAAAATCACTAACCCATCTGAAATAAGACTTCCAGGAATTAATTTGTTTAAAGAACTACTGTTTTAAAAGGATAGCTATTTCTGCTTTTGCGTTACCACTTGGACGACTACAATTGTTCTTCACAATTTTACCTTCCTGATCAATCAAGACGTAATGAGGAAAAGATTTGACATTGTACTTACTGATTAACGTGCCCTCCCAAGCCTTATTTGCATACAGATTAACCGTTTGCAAGTTGTAGAACTTACTCACCTTTGCCCAATCTGCTCGTGTGCTTCGTACACAGATGTTGACGATTTTCACTGGTTTGCCCTCAAAATACTTAACCAACTCGTTTTCGAGTGGCAGCTCTTGCCGGCAGGGCGCACAACCTGTAAACCAAAAACTAAGATAGATTACTTGACCTCGAAAATCTTTCAGATACGCTAATGAATCTAGATGATCTTCTAACGCAAAGTTAGGCGCTATCTCTCCTGGCTTAAGCGTATAAGCATCTCGATAGGTGTCTCTCAGTTGGTTGATCCACTGTTTGTTAGTGAACTTAGGATAGTACTTGGCTAGCATCTGTTCACCACTTGTCGGAAGTCCGGCTAGATATTGGCTCATTAGTCGAGTCATAAACACATCCCAGGATAGTCCTGACAGATGAGTAGACGCTAGAGCTGGCAGGTAATTGGCGGCTTCCTTTACCCGTTTTTGTTGAAAATAGTGGAGGAGGAAGTAATCGTTAAGAAAATGGTGGTAATCGACTAAATGAGCTACTGAAGGGTCATTAAGGAAAGCGGGTGAAACAAAATTATAGAAGTTTTTAGGCACTGCGTTGGCGCTATCCATTTTGATAAATCTTCGATACGAAACGGCATTTACCCTATAAGCTGCATCACTGTACCGAATCTATTGGTTCTCTTTTTGGACAAACCAAAGAGGGAGGCTATGCTTGGTAAGATAGGATTTAAAGAAAGCCAGCTCTACCTTCAATAATGAATCCATCTTTTGCTGATAGATAGCCAGTGTTGGCATCTCGTTCGCTAATTGAGCTCGCGTATGAATGGGTAGACTTTTTAAGGCACGAGCTTGGTCAAAATAGTATTGATTAATTCGGGCATAGGTTCCCTTAAACTGGTATCTCTGCCAAGGATTATCCTGACTAAGGTCGATAGTAAGAACCAGTGTATCACTGGGTACTAAGTAGATTGTCGCGCCCAGATTATCTAAGGCGAAATAGCCTTTCTGAGGACTAGCAATTTCATAATTGATGTACTTATCGTTGGTACCAATGGGTAAAGAATCTTCTAGTCTAAATTCACCCAAGTAGGGCAATACATTATCTGAATAAGTAAATAGCTGCCTTACTTTTATATTATGGCGATAGCTTATCTGTAAGACCGCTTTGCTATTTGGCTTGATGGTGAAGCTAGGCTTTGTTTGAGCGCAGCAAAAAGAAAAGAGCAACCAGCAGCCGATGCAGAGCAATGATTTCATCTTGATTTTGTACCTTAATTAAGCTTACAACTAATCACTTAGTTGTAAGCAAAGTGAGCTAACCATTTACTTCATTCCTTATAGAAAAGTTTTATAATTTAACGTTGTATTAACCGTCATTGAAGTGACAAATATAACCGAAGCAATGAATTGTGGTTCGTTGTTTGGTTCTGCAACGGCAAATTCTCCTCAGCATTCATACTAATAGCCAGGAAGCGCCTATGCAGTCCCTCGTTTTCCCATTACTTTTCCGGTCAATCCCGTAACTTAGCCGACCATTTTCCGATACGGCTATGACCCCTACCCTGATCCGTGAGCTGGCCAAAATGATTGACCACTCGATTCTCCACCCTACCCTGACCGATGCCGAACTCCGCGAAGGCTGCGAACTGGCGCTGAAATACGATGTTGCCTCGGTTTGTATCAAGCCCTATGCGGTGCGTATGGCTGCCGAATTACTGGCCGGTTCTGATGTGCTGGTGGGTACAGTAATTGGCTTCCCACACGGTAACAGTGCTACCAGCATTAAAGTAGCCGAAACCGAACAAGCTTGCCAGGATGGAGCCGTCGAAATCGATATGGTTGTCAATATCGGGAAAGTGCTGGGCGAAGACTGGCAGTACGTAAGCGACGAAATCTGGGTTGTCCATAAAGCCTGTTGTGCCCATGGGGCTATTCTGAAAGTTATTTTTGAGAATGATTATCTTCCTAACGACGCCTATAAGATCAAACTTTGCGAAATCTGCACGGAAGTTGGCGCTGAGTTTGTCAAGACTTCCACAGGCTATGGGTTTGTGAAAGGAGCCGACGGCAAATACAGCTACGAAGGTGCTACTGAACACGACTTACGGCTAATGCTCGATCATGTCGGGCCCGACGTTCGGGTAAAAGCGGCTGGTGGCGTACGCACCCTTGACGGCTTACTTAAAGTAAAAGAGATGGGTGTTGCCCGACTGGGTGCATCGGCCACCGCAGCCATCATGGAAGAAGCATACCGGCGGTTTGGCGCAGTTTCTGCCGATGCACCGTTAGCACCTATTCCAGAATCGAAAGGCTACTAGTAAGGCGGGTGGAAACCCGCCATTCACGTTTTACAACCGCGGGCTTCCACCCGCTTTACTCCCTCTAATCGATAAACCCGTCTATGCTTCATCTTGGTTTTGTCTCGGCGATTCTGGCCGATTATGATCTGAATGGCGTTCTGAAATTTGCATCGGAGCACCAGTTTTCCTGTGTTGAGCTGATGTGCTGGCCTACCAGTAATGCCGATACACGTCGATATGCCGGCGTCACACATGTGGATGTTGACAACCTGCACATCGATCAGATTCACACCTTAACCCGGCTTTATCATGTTTCCATTTCGGGCCTGGGCTACTACCCAAACCCACTCGATCCGAACCCCGAACAGGCTGAATTTTACCGGGAACATATCAAAAAAGTAATCCGGGCAGCGGCCAAATTGGGCGTTCCGGTCGTCAACACCTTTATTGGCCGCAATCCTTCGCTGAGCATTACCGAAAACCTGAAACTCTACGCCGAACACTGGCCAGCCATTATAAAAGAGGCCGAAGAATGTAATGTAAAGATCGGCATTGAAAACTGTCCTATGTGGTTTACCGACGACGAATGGCCAGGCGGTAAAAACCTGGCAACGACACCCGCCATCTGGGATCGCATGTTCGAGATCATTCCTTCGCGGGCATTGGGGTTAAACTACGATCCAAGCCACCTGATCTGGCAAATGATGGACGAGGTTCGACCCATTTACGACTACCGGGATCGGCTGCATCACATTCACCTGAAAGATGTGAAGCTATACCCTGACAAGTTGAATCGCGTGGGTATTATGGCCAATCCGCTCGAATATCATTCGCCCAAACTGCCCGGTCTGGGCGACGTACGCTGGCGCCATTTTTTTGCAGCCCTGACCGATGTTCGTTATCGGGGACCGGTTTGTATCGAAGTCGAAGATAAAGCGTTCGAAGGTAGCCCCGAAGATGTGCAGACAGCCATCTTGACCGCTCGAAACTACCTGAAGCAGTTTTTAGTGCTATAGTTACGGTTTATGATCTTCGATTTACGGTGGGCCGATGCTAGCAAAAGGAATGCGTCAGTCCACTGTAAACCACATATCTTATTACCATTCCGCCTAATTTCGTATCTTTATCAAAAAACTACGCGTATGGTTGCCACTGCCTCGCTTGTAACCCAGATCAACGAACGCCTTAAACAGGAGCCTGAAATTTTCATTTCGGCCACATTGGATGAGTATTGGACTTTGCTGGATGAGTTACGTGACGAATCGCTTCCTCTTGATTATGACATCGAATACATTAATGGACAGATCAGAGCACGAATCGGCATGGCCAGTGACAGACACGAAACTATTGTAGCCAATACAATTAGCGTATTACGATCGATTTTCTACGACATGCCTGACGTTCGGGTAATGGGTAGCAATAAACTGGTCTTCGTTTCAGACTGTGAGTTGGCCGTGAAACCCGATGTGCTGGTTATGAAGGGCGAAAGTCAGCTTATACTTCGACAAGGGCAGGAAGCAGGAATCACAAATCCCTATCTGCTGGTTGAAGTACATTCCGATTCGACCTATCGCCAGGATTTATCGACCAAGCTACGGTGTTATAAGCAGCTCGAATCCGTACAATATATAGTCTACATTGACCAGAGAGTGCATTTTGTGTCAGTGTATACCAAACAACAGGATAGTCGGCACTGGCTCAACGAGGATTATGATTCGCTCGACATGACGGTAAGCCTTGGGGACTTCGCCATTCCTATGAAGGATATTTACCACAAAGTGGCCATTGACAGTGCTACAAAATCTTAATCAATTCGATACCGACCTTTTTCTTTGGCTCAACGGCCATTATGCTTCCTGGCTCGATCCGGTCATGATTTGGGTGACGGAGCGAAACAGCTGGTTTCCATTCTATGCGCTCCTGATCGGCTGGTTAGTTTATCGCTACCGCAAACAGGCCCTTGGCATTGTGATTATGCTCATTGTAGCCGTCGCCATCAGCGACCAGACGGCCTCGTCGGTGCTGAAACCCCTCACCCATCGGTTGCGCCCCTGTCATGTTGCTGCGCTTCAGAAACTCATTCATCCCGTTATGGAATGCGGTGGGCCCTATGGCTTTGCATCATCTCATGCGGCCAACACCTTCGCACTGGCAACTTGTCTTTGGCTGCTGTTTGGGAAACAATATCCCTGGCTGATTTTAGGGTATTTATGGGCCATTGTTGTTTCGTACAGCCGGATTTATGTGGCGGCTCATTATCCGCTCGATGTACTTACAGGAGCAGGGATTGGGGTTCTGGCTGCATGGCTCTGTGTGTACGTATACCGTCGCTGGCAAAGTCGCTCTGCTTAGCACAGAAAGGAATTTATCAACTAAAACCCAACTAAAGTTGCATAGCATAACAATACGATTTAGTTTGCGATAGTTACATACCACCGCAACGAATCGTTCTTCATGCTTAACCGACTCCATTCACTGATCCGTGACTATTTTGGCTTATCCCACAAGGAAGCGCGTGGGTTTATTGTACTTCTCCTCCTCTCCGCCTTTGCCCTCCTGATTCCATTTGTTTATCGGTTTGTTGCTGATCGTAAGCCCATCGATACGTCCCAATCCGATCAGCGGAAACTTGACAGCCTGTTGACGCTCATGCAGGCCGAAGAAGCGAAGCAACCTCAGTTTGGCAGCCGTCCGGAAAAAGAGAAAACCACAGCCGAGCATTTTAGCGAACCCAAACACTTTCCTTTCGATCCAAACACAGCCACCGTGGCGCAATGGAAGCAGTTAGGGTTACCTCACTGGCTGGCCGAACGGATCGATAAATACCGTAGTAAAGGCGGGCAGTTTCGAAAGAAAGAGGACTTGCTGCGCATTTATGACTTCCCACCAGAGCTATACGACCAGCTTGAACCCTATATCACGCTGAAAGAATCTTCGCCCAATCAGCGATTCAGCCAGAACAAACCCAACTCTTCGGAAGCCTACACGGCCACCGAACGGTCAGCTTTTCCAAACAGAACCAACCCAGCCGAACGTCCTGCGAAACCTAGCCTGCAACCCTTCGATATCAACACCGCCGATACGTCGCAGTTAATCGCCCTGAAAGGGATTGGGGGTACGCTGGCTGGTCGTATTGTCAAATTTCGGGATGCACTGGGCGGCTTCGTTTCTACAGAACAATACCGCGATATTTACGGGCTCGACTCACTAGCACTGGAAGAACTACTGAAGTTCGGCAAAATTCAATCGAGCGTCCGTAAGATTCCGATCAATACGGCTACCGTGGAGGAACTAGATCGGCACCCGTTTTTATCCCGTCGACAGGCACAGATTATTGTCAACTACCGCGAACAACACGGTGCTTACACCTCCGCCGAATCCTTAAAGCCTATCCGGGTTCTGGACGCTAAAACCATCGCGAAGCTAGCCCCCTATCTGGAGTTTTGATTACCGGACTTATTGAAATGGATAATGGATAATGGCGGATGACAATCATTATCCATTATCCATTGTGCATTTTCCATTATCCATTATCCATTTTCTTACCGTTTGACTAATAGCGCCACATTCTCGACGTGGTGTGTATGCGGAAACATGTCGACCGGCTGCACGTCGGCCACCCGGTAGCCTTCGTCCAGAATTCCCAGATCCCGCGCCTGTGTAGCGGTATTGCAGCTTACATACACAATCCGTTCGGGAGCCGCTTTGAGCAACTGCCGCGTTACGGCCTCATCCATGCCCGCGCGGGGTGGATCAGTGATGACCACTTCCGGGCGACCGTGCTGGTCGAAAAAGCCGTCGGTCAGAATGTCGCGCATGTCGCCTGCTACAAACGTAGTGTTGGTAATGCCATTGACCTGGGCATTGATCCGCGCATCGGCGACCGACGCTTCGACATACTCTACACCAATCACCTGCTGGGCCCGACGCGCCACAAACAACGCAATGGTACCTGTTCCGGTATACAGATCATACACCCGCTCGCGACCCGTGAGTCCAGCCCATTCACGGGTGATTTTGTAGAGACTATGTGCTTGCTGGGCATTAGTCTGGTAAAACGATTTGGGACCTATACGGAAGGTTAACGGGGGGCCATCGGCTTCATCCATCTGCTCCTCAATGTAGGCTTTACCCGCCCAGTTGATCACCTCCTGATCCTGATAGCTATCGTTTTTCTTCGTATTCAGGATATAATTCAACGACGTTATCTCCGGAAAGTTAGCCTGTAGATGGCTTAGTAACCCGTTGAGTAACTCGGGCTTATCCTGAGCGACCTGCAACGTTACCATAACCTGCTGCGTAGTGGCGGCAGTGCGGATGATGAGCGTTCGCAGAAAACCCGTGTGCAGTTTCAGGTTATACAACGTCAGGTCATGCGCAAATACATAATCGTTCACAGCCTGACGGATCGCATTGGACGGATCAGGTTGCAGGTAGCAATGATGAATCGGAAGCACTTTATCGAACCGACCCGGCACGTGAAAGCCCACAGCCCGCTGATCCATCGGTTGATCGGTAGCCACTTCGCGCGTGGTCAGCCAGCGGCCTTCGGCACAGGTAAATTCCAGTTTATTCCGGTAATACTGAGTCGGATGGGCTGGCAGGATGGGCCGGATTTCGGGCAGTGCCACCTTTCCAATGCGCGTCAGATGATCGACTACCTGCTGGTATTTAAAACCCAGCTGTTCGCTGTACTGAATATGTTGCCACTTGCAGCCACCGCATGTTCCAAAATGTTCGCAAAATGGCTCCGTACGCACCGACGACCACTCGTGAACCTGTTCGGCCACGGCTTCGCGGTACTGTTTTTTCCGGTTTGTAATGCGCAGATCGACCACATCGCCGGGCGCTACACCAGGACCACCGGTTGGATTGTCCACGAAAATCACGCCCTCGTCGGTACGTACAATACACTTCCCTTCGGCAGCCACCGCATCGACTCGGACGCTTGCCAACCGTTCGGGTGTTTTATGAATCCTTCTACGCATAAGTCCTAAAAAGTCGCTAATTTAAGCATCCATTTTCGGACGCTCTCCATTCCGAACAATTTCTACTCTATGCTCAACTTGTACCGCCTTATACGATTACCCTTTCTGCTGACAACTTTACTACTGGTTATCAGCCATTTTGCTGTGGCTACGCATATCGTCGGAGGAGAACTTGAATTGCGTTACCTGGGCACACAATCACCCTATACGCATCGAATCAACCTGAATCTGTATTTCGATCTGGTCAATGGTAGTCAGGGAGCACGGGACAACTACATACGCGTTGGTGTTTTTTCGAAACGGACCAACCAGTTTATGGGCGACGTCACGCTTTTTTACACCAATGAGCAGTCTGTTGTTTATACCAGACCTGCCTGCGCCACCGCCAGCCTGAATACGTTATTGATCCGATACAGCAACGACCTGACGCTTGACCCCAATGTCTTTAACGATCCGGGAGGTTATTACATATCGTGGGAGCGCTGCTGCCGCAATGGTGTCATCAATAACATCGTCAATCCAGGAGGAGCCGGTTCAGCATTCTATCTGGAATTTCCAGCCGTTGCCACCAAAAATTCATCACCGAGTTTTACCATCCCTAAAGGCGACTATGCCTGTGTGGGTCAACCGTTTACGCTTGACTTCAGCGCTACGGATGCTGATAAAGACAGCTTAACCTATACCGTAGTTACGCCTTATAATGGCTTCAGTACGGCGGGAGTACCTATTCCCAGCAATCCTAGTATTGGTCAGCCCGTTTTTTATTCGGGCCCTTATCCAACCATACAATGGAGTAGTGGTATTTCGATTGCTAATGAAATTCCGGGTTCCGCTCCCCTACGTGTCAATGCGCGTACGGGCTTGCTGAGTGTTACCCCCGATCGGGCAGGCTTATTTGTCTTTTCGGTGGAGGTGACTGAGTATCGAGCGGGTAAACGGATCGGCGTAGTTCGGCGTGATTTTCAGGTATTGGTGATCGACTGCCCCCGCAACAATGCTCCCCAACTTCTTTTCCGGCCCGATGGACAGAAGGCATTTTATAAAGAAGGAACGGTGCTGACCATTGCCGAAAAAGACACCAATTGCCTGAGTCTATACATTACCGATATCGACCCTAACCAGCACATTACCATCACCAACATGAGCGGATCGCTGCCCGGCCTAACCATTGCCCCCGGCGATTTATTCACCCGGAGCAGCAAAGACACGCTACAGGCCAAATTCTGCTTTGGCCGGTGTGTTGGTGCCGATGGGAAACCAGTTACTTTACTGATTCGGGCAACGGATGATGGCTGTCCACAAGGGCTGAGCGATACCATTAGCATCCGACTGGCTATCACTCCAACACTGAACCATAAACCAGCAGCCAGTACCAACCTGCTGAACAATCTGGCCAAAATCAATGTGGGAACTTCCTTGACCTTCACAGCCTTCGGTAACGACATTGATAACGACAATATAACCATTCAGGCCGTTGGTCGAGGGTTCGCACTGGCTCAGGCAGGTATGGCCTTCGGGTCGGCATCGGGGGTTGGAAAGGTATCCCAGCTCTTCACCTGGAAACCTACCTGTACACAGGCTACCCAGTCCAATTACATTGTCGATTTTATCGTAACGGATACACGCTGTAATCAGAACCTGCGCGATACGGTGACCGTTAATCTATCGGCCGTGGGTAAACCTAGCCAGCCACCCAGTGTACAAACCACACTCCCCCAAGCTGTCGTTGAGCTCACAGTGAGCCCTAATGATTCAGCAGGTCACACAGCCTTCGATGTGCTGGGGAACGACCCCGATCGGGATACCATACAGCTTAGCGGAACAGGAAGGGGTTTTGATGTGAAAGAGGTAGGGATGAGTTTTACGAATAAATCAGGGCTACCCATGCTTCAGTCGGCCTTTAACTGGAAACCCACTTGCGAACTGATGGCAGGCAAAACGGAAGCGACCTTTGTGGTCGACTTTGTGGTGGACGATCGATCCTGCCAGCCTAATCATACCGCCACCACAACCGTTACGTTTCACGTCACCAACCCGACCTTTGCAACGGATATTAAAGTGCCCAATGTCTTTACACCCAATGGCGACGGTATCAACGACTATTTTGCGGTCAAGGATCTACCCGAAAACTCCTGTAGTGAGCAGTTCAGGCACATTGACATCACCAACCGCTGGGGAGCTACCATTTTTTCGTCTACCGACCCTAAATTCCGCTGGTACGGTACCAACTCGCCTACCGGCACCTATTACTATCTCCTGCTCACTACCCAACGTACGCTGAAAGGAACCGTTACGTTGATGCGTTGATGGGTTTAGTAGTTAATTGGTTGATTGGTTAATTAGTCGGTTGGTTAATTGGCTTAGTAGTTCTTAACTAATAAACCATTCCACCAATCAACTACTCCACCAACTATAGCTTCTCTATGAAGAATAAAATTGTACTAATCACTGGTGCCTCATCGGGGATTGGTCGGGCGTTGGCCTTTGCGTTTGGGCGTGAAGGGGCCCATATTGTCATTTGCGGGCGAAAGGCGGACGCCCTTCAAGCGGTGGCCACCGAACTAAAACAAATAGGTATCGATGTGCTTTCTCTGACGGCCGATGTAAGCGTTGAAGCCGATGTCAAACGACTTATCGAACACACCGTTGCTCACTATGGCCGCTTAGATATTCTGATCAATAACGCGGGTATTTCCATGCGCTCCATGTTGATTGACACCGACCCATCGGTGATTCAGAAAGTGATGGACATCAACTTTATGGGAACCGTTTACGCTACCCGCTATGCTCTACCTTATCTCGTTGAGTCGAAAGGCTCAATTGTTGGAATTTCCTCGATTGCCGGATATCGTGGACTGCCCGTTCGGTCAGGTTATTCGGCCTCTAAGTTTGCCATGAATGGGTTTCTGGAAGCTATTCGCACCGAACTGTTGCATACGGGTGTTCATGTACTGACGGCCTGCCCCGGCTTTACAACATCGAATATACGCTACTCAGCGCTGGATGCCCATGGGCACGTTAAGGGCGAAACCATGCGCGACGAAAGCAATATGATGAGCGCTGAAGAATGCGCCAGCCATATTCTAAAAGCTGTAAAATCCCGCAAGCGCGAACTCATCCTGACCACCCAGGGAAAATTTACCGTATTCATTAACAAATGGCTCTCCAGTCTGGCCGACAAACTAGTTTTTAATACCCTGGCCAAAGAAAAAGACTCGCCCCTCAGGAAATGATTGAATGATAGAATTTTGAATGATTGAATAATCGTTGAGTAAACTATTCAATCATTCAAAATTCTATCATTCAATCATTAAATAATCCAGACATTATCCCGTCGGATGAAGTAGAGTTCGTTGTGCCAGAGAATACGTAGGTAGATGTCTTTTTTACCCAGGATATTAAGTTTGTGCCCCTTGCCAATCACTTCCACGACCGAAGCAGCCGCCGAAGGATCGGTACGAAGCAGCACCCGGTCATGGCTGGTAATTCCCGATTGTACCCCCTCAGGCAGGTTTGTGAAGATGAGCAACAGGAACAGATACACGAACACAATCCACTTCTGGCGGTTTGGAATCTCTTCTTTGTGAATCACTTTCAGGATAAGTACGCTAAAAACATAGCCAGCCGGAATCAGCAGAAAGAGCAGGAAATAGATTCCGTATTTTCGGTAGAAAAGGTAAAAATAATTGAGATCATCGGTCTCGTACCCACTCAGGTTATTAGCTCGAGCAATTTCATTCATCCGACGCAGAACGGCATCGTCGGGGTGGCGATCAAAATAAACATCCAGATAATAGAGCAATCGGGGAATGTCATTTTGCTGCTCATATATATTGGCCAGTTTTAATAGCATTGGGTCGGTAGCGGTATGTCCTTCGGCCAATGCCATTTCAAATAAATGGGCTGCATGGGTATAATCTCCCCTGGCAAACAGCGAATCTGCTCGTCGGAGTGAATCGGTTAAGGCCGTCTGTGCCAGCGCACTAGCAGATATTAAACAAAAAAATAGGCTTATTTTAAGACGAATAGCTTGCAATGAACGAAATAAGGCCATAATTTTGCACCGCGATTACGAACAACTGCGCTCTCAACGAGCGAATAGTTCAACTGATTCGGTAGCTCAGCTGGTAGAGCAATACACTTTTAATGTATGGGTCCTGGGTTCGAATCCCAGCCGAATCACAACCAATTGACTAAAGAAAGAAGGGGAAGAAAAGGAGAATGGACAAACCATTTTTCCTTTTCTTCCCCTTCCGCTTTTCAACGCTGTTAGAATGGAAGATCGTTACTTTCTTCTTCGAAGGCTGCATTGAACGACACGGCAGGCTGACTCGGCTGAGAAGAACGGGCCTGTGGCTGCTGCATCGTCGCAGGTCGCGAAGGAGTTACAGGTGCACTGTCGCCTTCCGTCAGTTCGATCCGAAACGCACGCAGTTCGGTATACCACCGATCGTTGTACTCACGCGACTCGGCGCTGAATGTGGCTTTCAGCGTATCCCCTTCGGCAAACTGCTTCAGGTCGTTCGCCTTATCGCCCCAGGCGGTCATACACACTTTTTTAGGATACTGGCTGTCCAGGGTTTCAATAACAAAATCCTGTTTGTTCCAGGCGCCATTTCGGCCTTGGCCCGTTACTTCTGGTAATACTTTTATGAGCTTTCCGACTAATTCAAGTGCCATGCTATATGGTCTTTAATCTGTTAATTTAGAAAGATAAAAGTACGAAATTTTTGCCACTATTGTGGCTTTTTTGGCGAAAAAGCGAAAGATTTTCGAGCGGTTTTTGCAGAAAAAACCTAAACCGCTATATTTGCACCTCGAAATACGAAATCGGCCACGTGGTGAAACTGGTAGACACGCCATCTTGAGGGGGTGGTGCTTCACGGCATGGGAGTTCGAGTCTCCCCGTGGTCACATAACAAACTAAAACACAAGCACTTACAATCAACAGTAAGTGCTTTTTTGTTTACCAGGTAAAGCATTAGGTAAAACATTTTAACAGCAACTCATTTTTGCGCTATTCATGCCCGATACAAAACTGGCAGATTGCTATCAGCTATTGGCTTAATTTTACTTTTTGCAGAATCAAATTTATAGCCGTTTAGTAAAGTACTCGCAATCACTTCAGTAGTCGAGATAGCAAGGGTCCTTTGCGCTATAAATCCTACCGTACACCATGAAATACCTTTCCCTTTGTCTGCTAGTTCTATCTTTATTTAGCTGCTCGGTCAATCGATATTACTATGTGGCCGAAGAGCCAATTTACCTCTATGAATTTCCTTCATTTTCTGGCGACCCCGTTCTAACAGCATCAGTTGGCGATACTGTTTCAGCAACTGGAACGAAGGTTATTCAATTAGGTGGGCAAGTACCTGTAGAGTATGCAGGGTATAGATTCTATTCACCAACAGCAAAAGCCCGCTTCTTATATATCCGTAAGGTTCACTCCAAACGGGATGCTATGGCCCCTGGAGTTACTTATGCTGCTCGTTTGCGCTACAACGCTAGGCCCGCAACAGTTAGTTATATTACCGAAGAGGACACGGGTGAATGGTACGGTCAGGTTACAACAACAGCATCCGTATTGAAGGAACCAAATGCTTTAGCTAGGACAATTCTTACCTTACCTAAAGATGCCGTAGTTAAAATAAAACGACATAATTATAATTACTGGGAGGTTTCGATTAATGGGACGACAGGGTATGTAGGAGCTTTTTATATACTTGATTATTCTCGATCCGCAAGCCCGTTTATTAAAACGGCCTACACAGGGCCAACCTACGACCCTAATGGTCCCGCATATTATAAAGGTCAAGCCTATTCGTCAGGTAATAGGACTTATGGTTATACACCTTCGACAGGGGCAACCATTCATATAGGCCCAAGAGGAGGGCAATACTACTATAACAGTCGCGGCAATAAAACATATCTATCAAAAAGTAACCCTTATCGAATCGGTGGGTCTAGTTCAGGCAGTAGTTATAAATACAAAAGCTCAGGTAGTACTTACCGTTATCGTAGCAGTGGATCAAGATCAAGCTACCGTAGTAGTGGTGGTAGGCGTAAATAGAAAGTATATACTCTACCAATTCAACTATTAGAACCGTTTTTACGTTGTTGCTATGGATTTTATAACTATTTACTTTGAAACAGCTACAGCCCAACGGGATAGCCCTTGCGAAATTGGTTTAACCTTTGTTGAGAACAGTTAGATAGTTAAAACGAAATCTTGGCTCATCAAAGCTCCATTATCACCCTCATTTCGATTTCTTTAACATTTCCATTCATGGAGTGAGTCCATATAGGAAATTGAGGAACTTACCCGAAGTTTGTGATTCTTTTTTATAAGGCATAAATAGTCTCTTGTTATATATTTATAAATAAGTTTTATGGCTTATTATATTGGTATTGCCTCGATTGTACTTTCTTTATTGTGCTTGCTTAAAGCATTTAAAGATTATCTTAAAGAAACAAATTTGATAAAGGGAGGAGATGAAATAGTTGTTACTTATATAATTAAAGCTATGTTAGCATTTAAAGGCATTTATTATTATATATGGAAATATACATTAATAGTTTCTTTAATAAGTTCCTTGCTTACAATTATATCTGTAAATACTTTTAGCTTTGTAATTGATTGCGTTTTAATGTTAAGCTGTTCCATAAGCTATGTTCTTACTATATTCAACCCTTTTTCATTTTATAAAGAAGTATTAAGTCAGTTTGATTTCGATTCAAAAGCGCCTACAAGTCGTATCCCGATTCTCGAAACACTTCAAAGAGTCATGTGGATACATAGGAGCTATTACAAAGAACAATTTTTTGTTAATATTTATAAGGCATTTAGCTATGCAAAAGATGATTTGGAAAAATTGATTAAGCTTATTAATTATATCGATATATTTCCTGGGCTGAGTAAAGAGTCTTTACAAGATATTAAAAGTAAAGCAATTGGGCAAAAGAACATTAAACAAAGAGTGAAATTTTATCTAACTGCTTTGGTGACTATTTTAAATGCATGTATAATCGTTCTAGGTTGTAACTACCATTATTTGCTTTCTTTTAACAATATAAAAAATGGCGAAATAAACTGCGAAGCGATAATTAATTCAATATATTTTATTTTAACTATTTTCACTACAACTGGGTTTGGTGATATTTATCCTTCTAATCAATTAGCTAAGTTATTTATTATATTTTTTTATATTAGTAATCTAGTCTTATTAGTTGGTATAATTAGTTTCTTTACAACATTAATAGAAGAAAAAATAAACGAAGCTTTTTCCGCTATAGAGTCAACTTTAGAATTTGCGGAAAATGTAAAAAAAGATTTTACTTTAGATCTGTACAGTGGAACTTTTTTTAACAATAAAGCTAAATATGAGAAAAAATACGAAGAAGACAAGATGTTGTCACGGATAATGAATCTAAACAACTCTTAAAGAGTAAATTATTTAATTAAGTAAAAATTTCCCAAATGCGTTTATTATTTATTTATGCTGAATAGAAAATATACGTAAAATTTCAAGAGGTGAAATCAATAAATCTAGTCTATAAATAAATATAAACTATTTTGCCTAACTAATTTAACATTTACATTATGAATGTCAAACAGTATCTAATAAATTTCACAAGTATCGTCAAATGGGATATTGATAAATTAATCGATGTAGCCCGTGCTGGCGAAATTGCTCAAGCTCAGCAAAGTAATAGTGGTCAATATGTGACAGGAACAGTTACGGCGGCTAATTTGACTACTCCACCGACAGGGGCCTTATATTTTGGGGCTAGTGGAGCGGCAGGATCAGGGGCAGGGATTGGCTCAACTAGTTCAGGAAACGGTGTGCAATCTATTATCAGTAGTAGCGCAAGTCTACAGGAAGTCACAAATTCAAACGTTAGTGCAGGTGCAGGTTCAGGCGTCGGTTCAGGCTTACCTTACCAACCACTAGTCGGTAATACCTTCCTTGAACAGCATACGCCAAGTGCTGCAAAGTGTGCTGTACCTATGGCCATGTCTTTGATGGCTACCGCTGAATTTTTGGGTGCTCTTCTCGATGATCCTGCTGTCTGGAGGGCAAGAAATAAATTTGATTGTGCTATTGAAGAGTTTTTTAAGTATGCCGCTTTTCAAATTGTTGACGAAGAGAAAGCTTTGCTTAGGCAATCTTTTCGTAATGGTATGGCGCATAACTTTATGATGCAAGGAGTTGATGTTGCAATTGACTTCCAAAGTCGTTTCAATAATATTAATTATCTCTTTTTTGTAGAAAATAGTCAAGTAATTTTAAATGTTAACAAACTGCAAAAAATTGTTTACGATGTAATGGATAGACTACCAAATGACCAGTCAAAATATACAATAATTGAAGATAGTTTACGAGAATACGAGACCGGGCAGATAGCCCAAAAAACGGCACAGATAGTCAATGACTTTAAATCCTATGCAACAACACGACCATAATCTATCCATTATGTATCAACACAATTAATTAATCCCAAAAGAAGTTTTTGACTTCGCCTACCTTTGCTCTTCTTCGCCATTCACTTAGCATACGTTTAAAGAACTTGCGGGTAGCTGAGCGTTTGTGATACTTACAGGCCAGGCATTGTGAACAGTGACAAAGTATCTTACTGGTTACTCGAAATACGCTCTTAGAACGCGTTTATCGATCTCGCTGCCTTCTATTTTTCTTCCCTCTAAGTAAGCCCGGATTGAAATGACATCATAATATGGCTTTGTCCCTTCGTACCGATGCGCTATAATTCTATTAACTGTTAACTGCCTTAATTTACCGTCTTTGACGCCTAATGCAATCATAGCCTGATTGCGATTCAGCCAACGTTTGCCGGTTAGTAATTCTTTCAAAAAGCCGTTTTCTCGTTCGACGGCTTCGACACGCTTTTCTAGCGCCTGGAAGGCTTCGTAGGAAGGAACTTGTAGCATTTGCATCAATCGTTGAAAATAGTTTTAAACGGCAGTAAGAAGCCAATAGGCCCATACAGCTACTTGTAGTTCGTTCTGGTAGTCTATTTTCATAGCTGTTGAACAATGACAAGGTTTCGGCATTACGCTTTATGAGCCGCCCTAAGAATGCGTCTATCAATTTCCTGCCTGTCAATCTTTCTATCGGCAAGATAATCACGAATCGAAAAAACATCATAAAACGGCCTGGTTCCTTCGTACCGATGAATTAACATACCATTTAGCGTTAGGGCTCGTAATTTATCATCCTTTATACCTAAGGCTATCATAGCCTGATTACGATTCAGCCAGCGATTACCCGTTAATAGCGATTTTAGAAAATCGTATTCCTGTTCTACCCTTTCGATACGCTGAACGTATGCCTGGAATTCTTCAATTGTTGGAACCTGTACCATTTTACTGTTTGATTAACTACTTAACACTTCGGCAAAAGAAGATAATTAGGAATTTGCTACTGATGTTTTCATCTATACAGGTCATAAACGGACGCAAAAAAGGCCGCTAGTGAGGCTAACGACCTTTAATAAATAAGAAACAGTAAGCGCATTGGAAAAGTCCGCAATCGAAAAAGTGCATTATCAGGTTTTGACGATGTCACCGGAAAACTCAAAAGGTGGACGTTCTGCCGATGCGTATAAGCTCACGGTTTCGTGTAGGGAGTTTTTTTATTACCTAACAGGTGTAACCTTTTCGGCCAACCTAACGTCTATTTTAGCGTTATTACAGCCCGGCTAATCGATTGTTTATAAAGGCTGTTTATTACTGTTGAATGGCTTTGACAATAAAGCCTGTGTACTTGCCATTGTGTAGCCAGGATAGCCAAGCAAAGCCACCATAACGCTTTTAGCCAACAACGAACAGTTGTTTGTTTAGTCATCGTCTTCACAGCTTTGCGCGTTGGCTGCTTTGATATAATTGGACTCTATATCGAAGCACTCGAAATACTCCCTTAATTCAGACATAAAACCTACAAGACTTAATAGGGCCGATAATTTGCGTTTTTTCTGACTACTAGTATAGTCCCGGTCTATAATGCAATCACTAACGATTTCGGTTATAATTGGGATTACGTTTGTTTTCCCTAACATCTGTTCGCGGATCGACTCTAATAGGTAGAATAAATACTCTTTACTACCGCTTTGGGTAGCTACTTTCCTCAGAAAGTCGTCACGCCAATCTTCGTCAACGATTGGTGTCAACAGATTGTCAGCCGTAGAAGCTGTTTGGGCCACCTTTTGGGCCGTTGGTGTTGGTTGGGTTGCAAAAGTGCCCCTACCCACGTAGCTTTGCTCCGTGTTCATAAGATTTAACGGTTTTATGTTACACTTCGCCCCAACGACCAGCTGTCCAGGCTTTTAGACGTTGGGGCTTTCGCTATTTAACCAGGTAGCTTTACCTGAATTAGTTTTACAATATTACCAAACTTCTGATATATGGCAAGTTTTTAAGCAAAATAATCTATTTGATAAATGTACTAACCTCTACCCCTAATGCATCAGCAATCCTTTGCAAAGTTTCAATAGTTAAATTTTGTTTACCGCCTTCATAACCATTTACAGCTGGCTCACCAACTCCTAACTTCTCTGCTAGTTCTTTTTGAGTAAGACCATTTGCTTTACGCGCTTCCCGAATATGTTTGCCAACCTTATATTTAATGTCTGCCATCAGCTTTTAGACTTAAAAAAGTTAACCAATATTACTGAAACAATATTGGACTATCAACGAAGACTTATGGTTTACACCTAATCATGAATCAATAGTTGTATTATCAATCAGCCATTAGCAATTACAGCTACCTATGTGTGACAAGTAGAAAGGAAAGCGGGTAAATTACTCCTTTAATGTGCCCATTGCTAAGTCCTCCAAGTGCAATTCGACAAATGATATTTGATTATATAGGCCCTATGAATTGGATTTACAGCTTGATCACGAGCTTTCTCTATAGAATACGTCCGTTTCATCATTCGTTTGCAACAGAGTGCAAAAGATCAATTACTATTAAGGTCAATAGGCCAATTCCCGCTTACATTGCAGTCTCAATCACCATAAGCAAAAAAGCTCTGTTGAATAGAATTAAGAAGAATTACTAAAGTTCAACTAAAATTTTGTCCTTATATTATGATTTTGGTTTATTTCTACTCAAGATAGCTTTGAAAGCTAGAAGTGCTTTATCTTTTATCTCTTTCGACTCAATTTCTGATAAAAAAACTGCCTCCAAAAATGAGGTATCTTTCATCGTCCCTCGTGCAAATAATGTATTAAAGCCTTCCATACGTAAATCTACATCAGTCTGTTCAATTTTTGCACAAGCTATTTCATTATTAATCAAGACATATGTAATTTCATCTATTAGGTTTTGATTAAAAAAGCTTTCAATCGTCCTGCTAAAAATACCAAAATATGTATTAAAATTTGTCTTTTTAGCCTCTTCTAAACCTAGTTCGAAATTTTCTTTAATTGTATTAAACTCTTTGTTATTTCGGTCAAAATCTGATTCTATTTTTTTTTCTTTTACTTCTAACCTAGAAATAGTATCATTAAGTTTCTTTTGTTCAATACTTAATTCATCTACCGCCTTTTCAACAGATTTTTGAGTTATGTCTGCCTTTTGAACCATATCGTTAATACGGTCCAGTTGTTCAAAGTCACGAAATGTAAACAAAACCATAATAGTTAATAATAAAGCCACTGCACCAACGAGTAAACTAGCATTATCTACATCAACACCTTTAGAATCGTCCTTTTTTTCTAAATAAGCATCTACTTGTTTTCCTAATAAGTAGTTAATACTATCTGAAACTACACTTTTAGAACCAGGCTTAGATATTAATCCAATTTTTACTTCACCAATAGGCTTTTGTAAATTATGTATAAAAAAAATTTTATACATAAAGCCTGAAATAATACTTAAGGCTAATAAAGACGAAATCCAATATTTAAAATTTTTTTTAGTAAACATTTTAACTACTTTGATTGGTGTGGTTTGTGTGCCTTTGTAATTTCTTCTAATAGAACAGAGGACCTGACAGGCTTTTCTAATACTATTACTTTTTCACTCTGTAAGTCTTCTTTTAATAAAGCGAAGTTTTTTATATCCATTCTAGCACTCAATATGACTATAGTTAAATGATGATCAGGTGGTATTAATTCTTTTAGTTTTTCATAAAGTACCAAACCGGTTGAGTAACCCAAATCTGCCTTTTTAATATCAATTAAATTCATTCTTTTAGCCTCTTCAGTAACAGGCATCATTACATCGAGGATAACAACATCTATTTTATCCTTATTTTCTCGAAAATAATTATATCCATCATGTACAGTTTGAGCTACGTACACATCATGATCAAATGCTTTTAAATATTCGACTATTGGCTCAATTCGTTTCTCATCATCTATAAATAAGATATTCATATATATAAATGTTTAAGTGTTTTTTGGAAAATAAACGCGAAACATGGTAGGATTGATATTATTAACTACTTTGACAAAACCTCCATGTTGAACCATAATTTGGTGAACAACATATAACCCAATTCCACTTCCACTTGGCACATACTCTTTAGCGTTATCGCTACGATAGCCCCATTCAAACAGCTTTTTCACATCTTCTTGAGGAATACCTATACCCCAATTTTCAATTTCAAAAGTATGCCAATTTGTTGTATTTGGGTATTGCTTAACCTTTTCATACATGGTGTTATAATAAACACCAATATGCCCCCCTTGCAACCCTTTACTTATTGCTTCATCTTTTGTATACGAATAACGTACTGCATTTTTAAAAAGATTGTAAAAAACTTGCTTAAATCTTAAAATATCAACATTCAATTCTATTTCCGCACTATCTTGAGGCTTTAAGTTACTTATTCCTCTTTTAATATTTATCCCTTTTTCTACCTCTGCTTTCCTACGCAGTAAAGCCCATACGTTATCAATTGCGCTTAAAACAGGTTGTGGACGAAGGTCCAAATTACTACCTGACTCTGAGCCTAAATTTACTTGAAAGTCTTGTAAAACTAGACTTAACTGTTCGATTTCGTCAGTTTGAATAGAAAAATACTCTTGTAATTGCCTGGAAAGATTAAGTAACTGTGGTTGTCTTTTTTCCTCATTTTCAGATAAGGTGCGAAATCGTTGCATACGTAAAGCTCCTAATTCATTGTAGCCCATTATTTCCTGGAGCGGGCCTGAGAATTCATGACTGAACGTACCTATAAATCTAAAACGTTCTTTTGTATGAGATAGGTAGTCAATAAAACGAGTAATTATTCCAACAATTAAACTCAAAAATTCTTCATCAAATCGGTTAAAAGTCTTAACAAACCCTTCATTTTTTTTGTATACACAACGAACGACACCTATTACTTCACTCCGTTTCCCAATTGGGGTAGCAATAAAGGCTTTATGGTCATATTTTTCTTGATTATCTATATGTTCAACAAATCTAAAGGATGCATTTTTATTATTTTCCGCATTATTAGTCATAAAGGTTTTACCTTTTTTCAAAACCTCAGTTGTAATACTTTTCTCAGCAGATAATGGATATAAATCTTTATTAATTATTGACGCTGTAGGTAATGGTTTAGTTTTAAACTTATTGCTATAATAGTACTCTGCTGTACTCGCTTTTATAACCATAAAGTTCTTGGTCGAATTTTTAAGAAAAAGAGTACAAGCTTCACATTCCATAGCATCTTTTATAGTAGAAACTAAAACTTTATAAAAAGCTGATTCATCGATCTCTTCAAATGGCAAATTTAACAGGCCATTTTTCAATAAACTCAGTTTTTCATAGCGAGCTTGATAAATTGAATTTTCTAGTAAAGTACTAAAGTGACTAGCAAAATTTTTAAGCCGTTCTTGAAGATGAATATTTAAAAGGAAAGGAAACTGATCTGCTGAAACACGAAGACAAATTATGCCCAAGATATGTTCCCACCATGGCGTACTTGCGTGAGCATTTCCTGTCATATTATGTTTTGCTCTTGTTCGGTAAAAAGGTATAACAAGTAACG
This sequence comes from Spirosoma gilvum, assembly GCF_054776815.1. Lineage (NCBI taxonomy): Bacteria > Pseudomonadati > Bacteroidota > Cytophagia > Cytophagales > Cytophagaceae > Spirosoma > Spirosoma gilvum. Next base: position 304,326 of record NZ_BAAHBH010000008.1, on the reverse strand, counting down.
ATTCAGCGCATATAATAGATTCGTATGCGTTCCAAGAGTTAAGTGAATTTGTAGAGAAATTTTTTTCAGCGATGATCTGAATTTCCATCGCGGTACGATTCATTGATATTGATTCTTGAAAAGCTTGAATAGGTTCTTTAAATTTGGTAAGCAACAAATTGGCAACAAAACATTCGTTACTTTGAACAGGATATGCTAATTCCTTTCCTAGTAATTCTTCTAACTCATTCGCTTCTTTTTCGCCACCATATATAGATTCGTTAGCCTTTACAGTCCTTAAAATTACATGAAGGTTCTCTTCTTTATCTTCGGCAAATCCTTCTTCTATAGGCATCCATAATGATGTAAGATTGCAGTTAAATTCTTGATTTAAATAGTCAAATGCTTTCCTAATTATTAGGTTTGCCTGAGCTTCATTTGTTAGAGTATTAAGAAACTTTTCATCTTCATATTTACCCTGTCTTATCTTAAGTATAGTTGCAACTAATTCTAATTGATTAGCAATTAATTCAATAGTAGATTCATCATCATATGAAAATCCTTCATCGTCAATATGCCCATCTGGATCTAGCTTATTAACCAAATGAATATACCCAACAGGTCGGCCTCGTTCATTACCTAAAACACGTTCGTAAAGTCCTACTAATAAATAGCTTTTATGTTGTTTTGAGGGAATTGCTTTGATCAACTCACTTACTTTGTCATGATTAGCTTCATTGGGAATATTTAAACCTCTTGCTTTACCTTCTTCTGAAGTAAGTACTTTACCTACAAAAGTGTTTGCAAGCGTCCCTCGACTCATATCCGGTGCCATGAATTTATCTTTAGGACCTCCTTTAACAAAAATGGCAATATCTTTAACATTTTGTCCTTCAACACTTCCAATGGCACAGTATTCTACCTGTATTTGCTGACTGATTAAGCTGGCAAAATTTTCTAATTCACTACCAAGAGCTTTTTCAAGTGTTCCATTGGATTCAGGCGAATCTTTTGCTCTTGTCAGTAATATTTTTAGTGCTTCTAACAAAGCTGTACGTTTCTGCTGATCTAGTATAAGATTTTCCTTGGCTTGTTCATAATTAGTATTAGCTAATACTAATTCATCGTGTTTTATCTGTAAACTTTTAGTAAGCGCCTCTTTCTTTTTTTGGCGGTCCTCAACCGTTATCCTTACAAGAGTTGCAAGAGCAATTGAAACAATTAATGAAAAAACTAGTAATTCATTATAATCACTTAGCCGTGTAAATTCTTCCCCATATTCTTTATTGAAGTAAAGCCAGCAAATTGTGACAATCAGCGCACTGCTAAATCCACCACCTGTAAAAAAATAGTACCATTTGTATTTCTCTATTTTCTCCTTCAGTCTCGAAGAATAGGTTGGAAAATAATAAGAATGAAATATTACTAACCAATATAAAAAATGTATTAAATAGACTAACTGTTTAGATACGGTCAGCGGATTAAGTGTTGTGCTTTTCTTAGAAAGCCCAATTAATAATATAGCCATTGACCCATCAAACAAGAGACTCCAACTTATTAATAAATTTATACGTTTTGCCCATACCGAAACCTCATCATCATAGTTTCCAAGTGATATATCTGTGAAGTGTAATTGTGCTGTTTTTGTCTCTAAATAAAAATACGTAATCGAAACTAACCATATATAATTGATAATTATAAATTTAGGAGTGCTAAATGTTGTGTTCAGTAAGTATGGATTTTCTTCACCTCTAAATGCGTAAAAAGTAATAAAAATTACAATCCCGACCCGATAGATTGCATAAACTAAGCGAGGTACTTGCTGTCTAACGTCTTGATTAAGCACTTTGTCAATAAATGATTGATTTTTCATTATTTAATATTTATTTAATGGTGAGGTGTACTTTTGACCTGTTTAGGCATCCGCACTGCTAAAATATTGATTTTCAACCAAAAAGATTACTCATGGCGCTTTTTATATTATACGTCTAATAATACCAGAATATGTCATTTTAATAAATAGTAATCCTTTTACTTAAACTTCAGTCTTTACGCTGCCCTTAATCATAATTCCTCTTTTATAGTATAAAGCTTGTTTTCATTTGTAGTTTTTATTGTCTTTGTTTTAGTATACTTAAGATTATGTTTTTTATCATCGAAATCTAAGGATTTTACTAACGTTTATTTGTTTCATACACTCCTTTATAATTGAAAACGTATATTCACTTCCGCCAAAAGTATGCTTGGTAAACGGAAGGCTCTTTTTTGCCTCCATAATCGAGTAGTAAACCGTTTTAACGAGGAATTTACTTACCTACATGTTTAGTAACTCATAAAAAAGGGTATTTTTCCCGTAATTTTTGGGTATTAAGCTAATGTAGCTTGTAAAGGTGAGCTTATTTAGCTTTGTTGCATTGGTAACAAATAAGCCCGGCGATTAAACCAGGCTTACTTCTTTTTACTGATATTGTATTTATCGCCTACGCCATTCACCATTGACCTTCGTCCAATTGTGGTCATGCTTTCTACTATGGTCTAGCGTCCGTTGATTGGCTTTGATAAACCAGTTTAAAACTCCTCGTTCATCAAACGTAGTCATATTGAACGGTAGCTTTTCGTTAGCCTCCCCAATCGCATCCGCTAAGCGATTTATGGGGAAGTTATCCCAGTTTATCGCCCCGGCCAATTGACGCCCCTGGTAAGCTTCCTGATTTTGCGCTAACTGATACCCGGCTATTGATTGACGATTGGCTTGTCCTACAATCGCATTAGCCTGTAGCATATGTTCGGTCATGTAGTTGGGGTAGATCACGTCGTTACGACCAACCTTAATTAAAGACGGTTTATCTACCAGCTCTAATTTACCGTCGTGTTGCCAGAGTTCCCGGCCCCGTTCGCCCGCAACGGCCGGGCCTGAATAGTTATCATTCGTTATGCCGTCGAAATTCTTACCCGTAAAGTAGGTTGGTAACGGTACGGCCGAAATCGCGGCAATCTCAGCCAGGGCCAACCCGCCCGTAAATAGGGCCGTCGTTGGGTCTTTAATGGCATTGACAGCGGCCGCAATCAGAATATCAAAAATAGCCCGTTGCCGGTTTTGTACGTCCTGTTGGTGCATTAACACCTTACGCTGTTGGGTGTATTTGGCTTCTATCGCACTTTTGGCACTGGCAGAATCCCCGGCCGCGTCCAATTCGGCCTGTTTCTGTTTGTCTAGCTCGGTTAGTCGATTGGCCGTATTTTGTTGTTCGATCTGAAAATAGGCATCTCCTAACGTTTGGCCCAACGCTAACCCAAAATCCCTAAGCTCTTTCTTCTTTTTAGCCGCTTTTTCATCGTCAGATATTTCCTTATCTGTTTTTCGCTTAGACTGAGCTATAGCGTTATCGGCAACCTCTTTATCAAGTTTCTTTTTGTCGTTGGCCGCGTTTTCCTCTTTGGCCTTTTTTAGAGCCGCTATCTGTTCTTCGGCCGCTTTGATTTCGGCCTGGGTTCGTATTGCCTTCGCTTTGTATTCCTGTAGCTTCTGTAGCTTCGCTTCAATTAACGAATCGGACAAAAAACGGTCTTCGTCATACGCGGCCCGGTAAGCCTTTATTTCTGATTGTAGCTGGTTAATATCAATCGTCGCCAACCGGCTTTGTGCATCGTCCGACGTTAGTTTACCGTTGGCCTGTGCTTTTCGCACTTCGGCCCGTTGATCGTCGTAAAACTGTTGGATTTTGACTAACTCGCTTTCGTAGTGTTCGGCGGTCTGTTGGTCGATTTCCTTTAGGTCGTCTACCGTTTCGGTTAGTTCCTTTTTCCAACCGGCCTTTGCAATCTTAACCCGTTCGCGGAAATAATCGCGGTCGGCTTCTAATAGCTGTTCGTCTATCTCCTTCGCTAACTGACTTTGACCTTGCCCGGCCTGTATAAGCAATTGTTTTTGCTCATTGAGCGACGCTACTAAGATTCCTCGTTTTTGTTCGTTGTATTGGCTATCGGTTAACGTACCGTCTTCTTTGTCCCGACCTAAACCGGCAATCGCTTTAGCCGCGTCGGCCTTACTACCCGCTAAAGCTAGTTTTAAGGATTCGCGTTTATAAAGGGTTTCGGCTTCGAGTTTTTCGGTAGCGAGTCGTTTATAGTCGTCGGTTTCAGTCTTACCGGCTTTACGTAGAATTGCCTGACGTTCGGCAATACCGGCCAACGTGATTTGTTTACGCTTTTTGATGAAATCGGCTTCGCTAATTAGTCCGTCCTGTTTGAGTGCTTCTAATTGGGCTAATTCGGTATCGTTGGCGGCTTTCTTGCGGCCTAACGTTTCAGAAAGAACTTTGTCGGCTTCTTTGGCGGCTTTCGCGGCCGCTTCGTCGGCTTTACGCTTCGCATCGTTAACTTTTTGTTGTTCCTGTAATTGCTTACGAAGCTTGTCTGATTCCGGGGTGCTGTTTGGGGTAATTGTTTGCGGGGCGCGTTTACGGGCGTCCCAAGCTTCTGTAACGGCTCCAAAAGGATTGGTGCTAAATTTTAGGAGCGTTGTTAATATCCCCTGTTCCTGGGACATTTGTTTAAGCCCCTTGACAAAACCACCAACAATACCAATTCCCCAATTTAACGCACCCAAAACGGCATTTAAGGCTGGCAAAAAGGTTTGAAATAAATCACTGGCAACGCCCTTTACACCGTCTTTCATGGTTGATAAACGGCCTGAAAACGATTGCGCTAATTTATCCGTTGCGCCTATTACGCCTGGAACCTTACTTAAGCCAATCAGATAATTACTGATTGCCGTACTATTATCGTCAACAGTTGTACGTACCCCCTTAAACGTAAATATGATTTTATCGCCCGATTTACTGGCGTTAATCCCAAACTCAGTCAACCTAGCGAAGTCCCCCTGTTGCGCGTCGGCTATGGCTTCGACATAATCCATAACCGTTTTGTTTTTCGCAACGGCTATATCTGAGATTTCAGTTAGTTGCTCCTTCGTTGGAATAATACCAATATCAACCAAACGGGTATAGGCTTTAGTAACGCCCTCTATGTCGTGCGGGCTGTGGTCGGCAAAATCCCGAATAACCGCGTTTGCTTCTGCGGCCGCTTTCTTATTATTATTTAGCGCGTTTTCGGTCAGTAGGGCTAACTTTTCGTACTCCTGACCAACTTCTAAAACAGCCGCCCCCGCCGACGCGATAACCGCCCCGATACCAGCCGCCGAAGCCGCCCCGCTTAATCCGGTTAAGTCACTGGCAATATTTAACGCCCCGCTTAATTTGGGATAATTACCAACGTGCCGATTGTGAACCTGTTGGTCCGACTCTATTTTTTTTAGAAGCGTTACGCTTTGTTGGTACTGAGCGTTTAAAGCTACAGCCGCTTTATTCTGTTGGTTTATCCTGTCCGTACCTTTTATGTAGGCATCGGGCATAGCGTTTAATTGCTTGTAGAGGTCTTTTGTAGATTCCCGTAAGGCATCTACTGATCCTTCGGCGGCTTTTATGGCCCGGCTTGAAGAATTGGTAGCTGTAACCAGACCATTCAGGGCACGGGTAGTTTGAGTTACTTCGCGCTCGATTTCTTTCTTTCGCTGTAGGTCTTTCTTTTGGGCTAAATCCAGGCTATCGTACTCCTTTTGTAATCCTGAAAGCCGTTTTTGCATCTGGTCGATAACGGCGTTATTCGCATCTATAACCCGGCTATTCTGGCCTAAGACCGTATTTTGATTTCGGTAAGCCGTCGTAACAGCATTAATATCATCTTTAATACCTACCGCCTGTTTGGGGTCTGTCTGAGCAATACGCTGATAAGTAAATAACGTAGTGATCAAACTTTCCAACGACTTTTTAATGCGGTTGTTAGTCGCTTCGACGGTATCGCCATAGGTTTGGTTAGCCTGGGCCAACTCCTGAATTACTTTCAAAATACCTATACGGTCGCCTAAATCATCAAATGTTATCATGACCCGTAGTAATGATTAGAAGTAAAAAAGTGGCAATACGGGCCTGTAGTATTGCCGGGGTATTCATTAATCTAGCTTACTTTTCGACTGACGGCGGTACTTACTCTGTAATTCGGTGATATAAGACCAGAAGGTAAACGAGGGGGTTTGGTCGTCTACCGGCAATCCCTCAGTCAAAAGCAGAAATTTATTCTTTCGGTAAGCATTTCGAATCGCATCAGGGACATTGCCTCTACCATTCATCAGGGGCGGTTTGATGCTTTCTAAGAAATCCCGTTCAACCCCCTTGCGCCGGGATTCGAGGCTAGGGTCGTCAGGTTGTACGATCTCGTCAATCTGAACGAGTAACGCCCGTTGTATACGTTCTTCGGCCTCAGTCTGGGTATCCGGGAAATGCATCGGAAATTCCTGTTGTAGGGGCTTAATAATCTTTTCGTACAACGGCTTAATTGCTTCGGCGTGTTCCTGACAAATACCCATTTCACTGAGCTTAAGGGCTAACACTTCAACCCCATCGGGAGAGCAATCATCCCAGGGTTGGCCGTCTACGGATTCGACCAGACAGCACAGGGCAAGAATATTGGGGGCTATCTGTTTGTGCATCAGGCCAAAGAGCAAATAGCGTGAGTTGTTCAGCGCGTTCATTTGAGCCTGGATGTCGTCGGTTTGAGTCAAGGCCAACATGGTTTCAAAATGCCGGTCAACATCTTCGGTCGTTGACCCAATAGCGGCATGAATCAGGCTGTAGTACGCATAGTCGATTCGCCGGGCTTCGGGTAGTTTATAGGACGAATCATAGAGTAAGGCCGTTCCTTTGGGCAACCGTAAGGTAAACATAAGTCGTTGAGGGGATTTGACTAACGCTCACGGGCCTGTAGCAAGCAGTTAGCGAATGTAACGATTAATATTGAAGTATTGGGCGGGTTGTTTCCGGGTAATTGTCCAACCAGAAATTAACGATGTATTCGTATTGCTCCTGTGTGATTTCGCCAGCTTCAAAATGCTGTTTACGGTGAGTTAAAACGTTTTCCATGCACTTTGGCCAATCGTCGTCAGTGTCTCGGCCATACTCTTTTAGAATGAGGTGCGTACCCCGTAATAGATCAAACTGAAGCGCTATACTTTCCTCGAAGGTTATTGTTTCTGTGTTCGTGTCCATATCGTATCAATGATGTTTTTAGGAGTTGAGTGGAGGCATACTATCGAACATTTTTTGCCAACGGCTATTCCTCTGATTGTTCGGAAGGATAGCGATTACCCCCGACGCCTTTTCACGCATTTGGGCTTGGGTTAAATACTCAAATATGTCTTTATCGCCTAATTGATAAAGCGTCTTGACGGGCCGCTCATCGTCAGGATTGCCAAACCAACCTTTCGGCGCTCCGTCAACGAGAAACACGATAGGGGCTTCGTTCTGCTCTTGCTTTAGCGCCTGTAGTTTGGTTAAGTCACCTTGTAGGGCTTGGGTTAATACGGCAATCTTTTGGGTTCGATTCATGAGTAAATACGGGCTTTTAACCAGGCTATTTCGTTATCTAATGCAATATCCTCAGCCGTCTTTTCGGTGCTGTCGTCTTCTAGCAGAGCTATTTTAGCTTCGAGTTCAGTAATCTGTTGGTCTAGTTCTTCATCGGTTAATGAAGCCGGGTCTACATACTCTTCACCCCACTGTTGGGCTTCTAACTTCCGAAGATGTATTAACTGATCGTCGATTAATAAGCGACGGTCGATGCCTACGCCCGACTGAAACAGCAGGGTTAGCATCTTATCGGACATAGTCCGTAAGTCATCTTTAGTCAGTGGTTCAGTGAGCCACTTTTGTTTGAGTTGGCGTAAGCGGGCCGTGTTACCTTGCAGGGCTTGCGCTAACAGCGTGATTTTTTCGAATCGTGTCATAGTTTGTACGGTTTCAGTTAGTCAAGTTTATTCATTGCCCTAGTCAATATTTCGTCTATTTGGTCCTCTGTTAGGTTAGACAAGTCAATTTTTGTATTAGCCCGGACATACACCTGTAAGAGTTTATCAACGGCATCTTTGGCGTCGTGTAACTCGATTTCGGTATGGGTTTCCTCGATTTTATCGCCGGTCGGTGTCGTGCGAACAATCTTGCGTTGTCGGATTTTCTTCAGTAAATCCCGGTTTGCTTTAGCCTCATCGGAGGTCAGCGTAAGTTCACCTTCTTCGGTTAGAAAGTATTCCATTGTGCCCCGTCCATAAGCTGTCATTCGGCCAAGCGCTTCGCCTTTGCTCATGGCCGTTTGCTCCATTAACTGCGAAATAGCGGCTAAAATGTCAGCATTTGTCAGCAATCGGTACGCTTCCTGCCTGCAACCCGATTCGGCATAACCCGCTTCACGTGCGGCCCGCGCTCCGTTTCGATACTGACAGAAAAGCTCTACAAAAAGGCGTTGCTTTTCGTTTAGCTTGTCAAATGGACTAGGTTGCTGCGATTCCATAGTGGTAGTAGATTATACAGGTGGATTATTGAGGACTGAATAGGTCTAGTATTGCTTCAGAACAGGTTAGTATATCTCCACCCCTATGCGCACTCAGTAGCCCTGTTGCCTGCTCATAGAATAAGTTGTAATGGTCCAGACAATATTCCACTTGTACCGCTTTGATTTCCTCGTTGACTCTTCGTTGATGTTCTGATTCAGTATTATACCAAGGTTGCTTACTATCCATTTGATGAAAAGAAGCCTGCTTTTGCTGTTGAATCTTAGAAAAAGTGAGCGACAGTTGCAGTAGTTCGCCATAGTGTTCAATCCGATCAGGTAAGTCATCGGGGCTGTCACAGTTAAAGCAGACGTCTAATTCATCAAATGGATCGAATACGCCCCCTGTATCGTCTCTCCACCTCTCAAACACCTCGATATAGGGACCGAAGTTGCCATCTACAAAGTCGCTGCAAACCTGGTGGAGCTTAAACAGTTTTGCCTCCAGGTTTTCGGCTTGCCAACGGGTTTTGACCGTTACGGCGAATACCTCATCCGGTATTTGAGTCGCTTCACCGCCCGAATTGAAACAGAGAATTTGTAGCAATTCATAATTGGTAAGCGCTTCATTCGCTAATTCACTAATGTGTTCCAGATTTATAAGTGCCATATTGGGTTGAATTAGTAATAGAGATAGTCGAATACATTAAAAGCCTTCTTGCCCTGGCTGGACTTGATTCAATTCCCAGGCAGGTTGGATGAGCGGGGCTTGATCGGCTATACGATTGGTGGCTACGTCCGTCCAAAACACTGCCGTTCCTGTTTCACCGTCTCGATTCTTAACTAGGCCGTATTCGAGCAGATGGTCAAATACCGGCTCTATATAGCTTTCTCCGGTCTGCTCGGCTGAATCGCGGGCCGCTTTCTCTTTATAATAGTCGTCGCGATACAGCATGATGATTACGCTTGCATCCTGCTCGAATTGGCCGGTATTGCGTAAATCTGACATACCTGCCCGTTTGCTACCCGTTCGGCCTTCAACGCCCCGGTTTAATTGCGCTAGTTCGATAATCGGACACCCTAACCGCCGTTGTAGCTGTTTGAGCTTCTTACTGACACTGGTTAAGACCTCGTATTCGTTGGTTGTCTTTACCGTTCTATCGGTCATTAACTGTACGTAGTCGATAACGACCAGGCCAATCCCAAAGCGCTTTTTCCAGTGTAGTAGCTTATAAGTTAAATCGTTTATATCGCGGTTGTAATCGTCGTAAAAGTGTATCGGTAAACGTTCGATTAATCCGGCCGCTTTGTGAATTTGGGCAAACTCCTGTTCGGTCAAATTGCCTTTCTTCATCCGGCCGTACTCGATTTTCGTTTCGGACGAAATAAGTCGATTAATCATGGACTTGGTTGGCATTTCCAGCGATAAGAATGCAACGGGTACGCCTTCACGGGCGGCTGAAATGGTATGGTATAACCCAGCTACACTTTTGCCCATGCCCGGCCTTCCAGCAATCATAATTACATCTGAATCCTGCCATCCGCCTAGGTTACGATTTAGCTTGCCCAAGCCCGTTGTAATGCCTGTAAGCGACCCCGGTTTACGCATGGCCAATTCCATACTTTTCAGGGATTCGCTCACTGATTCGGTTAGTGTTGGGTCAGCACCAAACGATAACCCGGCTGAAACCGATTCTGCCGCCTGGGTCATTAAATCGGTTATGGCGCTAACGGTATCGCCTAAACGTACTGATGAAAGAATCTTACCGGCCGATTCAACGGCTAAGCGCTTTATCCACAAACTCCGCAAGTAGACACAGGTATCAACAAACTCAAATGCTTTGGCTTCGTAGGGTAGATCAATCAGGCTAATACCCAGTTCCAATAATTTAGCCGCTGTACCATTGACATTCATGTACTGCAAAACGGTACCAAGTCGAATAGGCTTGCCTTCGGCCTCCATCGCGCAAAGGGTGTCATACAGAAGCCGATACCCTTCATGAGCGAATACGTCAGCACTACCAAGTAGTTCGCGGGCATCGGTCAGTAGCTTTGACAAGTCCAATAGCATAGCTACTAAAGCTCGTTCGGCGCTGGCATCCAATAATAGTACGGGATTATCGGAGTCGTTAGTAGGGGCGTTGGCTCTTTTGGCGTTGTAGTTTCTGTTCATACTCTAAAAGAAGTTGGGCTTCGTCCTGTTCCTCTTGGCTCACCGGTATTGGTGGCGCGTAGGTTAAGTCAGGAGTTAGTTTTAGACGGGGACTGTTAAGGCTTCGATAAGCCCGTTGTCCTAAGGGCGGTAGGATTCGTTTGGCTTGAGTCATGTTAGTTCGCGGAATGGTTTGTGGGGGGATGCAGCGGGTTGAGTGACGGCGAATAGGGGGACTTGGGAAGGATTCGCTGTTTTAGCCGGCAGATTAAATTCGCTTTCCCATACTCGGTGTTTTAAGTATCGCTCTGGGTCTTTTCGGTATTGGGCGTCTGGCTGGTAGGCAATGTATCGGGCAATGCCTTCGTAAGCTGCTTGTTGTTCTAAAACAGAAAGCTTATTCCATTCCTTGATGGCCGTGGGTTTGCTACCTGTTTTCTTACCGTAGTGATTCCAAAAAAGATCGAACTCACTGTGCGTATTAGATTTACCCGTTTTATCTGTTTTATTAGTTTTATTTGTGGACTGCTGCTGTACACCTGCTGTACAGTACTTGTTCAAAAATGAACAGCTAAAACGCACCTTTGTAGCCCCCGTCCAATCGTTCTTTCCCCACTGTAATACCTCAATAATCCCCCAATCCGACAAATCCATTATACAGGTTTTCAGGGTTGACGGCGAACCGATTAATGACATTTTCATAGTATATTCACGAGGTAGATCAACAACGTCCATCCCTACTCTATTACGTAATTCCGCAATCCAACAGTAAAGGCTTAGATGATGCGGCTTAGCCTTCATTTGCATTGCTTCGTTGTCACCGAGTTCACGGTAAAATGCTTTCGTTAACTCGTATCCAGTGCCGACCATTGATAATCCAGTTTAGGGAGTTCGATAGCTATAAAGCTTCCTGTACGCTTTGGGGCGCAAGAGAACGAAGCCAGGTTTGTAAACTCTGATCGTCAGTTATGACATGAGTTTCACAACCTCGCTCCTGTGGAATGATCTGTGTTTTCGGGTCTTCTTTAGGGCGAATGATTCGGCAAGAATGGTTGTTGACAATAGCGCGGACAACGAAACCAAAAGAAGTAGGACCCAACGCTATTACTTCACCGTTGGATGTTTTAATAGCTGAAGTAATTTGATGGAGGTTCATGCGTCCGGCCCTCCTTTCGTTTCGCGATTACCTTCATCCAACCATTGTAGAAGTTCGGAACGGCGAAACGTTAAACGATTACCGCGCTTTTTGTGTGGGATGAGCCGTTTTGATACAAGCGTATAAATACGGGCTTCACTAAGGCGCGTAATCTGTTTGGCTAATGTAATTCCTCCAACCTCATCGGGCGCATTGCTAGTCGCTGCGAGACGGGCAAGAATTTCTTGATTTTGCAGCCTAATTTCCGTCAATTGACGGTCGAACAATTCAAAGTAGTTTGTCATTGTACCATGTATTTTTTCTGGTACAATGTTCGGGCAACATAATTAATGGAACCGGTTCTGAACCGGTGTCAATATTTTTATCGTTGTTTGTTCTTGATTTTAACTAGCTCACTTTCAGCTATTTTTAAAGCTTCCCTAGATAGCAGAGGTTTAATTGTTTCAATATCACTTTCCAAGTCACGGCGAAGTAATCTATTACGTTCATCATCCATCAGATTGTATTTCTTTAACAATACCCTACCAGCGTTGGGATTGAGATGTTCATAGGCCTCTGCAACACTCTGACTATTGGTTTTTGTAACAGGTTTACCCTCATAAATCCTAATTAGGCAAATTTGGGCGTGACTCAAAGGTTCAGGTTTCAACGAAAAAGAATCTACACTATTTTTTTCTTTAGATTGTAAATCTGCTAGTAATCTATTTAAAGCCTTAATACGCTCTTTATTCCATATAAATACCATCGTCGTATTAGGGATATTTGCTACATATCTACGCTCCGTTTCATGTCTCCGCATATTTAGATTCATTTCCATCATTGTTTTCTGGGCACTTTTTATTTCAGCATCGATATACTCCAAAAATTTAGTTTCCGATAAAATATCCCTTTGCTGTCGCGCCTGGAAAACTATCTGTTTTTCAATCCCATCCATTATATATTGAGCAAGCCCACAACTTGCACATAACTCTTTTATATCGCCCCTGAATTCTTCTGTATCGCAAAATGGTTCGACATTAATAATTCGACATTCCCTTTTGAGATTTATAACCATAGCAGTCAATAGGTTTTTCTAAATTGATAGAATATTACAGCAAAGCGTCGAAAGCAGCATCAACCGTTTCAGTTGCAAATGAGTCAAGGTAAACGTTTGTAATCGCTTCGGTCTTATGGCCCATAGCTTCACTAATAACCGCAGTAGCTACGCCCGAACGTTTTAGACTAGTAGCAAAGGCATGACGGGCTACGTATGTAGTTAATGGTGTTTGAAGCCCAGCCCGTTCGCCCAATACCTTTAAATCGCCATTCACTTGCCCCATAATCTTCTTTAGCCGGTTGGTAATCGACTTAGGGTTGTTGTGAATCTTTGTGGTCAGTACGTCGAATATGAAATCATCAGGCCGGTTGTAGGTGTAGGGTCGGTACTGTTCAATAATAGCCATCGCTGGAGCTAGTACGCGAATGGAAAACTTACCGCCAGTTTTTTGCCGAACGTAGGTTAATCGCATATTCCCTTCAGCATCTTGGCTGAGGTTGCGCCAACGGAGTTGAACAAGATCAACAAAGTTTATACCGCCGACAAAGAAGCTAAATAGAAAGATGTTTTTAGCCCGTTGGAGCCGTTCAACCTCTGCATTGTTCTTTACCTCAGCGTAGGCTCCAACGTGCGTTCCTACGGGCTGAAATGCTTCAATTTTGCGTATATCCTCCCGGCTGATTGCCCGTTTCTGTGTAGAGGTATCAAACTTGCTTAGGCTAAACTTATATCGGTCGCTGGAAGATCGACTGAACGGGTAATTTTGGGCACTGGCTACACCTTCAGCTATGGCTTTGTTAACAATTGCCCGAAGCGTTCTAAAGCGATTGGAAAGGGACGTATCCGCGTTACCCTTTTCACGCATATACACTTCGAAATCGTTGCAAAACTTCACCGTTATATCGACAAAGCGAACGTCTTCGCGACCATATTCAGTCTTCACAAAATCGGCAAGCTGATTCCTGAGCGTTTGATACACGAGCATATTACCGAGTTGGCCAGCCCGTTTCATGTTGGCAATCAATTCGTCCGTGTATGACAATACGGTTGCTCTACGAAGTTCTTTACGGCTTTCTATGGTTTTACTGGCAACATCAGCCGCATCATGTACTTCATCAGCCCCCGCTAAGGCTTTGGCCGTTTGTGTATACTTTTGCTCCCATTCCCGTAATTTGTTTATAAGTTCATCACGGAACGGTTCAGGGTAGCCACGTCGAATCTCACTCTTTTGCTCGTTCCAGTATTTAGGATGCAGGCTTAAGCCTGTAGCGATATAGCGGCTTTTGCGATCTTTGGTTATACGGAGCCAAAACGGGTGAGAACCGTCTTTCAGCGTTTTGTCGGTTCGGTAGATTACCTTTACGGTAGCCCTCCCCTCTTTATGGTCGGTTGTTCTCGCCATTGTTGTTTTACCAAGCTTTTAGGTAAAGCATTAGGTAAAACAAATATAACAAATAACACTGTATCAATGATAGACGCCAACAAAATAAAAATACTTAACTCATTGATATTCAGCGAAAAAAATTATCAACAATAAACCATAAAGACATAATCTCTGCTGTCTTCACGGCATGGGAGTTCGAGTCTCCCCGTGGTCACATAACAAACTAAAATACAAGCACTTACAGTAATTTGTAAGTGCTTTTTAGTTTCCTGCGCAGGTACCGTAAACAGATCCACAAAAGCCTGCTACTTAAAATGGAATTACGGTTATCATAGTATATTGACTTTACTATCCGTATAGAACCGGTGGTATTGCCATCTGCTCCCTTAAGCGCAGGGTGTCGCGATAGCAAAGCTTAACTGCTTCAACAACCCGGTACAAACCACCTGGCCGGGTTGGTTTAATCATATACAGATGGATACCCTGCTGGTAGGCTTGCTGTTTAAGTTGTTCACTTACGCTGCTCGTAAGCATAATTACTGGCATATACGGCAATTCGCTCATATCTCCTAATAATTTCAGCGTATCCAGACCACTAAGCCCAGGCATGTGCAGATCGAGCAGGATGACAGTTACCTGATAATTATCAACAACAAATCCTTTTCTTTGTTGGCGTCGATACTCGGCCAGCCAGTCAATCAATTGCTGCCCGCTGGTCATTTCGTCAATGGCAATATCGGTTAAGCCATTGGCCAAAGCCCACCGAATGAGTTGGCGGTAGTCGTCATTATCATCAACAACTACAACCCGTAAGGATAGTGCATTCATAGCGTTATCTTCAACTACCATATAAACCCAATAAAACAAATTAAGTCCTATAAGGGGTATCAATAGGTATCTTAGTAAGGCTATGGTCCGATGGAGAAAGCGGACTAGCTTATTGCTGCTCTTTCAACCCTTAAGCCGATTGGAGGACGGTTATCGATACGTCTATTTTTGACTGAACGCATTACGATTTGGCAACCGTTGATGAGAAGGCGGCTAACGTTGGCCTGAGCCGACGAATCTGCCGACGAGATACCGTTAATTGCCGTTCGCGGGAGAGTTCAACAAACGGATTCGATTCATATCGAATTCGGTACGTAACGATATGGATGGGGTTGACCAGAATACCTTTGTGAATCCGCAAAAAAGTTGGTAACCGTTCCTCGAATCGTTTCAGCGTAATGGCTACCAGCATGGGCTTCTGGCCCATCATGTGTACCATGGTGTAATTACCCATCGCTTCCAGGTATTCGATAGTTTGTACGGGAACCGTACGTTTAGAGGTAAAATGAGGGAGTAGTAGCGTATCCATTAGTAAGAGGTTGTTTAAGGTTTGTGTCGTTGTTTCCGTAGACAAAAGTAAACACCCCCCACTCCAGCCAATCGCTAAGGTGTATGAACTGGTAAAAACAGCATCTGAAGTGTAATAAAATGAATGAATTCGACCATTTGCCAATGTAAATGCCGTTCAGAAACCCTGTATTCGATCAGGTGACTTCTAAACGGCATTACACCGAAGCGGTTCTATAGTTGCGGAGGTTAGCCGCCAACATGACCGCCCTGTAGTTTATACAATCCCCCGCCAATTAGGCCATTGGCAATGTCGATACCTTTATACAGGCCAGTACTTTTAACAAATCCACTTCCAATGAACCCGTCGGCTAAGCCATTCCGGCTAACCCCACTCCCTGGTACCTGGACTTTACTGGCTTTGCTGCGTTTGTTGCGAATAAACTTATAAATCCCAAAACCAGCCAGCAAGGAAGCCCCTATAGCAAGGCTAACCAGAGTGGTCACTTTTTTGTCCATGATTTTTTGAGGTTGTTTTCAGCAATAACCCACACCGGATTAAATAGTTTAGGGGATTCGGTGTTGAGGCCATGCTATAGGCCCTGTATTGGCTCTTGATGCATATTTTTTTAGTATTCGCCAATCCAACCGCTTATACGCATCGTAAATACGAAGTAAACTCATCAATGATTTTATAAAAAATGCCCGGCCACTATTGAGCCGGGTGTTTTTGTTACTGGTGAAACAAAATGCCTACACAACGAGTAAACTCAACTCTGACAAGATTATTAGAACAGAAAGCCTGAATCGGCATTGCCGTCAGGCTTTTTTTATGGCAAGAAGTGTTCGGCAAACAAGCTATCATACGCGCTATCGCGCTCATGTTGCTTAGTACCACCAGTTCCTACTCCCAATCGAAACCGCAGGTAAGCATACCATCCTTCTACCCAATCAACCCTGTTAAGGTAAGTCTCCCGCTTATAATTCTGAATTAATCACCGATCAGGATCGACGAAAGAAAGCTCTTGTCAGGCGGAAAGACAGTAAGTCTGGGTGCAATGGATGATTGAATGAGAGTGGTTTCCTGTTCAATCAGTTCGTTATCTCCTGCCCATTGACGACGCAAAAACGACCAGCGACGCCGTGAAATAGGCAAAGCGGCTCCATTGGTCAGATGCAATGTCGTCCCTGAATTACTTAATTCTATTTGCTCCATAAACCGCTGATTCACCACATAATGACGATGGGTACGGGTAAACCAGGCAGATGGCAATTTGGCTTCCATTCGCTTAAGGGTATATGGAATCAATATGGGCGATTCATTGACCCAGTGAAGCCAGGTGTAATTGGCTTCTCCCCGCAAATACATTAAGTCGGCAACAGCCCGCCACTTGGCTCCACTATCGCTTGTATAAACCCGTAAAGGAGGCCAGGTGAGTAACTCAGCAGGGTTACTGGCCGTTTGAGTAAAGTAGACAGTCATTCGATAGGCAAACCAGTTGAGTGTGTTATATCGGACATCAATGAATTATATCCGTGGTAGATTGTACCTATTGACTGAGCTGTGCAAGAATTACGCCAAAGGCCTAACTCTGCTTTTTATCTTTTAAAAGAACTATGTTTTGTTCGTATATGCCAAAATCAAGGCCCTTAGCAAGGTATGAGTCACTAAATCTGCTTTTCCTACACATGATCTCCATGCTGGCTTATCTCGTAAAAATACTCATACAACTTCTAAGCCAATCACCGTCAGGTATCGAAGGGTTGCTCCGCTCGCCCATACCAGCAGGAAGCTGACAGACAACCCGGATGTATCCATCTGGGCATTGACTATAGAGTCAATTAACCAAAGGCCAATTTGTCCTACAAAAACGTATTATATGTAAAATATGGCTATATATGGGCTTTATTGAATTAAATTTAGAGTTTTAACTATGAATCAGTTAGCAACAATAAGCGTACGGGTTTGCTGATTGCAATTAGTAAAACCACTGAGCTACATCATAATAAACCATTTTGATGTCATTCAATTTTGGCATAGGGCACCCGATCAAAACGGCATCAAGAAAAGGGAACATAAATTGTCCAGTAGCACCTTCACGTATCAAAGCCGATAAACGCATTAGTTATGGAAAAACCTATACGCACCTTAGTTAGAAGGCACACGCAGCAGTTCTTCACCCGATTACTGGTCATAGCGTTTTTGCCTGCTTTTCCTGTTCTTGCTCAGTATACTCCCGGTAATGTGGTAGTATTGCAGGCTGGCAACGGAAGTGGCACACTTGTCAATACGGGCAACCCCATTGTACTTCGAGAATTTTCACCGGCAGGAACAGCCAGCACAACCGTTACCGTTTCTTCGTCCGGTAGCGATCCGTTAATCATTAGTGGTAGTGCGGCTTCGGAAGGGCTGCTCACGCGTTCGGCCAATGGGAGTTTACTGGTGTTCGGTGGGTATGCTCAGGCGCTACCGAACGCAACCCAACTAGCAGGTGCATCGGCGGCTACCATCAATCGTGGTATTGGTACCGTCAACGCGGCAGGTACGTTCAGCCGGGTTGCTACCAGCAGTTCGTTTTATTCGGCGAATAACATCCGGGGAGCGGCATCTGATGGTGCTGCCAACTACTGGTCGGCTGGTGGCAATGATGGAACCGATTATTTTGGAACAGGCACAGCAGCCACCGTACAAAATGCGAAAGTCAACACACGAGCCGTAGCCATCTTTACTGGTAAACTTTATTTTTCTACGCAATCAGGTGCCGGATCGCCTACTACCTTAGGAATTTATCAGGTAGGTACCGGTCTACCTACCGAATCCGGGCAAACCATAACCAATACGATCAATACCGGTACTGGCTCTCAGGCAACTGGGTTTTTCTTTAATGCTGCCGGAACGATCTGCTACATTGCCGACGGCCGAACTATCAGCAACGGCGGAGGCATCCAGAAATGGATAGTTGATGGTAGTACCTGGTCGCTGGCCTATACATTCGGAACGGGTTCGGGCTCCACAACAGGCACGTTCGGCCTGACGGTCGATTTCTCGGGAACCGATCCCGTCATTTACGCCACCACGACCGAATCAACGGCGAATCGACTCATAAAAGTGACGGATACAGGTGCTGGTGCCGTTGTCTCAACCATTGCGACCGCTCCGGCCAACACCAGCTTCCGGGGGGTTGCCATGGCCCCCGTTACCCCCCAGCCTGATCTGACCATCGCGCTTACGGCACCAGCTTCGGCCACGCTTAACCAACCGTTCAATTATTCGCTGATTGTCAGTAACCAGGGCTTTGCCGATGCGGCAGGCATTACGGCTCAGTTTACCCTGCCGTTGTCGGCCAGTGCTACCTACAATTCAGCTATTGGGGCCAATGGATTTACGGCTAGTCAGTCAGGCGATCTCGTCACTTTTTCGGGTGGTTCACTCGCAGCCGGAAGCAGCACAACGCTTACCGTGACTATAACGCCGACGGTGAGTGGCAACCTGACAAGCGGTACAGCCCTGGTTGACCCTACCCATAGCATTACAGAGAGTAATGAAACCAACAACTCAGCCGTAGCCGTCATAACGATGATTGGTTCAGGCAACCAGCCTCCTACCCTTCCTTCTCTTACCAATCAAACCGGTATAGCGGCTGTGCCTTTTAGCGTTACCGCTCCTGCATTTACCGACCCGGAGAATGAATCGCTGACCTATATGATTACGGGCCTTCCGGCTGGTCTCTCGGCAGATAATGTTAGTCGGGTGATCAGCGGGACACCTACGACAACAGGGGTATCGACCGTAACGGTCGTGGCTACCGATCCGGCTTCTCTTTCTACATCAGGCACGTTCACTATCACGATCAATGCCAATCAGCCCCCTACAGCTCCCGTCATTGCCGACCAGATCGCTACGGTCAATACGGCGTTTAGCTTTACAGTACCAGCCTTTACCGACCCTGAAAATCAACAGATCACGTACCTCATCACAGGATTAAGTAATGGTCTGTCGGCCGATAATACTACGCGCATTATTAGTGGTACACCTACGGCTACGGGCGTGCAATCCGTGACGGTTGTAGCCACTGACCCTGCCAGTAACTCGGTCAGTACAACGTTTTCGCTATCCGTTAATGCGGCCCCTGTGGGTATCATTCGGATAACGGAGTATGCGTATAATGGCGCAGGAACAGCGAATGAATTTATCGAACTGACAAACATTGGCACGGCACCGATTGACCTGACTGGCTGGAGTTTCGACGACAATACCCGCGTGGCCGGTTCATTTTCCATCGGGGCATTCGGCCTGGTACAGCCGGGCGAGTCGGTCGTCATTGCCGAAGCATCTGCCGCTGCCTTTCGCACGGCCTGGTATCTGCCAGCGACGGTAAAGGTGATTGGCAGCAACAATCAGAACTTAGGTAATGGCGATGAAATCAATATTTATGATGCCACAAATACACTGGTTGATCGGCTCACCTACCCGAGTAGCAGTGCAGGAGGCAGCACAGTATTCACCAATGGATTCAGCGCCTGGACAAATCAGGAAAATCTCGGCACGAATAGCATTACCAGTTGGCGCCTGTCGGTTATCAATGATGCCCAGCATTCGTATGCGTCGGCAGATGGTAATGTCGGAAATCCAGGGGGGTATTTTAGCCCGATCAACCGCGTACTGGTGCGCATATCCGGCACTACGACAACGGTGGCCGAAGGGGGAGCCAGCGATACCTATACGGTAGCTCTGGCCAGCCAACCCACCGCCGATGTGCTGGTAACGATTACGCCGGGTTCGCAACTGACAACCAATGTAACAACGCTGACCTTTACTCCTGCCAATTTTAGCCTGACACAGACGGTAACGATTTCGGCTATCGACGATAATGTGGTGGAAGGTGTTCATTCTGCAACCATTACCCACGCAGCAACCAGTACCGACCCAGCCTATAATGGGCTAGTTGTGAACCCGGTGTCGGTTACCATTACCGATAATGATGTAGCAGTTGGTGTACCACCTACTATTGTTGTTGCCGCTACAACAACTGCTTATCTAAACGGATCAGCCATTAGTGGTGTTATCGATGACCCTACCGATCCTGCCCGTACGCTGGGCATTGACTTCACGCTGGACGACCCCGACACACCTGTTGCTAGCCTTACCCTAACAGCCAGTAGTAACAATGCCAGCGTCGTTTCCAATGCCAACCTGGCCCTGACTGGCAGCGGAGCCAGCCGAAATCTGAAAATTACCCCTACCGGTGTTGGCTACGCCACCATTATGGCGACAGTGTCGGATGGCAGTAGTATAGCATCGTATACCATTAGTTATGCGGCCTCAGCAGCTTCGACGGCTAGCAGCCGGTTTCATACAGGTACCAGCGATGCATCGACCGCTCAGGCTATCGACGCAACCTATATGCTGGTCGGCGACGATGACAACCAGGTGCTTCGGCTATACAATCGACACAACTCAGGCTTACCCATCGCTGGTTTCGACTATACTACTTCGCTGGGCTTAACTGATCTTTCGGGAGGTATACCTCGTCAGGTGAATATCGAAGCTTCGGTTCGTATCGGAAATCGTATCTATTGGTTAGGGTCGCACAACAACGCATCGAGCGGGGCTGCCCGACCCAATCGCAATCGGCTGTTTGCCACTGATATGTCGGGTAGTGGAGCTAGTACAGTCTTAAGCTATGTGGGCCGCTACGACGGGCTCAAAACCGATCTGATCAATTGGGATCTCAACAATATACATGGCCTGGGAGCGAATTACTTTGGATTGCAGGCCAGCGCTGCTGATGGAGTCGATCCCGAAGCGGCTGGAGGAGTAGGTTTTGGTCTGGAAGGGCTGACAGTGGCTCCCGATGGCACAACGGGTTACCTGGCTTTCCGAGCGCCTATAGAACCCACATCGAACCGAACCAAGGCACTGATTATACCGGTTACCAATTTCACCTCACTTGTCTCCGACAACCCAACGGCAGGCCCGGCTACCTTCGGTGCCCCTATTCTACTCGATCTCGGCGGACGCGGCATTCGGGAAATTAAAGGCAATGGCAATGGGCAGTACCTGATTGTGGCTGGCCCTTCGGGAAATGCGGGAGCCGATCCCAATGCCTTTAAACTGTTCACCTGGACGGGCAATCCGGCCGATCCGGCTCGTCAGTGTTCGGCAGATCTGAGCGGCCTGAGTGGTGGCGGAGGGAGCAGCATCGAATCAATTGTTGAATTACCAGCCACGTTGGATGCTACCAGTTCAATCCAGTTTCTGATGGACAATGGTAATCAGGTATACTATAGCGATGGTACGGCCGCAAAAGACCTGGCGCAGGCCAATTTCAAGAAATTTCGGAGCGATTTTGCAACGCTGGGCTCCATCCAAGCTCCTGATCTAAGCCCAACCGTACTTCTGCCACAGTCTAACTTTGGAATCACCAGCCCCGACAATGCGCGCGACTTCGTTGTAAACGTATTCGAATCGGGTGGATTGCCAACCTCAAGTGGCAGTGTCGTCATTACGATTACCGTTCCTGTCGGCTATTCGGTTTCGTTCAATACGGCGCTGACCAGCATCAATGTGACCGAGGGCACCAGTAACCCCGTAGCCGTTGACAATCCGAAATGGCATGTTATCAGTAATGTGGCCAATCAACAGATTTCCCTGACGATGAATACCGGACAGGTTATTGCCGCCAATGCAACAACCGCACTGGGTTTTACCATTACTCGTACTACCGCCAACTCAGGGAGTGTATCCAATATTACGGTGAATGTGAGCGACGATGCCACACAAACGTATGACGGAAACCCAGCCAACAATGTATACGCCCGGATCATTAGTGGATTATAGGTAAAACGAAAATGGTTCATAAACACCTTGAGTTTATCAAGGTGTTTATGAACCATCAGATCTGGGCTTCCAGGTGGGTGTTGATCAGATTGATCACTTCATCGAAGTCGGCTGGGCGAGCTACGTAATCCAGCCGGTCTACATCGAGCACCAACAAGGGGCCCAGTTGATACGATTCGGCAAATTCGTCATAGAGTTGATTCAAACTTCCGAGGTATTCGTCGCTAATGGCCTGTTCAAAATCGCGGCCCCGTTTCCGAATACGCTGGCGAAGTCGGGGCAAGCTGGCTTGCAGATAAATCATCAGATCGGGAGGACGAACCAGACTCGTCATATTTTCGAATACCTGCCGGTAGGTCAGGTAATCGCGCTCGGCCATCTCACCACGCTGGTAGAGGTTGCGGGCGAAAATGGCGGCATCTTCGTAAATGGTCCGATCCTGAATCATCACGCTCCGTTGGCCCGAAATGGATTCCGTGGCCTCCTGAAGATCCAGAATTCGTTTCATCTGCGAAAACCGGCTGTTCAGAAAAAAGATTTGCAGATTAAACGACCAACGCGGCATATCGGCATAGAAATCGGCCAGATAGGGATTGCCTTCCACCGCTTCATAAAGGACTTCCCAGCCAAATTGAGCAGCCAGCATTTCGGCCAGGGTTGTTTTCCCGGCCCCAATATTTCCGGTAATGGCGATGTGCATAGGAAAAAGCAGAAAGGAAGAAGGAGAAAAGGAGAAAGGAAATCGCTACTATACTTCCTGTATCTCCTTTTCCATTCTATAACGAACTTTCGTCTTTTGAGTTTAATTTTGTAGTTGAAAAGAGTTTGTTAAAAGAGCCCGATTTGCCCTGATGTATTCGCTCTTTCACTCATTCACTCTTTCGCTCTTTGTCATGAAACCGTATCGAGTGCTTTTATATTACATTTATTCACCCATTGAGAATCCAGAGCAATATCGGGAGGAGCACCATTTATTGTGTCTCAACCTCAACCTCTTGGGGCGGATCATCGTGGCTCCTGAGGGGCTCAATGGGACCGTGTCGGGCCTAACTGCCGATTGCGAAGCCTACATGAATACGCTTCGGGCCGACCCTCGGTTTGCTGGTATCGAATTTAAAGTCGATGAATCCGACGATCATACCTTTCAGAAACTACATGTTCGGGTAAAACCCGAAATTGTTCACTCCGACCTGCCCGTCGATCCGCTCCGGCAAACGGGTATTTACGTGGAGCCTGACGAATTCGTGGCCATCAAAAACGATCCCAATGTGGTGCTGGTCGATATGCGGTCCAACTATGAGCATTCGGTAGGTAAATTCAAAGGGGCCATCACGTTCGACATGGAGAACCTGCGCGAGCTACCCGAACACATTGCCGAAATTGAGCACCTGAAAGGTTCCGGCAAAAAAATCGTTACCTATTGCACGGGGGGCATCAAGTGCGAAAAAGCATCGGCTTACCTGCTGGCTCAGGGTTTTGAGAATGTGTATCAACTCCACGGCGGCATCATCAAATACGGAATGGAAGCCGGTGGCGAAGATTTCGACGGCGAGTGCTACGTGTTCGATAACCGGGTTACGGTGCCGGTCAACCACGTCAATCCGGCTGTCATCTCGACCTGCCACCGCTGTGGTACGTCCACCAGCCGGATGGTCAACTGCGCCAGCCCAGCCTGCAACAACCATTTTACGATGTGCGAAGCCTGTGGAGTTGAACATCAGGGCACCTGCTCCGACGACTGTAAGGCCGATCCGAACCTACGCGAATACGACGGCACCGGTTATTACGGCAAGGTAACCGATAGCTACTCACCCCTGCAAGGTTTCAAAAGCCGCCAGGGACAAGCGTTATCGGTTAATTTGTAGATTAGTTGATTGGTTGATTAGTTAACTCGTCAGTAGCTTTTGTACTAATTACATTGTAACCTAAGTTTTCTGTCATTCCTCCTTCGTCGGAATGACAGAAAACTTAGGTTGCACCAACTAACCAGCCAACCAATTAACCGGCCAACTTTCCCTTCAGGTTATCCAGATAGCTCTGGCCGGAGCCTGTATTCAGGAGCAATACCCGTTCGTGTGGTTGAATCCAGCCTTGTTGGAGTAGTTTCTTCGTAGCGGCCCATACGGCACCGCCTTCCGGGGCCGCAAAAATCCCTTCGTACCGGCAGAGTTCACGGACGCCCAACACCATTTCATCATCCGAAACAGCGATGGCGGTCCCTCCCGACTCCAGCAAGACATTCATAATCAATGGCTCACCGATTGGGCGGGGAACGGCTAGCCCATTGGCCAGGGTAGGACGACCTATGTATTGTTTACTATTCAGTTGCTTACCCTGCCAGGTGGCTACAATGGGGCAACACTGCTCGGCCTGTACCGCCACCATGCGGGGAAGTCTTACGTGTTTAGGCAACCACCCCAGCGATTCCATTTCATCAAACGCTTTCCAGATACCAATCAGGCCGGTCCCTCCACCTGTCGGATATACGATCACATCGGGCAGTTGCCATACCAATTGTTCAGCAATTTCAAACCCCATTGTTTTCTTGCCCTCCAGCCGATAGGGTTCCTTCAGCGTCGATACGTCGAAATACTTACCGTCCTGATTTAATTGCTGCACTTTAGCGGCACAATCGTTGATTAGCCCATCGACCTCTATCAGCCGAGCGTTATAGCCGATACAAACCTCCTTAAACGCATCGGGCGTATGGCGAGGCATCACCACAACAGCTTCCATACCGGCTCGCGCACAATAGGCTGCCATCGCTACTCCCGCATTGCCAGCCGTTGGAATGATACAGGCCTGTTCGCCGTTTTCTTTGGCTTTCGAGATAGCCATGCTTAGCCCCCGCGCCTTGAATGAACCGGTTGGATTTAGTCCTTCGTCTTTCAGCAGGAGGTGTTGCAGATTATAGTGGCTGGCCAGCCGGTCAAGTGCCAGCATCGGCGTAAATCCTTCGCCTAAACTTACCTGGTTTTCGGGTTGGATAACGGGCAGAAGCTCTTCATACCGCCAGAGTGATTTAGGTCGGGATGCCAAATCACCAGGCGATACACTGCCTACATCCAGCACATAGTCACATAGCAACGGGGCCTGGCAGCAGTGAGACACCGTCTGGCGAATGGCCGGGTCATGCGTCTTGCCGCAATGCGAGCAATGCAAATCGCCTAATAGCGATGATGTAACAGCTACGTTCATGGTTTTGATTTTTTCCGAAAAATCCCGGTTAACCACCCACGAAGCAAATACCGTTTTGAGATGAGTTATTCCCTTTTGGAATAATACTTAAGCGCAAACTGAATAAATCCGCTGACGAGCCGATTATTTTCGGTGCCTTTACGCTGAATAAAATAGAAGGTCCGCTGAAGCGTTAAATCCTGAATAGGCACTTCAACCAGTTCGCCAGCAGCCAGTTCTTTCATAATGGCCCGCTTCGGCAAAAACGCCAGACAGGTGTCGGCCAGTACAAAGTTTTTCAGGGCTTCGGTACCTCCTAACCGGATCAGGACACGCAGCGATGCTATGTTAATACCTTTTTTACTGAGTGCATCCTCGACAACAGCCAGCGTACCCGAACCGTTTTCACGCAGCGCGAGTGGAATAGTTGGCAAATCGGCCACGGTAAGTGTTCGGTCACGTAAAGGGCTCTTCGCTGAGCAAACCGCCAGTACATCGTCGGTCATGAACGGTGTATAGGTCAGGGTATTAATTCGAGTCATAGCCTCCACAATCCCCATATCAATATCATGCGCCAGCAGAGCGTTCTGAATATTGTTCGAATTGCGGTTCAGGACGTTGATCTGGATATTGGTATACCGTTTCAAATAGGCCGACAACACGGGCGGCAGCACATAGAGGCTGATAGTCGTGCTGGAGCCAACGGCTAGTTTGGTTGGCGGCAGAAAGTTTTCGTTGATCTGCTGAAGCTCCTGGTGCAATTCCTCCTGTAGTTGCCCGGCTTCCAGCAATTTAGCGTACAAGGTTTGCCCCGCCGGCGTTAAACTAATACTGGTACCATGCCGTTCAAACAGCCCGGTCTTATAAAAATATTCCAGCGATTTGATGTGTTTACTGATGGCCGACTGGCTCAAAAACAACGTCTGACTGGCTTTGGTAAAACTCAGCAGCCGGGCCACTTCCAGGAAAATTTTATGCCTTGACGATAGCATGGATTCTATTGCGAACAATCAACTACGAATTTCGGGTTATTCTTTGTATCCGAAACGATACTTGATTATTTAACGTGTCATTCGCTGGTATTTCAGCCAAAAGGTTGGTCGATTTCCGTAGTATTGCAGCAGAAATGTCGATAGTCAATAGTCGCCAGCCGATAGTCTGTAGTCGATACCAGCTCTCCGAAGCGGTCGTCCATGTAAAAACTATCATTATATACTTCATTGACAACTATTGACTACCAGCTATTGACTTTTGACGTGTATGTCTGAACAAAAACCGCTGATTTTAGTAACGAATGACGATGGGATCACATCCCACGGCATTCGAACATTGGTAGACTTGATGAAACAAATTGGCTCGGTGGTTGTCGTAGCTCCCAACAGCCCGCAATCGGGCATGGGTCATGCGATCACGATAGCTAATCCAATACGGCTGTATCCGTCCGATGTTTTCGGCGACATACCGGCCTATGAATGCTCGGGTACGCCTGCCGACTGTGTAAAGCTGGCTAAGCATCACGTCCTGAAAGATCGTTCGCCCGATCTGGTGGTCAGTGGTATCAATCATGGCAGCAATTCATCCATCAGTATTTTATATTCCGGCACCATGTCGGCCGCCATCGAAGCGGCTATCGAAGGCATTCCGGCCATTGGGTTTTCGCTGAACGATTTTACGCGCCAGCCCGATTTTTCGCATACGCATGAACACATTCTGGCTATTGCCCGCAACGTGCTCCAGCAGGGCATTAAGCGGGGAACGGCGTTGAACGTTAATTTCCCAGCCCGTACTGCCGAGCCGTTGAAAGGTATTCAAATCTGTCGGCAGGCGAATGCCAAGTGGCAGGAAGTGTTCGACGAACGGCGCGACCCACACGGGCGTCGGTATTTCTGGCTGGCTGGTGATTTTGTCAACTTCGACACCCACGCCGAAGACACCGACGAATATGCGCTGGCCAACAATTATACCTCTGTTGTTCCCTGTCACTACGACCTGACAGCCTACAGCATGATGGAGGAACTGAAGAACTGGAAGTTATAACTTTAATGGATAATGTAAAATGAATAATGGACAATGAATCTTATGCGATTTATACATTATTCATTTTACATTATCCATTGTTCATTATCAACAAACGATGGCGCTCTTAGGAAGTTTACTTAAAAGTGGTATTCGACTGACGAATGCCGTTCGGCTGCGGAAAACGAATCCGTTCAGCCAGCAACGAAAGGCCTTTCGTAAACTGATTCAGAAAGCACAGTTTACGCAATTTGGTACGACTTACCATTTCGACGAATTACTCCGGTCGGTCGAGTTTGGCACCCACCATGAATTCTACGAGAAATTCAAGAAAAACGTACCCATTCACGACTACAACAAGATGTTCGATACCTGGTGGAATCGGACACTGGCTGGCGAAAAAAACATCACCTGGCCGGGTCGGGTGAAATATTTTGCCCTGAGTTCAGGCACATCCGAAGCCGCGACAAAATACATTCCGGTCACCAAAGCCATGTCGAGGGCCATTCAACGGTCCAGTATTCGCCAAATTCTGACATTGGGAAAATACCAGAATTTACCGGCTACTCTCTACGAAAAAGGCTACCTGATGCTGGGTGGCAGTACAAATCTAAACGCCCGCCAGGGACATTTTGAAGGCGATTTAAGCGGCATTACGGCCAGTCAGATTCCATTCTGGTTCCAGCGATTTTATAAGCCTGGAAAAGATATAGCGCAGGAACGCGACTGGGCGCTGAAGCTGGACGAAATTACGGAACAGGCTGCCGACTGGGATATTGGCTATGTGGTAGGCGTTCCGGCCTGGATTCAGTTGCTGATGGAGAAAATCATTGCCCGATACCAGGTAAAAACCATCCACGACATCTGGCCGAACTTAATGGTGTTTGGTCATGGTGGCGTGTCGTTTGAACCTTACAAGGCAGGTTTTGAAAAGCTCCTTGCCCACCCCATTACCTACATCGAAACCTACCTGGCTTCGGAAGGCTTCATTGCTTTTCAGACCCACCCAAATGCCGAAGGCATGCAACTCGTGCTAAACAACGGCTTATTTTTTGAATTTATCCCCTTCAACGAAAAGAATTTCTCGCCCGATGGCGAACTGGCAGACAACCCCCAAACGCTCATGATCGATGAGGTTGAGGAAGGTAAGGAATATGCGCTACTCATCTCGACCTGTGCGGGTGCCTGGCGCTATCTGATCGGCGATACCATTCGGTTTGTGAATAAAAAACAAGCCGAAATCATAATTACAGGCCGAACGAAACACTTCCTGAGCCTGTGTGGTGAACACCTTTCGGTCGACAACATGAATAAGTCTATTGAGCTGGTATCGCAGGAACTGGGCATTTCGGTTCGTGAATTCACCGTGGCCGGTGTTTCGCACGGTACGCTCTTCGCCCACGACTGGTACATCGGCACCGACGATAAAGTTGACGCGAACCTCCTCCGCGACCGCATCGACGCCAAACTCAAAGAACTCAACGACGATTACGCCGTCGAACGAAAACATGCCCTGAAAGATATTTCGGTAACCGTACTACCAGCCAAAACCTTCTACGACTGGATGGAATCGCGCGGCAAGATGGGCGGTCAGCACAAATTCCCCCGCGTGCTGAAGAAGGGACTGGTGAAGGAGTGGGAAGCCTTTTTAAAGAGCGAAAGAATGAAAGAGTGAAAGAGCGAAAAAAGCTTGCGCTAACCATTCGCTCTTTCACTCTTTCATTCTTTCGCTCTTTAAATACCTACCAATTCAACGCTTTCGACAGGGGCTCCAGCAGGCGATTGTAGGCGATGTTGGCGGCCCCGATCAGGAACACAATGCCGGTGGTGCGGTTAAAAATTTTAACGACGCGGGGTGTAAACAGGCGCTTGAGCCGATTGGCGTAGTAGGCCAGTGCCGATTCGGTGGCAAATACGCCCACTAGTGCCGAAATCATAAATGCATACTGTTGCGCATCGGAATAATGCAGGTGCGAACGAATATAGGCTACAATAGCTACCCAGGCCACAAAATTGACCGGATTGAGGGCGTTCAGAAAAAAGCCCGTCGTAAAATAGTAGACAAAGTTCCCTAAACGAGTTTTGGGATAAGCCAATCGGGGCGTTCCCTTCAGGATATTGACCAGCCCCAGGGCGACAAGGAAGATCACCCCAACCAAAGCCATGATGTTTTCGAAGCCCTGTACCTTGGGGATAAAGGATGTGCCGATCAGAGCCGCAACCACGAAAATAATATCGCCCACAATGACCCCAAATACCATCTTAAGTCCCGACCGAAATCCGTTATCGACACTATTCTGAATCAGGGCAAAAAAAACAGTCCCAAATGTCAGGCAGAGACCAACGCCCAGTAAAAAACCAAAGAGAATAGGTAAGAACACAGAAAGTGAAGTTATAAAGTTGTACGGTTATACAGTTGTAAAGTTCCCTTAAATGACAAGCAGGAATCACCAAGATCACTTTTAAACTTTACAACTGTATAACTCTATAACTGTTAGATTCCCCGCAAGCGGGCTACGATCATCAGGCCACTGACACTAAGTGAATCGGTAATCTGGCTGGTCATGACCATGTTGACGGCTTCGGCCAGCGGAAGCTTCCACACACGCAGGTCTTCGGTTTCTTCAGGAGCATGTTCACCCTGTACCAGTTCTTCAGCAATGTACAGAAATCCTTCTTCGTCGGTGGCTGAGTTAGAGGTATGAATCCGGGCAATTTTGGTCCATTTGGAGGCTTCCAGGCCGGTTTCCTCTTTCAGTTCCCGTTTGGCCGAATCGAGTGGATCGGTTCCGAGTGGCGAGCCCCCTTCAGGAATTTCCCAGGAATATTCGTTCAATGGATAGCGATATTGTCCTACCAGATAGGTATTACCTTCGCTGTCGATGGGAATTACCCCAATGGCTTTGTTCTTAAAACTGACCACGCCATAAATGCCAGAGGTGCCAGCCGGGGTAATTACATCTTCATGGCGAATCGATAGCCAGGGGTTTTCGTATTTGACCGACGAGTTGAGTGTCTGCCAGGGATTTTCGGTTGTTTCCATAGGGGTGAAAGCGGAAGAGGTAATCCCTCCTAAAGCTTTGCCAGCTTGCTGATAATCGGAATTGCTTCTCAAAAAGTCGCTAAGATAGTCCCTTTCGGCCATACGCCACGAACTTCTCCCCCATTTTCGGTATCTTCGGGCTACTACTCAATTCGTTCAATCACATGCACAACAAACTTCTACTAGCTAGTTTATTTCTCGGCACGTCGGTGTTTACCTACGGACAGGATGAGAAACTGAATATGGCTACCATTCAGAAAATTCGCGAGGAAGGGCTGCAGCACTCGCAGGTTATGGAAACGGCTTTTTATCTGACCGATGTCAATGGTCCACGCTTACAAGGGCCCGGTTTCATGAAAGCTGCGAACTGGGCCAAAGGCAAGTTAGCCAGTTGGGGCTTACAAAACCCTCGGCTGGAGCCCTGGGGCGAATGGGGTAAAGGCTGGGCCGTAGAGCATTGCTATCTGGCTATGACCGCTCCCTATTACAAATCGATCATTGCCGTACCTCGAGCCTGGAGTGGCAGCACCAACAAACTACAGGCCGCCGATATCCTCTACATCAGTGCTACGGACACCACGGCCCTGGAAAGCTACCGCAGTAAGCTAAAAAATAAGGTTATCCTGATTGACCAGTCGTACAAAATTCCGCCGACCTACAAGGCCGATGCGACCCGCTTCACCGACGACGAACTTCAGAAAATGGCCAGCGAAGCAGCGCCTAGTCCACGAGCGGGTGGCGACACAACGTTCCGCAGCCGGATGCTGGCTATGCGCACGCAAAATGCGTTCAATCAGAAAATGCGGAAGCTGGCCAAGCAGGAAGGTGCACTCGGTATGCTCAATTCAACCCAGAACAGTGTAGACGGCACCCTGTTTGTTAGTGGCGACTACGCCAATGCCGCTCTAGGATCAACACCCGACGACCTGGCCGACCTGTCGATATCCGTTGAAGATTACCTGACGCTTTGCCGACTCATGAAAGCCGGGGTTCCGGTCAAGCTGGACATTGATGTAAAAACCAAATTTTATACCGACGACACCAAAGGCTATAACGTACTGGCCGAAATTCCGGGTACTGATCCCAAACTGAAAGACGAAGTAGTGATGCTGGGTGCTCACTTCGATTCCTGGCATGCGGCTACGGGCGCCACCGACAATGCTGCCGGAAGTTCGGTGATGATGGAAGCCGTTCGGATTCTGAAAACCATCGGTGTTAAACCCCGCCGTACAATTCGCCTGGCTCTCTGGAGTGGGGAAGAACAAGGATTACACGGCTCCAAGAATTACGTTGCCAATCATTTAGTTGAATCCAGCACGACCAAGCTTACTAAAGAAGGTGATAACATAGCGGCTTACTTCAACGTCGATAATGGAACGGGAAAAATTCGGGGAGTGTATCTGCAAGGCAATCAGGAAGTAGGGCCGATCTTTGCTCAGTGGCTAAAACCGCTCAACGACCTTGGCGCTACAACCATTACACCCAGAAATACTGGTGGCACCGACCATCTTTCGTTCGATCGGGTTGGTTTACCGGGCTTCCAGTTCATTCAGGACCCTATCGAGTACAGCACCCGCACCCACCATACCAATATGGACACCTACGATCATCTCCAACCCGACGACCTGAAACAGGCCGCTACCGTTGTTGCCAGCTTCGTGTATAACGCAGCTATGCGAGATGCTAAATTACCCCGAAAAGCCCCCACTGCTCAGGCATCGCGATAATTGAGTAAATCATTGGCCATATTCTGCGAATTTTATTGAATTTGAACGATATCACTCTTTCAATAGAATTCACGGAATATGGTTATCTAACTGAATTAAAATACGACACAATACGCTTATTTTTAAAATAATTTACTAACATAGCCGCTAATAAGGGATATTGTATATACACAAATGACAATATAAATACCAAACTAAAAATATCTTTAGAGACTGTATGAACAGGTGAAATAATTAGTCAACTTAGTGCCCTTAACTAGTGGATTATACTTGTAAACTGTATATAACAAGTTAGCCATGAAGTTATGACCACCGTACATAATGTTACTTCTTGTTATCATTCAGTGATCAGATTCTTCTGGGCTACCTTACTCTGTATTGCCCTTTTCACAAACTCAGTATCGGGACAAATACCCGCATTTCAGCATCTGGATGTACGCGACGGCTTAGCGCAAAATACCGTACTGGCCATTACCCAAGACGACAGGGGTTTTATGTGGTTCGGTACAGCAGAAGGGCTAAACCGATATGACTCACAAAACTTTAGAGTATACAAGCCAGACCCTGTCAATCCCCATAGTCTTTCGTCTGATTGGATACTCTCTACACTCTTCGACTCACACCATAGACTATGGATTGGTACCGACAAAGGACTCAATCTGTATCATCCAATAACTGACTCATTCCAGCGATTTCTCCACACATCATCTACCACCAGCCTGAGTAACAATTACATAACCTGTATTTATCAGGATCACCAGGGTAGAGTCTGGGTTGGCACCAAACAAGGCCTTAATCAGTTAGCCGACCCGGTCACGGGCCGATTTAAGCGATATTCATTTCCAGGACTGAGCAACTCGATTAACAGCATAACTGGGGATCAGGAGGGGAATTTATGGCTGGCTACCGAAGACGGATTGGTCCAAATGTCATTTTACGGAAATTCTGTTCACTATAAAACCTTTCGGCACGATAACAGCAACTCCAGGAGTCTTAGCGAGAGTTCAGTTACGGCGCTGGCTATTGACAGTCAGCATACGTTATGGGTCGGCACAAAGCATGGCCAACTGGATCGGTTTAATGGTACAGATGAGTCATTTAGCCATTTTCAGGAGATTATTTCGCCACAAGCTTCATTTAAGCAAGCTGAAATTCTAACCTTGCTTTCCGATAAAAAAGGGTCCATATGGATTGGCAAAACCAATGGGCTGGCTCAATTAGAAGTCGGCACAACGAAAGTCACGCACTACCAAAATGACCCCAATAACCCCAAAAGTTTAAACGACAACAACATATTTGCCATTTTTCAGGACCAACAGGCTACGTTATGGCTCGGCACCTATTATGGTGGGGTAAATGTACTTACCCCAAACAATACCCCATTTAAAGTCATCAAAGCAGGTTTACCGGGGAAAGGGCTTAGTTTTAAAATTGTCAGCCAAATTAGGGAAGATTCCCAACGTAATCTATGGATAGGTTCAGATGGCGCCGGTCTGGACTTTCTTAATACCCAAACAGGCCAGATTAAACACTACGGGGCAGGCCCAAACCCTAAAATGGAATTACCGACTCTTCAGGTAAAATCTGTTTATGTCGATAGGGAGGGCTATACATGGGTTGGCATTCGCCGGGGGGGAATTAGCCGCCTGGATCCGGCTCATAAAGAGTGGGTATCCTACCGCTATACTTCAAAAGATTCCTCCTTAATAGCCTCCGATATCGTTTATGCACTGCTAGAAGATAGTCGACAGCAATTTTGGGTTTTAACAGACAAGGGAATTTCTATTTTATCCAAAAAACAAGGTATTCTAAAACCACTTACGGGCAAACCTTCCAGAGTTGCCCAGATAGACACCTTAAAAGTAAGGTCAATACTGGAAGATAAAGAACACAATATTTGGTTAGGCTACAGTGGTGGAATCTATTTACTTGAAAATGGCAGTAACCGGTTAATTTGGCTCCCTTTTACTAAAAATAAAGCGACTCTAAGTCAACATATATTATGCATCCATCAGGACCGACTGGGCAATATTTGGGCAGGAACACGTAAAGATGGCTTAAAACGATTTGATAAAACACAGCATAAGTTTGTTAATTATACAAAAGCGGATGGTCTGAAGTCAACAATTATATTTTCGATACAGAGCGATCCTACGGGTATTCTCTGGTTGGGAACTGAGCAGGGGCTGACTCGGTTTGATCCTATTCGAAAAAGTAGTTTAGTCTACACGGCCGCTGACAACATTAGTGGTAGCGAATTCGAAGCAGATGCATCCTACCAACGTGCTGATGGCACCTTGTATTTTGGCACCAACGATGGTCTGGTCTACTTCCATCCGGCTGCTGTACGGCTTAATACGCAAGTTCCGACTGTAGCCTTCACAAGCCTCGACGTATTGAACAAGCCCATAACGATTGGTGATGAAACTCACTTATTGAGTCGTGATATTAGTCAGACCGACCAACTGGTTTTCAATTATCAGCAAAACTTTTTTAGTATAAACTTTGCCGTACTGAACTACATCAATCCCGAAAAG
This sequence comes from Spirosoma gilvum, assembly GCF_054776815.1. Lineage (NCBI taxonomy): Bacteria > Pseudomonadati > Bacteroidota > Cytophagia > Cytophagales > Cytophagaceae > Spirosoma > Spirosoma gilvum. The sequence goes on along the minus strand of NZ_BAAHBH010000008.1, from coordinate 269,564 downwards.
AATCAATACGCCTATAAACTGAAAGGGATCGACCACGACTGGCACTACCTCAAGAATCCATCCGTCACATTCACGAATTTAGCTCCGGGTCATTATACATTACTGGTAAAAGGAGCGAATAACGATGGTGTATGGAGTATGAAACCTGCCCAGATTGGCATTATTGTCAGACCACCTTTCTGGCGTACCTGGTGGGCCAACTGCTTATATTTTCTTGCCTTTTTCGTTGTCCTTTATCTGATTTTACGGACTTTATGGCTCAAAGAAACCCTTAGACGCGAGCAGGATCTAAATCAGGCTAAACTTGATTTTTTCACGAATATTTCACACGAGATTCGTACGCATCTGACCTTAATCGTTGGTCCTATTGATATGCTTTTACTAAACAAAAAGAAGGATAAGGAAGTACAGACCCAGCTAACGTATGCCAAAAATAGCTCTGGAAACTTACTCAATCTGGTTAGCGAATTGCTGGACTTTCGAAAAGCAGAAGCCAACCAGTTGCCACTTCGAATTACGAATAATGATCTGGTCAGTTTCGTACGGAATAGCCTCAATTCGTTCCAATATGAAACCGAGAAGCGAAAAATCAATCTTTTATTCTCAGCCAATAAAGACGCGATTCATCTGTGGTTTGATCCTGACCAATTAGCCAAAGTGATTTATAATTTACTGGCCAACGCCTATAAATTTATTCATGATGGCGGAGAAATAGACGTTCGGCTGGAAGAAGAAACGCACGTGGTCAAAATCAGGATTACCGACAATGGTAAAGGGATTGCCAAAGAGAATGTAAAAAATCTCTTCACGAATTATTTTCAAGTCTATGACTTCGATTCAAAGAACACAGGCTATGGAATCGGATTGGCGCTGGCCAAAACGATTACCGAACTGCACCATGGTACACTGATCGTGGAAAGCCGGGAAGCCAGCGCATCCCGCCCTGGATATACCTGTTTTATCGTTACGTTGCTAAAAGGCAATAGTCATTTTACAAAAGAACAACTTGCCGACCCTGTGCTTTCCTGGATTGACCAGGCGCTGAATACCCCCACAAATCCGATAAAACGGGATAGCTCTACTAAATAGCAAACAGGTGATCATCCGTTTACACAACATCCCGACAGGTTCAAATCTGTCGGGATGTTGTGTAAACTACTAGTTGCAATCGGCTACTTCAACTTATTGGCATCCAGTCGGAAGAAACGAACGGCGTTGTTAAACAGAATATCGCGCTTCTGATCGAACGATAGGTAGTCAGCATTTTCAATAATACTGATCGAGGTTTCGAACAGTTTAGGCCACATCATAAAATCGGTGCCGTATAGAATCCGCTTGCCAAAACCAGCCTGCACCAGCCGCTTCAGGTACATATGAATTTCGGCCTGCGGATAGCTCCAGATAAAGCCCGCCAGATCGACATACACATAAGCGTTAGCCCCCATCAGCGCAATCATTTCGTCCAGCATCGGGTAGCCCGCGTGCATCACCCAGATTTTTAGCTTCGGATGGCGAGCCAGTACGTCTTCGAGCAGGAACGGGCTACCCAGCGACGCCCGGTATTTCGCCTGTGTCAGGTTAGCCATCCCGTTGCCGCCAGTGCCCATATGGATACCCACCGGAATATTCAGTTTTTCGGCGGCTGCAAAATACCCGTCCAACGACATATCGCTGGGCGATAACCCCTGGTACTGCGGAGCCACTTCGCCCATCACTTTATAAAAACCCGATGATAATGAATCGGTAAAAGCCTGTACGGTCATGTCCTTGGGCGAGCTAACCCCAATACCCGGAATAACCCGGTCGGGAGCCGCTTTTTTCAATTTTCGTAAGATCTGAGGATCACCGTACGCTACGATGGTCATATTAAGCCGCTCCATCGTCTCCAATATAGCCTTCTGCATTTCCTCATCCGACTTAGCCGGTTGTAGGGGATCGACGCAATCGGTATTCAGGAAGGCACGCATCTGTAGATTCTGGGTTGGGTCACCACCGGGCATATCGCGCAGAAACCAGGGGCACATTTCAACGGCAAAGCCAGGACTTACCTTCATCGCGTGTACATGGACGTCGATAATCGGCAAGGGGCGCCTGGGTGGAGTTGTTTGCGCCAAAGCGCTAACTGCCATCCAGAGGGAGGCTATAAGTAAAGCAATCTTTTTCATGAGAAAATAGAATATGAATCGTTAGGAACGAGAATGCAGGTACAAAACAATTGCATCACAGAATCTTTACGTCAAAAGTACATAAAGACTCATTATGTAAAAACAACACATAGCTTTTTTACGGATAATATTTTGGGTTTATCATCATTTATACATGCGTCACAGACGCGAACTTCGCTGGGCCGCGATGCAATCGCGGCCCAGCGTTTCTCAATTTGAGTAGCTGCGTACCCCCGACTTGCTTCTCCATATCAAAGCCATCTGAACTACTACCATGTCCGTCCGACGCCTTACCTTATTGATTTTTATCGGTCTTAGTATGAGCTCATTCGCTACAGCTCAGTCGACAGATTTTCGATGGGAACCAGTAGCAGCGGGTGTGTGGAAGGCCGTAGTGGGAACATCGGATCGAATCACTCCCTTGGCCATAACAGGCATCACCCCACAAATTGACCGCTTGAAATCGTTAGGCGAGCGCCCGTTTCCCAGCGTCTTAACCGGCAGTATCCACCAATTAACTGATGGCAAAACGTACTTACGCTTCCCTTTACAGAAAGGCGAACAACTATTCGGACTAGGGCTAAATTTCAAAACTGTTCAGCAACGGGGCCAGATTAAAACCCTGCACGTCGATCATTACAATGGGAAGGACAACGGACGTACGCACGCTCCGGTACCGTTCTATGTGTCCAGCCTGGGCTATGGCGTACTGATCAATTCGGCACGCTACATCACCGTGTATGCCGGAACAGCCGTTCGGACGGACAGTCCAGACGTTCCGCCCGAAAAAGACCGAAATACGCAACGCGACTGGAGTGCGCAGCCTTACTCTGATGCGGTCGAAATGGTCGTACCGGCTTTAGGTACCGAAGTGTACGTGTTTGCGGGTAATTCGCCGATGGAAGTGGTGCAACGGTATAACCTGTATAATGGTGGCGGGGTGTTGCCGCCCAAGTGGGGGCTAGGCTTTACGCATCGTATGCCAACGTTGTTTGCCGACAAGCAAATACTGGCTGAAGTGGCCGATTTCGAAACCAGAGGGTATCCATTATGTTTTGTCGGACTGGAGCCTGGCTGGCAATCGCACTCTTACCCGAATAGTTTTGTCTGGGATAGTACTCGTTTTCCAAAGCCTGCGCAATTTCTGGAGACACTGCGCCAAAAGAATATCCGGGCCAACTTGTGGATAAACCCATATGTATCATCCCATTCGCCGATTTTCAAAGACATACTGCCCTACACCGGCTCTCATATGGTCTGGGTTGGACGTGTACCGGATTTTACCCTTCCCAAACCGCAGGAGCTGTACAAGCAGCTATTCAGTCAACAACATCTGTCAATTGGGATTTCGGGTTATAAAGTCGATGAAGTGGACGGGTACGACCATTGGCTCTGGCCGGATGTGGCTACGTTTCCATCGGGTATTCCAGCCGAACAGATGCGCCAGATCTACGGCCTGCAATTTCAGAAAATGACCGACAACTGGTTTCGGGAACGAAATCAGCGGACTTACGGACTGGTGCGGGGCTCCAATGCTGGTGCCTCAGCCCTGCCCTATGTGATTTACAACGACTACTACGACCACCGCGATTTCATTACGGCCCTGTGTACCAGTAGTTTCATTGGCGTATTGTGGACGCCCGAAGCCCGCTCGTCGAAAACGTCGGAAGAGTGGCTTCGGCGGATGCAGTCGGTCTGTTTTTCGCCCATGGCCATGCTGAATGCCTGGGCCGATGGCACCAAACCCTGGACGTTTGCCGATGTGGCACAGGATGTTAAAGATGTCATGCTCCTGCGTATGCAGCTACTCCCTTACCTGTACACTACCTTCGCGCAGTACCATTATGCCGGAAAACCACCCATCCGGGCCATGAATCTGGTCGATGGTTTTTCGGTTACGTCCCATACCACCGAAGGGCGGTTGAATTCGACCGATAACCCGTATGCCATGGCCGCTTCTAAAGACCTGAATGACCAGTTTATGATTGGCGATTATTTGTTGGTAGCGCCCATGTTTGCTGGTCAATCTAAGCGGACGGTATGGCTACCTGCGGGTAAATGGTATGATTTCTATACCGGTCGGTTCGTTGGCGAGGCCCAGCTTATTGAGATCGCGCCCGGTCTATCCAAAATTCCGTTGTTCGTGAAAGACGGGGGTATTATTCCCATGATTCCCTCGCGGCTAAACATACCCGGCAATCAGGAGAAGCTTGCTTTGACCATACGCCATTATGGAACTAAAGAAACGACCTGGGCGCTGTACGATGACGACGGCGAAACCTACAATTACGAGCGAGGCCTGTTCACCTGGACACCCTTGACCGTAAAACGTGATCGACAAGGCAAACGTGTAGGCAACTGGGCTCGGCCAACTACGCCTGACTTTCACTATAGTTCCATCAACTGGCAGTTTATGACGCCTTAAATGGAGTCGGCTGACTGAGTTTTAGACCATCGAATCCGGTCCAGAATCATTATCTTTGCGCTTTCAAACACTATATCAACGGCCTCATGAGTGCCAGTCAACAAACGAAATACCGCTGGATGGGTATCTCGCTGGGGCTGAGTATTGCCCTGCTGATTCTCAAGTTCACAGCGTACTTTCTGACCTATTCAACGGCCATTCTGTCCGATGCGGTCGAATCGATTGTGAACGTCATTGCCAGCGGGTTCGCCTTTTACAGCATCTACCTGGCTGGGCAACCCCGCGATCTGAATCATCCCTACGGACACGGTAAAATTGAGTTTTTGTCGTCCGGTTTCGAGGGCGCTATGATTTTGTCGGCTGGGATCGTCATCATCTGGCAGGCCATTCTGAGCTTTTTTGAACCGAAAGTACTGAGCAACCTCGACTGGGGCTTTGTGCTGGTCGGTATTACGGCTGCGGCCAACGCCTTTGTTGGCTGGATGCTCATTCGGTCGGGGCGACAAACGGATTCGGCAGCGCTCACTGCCGATGGTAAACACCTGCTCACCGATACCTTCAGTAGTATTGTCGTGATGGTTGGCGTGGCACTGGTTGCCTTTACAGGCCAGCACTGGATCGATAGTGCCCTGTCGTTAGGCTTGTCGCTGGTCATTATCTACAACGGTTTCCAGATTACCCGCCAGTCGGTAGCCCGGCTCATGGACGAAACCGACATCCCAACCCTGAACCGGGTCGTCGAGTTACTGAATACCAATCGTGATCGGAACTGGATCGATGTCCATAACTTACGCGTGCAGAAATACGGGGCCGACCTCCATATCGACTGTCACCTAACCCTCCCTTACTACTGGGAACTGACCAACGTACACGACGAGGTACACCATTTCGAAGATACGCTGAAGGATGGCTTTGAGGCTGAAGTGGAAATTTTTGTGCATACCGATCCGTGTATGCAGGACTGTTGTCATTACTGTCAGGTCGCCAATTGCCCGGTGCGCGGGTCAGCCTTTATCAGCGATGTAGCCTGGACAGCCGAAAATCTGCAATTGAATCAGAAGCATTTTGTACCGCCCACCGTGCTGACTAATTCCTGATTCTCAAGCTAAAGCTCCTAGCAATTTAGTGGTGCTTAGGACTTAAGTAGATCTCGTAAGGCAAGAATATTGGCCGTTTCGTCAAATACAGCCCGAACGGGTATCGAAAATCCCGCCACCGCATGACTACTGATAGTATCTTTCAGCCCGAACGTACCGATTAAAGCGTATTCCAGCGTATCAGCGTCAATACCGTATTGTTCGACTGTTCGGCGCAGTGGGTCGACAATCCAGTATTCCGATACACCGTGGGCAGCGTAATCAGCGAATTTGGTCTCTCGGTCAATTTTTTCGGTACTCTTCGACAGTACTTCTATGACAAAATCGGGGACTGGGTAGTAGAGTTGATCGGGCATAATCTGTGCAGCCTTGGCTGGCCCAAAATAGCACACGTCGGGTTCATAGCTATTACGCGTCAGCTCAACCAGCGCTTTTTCGGCCCGAACATACCCCAACTGACGGTCGTTAACAAAAACGTTCAGCAACGTTGCCAACAGCAGCATCGCCGAGTTGTGGCGGTCCAGGGCAGGCGAATGCACCACGACTTCTCCATTGATGAACTCGGCTTTTTTATCTTCATCCAGCCATTCATAAAAGGCACGCCGTTTATGGCGCTCTTCGTCCAGAATAGCCTGCGCTTTTTGGAGAATGAGCGGAGCCTGCGGGGTATCTAGAATTTGCAGCAGTAGTTCAGACATGGCATTGGCGGGTGTTTACCAAAGGTAACGATTTATCGGCTAATTCTATACAACGACAACCAGCCATTACCAGTTAAAATTCCAGCTTACCGAGGGAATGATCGTCCCGAAAACGGATAGCTGATAGCTTTTGGTCGTGGTATTTACCCGCTGAAAATAAATTGAATAGGGGTTTTTGTGGGCGTATACGTTGTAAAATGAGAACGACCAGTTGCTGTATCGACGTTGCCCCACTGTCCGGCGGCCATCTTTCGTAAACGACACATCCAGCCGATGATAATCGGGAATACGGTCGGCGTTGCGCTGTGAATAATCCAGCACTTTGGTGCCATTGAGTCGGTACGTACCATCCGGGTAGGTAGTAGGTCGGCCACTGGTATACACGAAATTGGTCCCAAACGTCCAGCCACGGCTCCATTTCCACTGGGTAGCGATGGTCAGGTTATGGGGTCGGTCGAAGGTGGATGGATACCAGTCTCCGCCGTTGATCTGCACACTGGCATAGGGGCTCGGCACCTGCGCCAGTGTCCGCGAGTAGGTATAGGCGACCAGTCCGGTCAACAAGCCACGGGTTTTCTGAATACTAACCTCCACCCCATAGGCCCTCCCTTTCGCCCGTAGTAGATCGGCATCCAGCGTTGGGTTAAGCAGTAGCGTAGCCCCGTTTCGGTATTCAACCAGATTTTCGAGGGATTTATGGTAGACCTCGATTGAGGTTTCAAGGGCATTATCGGCAACGTTGCGGAAGTAGCCAATCGCAAACTGGTCGGCCACCTGCGGAGGTACCAGCGCATCACTGACTTTCCAGAAATCGACGGGCGAAATGGCGGTTGTGTTTGAAATCAGGTGCAGGTACTGCCGAGTCCGGTTATAACTCACTTTTAATGAGCTATTCTGGGTCAGATTCGCCCGGATGGTCAGGCGGGGCTCCCACCCGCTGTATTGCGCCAGTGGTTGTCCACTCCCAAAATGCAGCGTATCAGTAAGGCTCTCGCGCGTGCGGGGTTGCCCCTCAGCATACGTATAAGCTACCCCTGGCCCCACATTGGTAAACTGTGCATACCGAATACCGGCCTGTACCGACAACACCCGCGAAGGGGTCCACTCTTCCGACACATAGCCAGCCCATTCGCGAGCCTGTTCGGTGGGTAGGGTTAAACTGATAATGTTTGAATTATCGCCCGTCGGGCTGATGGCTCCCGGCAGCAACTGATAGCCGGTCAATGACCCACCAAACTCAATCCGATGAGCCGCCATAGGCGTCCATAGCCAATCGAGTCGGGCATCGCGCTGGCGGATAGTTGATCGATAGCGGTAAGTGTTGGCAACGGTCAGTCCGTCCAGAAAAAACTGATAATGGCTTTGAGTGGCGTTCAGATTGAGCGAAAGATGGGGATTCAAGCGCTGGCTCCAGCGAGCCGTAACAAGCGTCGACTGGGTGGTATAGAGCGTATCCTGTGGAAATTTAAAGGTATCATAACTCCGATATACTGTAGCAGTTACCTGACTATTTTCGTTGATCCGGTACGTCAGCCGACCATTCAGATCATAGAAAAACGCCCGGTCTTTATTGGTGGGAGCCGGAAACAACCCCAGGGTAAACGATGGATAGGCAATTCGTCCTCCTGCCAGAAACGTCAGTTTTTTAGTTTTGGTAACGGGCCCCTGCACTACCAGCCGACTGGTCAATAAACCGATCCCACCATTGACACTGATTCGTTCCGATTCGCCTGCTTTGGTATTCATTAGCAACAACGACGATAGCCGTCCCCCATACGCTGCCGGAATGCCGCCTTTGTAAAGTGTTACATCCTGAATGGCATCGGCATTAAGGTTACTCAACAGCCCCAGCATATGACTCGTATTGAACAACGGAGCCCCATCCAGCAGCACCAGATTCTGATCGGTACGGCCTCCGCGCACATTGAACCCACCCGCTCCTTCACCTACTGTACTGACACCCGGCTGCAAAGTCAACGCTTTCAGAATATCGACCTCACCAAACACCACCGGAATGTTGCGCAGGTTTTTCATATCGAGCCGTACTACACTCATCTGCGTTGCCGATACATTGGCATCGGGTGTCCGGCCCGTTACATTCACTTCATCCAGTTGGCGTGTATCGGGGTTCAGCGCCACTTCCATCCGTATAGTTTGTTGGCTAATCTCCAGAAACCGGCTGCGCGGATAATACCCAACTGCCGAGAAGGTTAGAGTATACGGACCGGGCAGTACCTGCATACTAAAAGCGCCGGTACTATCGGTTGTCGTACCGGCCCCCTGCTTTTTATCGTAGACCGACACGTTCGCCATCGGTTTGCCCGTTACGCCGTCTTTCACCTGCCCATAAATACGAAACCGAATCTGAGCCCATAAACCGGAACTGGTCATAAGCAGCAGGGTGCTAATCAGAACAAGGCGAAGGTAGAATTGAAGCATATCATCAAAAAATTAGCGATTGTCATTAGCTACTTGTCGATCAGGTTGTCAGCGAGGAGGCCATCCCTGGGGTGGTACTGGAATAGGTTGCACGAAATTAACATCACAGCTACCGGTGAGTGGAATAAACTGCTTCCCATAAATCAGAAACTTGTCGTAATTAATGGTATCGCCGGGTATGATGAGCCGTTGCTGACTCATCGACGAAGCACCAAAAAAACCCAGGGCAAGTTTGGTTGTATCGACCACCGAGCGCACATTCCCTTCGATAGACGCTGGTTGCGGATCGAACAACGAACCCGTTCGGCTGCGTTGCTGCTCGTAAAGGTTCCAGTACTGGTAAGCCGCCCGCGTTATGGAGTATTGGCGTACCTGCACATAGTAATTGCCTACGGCGTAAATCGGCACGCTAAAAACGGCTCGATTGCTGATTCGATTGCCATTGATGAGCGCATCCGACAGCACATCGGTTGGTGGCCCAAAGATGGGCACCCAGCACGAGCAGTAACATCTATCATAGCCAAATGGGGTTAGGGTCGGATGCTTCGGGTCAAATTTGGTCCAGCGGGGAATATAGGCCATCGACGACCAGCGATAATAATTTCCGGGACCAGGCGGGTCCTGCGTATCGACCAGCACATCGTACCAATCGGGCTGTCCTAACTCGCTGAACCCTTTTCGGGAACGTGCCTGTAACGGATCAAGTGTCGGTACAGGGGTAAGCAGCTCAGGCTTTGATTCATACCGACTCCCATTAGGCAACGTCACCGACAACGTGTACGAACGACCAACCCGGCCAATAAAACTACTGTCGTTTACGCCATAATAAGCCGGTGCAAACGGGTCGGGTACCAACCGCACTCGGTTACCCAGATCGTCGTTGATCACCACAAGCGCATCATTGATGACTAGTTCGGGCGTAGCCGGATTATTGGAATCGTATTTGCCTGTATACGTAAGGCGCACCCACGGAAAGGGGCCATTGGTCACCAATCCTTCAACTACCAGCCGACGTTCAGTCTGGCGAATGGGCAAACTGACCTCATCGACACAACTCCATACCAACAAGAGCAGGCTATAGCTCAACCAGCGTAGATGGCGTATATGTCGTGTTTTTCGCATCGGTTAATTGCCTTTGAATTCCCAAAAATCAGTACAACCAACTAACCGGATACCACCTGCCAACGTAGCCTGATGCTCATAGCCCCAACCGAGGTAGGTATGCCCTGGCACTTCACTGACCACTAAATAGGTGCTGGCTGCCCCCGGATAATCGGTTACATAACGCCACTGATCGCTACCAGGATCATATAGCCACACATCCCGCAGGGTTTCGTCATTGGGCGAAATACCAAGGCCAAAATATCCTTTGTCGTTGCGCTGAAACCCAATACCCCGGCTCCGAATGGCACCCGGGAAATTAGCTTTTCGGGACCATTGCTCCGTTTTGGTATCGAACGCCCATACATGGGCTGCCTGCTGCGGACGTTGATTTATGACATAGCCCGTTGTACCAATCCGAAAAGTAGCTAATGTACCCGTTGGTTCAGGTAGGTCGGGAGCGCGGTACTGGTCCCAGGTACCCATCCGAACCCACACCTGAGAAGGGCCACCTTCAACGAGCTGATAAGCCCGGTCGAGTACGGCAAACCAACGAACCTCACCATCGGGTCCGGCAAAATCGGGAATGACCATATCCTTAAGATACTGTCGCTGACCAGGCAGCAGTTCGTTGACGACAAACCCTAGCCCAGACATTGTATACTCAACCCCTTTGGCGGCCTGTAAACGAAATCGCACTAAACCATGACTTGCTCTGTAGTCATAGGTAAATTTGAAGGCATACCAACTATCGATGCCAGCAGTATAACTCAGCGTTTGCCAGGTATCATCCCGCTTCAACTGCCAAATCGATACCTGCGAGTTATCAGCGCCCGGTATATTGGCTGTACTTAACGCACTTCCGGCAAAATCACCCCCGTCTACAGGCGCATGTGCAAGTCGAGCCCAATACGACTGACCTGGGTTATGGCGATACGAACGTTGCACAGAAATGGAATCGCCACCAGCGTTCTTGGTAGAAAACCGAAGCCGATACGTCCGGCCCGCCACCAAACCTGTAGCCTGATAGGGCATTAGATTGAACAAATCCAGGCGACTCACCGAAGCCGCCTGAACCGAAACAGGTTTGCCAGTGGTATCGACAATAGTCAGTTGCCAGTCGGGTGGGTTGAATTCAAACCCTGACTTGACGATAATTTCGGCCCGATCCGATGCCATCGGCTGAACACTCACCAGCGTTGGCGGAATAATGGACGATTCGTCAGCTAAAATGATAGGTATATCATCCGTTCTACTACAACTGACTACTCCTATCAGGGCCAGGGCCAGAATAAGCCCTGAAACGCCCGTCATTGGTGTAGAGAGTAGAGTAGACAGTCGGTTCATATCGTCAACCTTTCTGGACAATGAGTCCTTTTTTACCAACCCGTTGGCGGAGTTAGTCGGTATACGGGGAAGTTATCAGGACAATGCCCCGGCGGAATAAACGATTTATTCAGGCGGTTCAGAAACGTATCGTATTGAATGGTATCGCCCGGAATAACCAGCCGTTTGGTACTGACCGACGATGCCCCAAAATAGCCCAGTGCCAGCACCGTGGTATCGGCCTGCTGATGCATGTTGCCTTCAATGGAGGCTGGCTGTGGGTCGAACAGCGACCCGGTGCGGCTGCGCTGTTCTTCATAAAGTTTCCAGTACTGGTAAGCCGGACGGGTCAGCGAATACTGCCGAACTTCAACGTACTGCCGCCCAATCGCATATACCGGCGAATTGAATACAGCTCTATGGCTGATTCGGTTACCATTGATTAATGCATCTGATAGAACATTGGTCAACTGACCGTAATAAGGTACCCAACATGAGCAATCATTACAAACACTGATACTTCCTACAGGAGGATGCAGAGGGTCATAACTAGCCCAGCGTGGAACATAACTGTAGCTCGACCACCGGTAATAATCACCGGGGGTAGCCGGATCGCGGGTATCAATCAGAACCGAGTACATATCAGGTTGCCCCGAAACCCCACTTGATCGTTGGTACTCAGCATAAATCTGCTCAATAGGAGCGACAGGGGCTAATAGCTCGGGCGTGGAAACATAGACACTGCCATCAGGCAACACAACTTTAAGCGTGTACCGATGCCCAGACTGACCTCGAAAAGTTGGGTCCCGTACCCAATAATACGAAGGTAGCAACGGGTCCTGCTCAAGCTGAACAGTTCGATCGCCATTATCGGTAATGGTCACAACAGCCCCATTAATGATGAGTTCTTCGGGAAAACCTCCTCCCGACGAATAAGCTCCCGACCACGTCAGTTTAATGGGGTAAGGAGGAGGCTCATTGGTAATAAACCCATCGACTACCAAACGTGGCTGCACCTGACGAATCGGCAGTTGAACTTCATCGACACAAGCCACTGCCAACAGTAGTAAGCCAATTAGTACACTTCGGTATATAGTCATCAACATCTTTATTCTGTGCGGATATAACATGATCAGGGAACAAATTCCCAGAAATCGGTACAGCCTACGATCCGGCGCCCCACCGATCCGGCCACCATCTGATTTTCATATCCCCAACCTAAATAAGCATGCTTAGGCCCACTCCACACTACCAGATAGCGGTTTCCCTGCCCCGGATAGTCGGTCAGATACTGCCAGGTGTCGGTACTGGGATCGTATTGCCAGATGTCGCGTAGGCCGCTTTGATCCGTTGCCGTTCCCAGCCCAAAATACCCCTTCCCGTTGACCGAAAAGCCTATTCCTCTTGATCGTTGCATTCCCGGAAAATCGGCTTTTCGGGCCCAGGTATCTTTCTGCGAATCATAGGCAAACAGATGCGGCTGTCTTCCAGGTAGCTGATTGACCACATAACCCGTTTCGCCGATGCTAAACGTGGCCATGACGCCTGGTTTTTCGGGTAGCGGAGCCCGCGCTTCCTGCTCAAACTGGGCGTAAATACCACGCATAGCAGGCGAACTATTGTTGGTCAGGAAAAACGCCCATTCGGTGGTCGTAAAATAAACTACCTCTCCATCCTCTCCCTGGTAATAAGGAATTACGGCGCTACCACCATCCGGAAAAATCGCGTATAAATCCCGCGCATACATGTATTTGTCAGGAAACAGATCATCGGTCTGGTAGCCCATGCCATAGAAATAGGACCGGTCGATATTGTGATAATACAGTACATACTCAATCAGTCCATGTCGGCGCGTCAGAGCGGGTGGGGTATAATCATACCAGGTATTCAGTTGGTAATTATACAAAGCCCGCTGCCAGGTGTCGGCATCCACATACCGGGTGACCTGCACCGTACTACCCGACCGATTCAGATCTGACACGAAGCTGACAATCGATCCCGTAAAGTCACCATTATCGAACGGCAACTGGGCCAGCCGCTTCCAGGGATTGTAGCTGGTATGGGTATACGCCCGCTCCAGGGTAAGCGTGTCTTTCTGGTTATAGCGAAAACCCAGCCGCAATGTATAGGCCTGCCCTTTTGCTACTCCCGATAGGCGGAATATAGTCAAACTGAATGGATCATACTGCTCAGTATCGCCTGCTGTCAGCGTCAACAGGGTGCCGGATGAAGTCTGGGCAGTTAATCGCCAGTCGGTAGGCTTGATGGCCGAGGTCAGTTTTACGATTACTTCGGCGGTTGTCTCGCCGGTTGGCTGTACCGATACCAAAGCAGCCTGCGACGGCAAAACCACTCTTGTATTAACAATCAGGGCAGGTTCAGGCGCTTTCGAACGGCATGTTATTAACAACGCGGTTAGCCCAAGCAGCCACCATCTTAACCGTTTATTCACAGGAAGTTGCCATATATATGATCATTGCGCAATATAGGGCCACAAAGAGAATATTTAGTATTAAAATAATTTTTCTTTATCGAAATAGTTGTATTAAATCTTTTTATTTACCAATTTTGACTCACTTGCTGCTCACGCAGCATCCACTATTGCTTTTTTCAATTCAGGTTGTATTCAATAGGAAAGGCTGGCCGCATTACGACCAGCCTTTTTATTTTGATACGTTTACATTATTTTATTATTCGGTTACTATGAATGCGAAATTGGCAATAAAAGCACTAGAACTATAGAAGAAAAAGAGCTGAAAGCCATCTTTTTTAAATTTACCAGCTTTCTAAGCGTCAGAACGCTTACCTTTGCGGCTTCAATCACCCGCGTGTGCAATGCCGCTGATTGCCCCATCCAGCTATAAGCCGCCCGCCCGTTTGTGGAACGGCCACTTACAAACCATTATCCCCTCGCTATTCCGCAAGGTATCGGTCGCCTACGTGCGCGAACGAATCGAAACCCCCGACGACGATTTTCTGGATATGGATTGGGCAAAAGCAGTCGTTAGGAGTGAGGAGCGAGGAGCGAGCATGCTAGCGCAGACTGTTTGTTGCCGGATGGATTCTCACTCCTCGCTCCTCACTTCTAACGACTGCCTGATTATTCTCTCCCACGGCCTGGAAGGCAGCTCGACGAGTCCGTATCTGGCGGGTATGGTTCGGCATCTGACCCAGAATGGATTCGATTGTCTGGCCTGGCACTATCGGTCGTGCAGTGGCGAAATGAATCGGCAACAGCGCTTCTATCACGTTGGCGAAACGAGCGATCTTGATTTTGTGGTCAAGTATGCCCTAAGCAAAGGGTATACAACGATTTACATGATGGGCTTTAGTGCAGGAGGCAATGTAACGTTGAAATACCTCGGCGAAAAGGGAAAGTCGGTTGATCCGGCGATCAAAAAAGCGGTGGTATTCTCGGTCCCTATCTATTTGATGGGCTCCGCCCGGCGGTTGGAGCGATGGGATAGCCTGGTGTATAATTACCGATTCAACCGAACGCTGAAACGCAAGGTCTTGCAGAAAGCCGACGTAATGCCGGGTATTTTCCCGACCGAAGCCATTCGCAAAGTTCGGAGCGTTCGGGAGTTCGACAATACGTTTACAGCGCCTATGAACGGTTTTCGGGATGCGCAGGATTATTACACAAAGAGCAGTTCGCTTCAGTTTATCCCATCCATTGCTATTCCGACGTTGATCGTTAATGCGAAAAATGACCCGTTTCTTTCCCCGGAATGTTTTCCGGAATCGATGGCATGGGAACTACCCAACGTCTGGATGGAGTTTCCTGAGCAAGGCGGTCACTGCGGTTTCCCCGACAGGCATAGCAGCCTCCAGGGCACCTACTGGTCGGAGAAGCGAGCACTGGAGTTTTTACGAACGGATAACGAATAGGGATATGATACCTTATCAAGTAGCAATTCAGCAGTATTTTGATTCCCAACCGGTTAAGAAAGCGTACGTGTTTGGCTCTCAGGCTCGTGGTGAAGCTACACAGAAAAGTGATCTTGACATTTTGGTAGAATTAGAGCCAAAAGTATCCTTATTTGACTTCGTACGCATGAAGCTTCAGTTGGAAGATATACTTCATTTATCTGTTGATCTTGTTTCAGCAAACGGCCTCTCCCCTTATGTGAAGCCCTACATTGATCAGGACAAAGTGTTGATCTATGAAAAAACAGCTAAATGAGCAGGTCAGGATTCAGCACATGCTTAATTCTATTGCTGAGATTCAGAGCTTTGCAGCTAATACAGATTATGAAAATTTCCTACTTGACCGAAAGTTACAACTTGCCTTAACCCGACTCATTGAAATTATCGGCGAAGCATCTAATCACATTTCGGAGGAAACCAAAAACCGCTTTACAGACATTGAATGACGAGTATTAACCGGAATAAGAAATATAATTGTCCATGAATACTTTGGCATTGACTACGATATAATCTGGGCCGTCGTTGAAAAAGACATCCCCGTCCTACGTTTAAAACTGGAATACTTACTACAACAATTTAATAAAGAGTCGGAATAGATTCTCAATTTCATGCTCACCAAACCACTGGAACAGACGTATTACATCATTGATTTCGACAGCACCTTCACGAAGGTAGAGGCCCTCGACGTGCTGGGCGAAATCTCGCTCATTGGCCGACCTGACCGCGAGGATATCCTTAACGAGATTAAAGCCATTACGGACCGGGGTATGTCGGGTGAGATTTCATTTACCGAATCGCTCAACTTACGGCTGAACCTGCTCAAAGCACACCGCGATCAACTACCAGCCCTCATCGAAAACCTGATGGGCAAAATTTCCGATTCGTTTCAGCGCAACAAGGATTTCCTGACCGAAAATGCCGAGAACATCTACGTGGTCTCAAACGGTTTTAAGGAGTTCATCGTACCAATTGTCACTTCGCTGGGCATTCTGCCCGAAAATGTATTTGCCAATACGTTTGTATTCGACGAAAGCGGTGCCGTGATTGGTTTCGATCCTGAAAATCCATTGTCGGCCAACGGGGGCAAATCGCAGGTGATTCGGAACCTGAATCTGGATGGCGAAGTCTATGTCATTGGCGATGGCTATACCGACTACGAAATCCGGGCATCGGGGCTGGCGAACCGTTTTTATGCCTTTACCGAAAACGTAATGCGCCCGAAAGTAGTGGAAAAGGCTGACCATATTGCTCCGTCGCTCGACGAATTTTTATACCACAACAACTTGAACCGCAGCCAGTCATACCCTAAAAGCCGGATTAAAGTACTCCTGTTGGAAAACGTTCACCCCGTGGCCGTTCAGCTCTTTGAACAGGAAGGCTTTAACGTGGAAATTCGGAAGGGAGCGCTCGATGAGGAAGAACTGATCGAAGCCATTCGCGATGTGTCGATTCTGGGTATCCGTTCCAAAACCAACGTGACCGCCCGTGTCCTTGAAAATGCCAACAAACTGATGACGATCGGTGCGTTCTGCATCGGCACCAACCAAATTGACCTCGATGCCTGCACCCAGAAAGGGATTGCGGTGTTCAATGCGCCGTACAGCAACACCCGCTCGGTAGTCGAACTGGCTATTGGCGAGATCATTATGCTGATCCGAAGCATTGTTCCGAAAAGCAACCTGATGCACAAAGGCGGATGGGATAAATCGGCCAAGAACAGCTTTGAGGTACGAGGCAAAAAGCTGGGACTGGTCGGCTATGGCAACATCGGTACGCAGTTGTCGGTAGTGGCCGAAGCACTGGGCATGGAAGTGTATTTCTACGATGTGGTGGATAAACTGGCGCTCGGCAATGCCCGTAAATGCAAGTCGCTGGATGAGCTGCTGGCCGTTGCCGACATCATTAGCCTGCATACCGACGGACGTAAGGAAAACAAAAACCTGATCAGCTACCGGGAGTTTTCGCTGATGAAATCCGGGGTCATTTTCCTAAACCTTTCCCGTGGGCATATTGTGGATGTTCCGGCGCTGGTCGATGCCATTGAGCGGGGCAAAGTGGCGGGTGCGGGCGTCGATGTATTTCCGCATGAGCCTAAAACCAACAACGAAGAGTTTGTTAGTGCGTTGCGTAACTTGCCCAATGTGATTCTGACGCCACACATTGGTGGCAGCACCGAAGAAGCTCAGGCAAACATTGGCAACTTCGTACCCGGCAAGCTTCTGGAATACATGAACAATGGTAGTACCTATGGTAGTGTCAATTTCCCAGAGCTTCAGTTACCGTTGCTCAAAGGATCGCACCGCCTACTGCACATCCATGCCAACGTACCGGGCATTCTGGCGAAAATGAACACCATTTTTGCCAAATACCACCTCAATATTCACGGCCAATACCTCAAAACCAACGAGCAGATCGGCTATGTGATTACCGACGTTGCCAAAGAATACGGGCAGGAAGTTGTCGATGAGCTAAGGAAAATAGACAATACGATTAAGTTCAGGCTTCTGTATTAAATAGGGAGTAAAGGAAAAAGGAGGAAGGGAAGCAAGGAAATGACCCCAACCTCCTTTTTTCCTTTACTCCCTTCCTCCTTTTTCCCTCTTTTATGACCGATCTCTACTTCACACCGTTACCATCCGAATCACGCTATGCCAACTGGTTTTCGCCCGGTAAAGTAGCGTTGCTTTTTGGGGGTCTGACGCTGCTTTACGGCGTCTTTTTTATTCGAAATTTTAGTGGTCCACTGGCAAGTATCGTTCCAAGCGATACCGATCAGTGGGATTACATTGGGTATTATGTAGCTAACAATCTGTCGTTCGACCCACTCCCCCACCTGAATCTACTGAACGACAAAACCTTTTACCCTTTCGGGACCAATCATGTTTTTCAGAGCTGGGCGTTTGAGCAGGACTACTGGTATGCAGGCTGGTATCATTTTTTTGGCAACGGCCCGTGGCTGAACATCTATTACCTGCTCAGCCTGTTTACCCTCAGTTTTGGCCCCTACGTACTGCTTCGAAAAGACTATGGCAATTTCCGGGCAGCGCTGGCGGGCCTTTTTGTGTGCTTTTTCAACTTTTACGCCCTTAACAAATACCCCGGTCATTTTACCCACGCGGTCATTCACTGGACCGTACTCAGTATTCTGACCGATTTCCTACTCGCTCGACGGGTTGTACTGCGCGAACAGGTAAGTCTTCGGTTTCTTCTCCTGAAAACTCTTCTGCTGACCTTATGCCTGGGCCATGACCTGACCTATATGGCTGGTTACGCATTGAGTTCATTTACTGTTAATACCTTGTTTGTGGTAGCCTTACTAGGCTGGCGATTAGTTCGGAGCCCACAAAAACCAGTTGAGCAGACCAGCAAACTGTTTGCCAGTTGGCGCGAGGAGTTGCAAAAACCACTTATCCCGGCTGGATTGTTGTTGGGCATCCTATTGGTTGGCTTTCTCTATCTGCCACTCCTGTTCGAGATCGTTCAGCAAACGCAGTCATTTGTATTTAAAGACCGCTTTGCCAATGGCCATGGCTGGGTGCATCCGCTTCGGTTACTGATGCCCTATTTACCGGGCTTTGACCCCATCCTCGACCCCCTGAATGCTTACCTCCACGATATGCCCGAAGGCAATGGAGCTGGCAGTGCCGGCTGGTTTCTATTATTTTTGGGCATACTCGGTTTCGCGACAACCCGCCAACCCATCCGCTGGGCGTATGTCCCCTTTCTCGTTTTCGGTGTACTACATGCATTGTATCACCCGATTCGGATACCCACACTACAGATTTTCCCCTGGGATCGGTTTAACCGGATGCCTTCGCGGGTTACCATCACCTATCCGGTTATTCTGGTCATTTTCGCCCTGCACTGGAGCGGCCGAATCCGCCCGGCTTTCCTGGCCGTTCTGGCCCTGATCGGGCTGATGGAAGTTATCAGCGTCTATCAATATCGCTACGGTCAGCTCCCGTATTATTATTCAGCCTCCTTCAAGGCGTACATTGAACGGATAAAGCAACAGCCTGGCGAGGCCATTTTAGACTGGCCGTTCTGCATAATCGGTGGTAATTCGGTCGGTTTACCCGAAGGTCTTTGTCCGTTATACAATCGAACGAATATGCTCTATGCGCTTCAACGATTTCATAATAAGAAAACAATCGGGCATTACTTCGGGCGGTTGCATGAATCGCAGATCAAGCCCTTTGTTCAGGCTGGCTGGCCTGCCTTGTTGAACCATCCCGATACGTCAAGTATTTGGGAATCCAAGCAGCTAACAACCTGCCTGACCGATGAGCAATGGCGATTTTTTAATGAATTCTATCAGGCCAATGACTTCGCCGGTATTAATCTTTGCATAGATTTGCTGCCAAAATCGTGTGTTGATTCGTTTTATAAGCAGATGGGTAGGCCAGTAGCTGCCACTGAAGTGCCCGGAGCCGGTCATGTCGTTTTTATTCCCAAATCGGCAGCTATGCGTCAGAAAGTCAATCGGTTGCTGGGCCAGTCGGTCCGGTTTCCCTGCGGTTGCCCACTCACTCCCTAATGTCAATTATTATGCCCCAAACGTACTTTACGCCCGGCCCTGCCGAACTCTATCCAACGTTTTATAAACATTTGCAAACGGCTATGGATGAGCAAATTGGCTCGATTTCGCACCGTAGCCAACGGTTTCGGGACATCTATAAGTTCGCTGATGAGCAGCTTCGGACGTTGCTGACTATTCCGTCCACACATGGTATTTTCTTTACGGGCTCGGCTTCCGAAGTGTGGGAGCGTATGCTACTGAACTGCGTTGAATTTGAGAGCTTTCACCTCGTCAATGGCTCCTTTTCGCAGAAGTTTTACGACTATGCGAACGCACTTCACAAACATGCACAAGTGCAGGAAAAGCCGTTTGGAGAAGGGTTCGATGCTGCCGATATTCAGGTACCTGAGTATGCGGAGGTTGTGTGTCTGGCCCATAATGAAACCTCATCGGGTGTGCAGATGAAAACGGCCGAAATTCATAAACTCAAACGCAAATACCCGAAAAAGCTGTTTTGCGTGGATATGGTTTCGTCGGCCCCTTACCCTGATCTGGACTTTAGCGTGATCGATTCGGCCTTTTTCTCCGTCCAAAAAGCCTTTGGGATGCCCGCCGGACTGGGTGTCTGGATTGCCAGTGAAGCCTGTCTGTCTAAAGCCGAACGCTTGCAGAAGTCCGATTCGCTGACCATTGGGGCGCATCATACGCTTCCGACGCTCTGGAAGCATTATAAAACCTTCGAAACACCCGCTACGCCGAACGTGCTGTTTATCTATCTGTTGGGCAAGATCGCTGAAGACTTCAACCGGATCGGTATCGAGACCATTCGAAAGCAAACGGAAGAGAAAGCGAAACAGATCTACAAATTCCTTGACAGTTCCGACGCATTTGAGGCTTTCGTGAAGCAGGAGCGGCACCGCTCACAAACGGTGGTTGTGGCCACCACACAAAAGCCATCGGCCGAGGTTATTGCCGCTGTCAAAGCCGCGAATATGGTCGTTGGTAGCGGGTACGGTAAGTTCAAAGAAAGCCAAATCCGGATTGCTAATTTCCCGGCAACCTCGGCCGAGCAGGTAGCGGCTTTACTTGACCAACTCAAGAAATGAATAATGGACAATGCAGAATGGATAATGCACTCATTTTGTATTATCCATTCTGCATTGTCCATTATTCATTATACTATCGGCAGCTACAGCAGCAAGAGGATAAGGATACAGCCCACAATACCTGAATATGGATGCCCACAATCGTCGAAAAGGGGATATATGCGTTGGGGGCACCAACCTGAACAGTGCTCGTTAGTGCCGGACTGACACCGGGAATACAAGCACTGTAGGCAGCTATACCACTATTGACCAGACTCAAGTGATTTCGTAAATTTTGCTGCCAGTCGGCCGGGATCATACGGCATATGAAGCTGTTGGCGATCCCCTGCGACGCTCCCAGATGAATACCGATAGCGTATAACGAAGCAAAACTGGCCCCATTATCGCAGCTTACGTTGGCCCGTTGAATGGAGACCAGTATTTCTTTGATCAACTGATCGATTTCGTTAACAGCCTGCACCCGCGACATCCCCGGCAACCGACTGGAATAATCGCGGATTCGATTAACATCAAAATCAAGACAGGTGATCGTATTCAGTCCGGCAATGGTATTGTTGAGCGTTGCCTGCACATCGGCAACTGCAACTGGTGTAATCACATCCGATCCCAGTCGCCCCCAAGATAACCCTAATCCATATACGCCTGAATAAAAAATGCTCAGTTCTTTATTGCAGAAGCGTCCTGGCTTGCTGGCTCGGGTAGTTGTCGTTGTTGTTGAGGTTTTGCTAACCGTAAATTTATACCTGGTTCGGACCACGCCCTCGTTATTGAAATAGGTCCTTACTTCATAAGTACCTTCAGGCAAGCCTCCGGCAAATTCTATGGTGCCAGTTTGTTTAGCATCCGTATAGCCCCATACCAGGTATTTATCTTCGGCACTGCCAGGTTGAGCCAGGCTTATCCAGTCGCGGCTATTGCCGGGCATGCCTGAATACTGGACCGTAATTTTTTCACCGGGTTTGTACGTAGGCTGAGTGGTTTTGACGGATAGGTTCTGATCGGTATTGCCCACCCGAAACGGCACCCGTACCCGGATAATACCTTCATTGTTGTAGTAGCCCCGGATCTCAAAATTGCCATACGCCAGTCCATCGAACGAGATAGTTCCGCTTCGGTTGCCATTAGTATACCCCCATACGATGTATTTATCATCGGCACTACCCGGTTGGGCAATACTGATCCAGTCACGGCTATTACCTGGAAAACCTGAGTAATTCACCTGAATGCGTTCGCCGGGAGCGTAGATCGATTTAGATAAACTAACCGACTGCGCATAGACCGGCGTAGATACGATATAAGACAAAACACTCACTATAAGTGCATAAACAATCCTTCTCATAGTCAATATGGATTCGGGTTTATCGGGATTGAGAACCTATTTGCAGTTTTTACCGCCTGAACCGGGGGGCATAAGTTGACACACATCATAAATAGCCGTTACGACCAAATGCATATCAACTTCGGCCCGAGCCACTCTATTAGCGGGACTTGGTGTTATCTTATAGGTAAGCGTCAGCGTTTTATCCAGATTCTGAAGATTATCATTGATCGCTTTTTCGACATCTGCGACTGCGTTCTTGTTTAAAGCCTCCGTCAATGGATACAATACAAGATCACTCATGGGTATGGGCTTACTTTCATTAAACAGGGGTGTGTTTTTCCCAATCACTGTCAACGTACCCTCTAAGTACATAATAGTAGCCTGATTATCAGGCAAAATATTAATATCAACCGAGCAACTCTCCACCTTGACTGATTTTAGAGTCTTGGTCATTTTTTCCCCAAACCATTCACTATCAAGTTGTTCTTGCAAACCCAATGCAGCATCGATCTGTTTGGGCGTGATACTCAAAACTTGTGTGTTAGTCGAGGCACTGGCTAAGGGAATTTTGCTCGATAAATCTTTTCTGACAACATACTCCTTCGACTTGTAGGTCCAATCTTCTGGCGCGCACTGATTGTAAGTTCCGATAATCAGAGTCAGCAAACCATAGAGCATTAACTTGGATAGTTTCATAGCGATTAGTAGTTAAAAATCCAGGCCTAAACCAGCAGTAGCAATTAGTGACCCAGCATAGCGGGCGTTGGCGCTGAGCTTCAGTTTCCAGGCTTTTACACTAAATCCTGCTCCGGCCACGAAAGCATTGGCGTTCGCCAAACTAAGGTCAATCCGACTGGTAGCTTCCGATGAGTACGAATAGTGGATGTCTGTCTGACCCATGAGGTAACCTACAAATCCATAGTATGCGAAGTGCCCCCCATGTTGTCCGGCTTCGAGGGTCAGTTGTCGGCTGTGGACCTTCAGTACATTACCAGCTTTAAATTCCTGTTCGGCATAGGCCAGTGCTACATCAAGATTTTTTATAGATGTGTAGCGCTTCAGGTATTGACTCAGGCTATGCCTTATACCACCGCCAACCATGTCCACCCGGCCGAAATCCCTGCCAAAATCAAAGGCAAAATACCGAATACTGATTTCCGTTCCGAACAGGTTTCCCAGTGTAAGCTGAGGAGCAGCCAGGGGTAAGTACTGGGTGTCGAGCCCTCCGGCAAATGTATAGCTTGTACCACTGTGGCCGGGTACACTAACGGACCGGGTATCACCAAATATAGTAGGCACCGTAGCCGACTGCTCAGGTGTAAATGGCAGTTGGGTCGTAGCTGTAAATTGTCGCTGAGCCGACATGGGTAAAGCAGCAAACACAACCAGTCCGACATACAGGTGAAACCCGGAATCGATGCGCGCATCCTGCGACCACCCCGACTGGAACATGGCGGGCAACGCATCGGCCAAGGGCTGCATATAGCCTCTGGCATTGTTATCAGTATAGGTACCTAAATACCCTTCAATCCGCTGTCCCTGACAGATCGATGTACTCAATACACTGAGCCAAAGTACCCATTTTGTTTTCATGACTGGTAGTAAATTTTTACAGCGATAAACACTATTCTGTCTGCTCAACTTAACAGCCAAACAGCGGCTTATTCGTCACCGAAAATTACCTAGTCAGAAACCCCTGGTTCAATACCCTCAGGAGGGTATTTTTTGTATCTTACCGTGAACATTCCTTAACCCATGAAACGGCTCCTTCAAAAACTGGCCGGATGTATAGTTCTGGCTATCATCCTGTTACCTACGTATGGACAAACGCCTATTGATGTAGGCCGAAAGTTTCGCGATGTTGTTCTGGACAAACAGGTTCAGTTGCTCGAGGATGCATCGAAGCGGCTAACCTTTCAGGAGGTTATTCATAAACCCTTTCAGTCGCAAAGTGGCCCGTCCATCAACCCTGGTTTCTCCAATAGTTTTTACTGGGTCCGGTTTCGGTTGCATAATCCCGATTCGACTCCAAAGCAATTACTGCTCGAAGTCGAAAATCCACATATCAATAAACTCAGGCTGTATACGCTGGGGCAGGGACATCTGAAAACAAGTATGCTCACCGGTGATCATTTTCCATTTTATCAGCGGCCCATTCAGCATCCCCATTTTTTGTTTCCGATCACGGTCAATGCCGGGCAAACGATCACCTGCTATCTGTGGGTTGATAAACATGGGGAACAGGTACAGATTCCGTTACAGCTTTGGGATAAGGCTTATTTCGGGGCCAGTGATTACAAACTGTATCTGTTTGTGGGCTTTATGCTGGGCATTGGCGGTTTATATTGTGCAGTCAGTCTATTGACGCTGCTTTTTTTCCGACTACGGGTCACGGTGTATTACTTCTTTTTCACCATTTGGGTCTGGCTTTTCCTGACAGCTCATACCGGTTTCGGTTTTGCGTTTCTCTGGCCATATGCCACCTGGTGGACCAGCGCAGCCCGTCCGTCCTGTGCCATGCTGATTTATATTTCATCGCTGCTATTTGTCCGCTCATTCTTCCACCTGCGCGAATCACATCCATTTTTACATCGGTACACGCAGGCACTGATTTGGATGCTGGTGATCTGTTTGCTGGTGTTCTGGTCGCACAATCCGGCTTTGGGACTCTTTAACGATTACTGGTACAATCCGGTGTATTACAGTGGCGAGTGGCTACTCCGGTACATGATCATTATGCATATTATCATTTTTATCAGTCTGGCGTCCGTATCCTTTACCGGCCTGATCGTATATCGTAAGAACCGACAACCCGAAGGGCTTTGGGTAGCAATCGGCTTTCTGATGACCCTACTGTCCGGCTCATCCATCACGCTGGTTCATGCCGGTTTTTTACCCGACAACTATATTACCCATAATTTACCCCTGGTTGCCAATTCTCTCGATACAGTTGTGCTGTCCTTCCTGCTGGCCAATCGGTTCAAAAATATTTATATGGACAATGCCCAGATTTCGATCGAGCTGGCTGATCAACGGCAGCGTAATGCCATTCAGTTGCTGGAAGGCCAGATCATCGAACGACGTCGGCTGTCGCAGGAACTGCACGATGGCATTAGCCTTGCCCTGGGAACCATACGTTTACGACTTTCTCTTCTGGCCGAAAAATTGAATGGACAGCAGTCCGAAGCAGAGCAGCTCGTAGAAGCCCTGGGCGATGTAGGTCAGGATGTCCGACAGTTTTCACATGCGCTGTCGCCCGTATTGCTTGAGCGGTATGGGCTTGTGGGGGCTTTGGAAGAACTGATCGATGAGATCCGCGACAGCCATCCCAGCCTGGTTCTTCAGTTTGACGCGTACGGAGTCGTAGCCGATCACCTACAACCATTGATAACCCAAACGGTCTACCAAATCACGCTGGAATTGCTCAACAATGCAACCCGATATGCACAGGCTCAACAGATCGACGTCTACCTGAACCAGTTCAGTCATACACTTCGTTTAGTGGTTTCGGACAATGGACAAGGGTACGACTACCAGGAAATAACAGCCGGAATTGGGCTACAGAATATTCAGGCTCGGGTGCAATTACTAAATGGTCAGTTCTCGGTCAATCGGCTGGCAAAAGGGATGAAACACATCGTTGAAATTCCCGTTCAGACCAGGTTGTTTTCATAGGCAAACTTGACCAGATCGGCATTGGTATGCAGATGTAGCTTCCTGAAAATATTTTTCTTATGGGTATGCACTGTATGCTTGCTAATGAATAGCGCATCGGCAAGTTCCTGTTCGATAAGCCCCTGCGCCGTTAGTCGGATAATCTTCTTCTCCTGATCCGAGAGCGTCGCCATCTGCGGAAAATACGCTTCCTGCGGCAACGCATCGAACACCGGCGGAGGGCTGGCTTTCAGGTACTTGCTCAGATAAACTTTTCCTTGTCCAACTGAGGTGAGCGCTTCCACCCATTCGGCTTTCGAAGCATCTTTGAGCAAATAGCCATTGATGCCATTTTCCAGCGCTTTTTTGACCAATCCAGTCGATTGATAGGCTGAAAAAACAATGATTTTTACTGTAGGATTGCGATCATATAACTCAGGCACCAGTTCCAGACTATTTTTGCCCTCCACGTTCAGATCCAGAATCAATACATCGGGCTGGGTGTGGCTACAAACCGAAACGATCTCCTTCAGTGATGTGGCTACACCCACCAGTTCATACCCATCGATACTACTGAGCATCAACCGGATGCCATCGAGTACCACCGGATGGTCGTCGGCCACTACAATTCGAACAGGCATACTATAGGCTTTACAGGTGATTATTTCCGGATCATTAGACTCGTTACAACAAGCCCATTACCTATTACTTACAATAATCGCAGATGGTGCTGGGTATGAATGCTGATGAAGTAAAGCATCTCCCGGACAGTCAGTTTACCCAAAGCCGGGTGGAGCATGCAGTACTCATCCAACTCCTGCTCCGACCAGTTGACAAGTTCGTCGTTCACCGCCCGATACACCGCTATAAATCGATCAATCATCACCTGCTTTTCGGCATCTACATCTTCAGGCCGGGGCACGAATGGCGTCGGGGCTTTTACTCCTTTAGACAGTACAGTGTCATAATCTATGACTAACTGCTCGTACGTTCTGGTTGGGGTCTCTGCCATTCCCCACTGCGTCAGTACCTCACGCGGCCCCATCATGACTTTAACAACCGGCCGGGCGGAAAGGTACAGATGCTGCATTACATCAGCTACTGACCATTTTTCGCCGATATGGCTACGGAATTCGTCTTCCGACAATTGATTTGCTTTATCGATAAACGCCTGGCAGTCGGCGGTGATACGTTGTGAAATGGTTTGCATATAGTTGCCCCTCACCCCTAGCCCCTCTCCCGTTCTGGGAGAGGGGAACGAGTCAGCTTAGATTTTCGCTTATTTTCTTTAGTACGTAGTCTAATCTATACAAAACGTCGTCGTTGGTGAAGCGCATTATCGTTAGGCCTAAATCGCATAGGACGACTTCTCGTTCCGCATCATTAACTCGGGCTTCCGGCGTGTTATGAACTGCCCCATCGACTTCAACGACTAATTTATGGTCAAAGCAATAAAAGTCAACGATATAATTCCCAACACTATGCTGCCGACGAAATTTAGCGTTAGCCAATCGCCTTCCACGCAACTCAGCCCATAATACCTCTTCTGCTTCCGTCTGATTCTGCCTAAGCTCCCGACGTAGTTCCTTCATAGATGGTGTGCTCGAATGTCCTTTCATGCCCTTACAGTTTTATCAGTAGACGATTGAATAGTTAAAACGCCACAGAAGAGCCGAAAAAGCCCCTCTCCCAAAACGGGAGAGGGGTTGGGGTGAGGGTACCGCAAAAAAGTGTACTTTTGGCAAACGATAACATCCTTACTATCAAATCCATGAAAAATTTCCTGCTGTTAGTCTTCTGTATCGTCCTCTCAATAACTGCCTTCGCACAGACTAGCTTTCACGGTAAAAAAATTACGGAAACCGGGGCTATTCCCGTTACGCAGTTGGCCAGTAAAATGGGCGACAAAGCACAAATGCCCGTTAAAATAGAAGGAACCGTTGAGTCGGTCTGTAAAGTAAAAGGTTGCTGGATGAAGGTTAAAACCGCCGATGGGCAAACCATGCGTGTTACGTTTAAAGACTACGGTTTCTTTGTTCCGAAAGATATCGAAGGCAAAACCGTCGTTGTGGAAGGACTAGCCGAAACCACCACTACCCCCGTAGCTGACCTGCGCCACTACGCCCAGGACGCCGGAAAAACGAAGGAAGAAATCGAGAAGATCACTCAGCCCGAAAAAGCGCTGACTTTCGTAGCTGATGGCGTTATTGTAAAAAGATAGCCTGCCGTTGCAACCCTTTTTTTAGTCATAGAGTCCTGATAAAAAAAAGGATTATCGAATGATACAGTTAAAGAAAACGCTTTCTGGTTTACTCTTCGTTGGAACACTAGTTTTTGCCGCTTGTCAACATTCCAACACCGACCCTACTGACCAAGTATCGCTAGGGCTACATCAATCTGCCCGGCTAGGTTCCGACCTAACCGTTCGGGTCGATTCTATTCAGGATAGCCGCTGTCCGGCCAATGCCACCTGCATTTGGGCAGGACAGGCGAAGGTTAAAATGCTGCTGACTAAAGATCAGGATTCGACGGCCGTTCGACTGTCTTTGGGCGCAGATCCTGGCAGTAAAAACAATCGTCCCGACTCAACGAATGTCACGCTCAGTAGCCAAACTTATAAAGTGATTCTGCGTGAGGTTAATCCCTATCCGGGTACTAGCTCAAGCAATCAGCCCCAAACGGCAGTTGTGCAGGTTACGAAGTTATAGTTGCTTAGGGCCGATACGATCCGTATAAAAACGTAGACTTTATGAAGCGATTCATTCAGTTGCTTATTGGTGGAACAATTGCCTTCTCGGCTTGTCAATCCAATGAAACAACACCTGCTGATCAGGTCTCGGTCAGGCTTCATCAATCTGCCCGGCTGAGTTCTGATGTTTTAGTGCGTGTTGACTCGATTCAGGATGGTCGCTGCCCAAAAGGAGGAGATATAGTTTGCATCTCGGCAGGTGCCGTCAGTGTCAAACTGCTGTTAGCAAAGAATACGGATTCCACCACAGTTCGATTGACATTAGGTTATTATAACAGCAATAACAATCGGCTGGATTCAACCAATGTTAACCTGAGCAATCAAGTGTACAAAGTGATTCTGAAGGGGGTGACTCCTTACCCCACTTCGTTTGCGCCCGCTCCCAATCAAACAGCGGTTGTTCAGGTAAGCAGACTATAAGCAATTTTAGCGTCTTTTCCGTATTTTCAGGCCGTAACGAGTTCGTTACGGCCTTTTTCGTACCCAACCCCTATTTTTCAATGAAAAAATTATACCTGCTGGCCAGCCTGTCGCTGCTGGCATCACCCCTTTTTGCCCAACGCACCCTCATTCACTGTGGCAATCTGTTCGATGGGGTTGGCAATAGTGTTCAGCCGCAAATGACCATTGTTGTCGAAGGCAATAAAATTACGGCCGTTCAGAAAGGCTACACGGCGGCTTCAAGTCAGGATCAGGTAGTGGATTTGAAATCGAAGACCGTACTGCCCGGCCTGATCGACATGCACGTTCACCTTGAAACCCAAACCCGGCGGGGAGGTGCCATTGACGGGTTTACAAGCAATCCGGCTGATGTGGCTTTCCGGGCCGCACGCTTCGCCAAAACAACGCTGCTGGCCGGTTTTACAACCGTACGGGATTTAGGCGGCTCGGGCATTAATGTATCACTACGGAATGCGATCAATGCCGGTCTGGTTGATGGGCCACGCGTGTTAACGGCTGGAAAATCCATTGCCACAACGGGGGGCCATGCTGACCCCACCAACGGCTATCGGAAAGACCTGATGGGTGACCCTGGCCCGGAAGATGGAGTTATCAATGGGCCGGATGATGCCCGTAAAGCCGTTCGGCAACGATATAAAGATGGCTCTGACCTAATCAAAATCACGGCCACAGGGGGTGTTTTGAGTAATGCTAAAGATGGTTCTGGGCCGCAGTTTACGGAAGAAGAAGCCAAAGCGATTGTCGATGCGGCTAAGGATTACGGCTTTTCGGTAGCGGCTCACGCGCATGGGGCTGAAGGTATGAAACGAGCCATTCGGGCGGGTGTACAGACCATCGAACATGGCACATATATGGACGATGAAACCATCGAGCTGTTCAAAAAACACGGCACATACTACGTCCCCACCATCATCGCCGGAAAAACTGTAGCGGACTCAGCCAAACATTTCGGTTATTACACCGCCCTGGTCACCCCAAAAGCACTGGCTATTGGCCCGAAAATTCAGGCCACGTTTGCGAAAGCCTATAAAGCAGGGGTAAAAATTGCCTTTGGAACCGACGCAGGGGTGTTTATCCACGGCTACAATGCCAAAGAGTTCGAGTACATGGTCGAAGCGGGGATGCCATCCGTTGAAGCGATCAAATCGGCCCTGATGACCAACGCTAAACTCCTGAATCTGGATGCGCAAATCGGTTCGATTGAGACGGGCAAATTCGCCGACATCATCGCCGTCGACGAAAACCCCATCCAGAACATCAAAACCTTACAAGCCGTCAAATTTGTGATGAAAGACGGAAAAGTGTATAAACAATAAGTTGATAGTCTGTAGTCGATAGGTAGCAGTCGCCAGGTACTAACATTGGCGACCACTACCTATCGACTACAGACCTTCTACTATTGACTTAATAAACCTAACATCAGGCCGCGTAGTTCGGCCAGACCACGCAATCGGCCAATGGCTGTGTAACCAGGATTAGTCCGCTTACTCGATGTCAGATCATCGAGCATCCGGTGACCGTGGTCAGGGCGAAACGGCATCCGTATATCGAGTCGACCTTCGTCCTGTCTGCGCTTTTGCTCGGCAAGCAACGCACGCATAACGGCTGGCATCGGCACATCGCCTTCAAGGTGATTGGCCTCCTGAAAACTTCCCCGGACTGGATGGTCATCGGCATCGCGCTGGGTGCTACGCAGGTGAATGAAATGAATGTTGGGAGCCAGTCGCTCAGCCATTCCAGCCAGATCGTTGTCGGCACGAACACCATAGGAGCCGGTACAGAAGCATAACCCATTGGCGGGCGAATCGACAGCGGCCAATAACGCTCGGGCATCGGCCTCGGTACTCACCACGCGGGGCAGCCCTAAAATCGGATATGGGGGATCGTCGGGGTGAATAGATAGCCGGACACCAACCGACTCCGCAACGGGGACTATTTCCCGTAGAAAAGCATACAGATTTTGTCGGAGTTCGCGGTCACTGATGTCTTTATACGCGGCCAATGCATCCCGGAATTTTTCAACCGTATAGCTTTCTTCTGAGCCCGGCAATCCGGCAATGATCGTACGAACAAGTCGCTTAACCTGCGCGTCGGTCATGCTGTCGAGCTTTGCTTTGGCCAGCCGTTTCTGGTCGTCGTTGTACAGGTATTCGGCACCGGGGCGCTGAAGAATGTACAGTTCAAACGCAGCAAATTCCGTTGCATCAAAACGCAATCCGGTCGAGCCGTCGGGCATTGGGTAATCGAGGTCGGTACGTGTCCAGTCGAGCACCGGCATAAAGTTGTAACAGACCGTATCGATCCCGGCTTCTGCCAGATTAACAATCGACTCTTTATAGTTTTCGATATACCGCTGAAAATCGCCGGTACGGGTTTTGATACCCTCATGCACCGGAATACTTTCGACAACCGACCAGGTCAGGTGGTTTGATTCGATAAGGGCTTTACGGGTTCTAATTTCCTCAACGGACCATACTTCGCCGTTTGGAATGTGATGCAGGGCGGTTACAATACCAGTAGCACCTGCCTGTCGGACATCATTGAGCGATACAGGGTCGTTCGGGCCGAACCATCGCCAGGTTTGTTCAAGCATAATCTTTTCAGTCGTTAGTCGTTAGTCGTTAGTCGTCAGTCGATAGGTAGTAGCACCTGCTGGCTAACGACTATCTCTGACGACTTTTTCGGGTAAATAAGCATCTAAATTTTCTTTTCTCCCCAACCTATTTTGATTGTTGTGCAAATACCAACCCCTTCGGGCCGCTTTCGGTGGCGTATTGTCGCGTTGTTGTTTCTGGCAACAACCATAAATTACGTAGATCGGCAGGTTTTATCGTTTACGATGACCGACGATTTGTTCCGCAAAGAAATGCTCGACCTGGCTCCTGACGCTGTTCTGACCAAGGAGGCAACCGACCGATTTAAGGTACTGTATGGTGATGTCGACGCGGCTTTCAAATTTGCGTATGCCATTGGTTTTCTGCTGGTTGGCTGGTTAATTGATCGGATTGGCACAAAGCGGGGGTTTTCATTAGGCATCATTGTCTGGAGCATAGCGGCTGTACTGACGGCATTTGTGCCCAATATAGCCGGGCTCCGATGGGCACGGGCTTTTCTGGGTCTGGGCGAATCGGCTAACTTTCCATCGGCCATCAAAACCGTATCCGAGTGGTTTCCGAAAAGTGAGCGATCCTTTGCCAGTGGGCTGTTCAATGCCGGAACCAACGTTGGTATTATCCTGACGGCCTTTATCGCACCTTACCTGATTATTCAGTTTGGCTGGCGAAGTTCTTTTTTGATTACCGGAATACTGGGCTTTTTCCTGCTGGTTATCTGGTGGTTCACCTACAGTAAGCCCGAGCGCCAGACCAATCTTACGGCGGAAGAGCTGGCATACATTCGCAGCGACAATGAAAAAGCAATTCCGGTAAAAGTTTCCTGGGGGCAGTTGCTGGGCTATAAACAAACCTGGGCTTTTGCGGTTGGGAAGTTTATGGCCGATCCCATCTGGTGGTTTTATATCTCGTGGTTGCCCGACTTTTTCAACTCGAACGATGCCTTTGAAGAGAAACTCGAACTCAAAACCTTTGGTGTTCCGTTTCTGATCATCTATATCGTTTCGGATGCCGGAAGTATCTTCTTCGGGTGGCTCAGTACCCGGTTCATGAGCTGGGGCTGGACAGCCAATCAGGCCCGAAAAACCACACTCCTGATCTGTGCCGTTTGTGTAATTCCCATTTTCTTTGCGGCCAAAACCAGTAGCCTGACCGTGGCGATTGGCCTGCTGGCGCTGGCTACAGCCGCTCACCAGGGCTGGTCAGCCAATATGTACACCTTTGCTTCGGATCTGTTCCCCAAAACTATGGTGGCTTCTGTTACAGGAATTGGTGGTATGTTTGGGGCCGTAGGCAGCATTCTACTGAGTTTACTGTCGGGGCGCATCATTACGTCGTTTGGTTATTTACCCATGTTTATCATCGCCAGTTGCTCGTATCTGATTGCGTTAGTACTTATTCATTTAATATTACCGAAATTGGAGCCCCTAAAGGCCGAAGAATTAGAACGAAGTGCCCATTGGCTGGTGGGCAGTCGATTGTAAAAAACGGATGAAAATAATCACATTTGGAGAAGTCATGCTCCGGCTTAGTCCGCCGGGTGTTGAGCGGTTTACCCAAACCGATTCGCTAACCATGCATTTCGGCGGTACCGAAGCAAACGTGGCTGTATCGCTGGCTCAGTTGGGGTTACAGGCAGCCCACGTTACGCGCTTTCCCGATCATTCGCTGGGGCGGGCCGCAGCCGGATACCTTCGCAAATACGACGTCAATACGCAATACATTCAGTACGGCGATGGGCGGCTGGGACTTTATTTTCTGGAAACAGGAGCCGGAAGTCGGGCCAGCCAGATCATCTATGACCGGGTCGATTCGGCCTTTGCCCGCATAAAATCCGACAGTATTGACTGGGAGACCGTTTTACAGGGAGCGAGCTGGTTTCACTGGACAGGCATTACCCCGGCCCTATCGCAGGGAGCAGCGGATTGCCTGCTGAACGGCATCCAGACAGCCAACCGACTGGGCGTACCCGTATCGGCCGATATTGTGTACCGAAGCAATCTCTGGCAATACGGGCGCAGTCCGCAAGAAATCATGCCGGCCCTGACCGAAGGCTGTACGCTGGTACTAGGTAGCAAAGGGCTTTTTTCGGAACTATACAGCGTGGTAGGCAGCACGTTTCAGGAGGCCGGACGCGCCATGATCAAGCGGTTTCCGAATGTGCGGTACATTACCGATACCAAACGCAACTCACTGAGCGCATCGCACAATCAGTTTTCGGGAAAACTATTCGATGGGCAGACCGTTTACAAATCAAGAACCTACGATATTCAGCCAATTACCGACCGAATTGGCACGGGCGATGCGTACATAGCTGGTCTGATTTATGGTCTGCTGACGTTCAATGACCTGCAACGGGCCGTTGAATTTGGAGCGGCTGCCTCTGCCCTGAAACACACCATTCCGGGCGATGCGAATCTGGCAACCGTAGCCGAAATCGAAACCCTGGCCAGTGGTGACAGTTCGGGCAAATTAAAACGGTGATTGGGAAGGGTATTTACCCTCGTTGTCGTCCTCTTTTATCAACATCGTACTAGTACTCGCACATTTGCTAAAATCACAGTACGGGTTATCAAAACGAGTTCGTATTATTGCTGAATGATGGCGACACCAGTCATAAAACCGATTTTTGTCAACAGTAACGACTACTTACCTAATGAGTGCAGAGCAGAATGCCACCCCTCCAACCATGCCTAAACTAACGCGTTCGACGCACCCCACGCCCACTTATCCCGAAAAAATTCTGCAATTCGGTACCGGTGTTCTTCTTCGGGGATTGCCGGATTATTTAGTCAACAAAGCTAATGCCGATGGCCGGTTTGGCGGTTCGATTGTGGTCGTAAAATCGACTGATAGTCAGACCGATGAATTTTCGGATCAGGACAATCTGTACACCGTAGCGGTTCGGGGCGTGCAACAGGGGAAAGATGTTGCTGAAACAACCGTAGTTTCGGCCATTAGTCGGGTACTGGCGGCTCAGACCCAGTGGAAAGAGATTCTGATGCTGGCCCGAAATCCCAAACTCCAGATCATCATTTCCAATACGACCGAAGTTGGGCTGAATTATGTGGAAGAAAGCATATTTCAGCAACCCCCTCAGTCGTTCCCTGCTAAACTGACGGCCTTTTTGTATGAGCGGTTCCGTAGTGTAGGCGGCTCCAAAGCCAAAGGACTGGTTGTTATTCCAACCGAACTCGTTACCGACAACGGTCTTAAGCTCCGCGAAGCCGTCGAGAAACTAGCGCAGTTCAACGAACTGGGTAAGCTCTTCACAAAATGGCTCAAATTTCACGTCCGATTCTGCAACTCCCTGGTTGACAGAATTGTAACCCGTCCTACCGACGAAGCCCAGCAGGCGCTACAACAGGAGGCCGGTTATGAAGACAACCTGCTGACCTTTACGGAGCCATACCATCTGTGGGCTATTGAAGGGGATGACCGCGTGAAGGAAATGCTCACCTTTGCTGATGGAAATACCCCGCAGATCATCATTGATGAAGATATCAACTTTTACCGGGAGCGTAAACTACGGGTATTGAACGGCACCCACACCCTGACTATGCCTTTAGGGTATCTGCTAGGTCTGGAAACCGTTGCCGACGAGATGCGCCATCCGCTCATGAGCAAATTCGTCGAGTCGCTGATGCTGAACGAGATTGTACCAACGGTGCCTGACTATGGGGTTCCGGGCATGGATAAAGAGGCCGTTAAGGAATTTGCCCATGACGTACTCGACCGGTTCCGAAACCCACACCTCGACCATCTGCTATTGAATATTTCGTTGCAGGAAACGGCCAAAATGCAGGCCCGTAACGTAGCGACCATTCAACGGTATTTCGATCAGAACAACGCTGTTCCGCCAATGACGGCGCTAGGTTTTGCGGCCTATCTACTCTTTATGAAAGCTGTTCGCGAAGAAGGTGGGCAGTTCTTCGGAGAAATTGCCGTAAATGGTGGCATCCTCACCTACCCCATCCGCGACGACAAAGCAGGTTATTTCTACGGCGACTGGAAGACCGTGAAACCCAAAGACAAATCAACCGTACAGGCTTTTGTGAAAAGTGTTCTTTCCGATCAAAAACTCTGGTTGGCTGACCTCAGTACGTTACCGGGCTTTGTCGAAGCTGTTGCCGAAAACCTTAGTTCGATGCTTACATCAGGGATTGAGAAAACATTGAAAAAAGCCCTTGAATAGACCTTAATCTATCACTGGAATAAAAACGAATTCCTGCCGGAGCTCCGGCAGGAATTCGTTTTTTAGAAAGAGTTACATTTCGGGTAACAGTTTAAGGCCAAGATGGTTACACCCAATAAACCTTTGCCTTATGAAAACTCTTTCCGTCTGGGCCAGTCGTCATACACCGTTGGCGATTGGGCTTATTATCCTTGGCGAACTAGCCAACGGTTTCAATGCCGTATTGTTAGGAGCGAGCCTGCTCGATAACCTACCCTTACCCTGGTTATATAGTAGCCTGTTAGCCATCATTGGTGTGGCAGCATCGATTCAGATGCGTACCAAGCATACAGACAAGGTTGCTCCTTATTGGGTTTCGCGCCGATGGGCCTTCACAGCATTTGTTTCCAATTTCTTACTATTCAGCCTATTGGGGGGCATTTGGGTCCATCGCGTTCAGTATTCAGACTCACCAAGTGTGGTGCTAGGCAGTCGAAGCATCGCTGTTGTACGTGATAGCATCGCCCGTCCCGATACCGTCCAGCAACCCGGCCATTCGACTGAAAAAGCCAAGGTAACACCAGCAGCCAGCAACACCCCTCCACGTATCGTGTATATACTTCTGGGGATAGCCGGTCTGGCGGTTGCATATGTGCTGACAGGGCTAGCCTGTAATATTCTTTGCGCTGGATACGGTTTCGGCGCTTTACTAACCTTTTACCTGGGTCTGGGCGGATTGGCAGGCTCTTTCTATTATTTCAGCAAAGCCGTTCAGCGTTCGCCGAAACGGCGCCGGGATATGACAGCCGATGAGCGCAAACGAGACGGTCGTCGCTTCTGGCTTTCCTGGCTAATCCTGATTGGCGTTGCCTCCGCAGCTCTGCTCCTTTCGAACAATAACTAGTGGGTATCGCTAACCGGATCAATAATCATCCTGTGTAATGTAATTGGCTAAACGTGTGGCGGGCCTGCACGACTTGCCACACGTTTCCTTTATTGCTTCACCACCTTCCAGTTTACCATTCGACCATCCTGTGTTTCAATGTGCAGAATATATGCCCCTGACGGTAAGCTCCGCAGATCCCACTCGTCCCGGAAGGCACGGCCTACAGGAACTTTCTGGCGAATTTCCCGACCTTGCTCATCACTCAACCGAAGTCGGGCCAAGGGAGCTATGCCAGCCTTTAATTCAATAGTCAACTGGTCAGTTATCGGGTTTGGATACACGCTGATTCCCTCTAATAACAGCGGTTCATTGCCTAATGCCAGCGCACTTACTACTATGGAGTTTTTGATGGTACCCGTAGCACAATTGGCATCGCTGAGCCCAGTAACCGACAGACTGTAATTAGTTGGTTGAGTGGCTTTGAGGCTAACTACATAAGGCGAATTATCGACACGTACCGCCTGATTATCCCACCGAGTAAAGCGCCAGGGAGCCAACCCGGTGAGTGCTACAGAAACACGAGCACTGTCGCCGAGTGGGAATGTAAGCTTGTTACTGCTCAGTTCGGCGGTGGGCAATGCCGATACGGTTAGTTGAAGCGAATCGCGGGTGCGCACAACCGGCTGGGAAGCCTCCAGATAAAACACATATCGGCCAGGGGTAAATGTATTCGATACCAGCATCGACACCGTAGCACCCCGAACCGTAGCGGGTAAGGTCGTTGTTTTGCCAGCCGATTTCACGACAAACCAGTATTGATTTGGGTTGACAACCTTTCCCTGCACCCCGAACCCGACCGTCAGCGAATCGCCGGTGCAGTAGACCGCTTTGCTGGCTTGCAATAAGGAGAGCCTGGGTAATACCGTAACAGACAGGACAGTATCAGCACCGGCACAACTTCCGGTATAGCACCGCGCCCGATAGGTGGTGTTGGCTTCCGGCTTTACAACCAGTTGATTACTTCCCCGAACCAAGCGGTTAGTGACCGTTTCGGTTTCGCTAGTCCATGACCAGATCACGTCAGAGCAGCCAGCCGCCTGAAGTGTAGTACTCTCGCCAATTTCAATGGTCTGCCTAGAGACTGTCAGGGTTGGTGTAGCCACATTTGCGCAGGCGCTGTACCGTATTACCTGATAGGCACTGCCGCTAAACCATAGATTGCCGTTGATATCAGCGCTCATAGCACCTAAGTCATTTAGCGGCATAGTCGTTATTTTCTTCCAGCTAAGTCCATCATATTTAAAGAGTCCACGAGGAGACGCGTTATCAATTACATATAAATTCCCCAATGGATCGCTGGCCATATTAGTGACATACGAAATAGGCATTGTGCTATTTTGGCTGAATGTCGTCCAAGTTTGCCCATCATATCGGGCCAGTGGTGGAAATGAGAAGGTCAAATCTGACTGCGACACCCACAGATTTCCTAATCCATCGATAACTATGCGATTGATGTACTTTCTTAGTTGTGGTGTATTATCAGCATTAAATACCTGAGTGGTGCGGGTTAGGGTATTCAGTCGGACTAGTTCAAAGGGGGCTGTAGTGCTTGCTCCGTTATACTGTAGTATCCAGACTATACCCGCTCTCGCTATCGTCTGATTTATGCCCCGATTTTCGGGAGCGGTATAGAACTTCGCCAGTGTATCGGCTTTCTGCTCATAAATAGCATTGTAGCTATGAAATAACTTAGGTGTTAGGCTAATCGATGAATAATAAGCGGTCGTGTTATATACCACTGCTTCGGTCAGGTCGCCGGTTTGGTCGGTAATTTTTCCTAGCTGATAGTACGGTACCGCAAAGGAGTTCTTAAACACATTAACTGATTTTCGATTCGCCAGCCAAACATTGCCCTGATCGTCAGTCGTCAGGATCGCTCTCACATTCCCGATTTTGCCGCTGGTGTTTTTAGGTGAGTACGATCGTACTGTTAAGCTATCCAGACTAATCCGGGTAATGCCATTGGCTGTGTTAATCCAGGCAGCCGTTGGCGATAGCACCAACGACCCCGTATTATCGCCCATCGGCCAGTCTGGATTACGTACATTGTTAATAAATGACCAACCATCTGGCAGTTTTGCACTACCTGTTTTGAACGGTATAACCGTCCTAGTAAGAAGCCCTGTCGGATAATCCAGTATGTGCATATTCCGTTCTTCTACCTTAATGTAATACTGCGTGTTGGGCTGTAGGTTTTCGGCCATTCCAAGCGCGTAATAATAGCTCATGGTATTGGTAGTCGTTCGGACTGATATTGGTTTGGCAAATGTCGTATCAGTTGCCAACGTCATCTGAATCTCTGTACGGTCGTGGGGTTTGGTAAAAAAATAAGGAAAGGTTAGTGGCGCAGATTCGTTTGTATTAAAAGGTAGACTGATATAATAAGATGCCGGGCTAACCACAAATCGACCTATTGCCGACCAGGGGCCTTTCGTATTACCCACAATCGCTCTGGTTCTCCATAAAACTGTTCCTCTACGGTTCAAACTGGCTGTAAAGGAGGCCGTTGGCGTTGTAATAGTTGATGAATAATTAAAGAGCGGGTCCGTTGACTGTGTAAACTGCATTTCGTAACCCGTAACGCCTTCTACGGGTTGCACCGCCATCTGGCAAACTCCGTTATTGTAAGGAATCAACCGCTGATCCTGCGTTGGTACCAGCAGAATAGGGGCAGCAACTCCAACCACTACACGCTGCAATCGACAAATAGTTGACCAGACTGAAGTGCCTAATCTGTTTACAGATCGAACCCGAACATAGTATGTTTGCCCCACTGCCAGTTTGCTCATGGTATAGCCGTTCACTTGTGTAGTATCGCTGATGATCTTCTGCGTAAAATCAACATCACTGGCTACTTCTACATCGTACCGTTCGGCCATCGCCTGACCATTCCAGTACATAAACGGTATACCCGACAACGCCAATTGGGCGGGTAACACGGGTGCCTGGTTAGCAGCCGACAGTTTAGGCAGGTTCTTCACCGCGTAATCGGTCATCAACGCCTGACAAAGTGGATGAAATGTTATATTGAGTGCATTATTTACCACCTGACAATAGCTCATGATGGTACCTTGGATCGTTTGTAGAGCACCGGTATAACAATCTCCTTCAGCAGTTGAGCAATAATCGATAGGGCCACCGGGCCACGAACAACTGTGTGTATGGGGTGAACCAAAACAATGGCCCAGTTCATGCGAAAGCGTAGTCAGATCGGTCCCGTTACCTGATATAGCCTGATTACCACCACCCAAGCCACCTGCACCTGTCACGGCTTTGGTAGGGAAATACACCCCCTTATCGTAGGGAATTTGATTGAACTGGGTAGCCCATTTATTCGAAAAAATTGTAGATAGCCTGAACATATCCAGTTCCCCCCGATATGGATCAGCCTCGGTATCTTTCCAGATATGGAAATAAACAACAACTAGCTGGGTATTGATTTCACGCTCGAAAATCTTCGATGACTGTTCAATGCGTTCCAGAAAATAGCTCCGAATCCGGTTGGTATCTTTCTCAAATTCCAGATACGTATCGGAATCGATTTCGACGGCAATTCGGCACACGTTTCGTTCGCCAGCCGCTTTACGCGCCTTTTGTGCTGCCATCAGACGAGGCAGTTGCCCCATCAGCCGAATGGTGCTATCCGGCAATTGTCGGTCGTTAACTCCGCAAGTGAGCGGTGTTTGAGCAAGTAGGTTATAGAAAAAACAGGTAAATAATAAGATAAGCCAGCAGATGTGCTTCATAAGGTTTTCTGTACAAGTGCGATAGAAAATTTTACGGTCGCAATAATACAAAACCTAAAGTTAATTAGAATATATTTGTAAATTTACTTATACATATATTTAGACTACTATAAATAAAATAGCGGGCCGTTATGAATCTCATAACAGCCCGCCAGTTACTTTCCTACTCTAGTTTTATATTTCGAAGACTCTGTTAAAAACCGTTGCTACCATCTTCAGAAAGCAGATGCATTCAGCTTATAGAAAGGCCCGAATTTTCTCGGCTGTAGCGGCCAGTTCTTCCTGGCTAGGCTTCAGTTTATTATGAAAATTCATGTCGGCCATGGAGTTGAGTGGAATCAGGTGGACGTGTGCGTGCGGCACCTCCAGTCCAACCACGGCTACACCGATGCGCTTGCAGGGAATCGCTTTCTCGATAGCCGGGGCAATTTTTTTGGCAAAGGCCATCAGGCCAATGTATAAGGCATCGTCCAGATCGAACAGATAATCGACTTCTTTTTTCGGGATTACGAGTGTATGCCCCATGGTCGTAGGCATCACGTCCAGAAACGCCAGATAGTCGTCAGTCTCAGCAATCTTATGCGCTGGAATCTCACCAGCCACAATTCGGGAGAAGATAGAAGCCATGGTTTTTTGCCAGGAGTTAGTAGTTAGGAGCGAGGAGTGAGAATGGCTGACGCACTATTTTTTGTGATGCGTCAGCCATTCTCACTCCTCGCTCCTAACTACTAACTCCCTTTTTATCGGTCAATTTCAATTACTTCAAATTCCATGATACCGGCGGGCACCTTGATTTCGGCAACATCGCCAACCCGCTTGCCCAGAAGCCCTTTGCCGATCGGCGAACTCACGGAAATACGGCCCGCTTTCAGATCAGCTTCCTCTTCCGATACCAGCGTATAGGTTACCACAGCGCCGTTTTTCTTGTTCTTGATCTTCACCTTTGAAAGGACCGAAACAATGGAGGTGTCGATGGTCGATTCATCCAGAATGCGGGCATTGGAGAGAACCTCTTCCAGCTTTGAGATTTTCAGTTCATGAAGGCCCTGCGCATCTTTGGCAGCATCATACTCTGCATTTTCGCTAAGGTCACCTTTATCCCGGGCTTCAGCAATCTGACGGGCAATAGCTGCTCTGCCTTTGGTTTTTAACTCATTTAATTCAGCTTTGAGCCGGTTGAGTCCTTCTTCGGTGTAGTATGAAATCTTTCCCATAATCCGTTAATACTTACTCGTTATTCACATTGGTTTAGCACGCTCCTTAAAACAAAAAGAACGGTACACCGACCGTTCTGCAACCAAATTGGTTTTCTTTGCAGACGAGTCAGAGCCGCCGTCGGGTACCCGAAGCGAATAATTCAGAACTATAAAAAATGGTTCGTCGCATAGGCTGTGCCAGTAAGCGGCTCATCACATTCTACCGTCATGCGGTTGGAGCAGCGCATTGATGAGACAAAAATAGAAAGAGTTCCGCGCTATATCAACACATACAGTAGGTAATGAATAATGGATACTGTAAAATGACAATCCTCAAACTGATTATCAACTGAAACGCATTATTCATTGTACATTATGCATCGTTCATTTATCTAAATCGATTCATGCCAACACCCCTTCGCATCATATTCATGGGTACGCCCGATTTTGCCGTTGCCAGCTTACAGCGACTGCTCGGGGCGGGTTACCAGGTTGTTGCTGTTGTCACCGCACCCGATCGTCCATCGGGTCGTGGCCTGCAACTGACATCCTCACCGGTTAAAAAAGCGGCCGAAGCAGCCAATTTACCGGTTTTGCAACCCGAGAAGCTCCGCGACCCCGTCTTTCTGGAGCAACTGGCCAGCTATCAGGCCGATTTGCAGGTGGTAGTAGCCTTTCGGATGCTTCCCGAGGTTGTCTGGGCGATGCCTACTATAGGAACGTTCAATCTGCATGGATCATTGTTGCCACAATATCGGGGAGCGGCTCCCATCAACTGGGCGGTTATCAACGGCGAAACCGAAACGGGCGTCACTACATTTTTTATCGAAAAAGAAATCGATACCGGGCAAATGATTTTTCAGGATACTGAGCCCATCTACCCCAGCGACACCGCCGGAACCCTACACGATCGACTGATGGAGCGAGGGGCCAATCTGGTACTGAAAACCGTGAAAGCCATCGAAGCGGGGGATTATCCGCGCACTCCACAACCCACTGCCGACGACCTGAAACCGGCCCCTAAACTCAGCCGCGAAAGCACCGAGATCAACTGGAATCAGTCGGCGCATACCATCCGAAATTTTGTGCGGGGCCTATCACCCTATCCATCTGCCTGGACGCTGATCAACGGCAAAGTGTTTAAACTGTATGACGTTGCCGTTGCCAACGAATCGCCTTTTACTGCCGAACCTGGTCAAGCCTATAGCGACAACAAGAAAACAATTCTGGTTCGAGCGGAAGATGGCTGGTTACGGATCGAATCGCTCCAGGCCGAAGGCAAGCGACGCATGACCGCCGAGGAGTTTTTGCGGGGGAATAAGCTTTGATAGAGTCATTTATTGTCATTGATAGTCATTCTATTGTCATTTATCGTATTATCTTACACAACCACGACTGCAATAAATGACTATTAATGACAATTGAATGATCAATACTGATCCCATGACCAACTTATTATTTATGAAACTATTCCTGACCAGCCTGTTAGTTGCTCTCACAGTTCAAATTACTCAGGCCCAAACCGAAACCTATGCCGAAAAGCTGGGCTTTCCGAAAGGCAAAAAAGTGGTTATTTTACATGTCGATGATGCGGGCATGAGCTATGACTCCAACATCGGCACCATCAACGCCATCGACAAGGGAATTGCCAATTCAACCAGTATTATGATGCCCTGTGGATGGGTGCCCCACTTCTTCGCGTACATGAAAGAGCACCCCAATGTTGATGCGGGTGTGCATCTAACACTCACTTCCGAATGGAAAAATTACCGCTGGTATCCGATCGTCGGACGCGACAAAGCACCGGGCCTGTACGATGAACAGGGAAGTTTCTGGCCTGAAGTTGCGCAGGTAGTCGCTCATGCCACTCCCGACGAAGTAGAGGCAGAAGTTCGGGCTCAACTGGCACGTTATCGTTCGTTCGGGTTTCAGCCTACGCACATGGATTCGCACATGGGCACGCTGTTCGAACCTAAATTTATTGGACGCTATGTAAAAGTGGCGATCGACGAAAAAATCCCGATTCTTTTCCCCGGTGGCCATGCGGCACTCATCAGCAAAACCAACCGGTTAGCTGCGCCTATGCAGCAACTGGCCCGTCAATTAGGCAAACAGCTTTGGGACGCGGGCTTGCCCGTACTCGATGATCTGGACGGAAGCATTACCAGTTTGAACCTGCCCGCTGGCGCTAAAGACTCAGACTTGCAAAAATTTAAAACCCAGAAATTCATCGAACTGTTGAACACGGTACAGCCAGGTTTAACCTACATCATCATGCACTGCACCGCGCCTACACCCACGTTTGACCTGATCAGCAGTTCAGGTCAGTCGCGGAAAGGCGATATGCTGGGCATGATGGACCCCGCTCTCAAAACCTACATCGAGAAAGAGGGCATTATCGTAACTACCTGGCGGGAATTAATGGAACGACGGGGCAAAGCTAAATGATTGAATGATTGAATGACTGAATGATAGAATTGTTCGGTTATTCAATCATTCATCAATTCTATCATTCAGTCATTAGTAATGAAAATAAGTCTCATCTCCGCAGTGGCGGAAAATGGCGTCATTGGCCGAAATAATGAGTTGCCGTGGCATCTGCCCGACGATTTTGCCTTTTTCAAGCGCAAAACAAGCCATCATCCCATCATCATGGGTCGAAAATCACTGGACTCGTTAGGAAAG
The DNA here is from genome assembly GCF_054776815.1 of Spirosoma gilvum. NCBI lineage: Bacteria > Pseudomonadati > Bacteroidota > Cytophagia > Cytophagales > Cytophagaceae > Spirosoma > Spirosoma gilvum. Next base: position 225,213 of record NZ_BAAHBH010000008.1, on the reverse strand, counting down.
CCACTCCCCAATCGCACTAATATTGTGATCACCCGTAATACCGACTTTACAGCTCCGGGTGTAACAGTTGTACATACACTAGATGAAGCCATTGCCGATGCGAAGGCCATTAATCAAACCGAAATCTTTGTAATTGGCGGGGCTGAGATCTATAAAATGGCTCTTCCTATAGCTACTACGCTATACCTGACCGAAATTCACAAAGCTTACGAGGGCGATGCTTATTTCCCGCCGTTCGATAAAGCTGATTGGCATGAAGTTAGTCGTCATCACCACCCGGCCGACGAACGCCATGCGGCTCCGTTCGACTTTGTAGAGTACGAGCGTAAGTCGTAAGGCTTAGCCTGAGATGGGCAACGTTATGACTAGTTCGGTAAACTGATCTTCTTCACTCGCCAGGGTAAGTGTGCCACCATGACCTTTTGTGATAATGTCATAACTGAGGGATAGCCCTAATCCTGTGCCCTGGCCGGTTGGCTTCGTGGTAAAAAAAGGCTGAAAAACCTTCTGTTTTATGGCATCAGGTATTCCGACTCCATTATCGCGAACGGTTATTTTAATTTGCTGCGCGTCCTGACTCGTTGTTAGAGATACTTCAGGTTGATAATCCTGAGGGTCACTTTGCTGTCGTTTCTGTACGGCATAAAAGGCATTATTGAATACGTTTAGAAGTACGCGACCAATATCCTGTGGTACCAGACTTACCGGAGGCAAACCCGTATCAAACGTTGTGATGAGTTTTGCTTCGAAGGTTTTATCCTTGGCCCGAATACCGTGATAAGCCAGTTTAAAATATTCTTCCGTTAACGCGTTCAGATCCGTGCGTTCTTTCTGTCCACCACTTGGGCGGGCGTGCTCCAGCATCCCTTTAACAATTGCTGATGCCCGACTACCGTGTTGATTTATTTTTTGAAGATTCTGCTGAACATCCGTTAATAATTCATGCTCCAGTTCGTCATCGCGTTGAGGATTCTGGCGATTTTCCAGCAATTCTGCGACTAGCTCGGTACTGACTTCTGAAAAATTGTTGACAAAGTTCAGCGGGTTCTGAATTTCATGCGCGATACCCGCCGTTAGTTCACCTAACGAGGCCATTTTCTCAGCCTGAATGAGTTGAGATTGGGTAGTTTTTAATTGGGCCAATGTCGCCTGAAGGGCTTCTTTCTGCTCACTTAATTGTTGGTTTGCCAGTTGCTTTGCCCGGTTGTTACGAGTCAGTATGATGGAAAAGGCAACCAACAAAACGATACAACCGATCATCAGGAACACATATTGACGTTGCCGATGCGCTTCCTCATCGCGGAGTTGCTGGTCTTTTTTCAACAAGTTAATCTGGGTCTCTTTTTTCAGTAAATTTTGTCGGTATGCCAACGAAGCCAGTCGGCGCGAGGTGGCTTCGGCGGTCAGGCTGTCTTTATAGGCGGTATATTGCAAATAATACCGATAGGCCTGCGCATAATCGCCTTCTTTGGCAAAAGCAGTACTAAGTGCTTTTGTGGAATCCCGAAGTTTTTTTCGCTCATTGAGCTGATGTACAATTTTGGGATTTTTAACACTAGATCGTATGAGTGTATCCAACCAACGATCGCCAAAATCATGTTTGACCCTAAACTTATGACCCAGCGTCAGATCAATAGGTGGAACCGGTAATGAGGACAGTAAGTCCGACGTGTTTAGCTGAAGAGGCCGTCTGTTTGCTCCTCGATTGCCTCCAGGAATACTTATCTCGACAGGCTCTGATACCGATTCTTTCTTTTTAGCAGCCATCGATGCACTCGCTTTCATGGCTTCGCCTAACGACTCAAGAACCGGCACCAGTGCATTGGCAACGGCTGGCTGGCGTTTGGCAGTACTCCGTATTAGTCGCCCTACCTGTGTCATTGCCCAATTCGTCTCCTTTACGTCGCGAATTCGGCTGGCTATCTGCACAGCTTCCTGAATAAGAGTTTCGGCCTGTTGAGATTGCTGGTCCTGTAATCGGATGTTAATCAGCTGCGATAGGGCAACTACCTGACCTGGCATATAAGTCAGTCGGCGGGCGCTGGAAAGCATTGTATCGAGTTCCTGAACCGAATTACGATGTCGCCCCAGCCTTCCTTTCAATCGAGAAATTTCCTCACCAGGAGGCTGTATCAAGCTGACCTGCACACTGTCGTTCGGCACAGCCTGCGCCCAAAGGGGCCGCCCACTTATACCTACGAGCAACACCAGAACTCCTAAAATACCAGTACAAATAAAACGCTTCATGAGAGAATAGCTGGCCCAGGCATGCGGAATTTGTTCATTCGCTACTGGGATCTCAAATCGTCAGCACCAATGTTAAGCCGAAAATACACAAACATTGGCTTCCCTCTTCTGCCGTATGGCCGATTCTCTTTGGGCAGGCTTCGTTGCTCAGAGCCTGGAAGTGGTCGATTACTAAAGGCCAAATGAGACAACTATTTATTTCTTCGTAGTCAGTATCGTCTGTCCACTCGGACTCATCACCTCAGCGTTATCTTCAGCCGTAATGTAGATATTATCGGGTTTAGCCGTAGAAGTAGCTTTTAACCGTGCTTCCAGTGCCCGACCAGCAGGCAACAATTGGCCTAATTTATTGACAGGATCACTTCCCGATTCCATCCAGACGACATAGGTATTCATCGGCGGACTCAACTTTTTCGGCTCCGCTAGATTCCGCACGTTTACATTGACGACGTAGTTTTTGTTTTTATCCTTTCGAACGCCAACTTTCCCCGAAGCGGAGGGAACAATCGACGAATCACTGAAAACCAGTTGAGGAGTACAGGCGCTGACAGCCGAAGCTACGTATAGAGTAATAAGAATAAATCGGATCGTTTTCATAACGTTGCTAATTTCTTAGTTCGTTAACCGATCCGATTAGCGAGATGTTTGACAGTTAATCGCTAGTTAATATTCTTTCCGCTTAGCTTAGTTTCCTTCCTTCAACTTCCAACAGCGCTTTAGTTCGGCGAATGCCTTCGTCTTCAGCCATACCCTCGCCTTCGAACTCTACGCCGATATAACCTGTAAATCCGGTTGCTTTAACCAGTTTCAGCATTCGCCCATAGTCGATTTTGGTTTCGTTACCCTTTGCATCAAAGCCATAACTTTTTGCGCTGACACCCCCTTTAGCATACGGCAGCATTTCGGTCACTCCTTTGTAGCGGTCGTACGGGCGCTCGCAGTCTTTTTCGGTACTTCCCCAATCGTGCGACTGACAGAAATTACCAAAATCAGGCAGCAGTCCACAGTTCGGCCGATTGACTCCCTTAGCCACTGATGCCATCCAGCTACCATCCGATGAATAACCGCCGTGGTTTTCGGCCACCACATTCAGCCCTAATGGTTTAATTCGTTCGGCCAATCGCCCCAGGCTCTCAATCGCCCGCTTTCGTACCTCATCAACCGCATCTTTATTTTGCAGATTAACCCGTATGGTTTTACAGCCCAGAAACTTAGCCGCTTCCGCCCAGGCGTAATGTCGATTAATGGAATCGGTTCGTTTAGCGGCATCGGCGTCGACCAGACTTCCGGCCGTATCGATCATAATCAGGTGGTTCACGATACCCTCATTCTGGCTGCGTTTGAGTAGCTCCTTCAAATAGGCCGGTTCATTTTTCACAAACTGATCGACGTACTCGACAGCCATGATACCAAAATCGCGCCGGGCACGGGTGGGGAAATCGAGCGTTGTCGTCTCCTTTTTGGCCAAAGCCCGATGCAATGACCACTGCGCCAGCGAAATTTTAAAGAACAGGTCTTTGGGCGCTTCAGTGTCGAAAGCGGGTATGAAAGGTAGTGCAGACAAGGCACCCAGCTGGCCTAAAAACTGACGACGAGTTGAGTTCATTAGCATGAAAAATATGTTTCACTGATTTGATTTACGAACCTGTTAAATTCTTCACCTAAAAGCCTAAAATGTAAGCTTTTGTCATGCTGACGAAGGCTATCTGGCATCTCTATCCTAATTGTCTCTCCCACGTTCTGTGAGGACACAGAACGTTCATCCGGGTGGCAAACCGGGCTGGCGCACAAGCGTTCTGTGTCCTCACAGAACGCGGGAGAGGTTCTCGTTCAAAATACGACAAAGCTTAGTTTACAGTGCATTAAATCACAGACTAATTCTCTTCTACAATTTTCACTCCCCACTGCTCTATCGCTATCGATGACCCTGTCGAAATAGCACCATCCGACAATAATTCTTTGCCAGCTTTATACGAATAGTTGACAGAGCCGGGCGTAGCGGAATAATTGAAGAAGTAATGAATCGGCTTTCCCTGTTGATTCACACCTGATTTGACGATCAGCGGAAACGACAGTTGTTGATCAGCACCCCAGACTCCCGCTTTTTTGACAGCACCTTCCAGCACGTTTTGCAACACAGCGTCGCTGGTCATGCAGCCAATGTAAGTTGCCAGTCCACTGCCGTAGGTATTCTCTGTAATGGCCGCATACGTTCCCCAAACCGGATGATCGTAAGAAGCCAATACACGAGCTGTAGTCGGTGTAATCAGTTCCATCCACGTCTTAACCACATTATTCGCTTGGCCTACCTTAAACGGATCACCTTTCAGCGAAACCTTCTGCGGAACGGTAAACTGGCTATAGTAAATGCCACAGGCTTCGCTGATAATCCCCGGCTGGCGTGTCGACCGAACTTTGACATTCTCATCCGAAAAACCGCTTTTGAAGGTGTAAACAACATGGCCACCGGCTTTTACGAAGCGATTAAGTCGTTCCAGTAGTGCATCGGAAGCGGCATACAAAGCGGGAACGATCAGGAGTTTATACTGCTCCAGATTGGTACTGGAAGGGTCGACGAAATCAACGCCCACATTCATTCGATATAGCGCATCGTACATCGGGCGCAGGATGTCGTTGTAGCGTTCGGGCGCTCCCCAGCCAAAGCTAAAGGCATTGAACGCCGTCAGGGCTTCGTTGCTGAACAACATGGCTACGTTGTTTGTCTTTTTCAGATTGACCAGTTTTGGGCTCAGTCTGGCAAAGTCACGGCCGATGGTTTTGGCTTCGTTATAGGTCGGATTGGGCTCAAAATCGTGGCTCAGCAACCCTTTCCAATACGTTTCGGCCGAATTGTGGATCGAATGCCAGTGCCAGTATTCCAGCATATTAGCCCCCGAGGCCAAATGGCTGAACGCCTGCAACCGCAACTGACCCGGATACGGCACCCACTGCGGAAATCCCTGCGCTTCAGTCTCCAAGACCAGGTAACTTTTACCCGACTTCATAGACCGGGTTACATCGCCCCCGAATGAGATTTCGATACCGGTAAGTTGATCCTGCGTTGGATGGTAGATATCGACCCCAGCGATGTCCATCGCCTTCGCTGCCGCAAAATGATCGACATCGGGCTGAATACCGTACGAATACCCCCGCCATTCGAAGTCGAAATTCTGGGTTACAAACTGACCAGGCCGTTTGTATTCGTTCACCAGCTTCGCCTGCCAGGCCAGATAGTCTGTGACGAGTTTCCGCTGAAACTTCGCAAATTCTGAACTCAGGCTGGCATTGATGGTCCCCACCATCGACGGAAAATCAGCCCAGTTGTTGATCCGGTTGCTCCAGTAATCGAGTCCAAAGGCTTTGTTGATGGCATCCAGCGTTTTGAACTTCGCTTTCATGTACTGCACAAACTGTTGCTGCACGTTAGCTCCGGCGGTATTGTAATGCTTGGTTTCGTTATCGACCTGATAACCAATAATGGCCGGATGATTCTTGACGTGTTCCATCATTTTCCGAATCACGCGTTCGGCATGGAAACGGAAGTGCGGATTGGTAATGTCCATATTCTGGCGGACACCGTACTGGTTCTGTCCCCGCGCAGTAGTAGCCAGTACATCGGGGTATTTACGGACCAGCCAGGTCGGGACGGCATAGGTAGGAGTGCCAATGATCACCTGAATCCCGCCTTTGTGCATGGCATTCAGTACCCGGTCGATATGCGTAAAATCAAATACCCCATCCTGCGGTTCAACCGTACTCCAGGTCGATTCGGCGATGCGCACCACATTGATTCCGGCTTCCTTCATCATCTGAACATCCTTCTCCAGCCGTTCGTAAGGCATGTATTCATCGTAATACGCCACACCAAACAGCAGCTTATTGGGTACAGGACTTTGCGCGAAGGCCCATGTTGAAACGAGTAAAAGAGTGGTGAGATGCAAAAAAATGCGATGCATAATTGGGGGCATAAAGCCTATTCGTGTTAGTCTGACTTACCAAGGAAGGTTTTGGGCATTTCGCTTTTTGTCATTTCGACGCAGGAGAAATCTCAAGCGTGCATATTAATAAGCTTGAGATTTCTCCTGCGTCGAAATGACAAAAAAATACAAACGGCTTACTTCGCGCTTAGTACCGATTGCTTATACTTGGCGGTGCGGGCGTCCCGAATGACGCCTTTCCAGTTCAGGCCAAACCCGAAATCGTAGGTGTTGCCGTCTGAATCTTTGTAGCAGGTCATGTCGCGGGGAACGTCTTCGGCCTGGGCTTCCACCGTTTTCATGTCGGCAGGCATTTGCATGGGCAACAGGGCAGAGGGCTCATGTGCACCGGTGAGAATATCCAGCAGAGCCTGATCCTGTACGCCAAAATGCGCCAGAATCGCATTCGACTGCTTTTCAAACTCACTCACAACCGTCGGATTGCCCACGTTCAGCGCCACAATAACGGGCTTACCGTTCATTTTGGCATAGGTTTCCGTCACCATGTTCAGGTCGGTCGTGTTGATAGTCTTCGCCGTTTTGCCGTTATAGGTGCGGTTGGTGAATTTCTCCATCGGGTCGCCACCGGCAATACTTGGGTCGCGAGTGCCCTGCGCGGTGTAATCGCCGTATTGTAGACTGACGGGAACATAGCCTGTACCACCCGCTTTGGCATCGGCACTGTTGTACCCGCCACCCGAATTTGGGCTTTGGATAAACACCAGCGCATAATCGGCCTCGGCGGGGTTGTCCGTTACGTTAAAATACTTCTTCACGATGTTCAGGCTAACCGGATAATCCAGGCTCTGGGGTGTTTCAATACCCAGAAAATTCCGGCCTGCTGGCGTAAAGCGCTTGGGAATATAAACGGTTTTCCCTTTCGTGAGCGGCAACGCTTTCGTCTTATTCTTCAGCATCACCACCGATTCCAATTGCGTCTGATAACCGGCCTTCATGTACTCGGGCGTACCTACTGATTTCTGCGATACCTGCGGGTCGAGATACGGATTTTCGAACAGACCCACCCGGAAAATATTTCGGAGTAACCGAACGGCCGACTGTTCGAAGCGGGCTCGCATGGCGGCTTCACCATGTTCTTTCACGCCCATTTTGTAGGCTTCCATTACCGGGCCAGACTCGTTGTTGCCGCCGAACTGGTCAACGCCGTTCATCAGGATTTTATAGTGCCGCTCAGCCACTGTCATCTTTTCAACACCCCACGATTTCCCTGTCAGAAACACATCCACAGCGGTTTCGTCGGCCGTAATGAGCCAGTCGGTGCAGACGACCCCATCGTATTTGTATTTGGTCCGCAGCAAGTCGTGAATGATGTATTTGCTGTAGCTATTGCCCACGTTCTCGCCATACTTCTTGTCCTGCCCGTACGAGATAGTATAGTACGGCATCACCGCCGACGCCATGCCCGTTTTGCCGTTCAGCCTGAAGGCCCCGTTCAGGAATGGGATGAACGCCGTCTCGAAATTCTTACCCGGATACACCGCGTATTTACCATAGCCATAGTGCGCGTCGCGTCCACCTTCGCCCGAACCGCCACCCGGCCAGTGCTTCACCATCGCATTCACACTGTGGTACCCCCAACCGCCCGTAATCTCGTTGGCCCCGAAGGATGTCTGGAAACCGTCGATATAGGCACGGGCCATGTCGGTAGCTAGTTGCGGATCTTCGCCAAAGGTGCCACTCACCCGATTCCAGCGCGGATCAGTCGCCAGATCGACCTGGGGCGACAACGCCGTAGCGATGCCCAATGCCCGGTATTCGGTGGCAGCTATCTGACCAAATCGTTTGACAGCCTCAGGATTGAAGGTGGCGGCCAGTCCCAGCGAACCAGGCCACATCGAAATAGCTCCACCCGCACCGGCATTGTATTCGGCATCGGCGCGGGTACCATGCCGGGGGTCAGAACTACTGTTGATGGGTATGCCTACGCCAATTCCTTCGACCAGAGCCTGGGCGTTGTTATTCCATTCAGCCGCAATTTCGGGGCTTTGTATCGACGTAATCAGCACATGCCGCAGATTGTCGTTGGTCAGAAACGTCTTTTGCTGGTCCGACAGATCGGATGCTTTTACACCACTCTGCGCAAATACTTTTCCGCCATACGTACCCGCAAATGGCCCACCCGCGGCCGCCGGAATAGGCTGGTGTCGGCTGTAGAGCATCAGTCCGGCAATCTGGTCGATGGTCATTTTCGAGGCTAAATCCTTCGCCCGTTCGTCTACTGGCAGGCGCCAGTCTTCGTACTTATCCAGCTTGCCATTTTTGTTGAGGTCTTTAAACGCAAAGCCCTTTTCCGTCAGCAGCTTCACGCCCGACGATGGTGCGTAGCCAATGGTTTTGCCGCCTTTGTTCGTCACTTTCATCCAGTTCCCCACCTTCGTTTCAGTCCAGTTCTGGCCGAACGCGGACGATGCAGCCAACAGGCTTAGCAGTCCGAGGGTAACGCTTCTTGTTTTCATAGGTTTGGTTGGCTTCTAAATGTTTTTTTGTCATGCTGACGAAGGAAGCATCTTAATGCTCCTCAACTAATAAGCAAGGAAAATTTAAGATGCTTCCTTCGTCAGCATGACAAAAGTTAATTGCTCAAATCGCCTTTTGCTCCGCAACCCGCAGCACCACCGGGCCGATCAGGCCGGAATCCAGCAAAGGCGAATCTTTGTTGTAGTGCTTCCAGGTAGTAAACGTCACCCGGCCATCGGCGGGCTTTGGCTTTCCTTCTTTATACCAGGCCGGTAGTTCGACAATGGCACCGTTGCTCAGGCTGGCAAATCCACCGGCGCCACCGCCCGGCGTAAACTTATCCGGGTCGGGCATGTGTTCGTCGCCAATGAGTCGGTTCGGCCATAAATTCGTCACGCTGATTTCCAACGTATTGTTGCCCGCCTTTACAGCCTCGGTGATATCCAGCCGATACGGGCGTTTCCAGAGGGTGCCAAGGGCCTTACCATTAACTGACACATTGGCCAGTACTTCTACCCGGCCCAAATCCAGAAACAGCCGCCGTTCTGACGTACCGGGTAGCAACGAAGCCGGAATCTGAACCGTCTTGACATAGGTAGCCGTACCAGAAAAGTGTTTTACTCCGTCCTGCTCATGCGTGTTTAGGGGAATCAGGCTGTCCAGTGTTATCTGATCGGGAGCGCCCAGATTGGCCGGAAAGCGAACCTGCCAGCTACCCGGCACCTCCATTGGCTTACTAATACCCGCAACAGCCATTGGCGTACCCCGCCCCGACGTATCCTGTACAGTGTACTGGCCATTCTGCCAGATAATCAGCCCGGGTTTTCCATTCGTTGCCAGTTCAACGGTCGGGGATGACACGGTTTTCGGCCGTTCCTGCGCGGCCAACTGCTGGATTCGGCTATCCGATGCCGCTTCCGTGAGCAATTGCGGTTCGGTTATGTCGCCGTTATAAAATGAAGCGCCATCGCTCAGAAAAGCCTGAGCGATGCCCGGATGCACAATATTGGTACCCGCTTTCCCCTGCTGAATCAGTTTACCATTCACATAAATGGCTGGAACACCGTCCTTATACACGACGGCTATATGGCTCCAGCCCGAGATGGGCGTTTGCGCCGACATCCGAAAGACGGGCATCCCACTGGTTCGCTCCCAGATGGCCACACCATTCCGCCCAACCGTTAGTCCGCAGGCAGCATGACCCTCCCCGTACAGTTCCGTTCCAGAAGGTGGATAGATGGCGTAATAGTCGGTCCAGGGATTTTTTACGTGTTCCAGAAACCCGTTAGTCGCCAGCATGATATTCAGCTCCGGCTTGGCCCATAGGCTAATGGTAAAGTTGTTGGCAACGTCTTTGTAACGCTTGCGCGTAGGAGCCGGAAAAGGTTTGGCGCTCAGCAGCGTTTCCTGTCCTTTACGAATGGCTTGTAGCTGTTTTTTGGCCGACGTGCGAAACACGACAAACGCCGACCCCGACGGATCGAGCTGAACAGGTACGCGGGTGTGTCCGGCCAGGGTTTCGCAGATCGGTATCGGTGTCATTTTTCCGGTCGAAGCATCCCACAGTTCGGGCTGTTTGCCGGCTATCCGAAATGTGCAGACCGTTTCTTCGGCTGTACGGCGCTGGTTGGCCAAGAAATATACATGGGCATCGCCAACGCGCCGGTGTATCCACGTAATGGGGGCATCGCCCGAGCGAGAAGTCACTTCCACATCCGGCTTAATACTCAATGCATTAAGTACCGCCGACATGGGGTTCCCCCAGAAAACACGGCCTTTACCCATCTTATTTTCTGTGATCGTAGTGCCATTGATCGGCCCCCAGATGTCGATCAAAAGCTGCCTAAATTCCGTATAGCCTTCCGAATGTCTACACAGTCCCAGCGTTGTTTCGGGTTTCTCGCCCACGACAACCAACCCTTCTTTTACATAGTCACGCAGTTTTCGGAGCAGTTGTAAACTCAGCGCTTTATGATTCTGAAGCACCAGAATCCGGTAGTTCATACCATCGGGCAGGACAAGCTTACCATCCTGAACACGAGCGCGTTTCAGCAGCGTTTCTCCATTGATCAGGTCATAATCGTAGCCCTGCGGTGGTGTCGGCGTTAGTTCATGTGGCTCAACTTTCGTGTATTGATTTCCGTCTTCGCCGGTAAAGTAAGCCAGATCGGCAACGAACAGGCCCTGCTGCAACAGGCTTTGGCAACGCGCCAGGTAATCGAGCCAGGCCCGCCCCTGATTCCACCAGGTTGTAGTCCGGTCGAAGTGGATGCCCCAGGGCCCCATAGTCATACCCGGTACGGCGGTTGGATGGGGCTGATGCGCGTATCGGTGAAAAATAATCCGGTTCAACCCCTGCGTAAACATCCTGTCGCCCAGGGCTTTCATACCGAACGGATACTCCTGCCAGCGTGCGGATTCGGGCTCCCCCGTGAAGGCTTCGGCCCCAACGATCTGCGGTTTAGCGGGTGTACCTCCGCCAGCGGTTTTCCCGTTGATATGCGCGATAGACGCGGCCAGTTTGGTGGTTCGGCGCATGGTCCAGTTATTCTGAAACAGGGATGAAAGTCCGTGCCAGAACTCGCCCATGTTGACATCCACCCGCGAACCAATCTGCATTTCTTCCATCGGTCCCCGGTCATACGGTTCGGCGTAGGCAACGATTCCCTGCTGATGACACAGTTCCGTAAAGCGGGCGTAATAATTGTCGGCCATCAAATCGGCCAGAACCCGGCGAAAATCCCAGAGAAAACGCTCCGTAAGGTCTACGCTTTCGACAATTCGGCCTGTCAGGGTGGGCAAATACGCCAGCAATGAATCGCCTACCCGTTTTTGAAATTCCTGCGGAAGCTGGGTCGTCCAGTTCTGCATACCGACTTCGTAACTGTCAATCAACAAACCTACCTTGCCTTTCTTGGTTAGCGGTTTCAGCGTTGGCAGCAGATTTTCCATCATCTTGTTGAAGTGGAAATCAATGGCAGCCGGGTTGTATTTATCGCATTCGAGCCCGATGCCGGTGTCGGGTGCCGACCGATTAAGTTCGCCTTTGGGTGTATAGCCAACGCGTAAAACGGTCCAGTTGCCGTATGGCGCATTCCAGCGTAGCGCACCGTCTTTGTCCATGAACTTCGTTACATCGACAAGAGAAGACAGCTTGATAGCCGCTTTTCCGGCGCTTTCAGAATCAGCCGTCACGCCCATTACCCCAAATGCAGTATCAGTTTTCCGACGCCAATCGGCCAGTCGGGCGGTTCCCGAAAACCGTAGCTGTGAAAAATGCCGTGCGCCGGGCGATGTAAGGCGGAAGAACCGCGCTTTTGTCGGTGCAAACTCTGTGAGGGTCAATGCTTCTTCCGGCGAACGCCCGGCGCTTCCCGAAGCTACTTTGCGAAACTGCGTACCATCGTCCGATGCTTCCAGCATAAGCTGAGGACCGCCACCAAAACCACCTCCACCCGCGGACGGCTTGCCCACTGGTTTGCTTACAAAGGCGATGGACTGCGCTTCATACGGCTCCTTAAATTCAAGCAGTACCGTAACGGGCTGACCTTCGGCACTGGGCTGTACCGTTATCCCTTCAGCACCCGCCAATTGCTCCGCCGAAATTGGTTCAGTTCCCCCGTTGGCCGTTATTTTGTTAACCAGCGTCGACAAAGCCGCTTCGCCGGGAAGCGACGGATAAGCTAGCACCACTACATCGCGGTAGTAGTTCAGTTTGGTCGGCGGCTGTGGCAGCGATACCGTTACGGCTTGCCCACCCGTTATGTACGCTTCGCTCCAGGTTACCTCCTGCATGGCCAGCTCGGGCGTAATCCACGGCCCTCCACTCGACGACCAGCCTGGACAGTTGTGCATGGTAAATTCCAGTCCCAGCCGGTCGGCTTCTTTCATGGCGTGCTGTTTCAGACTGAGCCATTCGGGACTTAGGTACACCACAGGCCCTTTGGGAATACCGGTTCCGGCATCGAAATTCTGAAAGCCACCCAGGCCGATTTGCTGCATGGCTTCCAGGTCGCGGGTGATGCCGTCGGCGGTTACGTTGCCGTTCATCCAGTGCCACCACACCTGCGCCCGCGCCGACATGGGCGGATTGACAAACGCATCGGCAAACGATTCAGCGGCTTTGGTATCCAGCGTGGTTGGCTTTCGATTGATTTCAATGATGCCTACCGGTGTCACGAGTGCCGCTAAACCAGCCGTAGAGGTATTCTTTAAAAAGGTTCGTCGTTTCATGTAAGGTGGGTTTATACACAAATTTGGCTCGGATTACCTGAGAAAAATTTGTCATTCCGACCGTAGGGAGGAATCTCAAAGTCGCTTGTTAGTCAAGCTTGAGATTCCTCCCTACGGTCGGAATGACAAAATAACATCCTATAGCTTTCATCAAGCTTATTTAAACAGCATTGGGGTGTACTCATTCAGGTATTGCCGCCAGTTGACCCAAGTGTGGCCACCCGATGATTCCTTATACTGGTATTTGATGTTGTGTTTGTCGAGCAGGGCCAGCGTCTTTTTGTTGGCATCCATCACAAAATCGTCTTTGCCGATGCTTACCCAGAAAAGCTTCTTGCCTTTGTTGAAGTTGGGATCGTTGAGCACTTTAGCATATTTCGTGTCCGCTTCATCGGCCGTTGCTCCGAAGAAACCAGAGCTAAATACACCTACGTAGTTGAACAGTTCAGGGCGGGTTAGGGTAACATCCAGCGTCTGGAATCCACCCATCGACAGCCCGGCAATCGCCCGGTTCTCGGCATTGGTCAGCGTACGGTAGTTTTTCTCAACGTTGGGCATCACTTCTTTCAGCAGTTCGCTGGAGAACAAATCCCGCAATTGATTCATCATCTGAGCATTCGGCATTCCGTTTGAAGGAGGAAGTGGCATGCTACCGTTTGGCATCACGACAATCATGGGCTTGGCTTTCCCGGCCGCAATCAGATTGTCCAGAATGAAACCCGACCGACCGATTGTGTTCCAGCCCGAATCATCGTCACCGCCACCATGCAGTAGGTAAAAAACGGGGTATTTTGTGCTGCCTTTTTCGTAGCCCGGTGGCGTATAGACGTGCATCCGGCGCATCATGTTCAGCGTGTTTGATGAATACCAGACTTCCCGTACTTCACCGTGTGGCACGGCTTTATTGTCTTCGAAAGCGGTTTCCGGACCCGTCACGGCCATCATGTTTTCGAGACTGCTGATGCCCTGCTTGATAACCGGGTTTTTCGGGTCCATTGTCCGAACGCCATCAACCATAAGCGTGTAGGAATAATAGTCAGGCTTCAACGGGCCAATCAGCACCGACCACACACCCTGCTCATTCTTCGTCAGGCTAAGCGGTTTTGGGTTCGACAGAAAGTCGCCACCAACGGTTACTTCGCTGGCTTTAGGGGCGTAAATCTGGATCATCACCCGCTTATCATCCAGCACTTTTGGCGATTTGAGGGTATCGTTGGGTGTTCGCTGCTGCTGCATTTGCGCCATTACCGATGGCGCCATAAGGACCGTGCATACGGCCGTGTACAGGAGTTGTTTGGGGAAATGCATAATCGGGTTGGGAATCTAAATGGATAATGTGAAGGATGAAGAATGGATAATGTAAAATGAATAATGGAAGAGCCGACAATGATTATCCATTATTCATTTTACATTATCCATTAACTAGTTATTTGTTCCGCCATAGGTTGGGCAGGAGTTTATAATACAATAAATGCCGCCAGGTAGCCCAGTCGTGGGCACCGTCGCCCCCGACGTAGTACTCGTGTTTGATATTGTGTTTTTGCAGGGCTTCATGCAGAGCGATGGCTCGCTTTCCAATGGGCGCGTTGGCTTCGTTGGTCCCCTGCCCTACCAGCAGGTAATCGACTTTCTGATTTGCCGATGGGTCGTTCAGGAAAGCCGTGCTGGTGGTTTCGCTGTCCACATCACCCGCGCTCAGGATACCGAACGAGCTGAACAGATCCAGGTTTTTCAAGCCAACAAACTGTGTATGCCGCCCACCCATCGACAGACCCGATAAGGCCCGGCCTTTACGATTCGGGATGGTGCTGTACGTTTTATCAACGAAGGGAATAATCTGCGTTTTCAGCTCTTCTTCAAAGAGAGGGAACGTTTTGGCCGTATGGTTGGGGTCGTTGCGGTGAACGACCTGGTTATTCGGCATGGCAATGATCATCGGAACCATTTTGCCTTCGGCCAGCAGATTATCGGCAATAAAATTGGCCCGGCCATCGAGCGCCCAGCCAGACGCCAGCTCACCACTTCCACCCACCAGATACAGCACCGGATATTTCTTTTTGGGCGAATAACCGGGGGGCGTATACACGTACATTTCCCGCTCGCCATTCAGCACGCTGGAGTGATAGACATGTCGGGTTACGGCTCCGTGCGGTACGGGTCTGGCATCGTAATAAGCTGGCCCATCGCCCGGAACAACCAGATTGCTATAACCCGGCTGATCGTTGAATCCCGTCAGAGTGTTGTTTGGATCGGGCACCGTTACCCCGTCGATAACGAACTTATAGACGTAGATGTCCGGCTTGATCGGCCCAACAGTCAGCGTCCAGAGACTGTCCGTATCTTTTTTGAACGGGATGGGATTTTTGGCCGATAGCGCCAGTAAGATTGGACCGCCCGTGAGCATCACCTGTTTGGCATCCGGGGCTTTCAGCCGGAACGTCACGGTACGGTCGTCGCGCACTTCGGGCGAAATAACGCTGGCTCCAAAAGGCACCAGATTCTGTGTATTCTTCTGGGGATTCCAGTCCAGGTTTACATGCGCCTGTTGAGCTTTCAGGCCGAAACTAGCCGTGAATACCAGAGCGATACTCAGACTGTAAACTCGATGCATAGTCATGTAAGTAGCTTTGCGTCAAAAGTACATAAAGATTATGAGCAACTAGTAATTCACCAAGGTTTTTTTGTAGCTTTTCTGGACGCCTTGATCATTGAAATGACTGATTTTTACGAACGGGCACCTATGTAGTACAGTGTAAATTAAGTTTGCTTGCGTTTCTCCTCCACGTTCTGTGAGGACACAGACCGCGGGGAAGGGGTAGAGGAGAAAAACTAGACTCATCCGAAGATTCCTCCTTCGTCGGAATGACAGAAAAATTAATTTACACTGTATGTAGCGAACTTCCCGAAAGTTCTAAACTTTCGGGAAGTTGATAACGCCCTCGCAAACCTGACAACGTTCCCGGCAACGATTGCGTAAAAAAAGGGCAATCGTTTCTTGAATGCGTCTTAATTTTTGGGTCATTTTACTTGAATAATTTGCCCGAACGCTCATGAAAACACTTGCCGGATTAGCTTTCGTTGCCTTAACAGCCGCCTTCCGATTCGTTCCTGATCACCAACCAACAAGTCGCTATACGTCAGCCGCTGGTCCTAATCTGCCAAAAGTATTGGCACCAACGTTTCGTAAGGATACGCTCAGCATCAACAAATTCGGAGCCGTAGCCGATGGGCTAACCCTCAATACGGCCGCCATCACCAAAGCCATTGACCAGTGTAATCGTGCTGGTGGCGGGGTCGTGCTAGTCCCACGTGGATTATGGCTAACGGGACCTATAGCGCTCAAAAGCAATGTCAATCTGCACCTGTCAGAAGGAGCATTGCTGCAATTCACCGATCAGCGTAGTGCGTACCCACTGGTCACTACAACCTGGGAAGGCGAAGAAGCCGTTCGAAATCAGGCCCCTATTTCGGGTACCGATCTGGAGAATATTGCTATTACGGGCAAAGGTATTCTGGACGGGTCGGGCGACGCATGGCGGATGGTAAAACGCAGCAAAATGACCGACGATCAATGGAAAAAACTGGTAGCCTCGGGTGGCGTTGTGAATGACAAAAAAGACATGTGGTATCCATCGGAACAGTCATTCAAAGGAGCCACCGCATCGGCCATCAAATCGGGTCAACCGATGAGCTACTATGAGGGTATAAAGGATTTTCTACGCCCGAATATGCTGAGTCTGACCCGCTGCAAACGCATTCTGCTAGAAGGTATTACGTTTCAGAACTCACCGGCCTGGTGCCTGCATCCGTTATTATGCGAACATATTACTTTGCGGCACGTTACGGCTAAAAATCCCTGGTACGCCCAAAATGGCGATGGCCTTGATCTGGAGTCTTGCCGGAACGGTCTGGTCGAAGACTGTACGTTCGACGTGGGCGACGATGGCATCTGTATCAAATCGGGTCGTGACGAGCAGGGGCGCAAACGGGGGGTTCCGACCGAAAACATCATTGTCCGCAACTGCCGGGTTTACCACGCCCACGGTGGTTTTGTGATCGGTAGTGAAATGTCGGGTGGAGTGCGTAATCTGTACGTGTCGAACTGCACCTTCATGGGTACCGACGTAGGTCTTCGTTTCAAAACAGCTCGTGGACGTGGCGGAATTGTTGAAAATATTTACGTAGATGGCGTCGATATGACCAACATCGCCGGCGAAGCCATTCTGTTCGATATGTACTATGCAGCCAAAGACCCGGTTCCTCAACACGGGGAAAGTAATGAGCTGCCTCAGATTCCGGCTCAGCCACTGTCGGAAGGAACCCCTCAGTTCCGGTCGTTCCAGATTCGGAATGTAACCTGCAAAGGAGCCGAAACGGGTATTCTGGTTCGGGGCTTACCCGAAATGGCAGTGAAAGATATTCTGATCGAAAATGCGGTGCTGCAAAGCCGGAAAGGCTTGGTCTGCATCGAAGCGGAGAACATTCGATTGAAAAATGTAGCGCTGATCTCTCCGGCAAAGACCCTGATGCAGGTTCAGAACAGCCGTGGTCTAGTCCTCGACAATATTCGATATACCGACGGTACTGACTTGCTGATGCATATATCGGGCGACCGTTCCAAAGACATCAAGCTCTTGAATACCCCTACTTCGAAGGCCAAGAAAACCGTTGAAACCGACGCCAATGTACCAGCCAACGTGTTGACGATGAAGTAGAGCGGTTTACGGTTGGCTGACGCCAGAGTTGCTTTCGCGTCAGCCAACCGTAAACTGTAAACTTTACTGGACGACAACTTTGATTGCCTGGTGCTGCGTCCCGTCTGCCTGATTCAGCTTCAACAAATAAATCCCACTTGAAACAGGTGCTTTTACCGAAACTGACACTTTATTGGGGTCGGGTGTTTTACTGACATTAACTGGAACTTCCATGCCCGTTTCGTTAAACAAACTGATTATTGCCGACTGAGCGTCGCGCATGGATACCATAAAGCTTCCTCCCACATTGGCGTTTGGATACACCCTGACCGGCATCCCCTGATCGGATTTATATACGACGGAAATTATACGGGAATACTCTGTGGTTCCACTCACGTCTTTTTGCTTCAGACGGTAGTAATACGGTACGCCTGTTTCTACATTCGAGTCAATAAACTCATAACTCGACACCTGATTTGTCGTTAGCTTTCCTTTGATAAACCCAATCCCTTCAAATGAGCGGGCATCGGTACTCTTCTGAATCTCAAACCCTTCGTTGGTCGATTCCCATTCAGTAGCCCAGTTCAGCACGACCCCTGTTGATGCAGAGGAACCGTAAAAGGATACGATCTTAACGGGTAAGGGGCCTGAAAAAACCGTTTGGGTAGCACAGGTACTTGTACCTTGAGCCGATGTACTACCAATTAATACCAAACTTCCGCTGCCCGTACAAGGCATCACAATAGTTGCAGTAGGAAAAACTTGATTCGTTCCCAGAGGCAAAGCTGTAAATGGACCGCTACAGTTTACGATAGCCGCTGGAGTGCCCGAATAACATATCTGTACGGTAGTAGACCCAACTGTAAATGTATACTGGACTAACTTAACAGAATTGCCGGTCTGATTAATTGTTACAGTTGGCGTAAACAAAAATGTGCAATTACCAGCACCATTCGTAGACTGAGAAATCAGGCTGTAACTAGTTGTACTGGCACATGGATCTTGCTGGGCAAACGAATTTCCTGTTGCTATTAACAGGAGAAGCTGAAAAAGTTTTTTCATTGACTCTTAAAAACAAAAAGCTAAAAAATAGTAAACCAATTTTAGTTTTTCGTTAAAAGAGAGTCAGGTCTTGTAATCCGCAAGTAGATATAATCAACTCATCTAAGCAACTACGGCACAAAATTAGGTACTAAATCTCGATATATAATTACCTATTCAATATTTTTTAGCATGGGAATAGATAGTCGTGGCGATAGGGTAGCATATAAACAATCGTTGATCCCTATAGATAAAATCAATGCTTAACCGCTGAATGATTACTGGATTTGCTTTTGGAGCGGTCGACACAACCCGTAAGCGCCCGGTAGGTATGATAGGCCGCTTTCCAGATGTGGCCCTTCAAAGCCGTTTTGCGTTCAGGGTCTTTATCCAGCCCTTCTTCATACCAGTCGCCGTGTTCGTGGTCGATCATGTAGGTCTGTACGTATTGCCAAAGGAGCTTGTACTGATCGAAATAATGCATGGGATCATTGGGGAACTGGTCGGCCATCAGCAGTAGCGTATTTAAGCCCTCAGCCTGTGACCACCAGTTTTTGCTCTCATCGATGATGGTCATACCTGGCTTATTGCGGAAATAATAGCCCTGATCGTAGAAACCGCCGACTTTTTTGTCCCAGCCGTTGGCCAGTGCATGATCCACCATCCGTTTGCCAACCTGAAGCGTTTTGGTGTCGTTCTTTAGTCCCAACACATACGACGCTTCAAACATCAGATAAGCCGTTTCCACATCGTGGCCAAATGAAACATGGTCCAGATTGCGATGTTTCAGAATGACCGTTTCCGACGAATCGCGAAACGAAACAGGCTTCCAGTCGGGCTGAAAGAAGAGTACCAGATTACCCTTGGGCGAGGTAATCACGTCGCGGACGAGGTGAAGCATTTCATCGAGTCGCTCACGAACGAGCGGGTCGGGCCATACGGTATAGAGTTCGGTGAGTGCTTCGAGCAGATGGATAGAACTATTCTGGTCTTTATAGCCAAGATCGGAAGTAGAGGGCACCGACGCGTCGCGTTTGATCGGCGTTCCATCCCGGCGCATGTGCTGAAAATACCCTTTATGAACGGGGTCGTGGCTATGTTTTTCCAGCCAGGCAAAGGATTTTTTCGCCAGATTCAACGCTGCCGTATCATGCGACATGTGATAATAAGCACTTAACGCGTAGAGTCCGAAGGCATTTCCGTACACCAACTTCATATCGCCCCCTTTGACAGTACCCTTCCGGTCGACCAGGTTGTAAAAACCACCGTATTGCTTGTCCCACATTACGTCGCGCAGAAATAGAAAACCGTGGTGGGAATTGTCTTTATAGTAGGTAAAAGACGGGTATCGCTCAGCCGCTTTGGCCGTTGTCCAGACATGCCGGGCCTGAGTCACGATCATTTTGTCCTGCGGTCCGGTCGGCGTAAAATCGTAGGTAAACGTACTGAGAAACCCGCCAAACTCTTTATCGACAGCCTGCGGGTACCATTTATTCAGCATTTCAGTTTGAATGGATTTCTCCATTTCGGCCGCAATACGCATCCGGTCGTCGGTAATCTTTTGAGAATGGGCCCAATGGGCTATACTTAGAAACAGGGTAGCGAGTGCAACAATCAGGGTAGTGATTTTCATATTTACCAGGCTATTAAGAATGCTTTCATCAGGTCCGCATTCCTTCAGACGTAGAAGTCATGTCTGCTAATTTTCTCACCACTCTGGTGTCCATTACACAATAAACGCCCACTCGCTGTATGCACTCAAATGATATTCAGGTATTATTCCTGCTTCATATTTTCCATTAATCAACCTTTCAATAATTTGTATCTACCATTCCTGAAATACATTATCTATTTTTAAACACCATGAACACACCTTAGCATATGAAGTTAACTTTTCTTGTTATTGGCTTACTTACTACGTCAACTTTCTCGCTATATGGCCAATCGAACTATACCCATCAAGCCTATGTAGAAGTGGGTGGCATAGTGTCTTCGGCAACGCATACACCTTTCTGGCTTCAGGCAAATCAGTTTGGTATTATTCCCAAATCATCGCCAACCGGTACGCTGCGGGCTGGTCTGGCTGGTGCCATCTCATTAACCGATACAACCCACAAGGCGTCCAGTCGGGCCTGGATCGTACGTTATGGGGCAGAAGTTGTCGGAAATGCTGGAACCCAAAGTCAGTTGTTGGCTCCCGAATACTATATCAAGCTATCTCATCGACGGATAGAATTTGTAGTGGGTCGTCGGAAAGAGGTGATTGGTCTGGTCGATACAACCCTTACGTCAGGTTCATATGCGTGGTCGGGAAATGCGCTGCCCATTCCTAAAATTCAATTTGGGACCAAAGGTTTTGCCCCACTTGGCCGTAAACAATGGCTAGCCATTAATGCCTTTATCGCCCACGGGTGGTTTGCCAATACCGATTATATGCAGCATTCCTACCTGCATCAGAAATCGCTTATCCTTCGGATAGGAAAGCCCGTTGCGTCGATAAGAGGTTATATTGGCATCAATCATAATGTGCAGTGGGCTGGGCATTCCGATTATATAGACCCACGACTTGCCGCTGATGGTCAGCTTCCCAATCAGCTCAGTGATTATCCCAATGTACTGTTTGCCATTCGTACGGGTGGGCTAAACAATCCGCGTATTACCTCCTTCGATTACACAAATCTGTATGGAAACCACGTGGGAAGTATTGACTTTGGGGTTGAACTACGACTTCCTGCCACTCAGCTAATGTTATATCATCAACATAGCTATGACGATGCTTCGGGGATGTTTTTTCAGAATGCGCCCGATGGGTTGAGTGGCCTCCGAATCAGGCCATT
This sequence comes from Spirosoma gilvum, assembly GCF_054776815.1. Lineage (NCBI taxonomy): Bacteria > Pseudomonadati > Bacteroidota > Cytophagia > Cytophagales > Cytophagaceae > Spirosoma > Spirosoma gilvum. The sequence continues at coordinate 203,706 of NZ_BAAHBH010000008.1, read as the reverse complement.
ACATAAAGGCTTGTCTTCATTTCACATCGATGACCTGTTAATCGAATACCTGTCAACACTAAACCAGAGCGGCCCTACATTTTATCAGGATAATACCCATACCAAAGGCGCTGACAACTATTTCAATAACGGTCAGTACAGTGAAGGATGGGTGTATAAAAATCGAATTATTGGTACTCCGTTTATCAGTCTCCAATCCGACGTACGCCCTGAAAATCAGCATAACACAACCTGGGCCGTTAATAACAATCGTGTGCAGATGGCTCATCTGGCCATGCGTTCGACCATAGCCCGTCGAATTAGTTTGATGGCTAAACTATCGTTCAGTCGGAATCTAGGTGCCCCCGGCGAGCCATTGCCGGGATCCCCCACTCAATTTTCTTCATTGATCCAGGTCGAAAGCCCGCTAAACTGGGTGGGTGGTATGTCATTCAGAATGGCAGTCGCAGCAGATGTTGGGCAATTATACCCCAACGCCATTGGTGGTTATATTGGTCTTCGAAAACAAGTATGGCATCGGTAAGTCTTACCGATGCCATACTTGTGGTTGTATCGAAAAATTAACGCTGATTGCCGTTCGATGACGAATCGCGATTCATCCGATTGCTGTTGCGTTTCATTTTCCGACCATTGCGACCCTGCCCCTGCGAATTTCCCTGATTCATTGTTCCGTCATTCATCGTTGCTGAGCCCGAGCTATTGCTGTTGTCAGTCGAGTTCATGCTCCGATCCGATGATTTCTTATTCATCTTAGCCCGAGGTTGTTGCCCACTTCGGCTTGTGGGGTCCGATGATCCATTTTGTGCGGATGATCCATTCGTTCCGTTACCCGTACCACTCCCCGTGGTCGATTGTGCCTGCGCGCTGAAGCTGGCTACCGCCAGAAACAGGGCTCCCATCATTACGATCTTTTTCATTGGTTCTGTTGAGCAATTATGTTTCCACTGACTAACTGCGTGTTCAACAGAATGGCCATGAATTAATCGAAAATTAATTAATAAATGAGCATACGGAGATGGATCACAATAAACCAAACCAGACTTTGCGGGTTTAGTGGATATTGCCTTATACTCAGTACCTATGAATAAGGTTAAACCACCATCCTTACATGTATTGATTCCGATGATGACCGGTCCTTACCCAGCGGCTGCGCTTTCTATAGCTTTACCCGTCCGGCTAAGCCTGCTCACGGGTTTACTGGGATTTACACTGGCTGGCTGTACCAAAATTTACCACAGCCGACGCAGTATTCAGGAACTGAACCAGACCTTTGCCGTCAACAAAGAGCAGACGTTGTTTTACTCCGACCGTAACGGACATACCCAAAAAAAACAGCTTACAAAGACAATACAGGCGGCTCTCTACCTTCAGAATGATACCCTGTTTGTTGAGCCCATAAAGACATCGTTACGCCCGAGCGACAATAACCCGACCACACTGGATGTATCGGATTCTGCTTTTGTGTTTTTTGTCAATCCCAAACCGAAGAAAATTCCGGTCGATGGCAAAAGTCCCTTGTTTCGGTATCACTTCACCTCGTTCGATATGGATCTGGTCACGGTTCCGTTCAAATACCGACTGGCTCAACGAGGGCAACCGCCCGAACTGACGACCAATGCCAACGCTGCGTTCTATGCAGGACTTCGCTTCGATCAGGGTTATCAGCGGAATGTTTTTTATCACCATGAGCAACGGTCCGATATTCGTTCGTTTAGCCTGGGCATTGGCGGTCTGGCCGGCATTGGGTCGGCAACCGTAGGGCCTTTCTCGACCATGGACCAGGTAACAGACGACTACGAAGGAGCCTGTCTGAGTTATGGGCTGGCCGCTATTTTCGGCTACCGGGCTGTAAGCCTGGGGCTAGCGTTTGGCTATGATACCTTACTGGATCGCAACCGGGCCAGTTGGATTTACCAGCACAAACCCTGGCTAGGCGTAACCATTGGTCTGAATTTAAATTAACCCTCTATTTACAAGTTCACTTAGTAAACATCACGTTATGGAAGCTTCATTCAACCCCACAGAACATACACACAAAGGCTTTTTTGAGCGCTTTTCGTCATCGGTAGCCAAAGCCACTGGCTCATCGGTAGCCTTTATTCTGGCGCTGGCTTCGGTTGTCGTCTGGGCGGCTTTGGGCCCGTTTTTTGATTTTTCTGAAAACTGGCAACTGGTCATCAATACCGGAACGACCATTATTACATTCCTGATGGTATTTGTCATTCAGAAAGCGCAAAACAAAGAATCGCTATCGGTTCAACTCAAACTAAACGAACTGATTGCGGCCACCAAAGGAGCGAGCAACCGACTGGTAGCCAGCGAAAATCTAAGTGAAGAAGAACTGGAAATTCTCTACAAACACTACTGCGCTATGGCGGATTTGACCAAGAAAACCAGCGATTTACGCAAATCCCACTCGGTTGAGGAAGCTATCGACAAGACGGAAGAAAAGCTAAGTATCGAGGCTCACGAAGTAGCTCACAAAGAATCGGCTCATAAAAAAGCTGTCCATAAAAAAGCATGATAGAAGGTCCATCATGCTTTCCAACCAACCTACAATAAACAATTTACCTATTTTCCTTATTCACCTTTTCGCTGCCTGCGATCGTTTTTCTGAGCGGCCACGGGGTTCGTTTGTGCCACAAACTCAATAAAATCGATTCGAGCGGTTTCTTTTCCATCGGCAATGCCCGTTAGTTCAATGGCATCACCGGTGTTGATTTTTACATTGGGAATGGTTTTTCGTCGCCAGCAGTCTACGTCTTCGCTGAGCTTCCACGACGCCTTTTGTTTTCCGGCTACTGCCAGCGATAAACTTCCCTGACCGCCTTTTTCATCGACATACGAAACCACTACATCATATACCCCCGACGCCTGATTGAAGGTCGATTTGGCCGTTCCTTTGCCGGTAGTCTGCACACATTTTTCAAGCAGAAATTTATCTGAAGAATAACCCGACAGCGTCATATCTTCGGCTTCAATGCCCATGATGGGTGTAAACCTGGCCACGCCCGCTTCGCTCAGGCCATTCCGAACGGCCCGTAGATTCGAATATGGTGACCCATCGTAATGTTTGATACCAATGCCTTTGGAACCGTTATCAACCGATATTTTAATGCTCGATTTGATGATCTCAGGCGTGGTGAGCAGACGAGTCGGTACACCGGGGATAATTGGAATATCTTTGCCCATAAAATATTGGGTGGTCAATATCCGCGACTTCCGATCCGATTTCTGGTAGCCATTCTGTTCGGTATGGGTCGATAGGTGAACTGAGTTGATATTCCCTTTCAGTTCTTCCAACGTTAAGCCCGATGTGCGGTCGTTCAGGTCATTCAGCCGGAAATCGATAGCCGGATTTTCGTGGTGGATTTTATCGGTTACCTCCTTGTAAATCTCGGTGGTACAATCCCGTCGAAATTTGCGCCAGTTGCTCAACTGCGGTTCGGCATAAGGGTTATCTTTCAGAACGGGGATGGCCGCTTCCATATCAAAACCCATCGCTTTGGCCTTGTGCTTGCAGGAACCACAAAAACAGGAGCCGCCCTTCACCGGATCGTCCGACCGGCTGAACAGCAACATACAGGTCTGGATGTAATCGACATCGTAATGCTTCGCCAGATCGGTGTAGAGTGTCGTCAGATACGCCCGTACATCGGGGTTATTGGTGCAGGGCCGATCGACAGGCTTATCGTTTATATCGCGCTGTTTGTATTCGGGATGCGCGTTCAGCACCTCAACGGGTATGTATGTATGCGATACCTCAACCCCAGCCCGTAAGCCTCTAGCGTGCGCTTTATCGAGTACGATTTTCAGCCAGTCGGTTTCGTTCAGCCAGGATTCGCGCGACATCAGGGGTTTGATTTTTCCGTACATGGCCATATCCGGCTTGAAATAGGCTCGGGAATCTTCGGCATCCCACGACCAGCGAACGGGGTTATGTATGAACGTAAACGTGCCAGGTAGTTTGTCGTTATTGAACGGGCGATGTTCTTCATGCATAACAGCAATCAGGTATACCGAATTGACGCCAGCAATACGAGTCATGTTGTCCAGAATCAGGTCGATCCCTTCATCGTGTACATCCCAGGGATAGATACTGCCCGTCACCTCGAAGGCCGGAGCCGGAACATTTGAGCGCTTCAGGGGCTGAGCCTGCACCCACTGAACACACAGGCAAAAAAGTGCTGCCAGAAGATGGCGTTTAGTAAGAGTCATCAATGTCATGGCGTCTTTTGAATAGAATGAGAAAGTTGAGTTTAGTCGCTTCAGGATAGGCTTTATTGGGTATCAGTCGACCAGTGTCGGCACGTTGGGCTTTTTCTTTGCCCTCGTCAGCACAGCCACCGACAGTATTACCAGGAGGGCAACAAGTCCAATCAAATATGTATAGCCTTTCGATAAGTCAGGTGTAGCTGCAGATTTGGACCCAGAAATCATTTCATAGACGGGAATAATCCACTTGAACACATAGGCCTGCGCCAGCGTGAGCACACAGATGAAACCCAGCATGATGAAACTGTGCTTGACCGTGAATCGGAATAAATCCGACTCCTTACCCACCAGATCACCGGCCGCAGCCGCTACCGCAATCGACTGGGGCGAAATCATCTTACCAACCACACCACCCGATACATTGGCCCCCACACTTACCACCGGATCAACCCCAATCGATTGGGCCGTCGCATATTGTAGCTTGCTGAACAAGGCATTCGCCGAGGTATCCGAACCGGTGATGAATACGCCCAGCCACCCCAGTACCGGTGCGAAAAAAGGAAACCAGCTCCCTGTACTGGCCAGTACCCGCGCCAGGGTGAGGGTAATCCCGGAGTCGTTGACCAGGTAGGCAAAGCCCAATACCGAGGCAACCGTCAGGGTTGGAAAGCGAAGCTGATGCAGTGTAGCGCCCAAGACCTGTAACCCCTGCCGATAGGTCAGCCCGACCAGCGGGATCGCCACCAGTGAGGCAATCAGAATGGCCGTACCAGCCGCCGAGAGGTAGTTGAACTTGAATATTTTAGCCAGCAGCGTCCCATCCTGACCCTGAATGGCATTGTGCAGACCCGGAAACTCGAACTGAAGCTGCCCGTGAGCATTCAGCACATCCTTGATCGATTGCATCCCCCAGAAAATGACCATGATCGTCAGGATCAAAAACGGACTCCAGGCCCGCAGTAACTCCCCCCCCGAATACTGAATCGAGCTATCGAAGGTAGCAGCCGGTTCGTTGGCAAACCGCCAAATCGTTTTGGGCTTCCAGAATCGCAGAAACGTCATCAAACAAATAATCGACCCCAGTCCGGCAATCACATCAGGTAGGGCAGGGCCCAGAAAATTGGAAGAAAGGTATTGCAACAACGCAAAAGCTCCTCCCGAAACCAGCACGGCGGGCAGCACCTCCTGCGCTTTTTTGAAACCGGCAATAATGGTCACCAGGTAAAACGGTAGAATCACCGACAGAATGGGCAGGGTACGGCCCACCATCTGGGAGATGGGCAGTTCAGGAATGCCCGATACCTGGGACGCGACGGTGATGGGAATACCGATGGAGCCGAAAGCAACGGGCGCGGTGTTGGCAATCAAACAGATGCCGGAGGCATACAGGGGATTGAAGCCGAGTCCGACCAGCATGGCGGCTGTGATGGCGACGGGGGCGCCAAATCCAGCGGTACCTTCCAGGAAAGCCCCGAAGGAGAAGGCGATGAGCAGGGCCTGAAGCCGTCGGTCGGAGGTGATGGAGGCCATGAAGTGTTTGATGATGTCGAACTGACCGGCCTTGACGGTGAGGTTGAAGAGGAAGACGGCCATGATCACCAGCCAGCAAATGGGAAACAAACCATAGAGTGCTCCGTGTAAAATTGAAAGGCCAGCCAGTTGAACGGGCATTTTATAAACGGCAATGGCAATGACCGCAGCGATACCAATAGCAATCAGACTGGCCTGATAGCCTTTCATCTTTCGGATGATAAGCGCCCAGAAGATGAACAGAATAGGCAGAACAGCCACCAGAGCCGAAAGAACCAGATTATCAAACGGGTCTATTACTTGTTTCCAGACCATAGTTAAATGAATTAAAACAAATGGAACACGGATTATTATGATCCGTTATGATCAGTTATGATTTTTAGTAGCACTACTAAAAATCTATTGTCAACCAGTGTATTAGCCCCATAACAATCATAATAAATACAGGGTAAACTAAGCTTTTGACTATTTTTTGTCATTCCGACGAAGGAGGAATCTTCGGATAAGTATTGTGTTTGCTCCTTCATCCGAAGATTCCTCCTTCGTCGGAATGACAAAAAATTTAGATGACAGTGTACAAATCATAATCATCTACAATAGCCACTTCGACTAAGAACGTACTCAAAAACTCAGTTTTGCATGTCCCACTTTTTGTCGGTTTTCTCGCCCATGTCCAGCACTAGCGTGCCGCCCTGCATCAGTTCGTCATGGGTAAACGAAAGCGAGGTGAGTGGCTTACCATTCAGCGTAGCCGACTGGATGTATTTGTTGGTACGGGACGATTTGGGAGCCGATATAGTAAATGTCTTGCCGTTTGGCAGCGCTACACTGACTTTGGTAAACAAGGGGCTGGTGATCGAATAGCGGGGAATACCGGGCGTAGTCGGATAAAAACCCATCGCCGAAAAAACCACAAATGAAGACATTGACCCACCATCTTCATCGCCGGGAACCCCAAAGATGGTATCCTGGAACCAGGTGTCCAGCAGCAGTCGGGTGTACTTCTGGGTTTTCCAGGACGCGTTGGTGTAGTTGAACAGGTAGGGAATAAAAAACGTCACCTGATTGCCCATCGCAAACTGACCGATCATGCCCGTCTGGTTGGGCCACATTTCCCAGAAAACCGGCTTACTCTTTTCCATGCCTTCGCGGAAAAGCTGATCCAGGTTCTGCTCCATTTTTTCGGGGCCACCCATCAGTTCCCGTAAACCCGGCAAATCCTGCTGAGCATTCCACATGTAGCTCCAGGCGTTGTTCTCGTTGTAATAATCGAATCCGTTATGCCCCCCGTCGAACTTCGGATCGATGTCGATCCAGTTGCCCTGCGCATCTTTCGGAATGAACATGTTGTATTTGGGGTTCCACAGATTCCGGTAGTTCTGCGTCCGGGGGGAATATTTGGCGTAGACGCTTTCGTTACCCAGCGTTTTGGCCATCTCGCTCAAGGCCCAGCTATCGTAGCAGTCGCCCAGGGTTATGGCTACGGCCGACCGTTTCTGACCGGGTTTCTGCGACGCAAACGCATCGGTTTCTTTTTCGCCGGGGCGCAGGGCCGGATAATAGCCGTTCTTCGCATAAAAATCTTCCAGGTCACCTTTGGGGCCGTTACGAAACGGGAGCATCGTAGCCTGTTCGGCATTTTTCAGCATCCCTTCGAACGCGGCTTTGACATCAAAATTTCGGATTCCCTTGCGATAGGCATCTAAAAACACGACGCTCGATTTAAACCCAAACATACCAGGCCGATCACCGTAAGGCTTTGGGTATTCAGGCATCCAGCCGCTCTCCTTGTACATCCGCACGTAGGATTCCAGCATATCGGCTTCGCCTTTCGGATTCAGGATAATTTGCAGTGGGTGCAGGGCCAAGTAATTGCCCCAGGTGTAATCGTCGGTGTAGAACGGACGCGGATCGGTATGCACCTGCTTGTCGTAGCCGCTGTAGTATTTTCCGCCTTCGGTCATATCGACCATACGAGCGTAGCAACGGTAGAGAGATGTATAAAATGTGCGTTTCTGGGCTTCGGTCCCACCTTCTATGGTGATTTTTCCGATGGCTTTGGCCCAGGCAGCCTGTCCATTCGCTTTCTGCTGGTCGAAGCTGACACCGTTGAGTTCGGCCTCCAGATTCTTCTTAGCCTGTTCAACGCTAATGAACGAAACCCCATACCGAAATTCCACGACCGGACCGTCCGATTCCGAATAACTGGCGTAGGCCCGCTCACCCGGTATTTTTTTCGGTTTTTCGGGAACACCACTCACGGTGTAGCGTCCCCAGTCTTTTTCGCCGTCGCGCTTGCCGGTTTGCGGTTTGCCTGTAAACACACCGTACAGGTACGCCATACCCTTCTGCTCATGAATGCCATCGTTCACAAACTCAGTACCCACAATATCATTTCCATTCTGAAAGTCATACTTACCGTTGGCGTAATTATGCGATAAGAGCAGATTTTTCTTGACGCCAGCCGGAAAGGTAAATCGGTAAATTCCTGTGCGGGCACCCGGTGTAAACTCCAGCAGAATGTCATCGTCGGTCAGTTTAACGGAGTAGTACCAGGGCCGCGTCACTTCCAGATCATGGTCGTAGGTTAACCGCCGGAACCAGGCCGTATCCGCTAAAGCACCTTTGGCGGGTTTAATAGCAAACACCATCTGGGGCGTAATGATATTCTGCGACAGCATCGGAAAATCCGTGATCTGCATGTCGAGGTGGTCCTGCCGATGCGGAAACACGCGAACCATCTGATTCGGTAGATGTGCCACCGGCCGATTCGTATTCAGCAACGGGGCCACGTTTCCAATGGTCGGGTCGATGTGGTTCAGAGCCGGATTGGTCGGTTTGCCGTTTTGCGCCCAACCGATCTGGGTTGCTAAAACGCTTAGTAGCAAACCGGTCAGCCCTCGCTTTATGCCTGATTGATTGCGTGTTGAGGTCTTCATGAGGGTTAATAGATTATCTCCCATTTTTTGTCGGTCTTCTCGCCCATATCCAGCACCAGCGTACCGCCCTGCATCAGTTCGTCGTGGGTAAACGAAAGTGATTTCAACGGTTTGCCGTTCAGTGTGGCCGACTGGATGTATTTATTGATCCGGGAGTTGTTCCGGGCAACGACCGAAAAGGTTTTGCCATTAGGCAAGGCAACACTGACTTTGGTGAACAGCGGGCTGGTGATCGAATAGCGGGGAATACCGGGCGTGGTCGGATAAAAACCCATCGCCGAAAAAACCACAAACGAATTCATGGAACCGGCATCTTCATCACCCGGCACGCCAAAGATGTTGTCCTGGAACCAGGTATCCAGCAGCAGTCGGGTGTACTTCTGGGTTTTCCAGGGGGCATTGGTGTAGTTGAACAGGTAGGGAATGAAAAACGTCACCTGATTGCCCATTGCAAACTGACCGATCAACCCGGTCTGATCAGGGAATTTCTCCCAGAAAACCGGTTTTGGACGATCGGCACCTTCACGAAACAGTTGGTCGAGGTTCTGCTCTACCTTGTCGGGTCCACCCATCAGTTCGGTCAGTCCTTTGATGTCCTGCTGCACATTCCAGCGGTAATTCCAGCCGTTGTTCTCGTTGTAATAATCAAGCCCGGCATGCCCTCCATCGAACTTCGGATCGATTTCAATCCAGTTGCCCTGGGCGTCTTTGGGCATGAAAAAGCTCGTTTTCGGATAGAACAGGTTTTTGTAGTTCTGGGCGTAAGGGGCAAACTTTTGAGCTACCGGCTGATTCCCCAACTCTTTGGCTAATTCGCTCAAGGCCCAGCTATCGTAGCTGTTTCCCAGCGTAATCGCCACCGCCGACCGCTTTTGTCCCCGCTTCTGTGAGGCAAACGGATCGGTTTCGGTTTCGCCCGGTCGCAAAGCCGGATAATAGCCTTTGGCGTAGTAAAAATCTTCCAGTGCGCCTTTAGGTCCGTTTCGGGAGGGCAGCATCGTGGCTTGTTCGGCATTTTTGAGCATCCCTTCCAGCGCCGTTTTGGTGTCGAAGTTGCGGATTCCTTTTCGGTAGGCATCCAGAAACATCACACAGGATTTGAAGCCAAACATACCCGGCCGGTCGCCATAGGGTTTGGGATACTCGGGCATCCAGCCGCTTTCCTTGTACATCCGCACGTACGATTCCAGCATGTCAGCTTCCCGGTCTGGGTCCAGAATACAGCGTAACGGATGCAAGGCCAGGTAGTTACCCCAGGTGTAATCGTCGTTGTAGAAGGGCCGCTTGTCGGTATGAACGGTCTTGTCATAACCGCTATAATATTTCCCGTCCTCAGTCATATCGAACATACGGGCATAGCAGCGGTAGAGGGCCGTATAAAAACTCCGTTTCTGAGCCTCAGTCCCCCCTTCCACCTGAATCCGACCGATCGTTTTAGCCCAGGCTGCCTGCGCTTTGGCTTTCTGCTGGTCAAAACTGACACCATTCAACTCAGTTTCCAGATTCTTTTTCGCCTGTTCGACGCTGATGAACGAAACCCCATACCGAAACTCCACCACCGGACCGTCTGACTCCGAATAACTCGCATAAGCCCGCTCACCCGGTACTTTTTTAGGTTTCTCCTGCGTGCCCGTCACGGTGTAGCGGCCCCAGTCTTTTTCGCCGTCGCGCTTGCCGGTTTGTGGTTTGCCGGTGAATACGCCATACAGATACGCCATGCCCTTCTGCTCATGAATGCCATCGTTCACAAACTCGGTACCTACAATAGCGTTTCCATTCTGGAAATCGTATTTACCGTTGGCGTAATAGTGGGATAAGAGCAAGTGTTTTTTTACCCCGGCCGGGAACGTAAACCGATAAATACCCGTACGAGCGCCCGGTGTAAATTCGGTCAGGCTATTGTCGTCGGTAAGTCGAACCGAGTAATACCAGGGATGTATCGTTTCAAAATCGTGATCGTAGGTAAGGCGTCGGTACCAGCCCGTGTCGGCCAACGCGCCGGAATACGGTTTGATGGCAAAAATTAGTTGGGGCGTAATAACGTTCTGCGACAGCATTGGGAAGTCCGTAATCTGCATGTCGAGGTGGTCCTGCCGCTTGGGGTAGATGCGCACCATCTGGTTGGGCAAATGCACCACCGGCCGATTGCTGTTCAGCAAGGGAGCCACATTACCAATAGTTGGGTCAATGTACTTTAATCCATCTGCTGTATTCGGTTTCTTCTGGCCAAAGCTCACCTGACTACTCATCAGGTAACTAACCAGGGCAAGAATGACGAATGAGCTGATATTTCGTTTCATAACTGAAAAGAGGAAGGTTCGGAAAATGGGTTTGATAGTCGCCCTCACCCCAACCCCTCTCCCAGAACAGGAGAGGAGCTAAGAAGTAGAGTCCTTCTTTTAGTCCCCCTCCCCCGTTTTGGGAGAGGGGCTAGGGGTGAGGGAAAACAATCAACTATAGCCCGGATTTTGGGGTAGAACCGACGGGTTATTGATAATCTGAATTTCGACCAGTGGAATGGGGAACAGAGCGTTGAATGGCTTGTAACCCAGTGGCCCAAGCACCGTTGCGAGCCGGTCTGTACGAGCCAGATCGAACCAGCGAACGCCTTCCATGGACAGTTCGTAGACGCGCTCGTCGTATATCTTAGCCCGAAGCTGGTCTTTCGTCATGGTCGTGTAGGCTGGCATTTTGGCCCGTGTACGTACCTGATTCAGATAGGTAAGTGCCTGATCGGTTTTGCCATTCTCATTGAGGGCTTCGGCATACATCAGTAACACATCAGCATAGCGAATTACTTTCCAGTTGGCTTTGCTGTCGTTCAGCGAATTGGTAGCGGCCAGGTATTTTTTGGTAAACGTAGCAATCTGTAAAAAGCCCTGAAACACCCCATTGTTATCCGTGTACCCTTTGGCTACGGTAATGTCGCGCCGGGGGTCTTTCGGGTCGAAGGAGTCGAATAGCGCCAGCGTGGGGGTGTTCTGCTCCCCAGCCCCGCCTTTTACGCCGTAGAACGCTTCAGCGGCTGAGTTGGCCGATTTGGGCAGAAACTTATTCGAAAAACCGCTACCCGCTCCCAGGTTACCGTCCTGATATTCAATATCGAAGATATACTCGCTGTGGTGTTCGTCTTTAGTGTAGTCGAACAGATCGCTGTAGTTTGGCAGAAGCGCGTACCCCAGTGTGGTTACTTCCTGAAGCTTAGCTTCGGCTTTCACGAAATCCTTGCGAGTCATGTACACACGCCCCAGAATCGCTTTGGCCGCTCCTTTAGTCGCCCGACCAACATCGACGCCCGTGTATTTGGCCGGTAGCTTCGTTTCGGCATCCATCAGATCCTTGACGATCACCTCATCATAAATCTTATCGACCTTCTCCCGAACTTTCGTGTAGCCTTCGTCGGCGGTTGTGGGTTTGATATTGAGCGGCACATCGCCAAATATACGGACCAGATCAAAGTAGGCAAACGCCCGCAGAAACTTGGCTTCACCCATATGCCGATCTTTGTTCGTCACCACAGCCGGGTCGGCCGTTTCCAGTTTCGACAGAACCAGATTGGCCCGGTTAATGGCACTGTAATAGTTGCGCCAGGTCGAGATCATCAGGTTGGCATCGCTGTTCATGTTGAACTTATCGACCGACACCAGGAAGGCATCGTTGCCCAGTGCGTGCCAGGAATCGTCGGCCCGCAGGTCGCCAAAAATCCAGAAGTCCTGATACTGATTCCGCAGCATGGCATAAATACCGACCACAGCATCCTGGAAATCTTTATCCGTTTTGTAGACGGCATCCACGCTCACAGTGGAAATGGGGTTCAATTCGATGAAACTCTTTTGACATGATGTGGTAAGCACCGATGCCAGCGTAAGTAGACAAATTATCTTTTTCATTTGGCTAAGTCGTTTAGTTGTCGAGATACGGTTCAAAATCCTACATTCAAACCAATCATCAGGCTTTTGGGCAGCGGATAATCGTTGGCCTCTACCCCCGGCGTCAATGGATTTTCGGTCGTACTGACATCCGGGTTGAACGCCGTATTCTTCGTAAAGATGAATGGGTTGTTGGCGTTGACATATACCCGCAGCGAGTTCAGCTTGAGCTTTTGAGTAATGGTTGATGGAATCACGTACGCCAGGGTGATGTTGTTGATCCGCAGGTAGGTACCTGTATCCAGAAACAACTGACTCGGCAGGCGAACACCGCCCGTTGGCGTATCGTTGGGGCGAGGGGTTTTGCCATCACCGGGATCCTGCTCCGACTTCCAGTAGTTGTTGCTGAACGCATAGCCTCTCACCCGTGCCCGGCCGCTGTTGCCACCACCCCGCGAGGTGTTGTAAACCATATTCCCTTTTGATCCTTGCAGACTGACGCTTAGGCTTAGGTTTTTATACGTAACCCGGTTGGTCATGCCGTAGAAAAAGTCGGGATAAGGCGAGCCCATGATGGTTTTATCAGCATTGGTGATCACCCCGTCGCCATTGATGTCGACAAACCGAATATCGCCTACGTGCGAGCGGTCACTGCCACCTGGGTTATAAATGGGTCCCCGGTCCAGTTCGGCCTGCGTTTTGAAAATCCCGTCGACCAGCCAGCCATAGAACATACCGATGGGCTGCCCAATCATGGTTACGTTGTTGCCCGAATAGATCGGATCGCCCTGAGGGCCTAACTTGACCACTTTGTTGCGGTACGTAGACAGGTTAAAGTCAGTCGACCATTTGATTTTCCGATCGACGTTGACCGTTCCCAGTACGAATTCCCAGCCTGTGTTTTTGACCTCACCAATGTTTTGCAACGCCGTGCTGAAACCCGTGTTGTTTGGGATATTTACGTTCAGCAGCAGGTTGGTATTGCGTGAAGTAAAATGGTCGATGGAAGCCGTGATTCGACTATTGAAAAAACTAGCGTCGACACCAAAATTGAGCGAAGTCTGCGTTTCCCAGGTCAGGCTGGGATTGGCAATCCGGCCAGGTGCAATAGCTGTGGCTACGCTGTTGCCCAAACCATAGTTTTCGTAGCTGACAGTAGCGTATTGGTCATAGTTGCCAATGTTGTTGTTGCCCGTTACGCCATAGCTGGCCCGCAGTTTCAACTCGGAGATCTCGCGTCGGTTTTTCAGGAAATTTTCATCCGAAATCCGCCAGGCAACGGCCAGCGAGGGGAAAATACCGTATTTGTTCTCAGTTCCGAACCGGGACGAACCATCCGTTCGAATCGAAGAGGTCAGGTAATATTTGCTGTTGTAGTTGTAGTTGACACGTGCCAGATACGACATCAGCGACCATTCGTAGATGTTGGCGGTTCCGTTGGTGATCAATCCACCCACAGCACTCAGCGTAGGTACCAGGTTGTTCGGAAACTTATTGCTCGTCATCGAGCTGGTTTCGCCCCGTTCTTTCTGTGCCGTAAAACCCGCTAAGGCAGCAATTGAATGTTTATTGATCGTCTTATTATAGTTCAGGGTGTACTCCGTCAGCCAGTTGGTGATCAGGCCCGCGTTGTCCGAACCGGTGGGCAGTTCGTTGGCAAAATAGGCCCGTTGCGGGCGGAAGTACATGCCTTTGTTATTCAGCAGGCTACCCCCCAGGAGTACATTGAATTTTAAATCATTAATGATCTGGTATTCCAGATTAATATTCCCCAACAATCGGAGGTTTTTCTGTGATGTGATAGTTTCCTGAGCTACGGCTAGTGGATTGTAGATGTCGGCCATATCGGCCAGACCGGCATAATTAAAATAACTTCCGTCGGGATTCACTAACGGACGGAAATTGTGAACCTGCAAGGTAGATGCTACTATACCCAGTGTACTGGCCGTACCACCACTCACGCCCGTTGAAGGCAGAGAACGCAGCTCTGTATACGCAGGGTTTACGCTTAATTTTAACGCTAATCGCTTTGTTAGTTGGGCATCGATATTGCTTCGGATCGAATACCGCTTAAAACCGCTATTGATGATAATCCCGTCCTGATTGAAATATTCGCCACTGACCGCATACCGAACGTTCTCTGACCCACCCGTAGCCGATAGCTGAATCTGGCGCTGAGGAGCCGTAATCAGGACTTTGTTCAGTGAATTTTCGTCGGTCGTGTTCCGGCCTTCCAGCACATCCATGATGATGGCCGGTACGGGCGTTGCCCAAGACGTTGGTGGTCCCGTTACGTCTTTACCTGCATCCAGGTTTTTGTTGCGCATGCCATCGTAGAAGAACTGAGCCTGTTCTTTCGAATTCTTCATGATGGGCACTTTCGATACACTCTGCCAGCCGTAGTAGGTGTCGAGCGTAATGTTGGCTTTACCGGCTTTACCGCGTTTGGTGGTGATAATCACAACCCCGTTGGAACCACGCGACCCGTAAATAGCCGTGGCAGATGCGTCTTTCAGAATATCCAGTGTTTCAATGTCGTTGGGGTTCAGGGTCTGGATATTATCGGTGGGAAAGCCATCGACCACATACAGCGGACTGGCCCCGGCCGAAATACTTCCAATACCCCGTACGCGGATTTGTGGAGCGGCACCTGGTTCACCCGAAACAACTTTTACCTGAACCCCGGCGACCCGTCCGGCCAGCCCCTGTTCGATTCGGGTGACACCCAGGTCTTTGATTTCTTTGTTACTGATTACCCCAACGGAACCGGTCAAATCCTTCTTTTTAACCGTACCGTACCCCACAACGACGATCTCATCGAGGGTTTTGTTATCAGCTTTCAGCGTAACATCGAGGGTGGTCTGATTACCCACGGCTACTTCCTGCGCCAGATAACCTACGTAACTGAAAATCAGCACGGCGGATGTGTTCGGCACATCCATTCGGTACTTTCCCAGCGCATCGGTGGTTGTTCCCTTCTGAGAACCTTTAATGACGATACTGACACCAGGCAACCCCTCACCCTTATCGTCTACTACTGTACCCTGAACCGGAATGTCAGCTAGTTTAGCCTCTGCAGGCAATTTTGCAGGAAGCGTCATGGCCGATTCGCGACTATCGGTTTCTTCAGGTTTGTTCGGAATTTCCTGAAACGAGGTAGGTGTTTGGCTACTGCTGGTTTCAGCCTTGCCAGCCGGCTCTTTTGTCATCACTACATACCCACCATTTCGCACTTTCTTATACCGTAAGCCAAGCGGTTTCAGCACAGCGTTGAGGTTCTGCTCAATGTTTGCATTGAAGTTGATGGTATTCTCGGTCACGACCATGCCTTCTACATTCCGGTCGAAAAAAAGGATATCGACTTCGTAATGGTCCTGCAGCTTTTTGAGGACTTCTTTCAGCTTCAGCGAAGCCCCTTTCGGGTAGGCCTCCCGTTGCTGAAGTTGTTGAGCTTTGGCCAGCACCTGCGAAAATCCCGGCCGTACTCCTCCCAGGACTACTCCGAAAAGGAGTAGCAGACGTATGAGTTTTTTCATAATTAGTTAAGGGGTTCTTGGTTAATGATTTTGGGTTATAATGATGGTATCGCCTTGTTGTCGGTAGTTCAGGTTGGCTATACTCGTCAAGGTCTCAAGCAACTCATCGGCACTATAGGCTTTAAAAGCCCCCGAAATGGTCTCCTGAGCTAGTGCCTTGTCAGGAATTTGCAGCACAATACCGTAGTTTTCTTTAAACAAGGTGCCGATTTCAGCCAGTGTAGTCCCGTCAAATGTAAAGCGGTGCTCTTTCCAGGAACTATAGTTTTCCGGTTTCTCGGTTAGTTTTAAACTCACTTTCCCGGTATTGTCGAAGGTAACCAGATTACCAGGCTTCATAGTGAGTTGTTTATTCGTCTGCCCTTCCTGATAAAACAGCCGCACCTTGCCTTTATTGAGCACCACTTTTTTGGTCTGCTCGCGGGTATTCACCATAAACTCCGTACCCAGCACTACCACTTCAAAATGCTTATCGGTCCGTACCACAAAGTTCTGATGATCAGGCAAGTGCTTAATGGAGAAATCGGCTTCGCCCGCCAGCACTACCTCACGCGTTTTCTGCCCAAAGCCAAATCGGGGTACCCGCAACGACGAATTGGCATTCAGTGTAATCTGACTCCCATCGGCCAGTGTCAGCGATCGTGTTTGCCCAAAGCCGGTTTCGAAGGTGGTGTAGCGAATCGAATCCCTGAACAAATACCCACTGGCGAGGAGGAGTAGACTAACCGAGGCCGCTACCAGCCAGCGATACCAGGTTGAACCTAGCGGGTGTATAACAGGCTCTTCAAGTGGTGTGGATTCAGTATCTACTTCTCTGGCTACTCCATCGAGCATCCGCTGCCGATGCCGATCCAGCGCTTTTCGGTCGTCGGCAATGAATTGCGGATTTTGACTCTCCCACATAGCCAGATACTCGAAAAACAGCTCGCGGTTATCCTCTTCTTTCGCCCACTCGTCAATAGCCTGCTTTTGCAGGGCCGTTGCCCGGCCTGCAAAGTAGTTGAGAAGCGATTCTTTTGATACCTGAGTTTTCATCAATAAAATGTTAATACTATCATGACGATTTCAACACGAAAACTACGTAGTCATCATAATGAAAAATACGGATTCAAGGCTAAAGCTGGCTTAACAGGCATATAATTACTAACCATTTATCTTTCAACGTATTCCTGATTTGCCGCATGGCCTGAAACAGATGCGCTTCAACGGTTCGTAGCGACAACTGGAGTTCATCCGCAATTTCCTGGTATTTTTTACCTTCGAATCGGTGCATAATATAAATCTGCCGACGCTTCACAGGCATGGCGTTGATGGCATTTTCGACGTCGTGATACAACTCTTCATACTGGGTAATCGAATCCGGGCTCTGGGTTTTATGAGCGGGCATCAGCTCCGCATTTTCCAGCGACGTATTATGCCGCATTTCGGCCCGTACGTAATCGAACGCCCGGTTGCGTACGGCAGTGAACAAGTAAGCCCGAAACGAACTCGTAATGGTCTGGTAGCGCGACTCGGCCTGAAATTCATAAAAAATATCCGAGACAATATCTTCGGCGATGGCTTTAGATGATACATACCGAACTGCATGGCTACACAATAGGGCATAGTATTGCCGAAATAGCAAACTGATACCGCGTTCAACGTCTTCCTGAAAGGCTTTCCGCAGGAATAATTCATTATCCCATCCGGCCTTTCCAGACGATGGCGGGCCTGTTTCTTCCGATTCCTGAACCGTCAATAGCCCCGGTTCAGGCCGTTGTCTAAGTGGCAGGACTTGTCCCATCTCTACGGGTAACTGAAGTGGGTGGTTCATCTGATTTTTTCCTCTACGAATGATTCCTTACTGAGCCACTGAATCGTCCTTTGAACTAATAACTTCTCTTGGTAAAGACGATGAGCCGCCCGAAAACACTTAGTCCGTTTTCATTATTTTTTCAAAAAATTGAATTTAACGGTGCAGAAAGCAATTTAAGAGAGGAAAGGTCATTGGTGCTTAACGCTATCCAATGGGTTGACGTGGTGAGGCAGGTAAGCTAAATGGTACAGCTAACGGCAACTTTTTTCAACAAAAGCATTGCTGCGCCAATATATCCTCAACATGTGGTTTAAAAATTTAGTCCATTGTTTTATCTGGTCGCACGGGTCGAGCTGTAGCAGCCCTGAACAGCAAGAAAGATCAGATTCGACTGGCCAACACGCTGACCGACAATAATCTGGTATTCCAGGCCTACAAAGCCAGATTGATATGAATAAAGAAAAAATTAAGCAGAATCCGGGGTATTAAAATCGCCTGACGGCCTTTTAAGTCAAATCATCGAACAGGATGGTGTCGCAGGTAAAGCTCCGACATCACACCGTAACGAATCAACCGAAATCAAAAGCATCACATGAACAGACGGGAAGCCCTAACACGAGCAACCTGGATACTGGGGGGCACCCTCTCAGCACCGACCCTACAGGCCATGAATCGCTGGGAACAGCTTGTTTCGAGCGGTCGGCCCCAACGAATCGGCTCATTTCTGACCGAAACCCAACGCGAAATCGTGGCCCGAACTGCCGAACTGATTTTACCCCGCACCGACACACCGGGGGCAATCGATGCCGGTGTTCCCGACTTTATCGACCTTATGCTGCGGGATTGTTACAAAAAACCGGCTCAGGATGCCTTCCTGACGGGCTTAAGTGACCTGGAGCGCAAGAACTTCCTGACGATCAGCCCCGATCAGCAAACTGCGCTGCTCAAACAGGTAGAAGCCGATGCTCAAACGTCAACGTCGCCCACGTACTGGCTCATTACCAAAGAGTTGACCCTACTGGGCTACTTCACGTCGGAACCCGGCATCAAGGCCTCCTTCGATTACCAGCCCATTCCCGGACGGTTCGAAGCCATCAAAATCAAACCCGGCCAGAAAGACTTCATGTACGGCAATCAAGTATAGTATTAGGAGCGAGGAGCGAGAATCCATCCGGCAGCATTTTTTTGCGTCAGCATTCTCACTCCTCGCTCCTAATACTTCACTCCTCACTCCTGAAAAAAATATGAACCTGAATATCAAAGCAGACAAAGCGCAGACCTACGACGCCATCGTTGTTGGATCGGGCATGACGGGCGGCTGGGCGGCTAAAGAACTTACCGAAAAGGGGTTAAACGTGCTCGTACTCGAACGGGGGTATGAACTGAAGCACGTGGCCGATTACAAAAACGCCATGAAAGACCCCTGGGAGTTTGCGCACCGGGGTAAAATCACGAATGTAGCCGCCGAAGAACACTATGCGACCATGTTCTTCTCCGCCAAAGAAGGCTCGCAATACCTATTTACCAACGATAAAGAAAATCCATACATCCAGAAACGCCCGTTCAACTGGATTCGGGCTTATCATACAGGTGGCAAGTCACTGTTGTGGGGCAAACATACTTACCGCTGGAATCCCCAGGATTTTCTGGCCAATGCCAAAGAAGGCATCGGAATCGACTGGCCCATCCGATATGAAGACCTGGTTCCCTGGTACACCTACGTGGAAAAATTTGTGGGGGTCAGTGGTCAGGCCGAAGGGTTGGCCGTTTTACCCGACAGCTATTTTCTGCCTCCCATGGCGATGACGGCACCTGAGCTTCATCTGAAAAAATCCGTAGCGCAGAAGCTGAACCGACCCATTACGATTGGCCGGGTCGCTCACCTGACCAAAGCGCAACCGCAGCATCTGGCCGTCGGCCGAACTGATTGCCAGTTTCGGAATCGCTGTACGCGTGGCTGCCCGTATGGGGGTTATTTCAGTTCGCTGGCCGCTACTCTACCAGCCGCCCGGAATACGAACCGACTGACGATGGTTCACAATGCGATCGTCAAAGAAATCCTGTTTGATGAAAAGACGCAGAAGGCCAAAGGCGTACGGGTTATTGACCAGAATACGCTGGAAGTACGAGAGTTTTATGCAAAAGTTCTTTTCCTGAACGCGGGTACCATCGGCTCTACGTCGCTTCTGATGAACTCGAAATCAGCCCGTTTTCCGAATGGACTAGGAAACGATAGCGAGCAACTGGGCCGGAACCTGATGGACCACCACCTGGCCATTGGAGCTCGTGCCGATGTGGAAGGTTTTGAGAATGACTATTACTTTGGTTCGCGTCCAGGGAGTTTATACATTCCGCGTTTCCGCAACTGGGGGACCGACAAACGCAGCTATCTCCGGGGCTTTGGCTACCAGGGTGGTGCCAGCCGGGCCGACTGGTCGCGGGGGGCAGCCGAAACGGGCTTTGGTGCCGATTTTAAAAACCAGATGACGAAACCTGGTCCCTGGAAGTTTAGCCTTACCGGATTTGGCGAAGTGCTTTCCAACCCGAATAACCGATTCTATCTCAGCGAAACGGAGAAAGATAAGTGGGGCCTACCTCAGCTTGTATTCGACGCTGATTTTGGCGAGAACGAGCTGGCGATGCGGAAGGATATCATGAACGATGCCGCCGAAATGCTCGAAGCCGCCGGATTCAAAAACGTAACGCCCTATGATAACCCGGTAGCCCACATGGGACTGGGGATTCACGAGATGGGTACAGCGCGGATGGGTAGAGACCCTAAAACTTCGGTACTGAACAAGTATAACCAGGTACATGCCTGCAAAAACGTGTTCGTAACCGATGGTTCGGGTATGACCTCATCCTCCAACGTAAACCCATCGCTGACCTATATGGCACTGACAGCACGGGCCGCCAGTTATGCCGTTGCCCAATTGAAAGCACGGAATTTATAACAGAACCCTCGCCCTATCACCCCATTGCTTTAGCTATGGGTAGGAAAAGTAGAAGGGGTCTCTGCAACCGTTCCAACGGTTTAACGCCAGTAAACCGTTGGAACGGTTCATTTTGATGGAATCGATTGGTAGAGCCCCACAGCTAAAGCTGCGAGCTGATAGGATTGATTTTGTTGATTATTCTTTCAAAGCAAGGTGGATTTAAGCCTCCTCGTACCCGTTATTCCTCATTTTCCCTACGATCACGCTACGGTATGACTGGTCAATTCGTTCGTTTCGGGTTAGTGACACTGATTTTCTGGCCAATGCTGTTGTTCGGGCAGGCCAGAAAATCAATGCTGACAATTGCTTTCGACACTACCAGCAGCCCGATTCGCTTTGGCGTTGATCATTTGAAAAAAGCCCTCCGGCAGGCTGGTTATCCGGTTGATAGAAAGTCCGTTAACTCGGCTGCTACTATTACCATTCGGGTGGTGCCTGCTCAGGCAAATTCATCCATTCGGGAGGAAGGTTATCGAATTAGCTACCAGGCTAATCAACTCCAGTTAACAGCCACCAATGCAACGGGAGCGATGTATGGCGCCATGGAAGTTGCAGAACAGATTCGGATGGGGAAAAACTGGAAATCTATTAGCACCAAAACGGTAAACCCCCATTTTACGGTCCGGGCGCTGAAGGTTAATCTGCCGTGGTCGTCGTACCGAACAGGTCGGGTGATGGATGTGCATAAAGAAACCTGCCGGGATTTGGCCTACTGGCAAAAGCTACTGGATCAGATGGCCGAGAACCGCTTCAATGTTCTGTCGCTCTGGAACGTTCATCCCTTCTCGTTTATGGTAAAGCCAACCCATTTCCCCGAAGCCAATACCTTTTCAGCAAAAGAGATGGCCGACTGGAAGCGCTTTTGGACGGGCTTGTTTCGAATGGCTAAAGAGCGGGGAATCGATCCGTACATTGTCAACTGGAACATTGCCGTTTCACCCGAATTTGCGAAGCATTACGGGGTCAACGAACGGAACGATACCTCTGCCATTGTCAAACGGTACACGCGCGAAGTGGTAACACAAGTCATCAACGAGTATCCTGATCTGGCTGGCATCGGCATTACCCTGGCCGACTGGATGAGCAACTTCAAAGCAGTAGGCTCTACTCTACCCGATATGACGCCCAAAGACCGGGAAGACTGGCTCGAAGAAACCATTGTAGCGGGTATCAAAGCTGCCAATCGACCGGTTAAGTTTTTGCATCGTTCTGTCCTTTCCGCCGATCCAGCCGAGATGCGACGAGTGATCAACAATGCCCATTTGCCCGATACCACTCTGGTCGAGATCAAATTCAACTGGTCACACGGTCATTCGACTCCATCGTTTCTTCTAACGCATGATTCACATTCAGGCAAACGTGACGATGGCTACTGGAATCCATTACCCAGCAACTACCGCATTGAGTGGATGATTCGGAATGAGGACTTTTTCATCCTTCGGTGGGGCCAGCCCGATTTTATTCGTCGGCATATTGCGCAGAATACAGCTCCGCATGTGAATGGCTATTTCGTTGGCTCAGAAGGATATATTCCAGCCAAAGACTATTCCCATATCGATAACCCACACCGAACCTGGACGTACGCGTTCGAAAAACAGTGGTTGTTTTATCAGCTCTGGGGCCGTCTGCTCTATGACCCTCAAACGCCCGATGCGGTATTCGAAGCTGGTTTTGCCAGTCGCTACGGGGTCAAATCTGGGAAACCAATGCTGGAAGCTATCGCTGCTGCCAGTCAGATGCCCTTACGACTTGCCTCCTTTTTTGCATCGACCTGGGATTATACGCTCTATTCGGAAGGCTTTTTATCTCCTTTTTCAGCCGGTAAAGGGTTTCAGGATGATGTGTCGGCATTCATTTCCATCAATGAACTGATCGAACACCAACCCTTAGATCCAACCTACCTGTCGATTAAAGATTTTGCCGCTTTAAAGCAGGCAAATAGCTCCCTACCAGCCGGTAAAATTAGCCCACTAACCCTGGCCAATTGGCTGGATACTGATAGCAAAACGGTTCTGGCGAATGTTCAGCAATTACGGCCGGGTGCTTCCCCGACGCTAGCCTGTGAGCTGGCCGATCTGGAAACCTGGGCTTATTTGAGCCGGTATTTTGCCGATAAACTTCGGGCTGGGGTGGCTCTACAAACGTACCGGCTTTCGCAGAATAAAGCGCACCAGCAGGAAGCCATTAGCCTGTTAACCCGATGTCTCACCCATTGGCGTACTGTCAGTGCTATTACCACTAGTCATTACCACGAGGTGCCCTACATCGATGGGTATGTCTCGAAGGAAAAGGCTTTCAACGATGCCCGAACCTTCAGTTGGTCCAAATACGTACCGCAGGTGGAACGCGACATTCAGTTAGCCGAAGCGGGCGATCTGGTTGGTCGCCAGTAAAACATAGTTGTAACGATCCTATAGCCTTACCGTGAGCGAAAGCTCCTGCAATTCATGGAACGACGAGATTTCATAAAAACTAGTAGTCTTCTGGGCGGTGCCTATGCCCTTTCGGATCCTTCCGTTCTGGCCAACCCATCCACGCTGGTTCCTACCGTAGCCCCTACTGAAACCTACTGGCTCGACGGCCCGATGCGCTGGGTACAACTTGCCTTTGTGGAGCGTGACCCCGGCCACTACGATCCCGATTTCTGGCTGAACTATTTCAAACGCATTCATGCCGATGGCGCGCTACTCAGTGCCGGTGGTATCGTCGCGTTTTATCACACTCAGATTCCGCTGCACCACCGCAGCGATTTCATGGGCAACTCCGACACACTGGGTTATCTGGTGGAAGGTTGTCGCAAGCAGGGGATGAAAATCATGCTTCGGACCGACCCCCACGCTGTCCGGCAGAATGTGTACGATGCACATCCTGAATGGATTGCAGTCACGGCCGATGGTCAGAAACGCCGTCACTGGGCCAATCCAGAGCTTTGGGTAACCTGTGCCCTCGGCCCTTACAGTTTTGATTTCATGCCCCTGGTCAACAGAGAGATCATGGAGAAATTTCAGCCGGAGGGTATTTTCTCAAACCGCTGGCATGGCCATGACACCTGCTACTGCGACAACTGCCAGCGCAACTTTAAAGCCTACTCCGGACTGGACTTACCCCGGAAAATCGATAAACTCGACCCTACCTATCGCAAATGGACCGAATGGCGTATGAAGCGGCTCCGCGACGTGTGGGCAACCTGGGACGAGGGCATTCGTAAGGTTAAACCTACGTCGCGATTTATACCTAATGGTTTCCCCGACAAGGTTATGACGGGCAAAGAGGCCGACCTGTTCTTCGCCGACCAGCAGGCTCGCCGAGGTCTGATTCCACCCTGGGCCAATGGCAAAGGTGCCAAAGAACTTCGCTCGACGCTGGGCATGAAACCCCTGATTGGTATTTTCAGTGTGGGCATTGAAGAAGAATTCCGCTGGAAAGATTCCGTGCAGAGCGATGCCGAAATTCGGATTTGGGTCGCCGAAGGAACCGCCAATGGCATGCGTCCCTGCTTTGTAAAATTTGGCGGTGATATTTACGACAAACGCTGGATGGAGTCCATAGCGAAGGTGTACGAAGGCTACTACAAACATGAGAAATACCTCCGCAATACCGCACCAATGGCTCGGGTGGGGTTGGTCTATTCCGAACAAACTGACCGAAATTATGGCGGAAAGCCCTGGCAGCAGAAAAGCGGTGACCACCTCGACGGCATGTACCATACGCTGGTGGAACACCGTATCCCGTTCGATATGGTCAACGATCGACTCCTTTCAGCCGATGATCTTAAGCGGTTCAAACTGTTGATCCTGCCCAATATTGCCGCTCTTTCCGACACGCAGTGCAAACAGATACAGGCTTTTGTCGATAAAGGGGGTAGTGTGGTGGCTACGTTCGAAACCTCATTATATGATGAAGAAGGCAAACAACGAACGGATTTTGGGCTGGCCAGCCTGTTTGGTGTATCGTACGACCAGAAGGTAGAAGGCCCGATGCGAAACAGCTACCTGCATCTACAACAGGGCACTAAAGACAGCCAGACTCAAATGATTCTGAAAGGACTGGACGATACTCCCCGCATTATCAACGCCATTTACAAAGTCGATGTAAAGCCAACAGCAACCAATTTTCCCAGTCCGATAACGCTCATTCCAACCTACCCCGATCTGCCGATGGAAGATGTTTATCCGCGCGTACCACAGACCGATACCCGAGAATTGTACCTGCGTCAGGTTGGCAAGGGCCGTGTGGCCTACATTCCCGGTGATCTGGACCGATCGTTCTGGCAACTGCTTAGTATCGATCACGGTCAACTGCTTGGCAATGTGGTAAACTGGGCGTTGGATGAAGAGCCGGTTGCTACCGTCAAGGGTCCGGGTGTGATCGATGTACACGTATGGCGGCAGGCTAACTCCATGACCGTTCACCTCGTCAACCTGACCAATCCCATGATGATGAAAGGGCCGTTTCGAGAGTTGATTCCCGTGGAAGCACAGGTTGCTGTTCCGGTCCCAGCGGGTGCGAAAGTAGCGGGTGTGAGATTACTGATGAGTGATCAAAAACCTAAGTTTGAACTAAAGGGCGGCAAAGTAATGGTCTCGGTCCCCAAGATTCTCGACCACGAAATCGTCGCTCTGGATCTGGCCTAGTGAGTGGTGTCGGTTTCTCAAAACCGACATTCCGCGTCAGCAATCATGTCGGTTTTGAGAAACCGACACCACAAAACGAACATAACCATTTCAAATCATGGTCTGGAAACAAGTAATCGACCCGTTTCACAACATCACCTTATCGGTACTGGTAGCTGCCCTGCCCATCCTGTTTATTTTCTGGGCACTCATTATCCGTAAGATGAAAGGCTATCAGGCCAGTCTGATTGCTATCGTCATTGCTATGGTTATCGCCATTGCGGTTTATGGCATGCCTGTCAAACTCGCCTTGCTTTCAGCTACGCACGGGGCACTCTATGGCTTGTTTCCCATCTGCTGGCTGGTGATCATGGCTGTCTTCCTCTTCAACCTCACCGTTAAGGCCGGTCAGTTCGACATCATCAAACACTTCATGGCCTCCATCACCTCCGACCGACGGCTTCAGGCCCTGCTCATCGCCTTCTCCTTCGGGGCTTTCCTGGAAGGTACCGCTGGATTTGGCGCCCCCGTCGCCATCACAGCCGCCATGCTGGTGGGACTCGGCTTCAACCCCCTATATGCGTCCGGCATCTGCCTGATTGCCAACACCGCTCCCGTTGCCTTCGGCTCCATCGGTATTCCCATCACGGTCGCTTCCCAGGTGTCGGGCATTCCTGAACTACCCATCTCCCAGATGGTGGGACGAACCCTGCCCATTCTGTCGGTGATCCTGCCGTTTTACCTGGTGACCATTATTGCCGGTTTTAAGAAGGCGCAGGAGGTGCTGCCCGCCGTGCTGGTGTCAGGAGGAGCTTTTGCTTTATTGCAGTGGTTTTCGTCGAATTACCTGGGGCCTGCCCTGCCCGATGTGATTGCCGGATTGGGGTCAATCATCTGTTTGATGACGTTCCTTCGCGTCTGGAAGCCCAAAACCATCTGGCGGTTTGCCAACGAACCAGCGGCTACTTTCGATAGCTCGATTCACTATTCGGGTGGGGAGTTACTGCGAGCCTGGAGCCCATTCCTGTTGCTCACGATCATGGTCATTTTCTGGGGGATGCAGTCGATCAAGGACGTGCTCAATGCCCACGGACAACTTCAGTTCGAGTTTCCGGGTCTGCATCAGGCTATTCAGGGTCAGGACGGTACGTTGCTGGCTAAAGTCTTCAAGTTCAACTACCTGTCGGCGGCCGGTACGGCCATTCTGATTGCGTCGATGGTAGCGATACCATTAGTTGGGCTGACCTATGGCGAAGGATTGAAAGTCTTTGGGGCTACGCTCCATCAGCTTCGGTTTCCCATTCTGACCATCGCATCAGTTTTGGGTTTTGCCTATATCGTCAATGATTCCGGGATTACACTTACGCTAGCTGATGCGCTTGCCAAGACGGGCAGTTGGTTTCCGTTTTTTGCGCCGGTACTGGGATGGCTGGGCGTATTCATCACCGGGTCGGATACCTCGGCTAATGCCCTGTTCAGCAAGTTACAGTATGCCACGGCCCAATCCATTGGGGTTGATCCAGTGGTGAGTGTGGGGGCCAACGTGTCGGGTGGGGTGGTTGGTAAGATGATCTCTCCCCAGTCGATTGCGGTGGCGGCTGCGGCTGGTGATCTGGTGGGCAAGGAGTCGGATTTATTCCGATTCACGGTCAAGCACAGTTTCATTATGCTGGCTTTCATCTGTGTGCTCACGCTGGCGCAGGCCTATGTGTTCAAATGGATTATTCCCGTCTACGAGATGCTTACAGGCTCAAAGGCAGCAGCAACTCCCGACTTATCCAAAGGCTATACCTATCTCATCGGTCTGGCTATTCTTCTGGCCGTATTAGCTACCGTGGTTCTGGTAAGTAACAAGAAAAAAGCACAAACTCCTGATTACGCAAACTAAGTACTAAAGGGTCCTTTTTCAGTCTATGATCGTACAGGCCATGTAAGTCTGGCAACTTTTCGTATACGATCTATTTATGACTGCTCCACTTTGCAAGTACATGAAGGTAGGTCTGGTTCATTTTATGGCTTTCCCGGAAACCATGAAAGGTGACGGACCTATCCTCGAAACCATTAAAAAAGTAGTACTCGACGATTATTTCACCGCCATCGAAATCACCACGGTCAATGACCCTGTTGTGCGTCAGAACGTAAAAAGTCTGCTGGATGCCTCCCATATGCAGGTTGCCTTTGCGGCTCAACCTCGGCTGCTTACTACGGGGCTAAACCTCAACGACACTAATGAAGAAGGTCGACAAAAGGCGCTTGCCAACGTCAAAGAAGGTATCGATCAGGCGTATGAACTCGGTGCTACAGGCTTTTCATTCCTGAGTGGTAGATATGACGAAGCACAGAAAGAAAAAGCCTTCGAACTGCTGGTCGAATCAACGAATGAAATCTGCGCTTATGCCAAAAGCAAGGGCGATATGAAGGTTTCGCTGGAAGTATTCGATTATGATGTTGACAAAAAATCGTTGATTGGCCCGGCGGATCTGGCCCTACGCTATGCCCAGGAAGTCCGGAAAACGCACGATCATTTCGGACTCATGGTCGATTTGAGCCACATTCCGCTGATCCACGAAACCATTGAAGAATCGCTGTTACCCGTAAAAGACTACATTACCCATGCCCACGTCGGCAACTGCGTGGTCAAAAGCCCGGATATGCCCGCTTACGGTGACGTTCACCCTCGTTTTGGCTTCCCGAATGGCGAAAACGATGTGGCCGAAGTAACCCATTACCTGAAAGTACTGCTCGATATTGGCTATCTGAACACGCAAAATCCTCCTATCTTCAGTTTTGAAGTCAAACCATTTGGCGATGAAGACCCGGATGTCGTAATTGCCAACGCCAAACGGACTCTAAACGAAGCTTGGGCAAGGGTTTAAGGTAAATTATAACACAGAGATACACAGAGCAACACAAAGACACACAGAGAACTCCGATGGCCTTTCCTTAACCCATCTCTGTGTAACTCCCTTACCTCCGCGTATCTCTGTGTTATAATCTTATATACATGACTTCTGAAACGAGACAAACAAAAATGAAGATTGTAGTACTGGATGGATACACCCTGAACCCCGGCGATTTATCCTGGGAAGGCATCGAAAAACTCGGCGACCTGACCGTATACGACCGAACCCCTGCCGATAAAGTGCTGGAGCGGGCCAAAGACGCTGAAGTCATTTTTACCAACAAAACCCCACTGGGTGAAGAGGTACTGGAAAACCTACCCAACCTGAAATTTATTGGCGTTTTAGCCACAGGCTACAACATCGTTAACACAGACGTCGCTAAAACAAAAGGAATTATTGTCAGCAACGTACCCGGTTATGGAACGGCCTCAGTGGTGCAGATGACTTTTGCGTTATTGCTCGAACTAACCCAGCACGTCAAACACCATAGCGACACTGTGCGGGCGGGCAAATGGGCCAACTCTGTCGATTGGTGTTACTGGGATTATCCATTGGTAGAACTGGCCGGGAAAACGATGGGAATCATTGGATTTGGCAGCATCGGTGAGAAAGTTGGCGACATTGCCACAGCTTTCGGCATGACTGTTCTAGGTTCCAAACGACACCAGACCGATCAGTCGCACCGGCCAAACTTCCGCTGGGCCGATGTGCCGGAAATTCTGGAACAATCGGATGTGGTCAGTATTCATTGCCCCCTGACACCAGAGACCAAAGGGTTGATCAACCAGGAAAATTTGAAGCGGATGAAGCCAACAGCCTTCCTGTTAAATACCTCTCGCGGCCCCATTGTCGTGGATCAGGATTTAGCCGATGCGTTAAACAACAACGTAATTGCTGGAGCTGGTATCGATGTACTGTCAGTTGAGCCACCAGCGGCCGATAACCCATTGTTTACGGCTAAAAACTGCCTCATCACCCCGCATATTGCCTGGGCAACCAAAGAAGCCCGTTCTCGATTGATGGATATTACTGTATCGAACCTGGCGGCTTATATCGATGGCAATCCGGTCAATGTTGTCAATAAATAAGGCTTTTACATTATGAAGAGTACCCGCATTCTGATTGCTCCTAATGCCTTTAAGCACAGTCTTAATGCGCTGGACGCTGCCCTTGCCATTCAGGAAGGTTTTCAGAAAAGTACGCTCGACTGCGTATGTGAGTGTTTCCCGATCGGTGATGGTGGCGATGGCACGGGTGAATTAATGATTCGTAAGCACAATGGGCAACTTATCTCAGCCGACGTAGCCGACCCGTTTGGCCGACAAATAATCGCTTCGTTTGGACTAGTAGTCAATGGCGAAACAGCCATAATCGAAATGGCCAGCGCATCTGGTCTGCATCTGGTTAAAGCCAACGAGTTAAACCCACTGAAGGCTACGTCATTTGGTACAGGCGAACTGATTAAACTAGCGCTGGATAAGGGAGTAAAGCAACTGGTACTGGCTATCGGCGGATCGGCCACGGTCGATGGAGGGACCGGTATTTTGCGGGCATTAGGCATCCGTTTTCTCGATGCATCGGGCCACGAACTTACTGAACCCGGCAGCTTTACTGAAATGACCCAAATTGATGTTTCGGGGCTGGACCCAAGAGCCTTAGCCTGCGACATTTCTATTCTCTGCGATGTCGAGAATACCTTACTGGGCGATCAGGGTTCAGCGGCTGTGTTTGGGCCACAAAAAGGGGCAACTCCTGAAATGGTTAAAAAACTGGATGCTGGCCTGACTACGCTGGCAAAAGTGGCCCAGGAAGTAACGGGTATCAATATGGCAGCGATCAAACATGGCGGGGCTGCAGGTGGCGTATCGGCAGGGCTTTATACATTCCTGAATGCTAAGCTGATCAATGGCATCGAGTTCTTTCTGGACTTCACCGGTTTCGATGAAGCGGTGGACAATGCCGATCTTGTTGTTACGGGCGAAGGCAGTATCGACGAACAAACCCTACACGGTAAAGGTCCGTATGGTGTGGCGTACCGGGCCAAAGCAAAGCATCTTCCCGTTATTGGTCTTGCCGGTAAAATCCCAATTGAACAGCATGAAGGGCTCGGACAGTATTTCGATATGCTGCTAGCGATTGGCAATAGCCCAACCGACTTAGCTACCGCTCTTAGTCATACAGAGCAAAATCTAATCCGAACCGCCCGGCAAATTGGTAATCTATTGGCGGCTACAGGCAGGCAATAATTTTGAAAGGATCGTTTATGTCGATTAGGTAGTCGACCAGATGCAGAAGCCAGCATATCAGCCGGCCATTGATGAATAACTATAGCGTCTACCCGATTTTAAAAAATGACGCTAGTAACCGCGAAGACTTGTCAACAAAAATGCCTGAGCAAAAATCAAATCGAGCTTGATTCAATACATCAGTAACATATTTCTTAACTTTTGACTAATAACTAGGCAAAAAGTCACAAATAAATTAAAAAAATTAAAATGAAGCTTTGCTCAATTCAAAACGTGTTGTGCACACAGGCTGTAGACTTTCTCCCGGCTTCGTTTCAGTCGCATTTTAACAGCGCTTGGTTTCAGGTCATAGAGTTGGGCAATTTCGTCAATACTCATGCCGTCTTCATACTTCAACCGTAGCAGCGCTCTTTCCTTATGCGAAAGTTTATCCATAGCCTGCTTTACAATATGCAGTGTTTCCTCGTGCAGGTGAGCCTCTGTCGATTCCGCTCTATTCTGTTCCAGTTCATCTTCTATGGCAGTCATAGGAAGCCGCTTTGCCAAACGAAGCTGATCGGAACAATAATTAAACGCAATGGAATACAGCCACGTAGAAAAACTCGACCGCTCCTGAAAAGCATCTAGCTTGTTAAATACCTTTATAAAAATGTCGTGCGTAAAATCCTGTGCCTGATCGGCATCTTTGGTCATTGATAAGCAACGACGATAGACCTTATTAACATATCGATTATAGAGCGTTTCAAAACATTGATTCGGTTGCGATGGAAAACATTGACGAAGTAATTCTTCATCGGTCAATGAAGCGAACATGTGTTAGAATTAAACAATATGTTTTAGTGTATACAAATCCAAAAATCTAAATTTATGTACGTGTGATTTTCTTCTTTAGATCATAAAAGTCGATTTGGGTAACACTTTATTTACTGAGCGGTATATCCACAATGAGCCTGTTAATATCACGGCAACTATAAGGCAATTTAATTGAAAATAATCTCATTATAGTCCAATAGTATAAAAAGTCACCAAAAGATGACTTTTTATACTATTGGAGTTCTTACAATATAGTAAGTAAACCTATTATTGAACCCCTCCCATCCATCTTTTTAGCGGTTTTGCCAGCAATAACAGCAGCACACCAAAACCTAAACTGAAATAAGCCACACTCTGGAACATGGACGGCATCTGCTGGACATTCTCCCCATCGAAGCCACCGGCAAACAGACCAGCAATCAGGTTACCGAGCGATGTACCAACAAACCAAAGACCCATCAACTGACTCGTGTATCGCTTAGGGGCCAGCTTGGAAAACGCGCTCAGTCCCACCGGACTCAGAAACAACTCACCCAACGTAAAGAACAGATACGTAAATGACAGATAGATAGGTGAGATCAACCCACCCGTTAAGGCTAGTTTGGCAGCAATGACCATGATTACGTAAGCCAGCCCTAGTAACAGTAAACTCGTAGCAAATTTGGCAGGCACCGTGTAATTGAGTTTCCGATTCGCCAGAAAAACCCATAAAGAAGCCAGCACCGGTGAGAAGATGAGAATAAAGGCCGGATTCAGGTTTTGAAACCAGCTCGATGGCATTAGCCAGCCAAAAAAGTTAAGATCGGTATAGCGATCGGCAAAGATTTGTAGCGATGATCCCTGCTGTTCATTGCCTGCCCAGAACAAAGCCGACGCCATGAAGAAAACAAACAGCACCACTACCCGCTTTTTCTCAACAGCGTCGAGCCCACCAGCAACCAGAATATAGATAAAGTAGCTGACGGCGATCAGGCAGATAATGGTTCCCATGGCCTTCGCTAGTCCTTGTGCCGTGGTCATGTCTAAAACCCCCGTTACCTGAAGTGTCGCCAATACGACAATCAGGAACGCCACAAACGCCAGCAATGATCGGTTGTTACCCGACGATTGTCCATCCGTATTTGTAGCAGCCATGTAATTGCCATGATCACCAAGATAGCGCTGGCCAAGCGTTCGGAAGGTTATCAGCCCCAGCGCCATGGCCACAGCAGCAGCCCCGAACCCATAATGCCAGCCAACCCGTTGCCCCAGATACCCAACTACCGAAATACCAATCAACGAGCCGAGGTTGATGCCCATATAGAAGATAGAAAAAGCCGCATCTTTACGGGCTCCCCCTTCTGGATACAATTCACCAACAATACTACTAATATTAGGTTTGAGCAGTCCGGTACCCATAGCTACTGTACAGAGTCCTAAATAAAAAATCCCAGAGCCAGCCGGGACCGCCAGAATGATATGGCCAAGCATGATAATGATCCCGCCATACCAGATGGATTTGCGTTGGCCCAAAAGAGTATCGGCAATCCAGCCGCCCGGTAAGGAAAGCAAATAAACAGATGCCGTATAGATACCATAGATAGCAGCCCCTTCGGTTTCGCTTAACCCCAATCCCCCCTGCACCTTATCGATCAGAAAGAGCATCAGGATAGCCCGCATGCCATAATAACTAAACCGCTCCCACATCTCTGTGAAAAACAGCACAAAAAGGCCTATAGGGTGACCAAAGAAACTAGGGGTGCTTTTGGGCTTTTCAATAATGGCTTCCATTTCGTTGGGGAAATTGACAAGTTTGCCGAAGAATGTGGGTAAATAACGAAAAAAATAGCTGTAAATATACCCTGATTCGCTGAAAGTGGCAAGCTGTATCAATACGTGGGGTCATAGGCCCAGACATCATCCAGCAGCCTATTTCCATTTGCTCCCGTAGCCACATACCCTCGTGCACCA
Organism: Spirosoma gilvum; assembly: GCF_054776815.1. Classification (NCBI taxonomy): domain Bacteria; kingdom Pseudomonadati; phylum Bacteroidota; class Cytophagia; order Cytophagales; family Cytophagaceae; genus Spirosoma; species Spirosoma gilvum. The sequence goes on along the minus strand of NZ_BAAHBH010000008.1, from coordinate 170,301 downwards.
ATGGCAAATCCAACTGCTTTTGAACGGACTGGCCCTTCAAACGGGCCTTTTATTGCCCACGAATCAGTACCTGGTGTGTAAGCCAATACATTGTTGATAGTTGTCGCACCCGATACAACATAGCCAACGCCATTGATCGAAAAACCTGCCCCGAATGAACTGGATGGTATAGATGCGGGCAAACTTTGCCGTTGGGTCCAGGTATCCCGGTCCATGTCGTATTGCCATAAATCGTTCCGATCATTTCCGCCTGAACTGCCCATTCCCACATAGGCCAGGTTATTGATCACAAACGCTACAGCTCCTACACGAGCTGTATTGCTAAAGTATTTTCGTTGTGTCCAGCTATTAGCCGAAGGGTTATAGCGCCAAAGATCAGCCCGTTCGCTCCCATCAAAACCTAAGCCAATAAAGCCAACATCATACAGGCTAAAGCCAACGGCCGACCTGCGGGAGGTCCCACTAAAATCGGCTATGCGCTGCCAGGTATTGGTGGAGGTATCATAAGCATACATATCTCGAAATAAGTTGCCCTGCGCGTCAGCCCCTGTACCCAAATACCCCTTAGTTCCAATGGCAAAACCAACGGCTTCGCTACGAGCTTTTCCGGGAAAAGAGGCTTTCTGCGTCCAGCTGTTACTGGCCGGGTCATAAGCCCAGAAATCCGTCAGCGCATTTTTTGATGCGTCCTGCCCCGTTCCTATATACGCAATCGTTCCAATAACAAAACCGGTGGCACCAGCGCGCGCCACGCCTTCAAACTCTGATTTTACCGTCCAATCGCCTGGTGTGGAGCTTAGGGTTGTCATTTCCGTACATCCTCCCAGCAGATGGAGAAGACCAGCACAAGTACAAATTAGCAGTACATTGATTTTCATTCTCAGTAAGAGTTTGTAGCTAAAAAATAGGGTTTTCATGAACGAACGCTTTGTCCAACAGACAGACTTCACCTATTTTAAGCCCGCGTTTTGTCTGTGTATCTGCTTAGTTGCCTCTTGTTCGACTTTATTATGCTGCTTCCCTTCAATTTCCGGAAAGACCCTTATTTGATTCTCGACTTCTCCGCTGCCAATCCCAACCTCGACCAGCTCGACCTAACCGATACGGCCGTTTTTACCGACTATGTATTTGGTAAACTGAAAGCCGCTGGTGCTCAGGTTGGCGTGGGCGGTTATAATGAGCATCGGGTCATTTACCGCCGAAGTCCACACTTTAATGATGCCGAAACCGAACCCCGCGAAATTCATCTCGGTATCGACCTCTGGGCCGAGGCCGGAACGCCCATTTTTGCCCCTTTGGCTGGGATCGTTCACAGTTTTCAGGACAACGCGCATTTCGGTGACTATGGCCCAACTATTATTCTGGAACACCAAGCCACGGCTTCTCCATCGCGTTACTCACTCTACGGACATCTGACCCGTCAATCGCTGGAAGGGTTGTATGAAGGAAAGGTTTTTAATGTCGGTGACAAACTAGGTGAGATTGGCCCATACCCCGAAAATGGCGACTGGCCTCCGCATCTGCATTTTCAACTGATGACCGATATGCTGGGCATGAAAGGTGATTTCCCCGGAGTATGTTCAGTAGCCGACCGCGTGAAGTTTCTAGCCATCTGCCCCAATCCGAATGTTCTGTTAAAGATTGAAGGCTTAATCTAGAGAATGAATTAATAATTCGCTTTTGAAACATATCTATACAAATCTTTCAAAATATTTTGAAAGTACAAAAACATTCATTTACCTTTGGGCATGACATTCGACGAGGCAAAGGATAAATTCATTCATACCTGGGGAACACTCGCAACCCAGTGGGGCATCAATCGATCGATGGCTCAACTGCACGCCTTGCTACTCATTTCCCCTGAACCGATGGCTACTGAGGATGTCATGGAGCAATTACAAATTTCGCGGGGTAATGCCAGTATGAACCTTCGCGACCTGATGGATTGGGGACTAATTTATAAACAGCTCAAACCAGGTGAACGACGGGAATTCTTTATGGCCGAAAAAGACATCTGGAAGGTTGCCCGGCAAGTGGCTAAAGAACGCCGTCGTCGGGAGATAACGCCCGTTGTGGAAGTGTTGAATGAATTGAAAGCGGTTCCAGCCGATACGCCCGAAGCCGCTGAATTCCACCGTATCATGGAAGGCTTAAGCAATGTGGTTGGATTTGCGGATAATACACTCAACGCCGTTATTAAAGCCGAAGAGAACTGGTTAGTGGGTCAATTTCTAAAAGTTTTCCGCTAATTTTTTTGCCACTATCTTTCAATTATTTCTGAAAATTCAAAATATAAAAACACATGAAAAAGCTAATAATCTATGATGATAGTTGTCCTATGTGCCGATTCTATACAAAGGGAATGGTTTTGGCTGACGATAGTGGCTGTCTTAATCGCATTGGAGGAAATCAGCTTGCCGATAAAACAATTCTTAATCGGTTGGATCTACAACGGGCCCGACACGAAATACCGCTTATTGATCTTGATGGGGGCGAAACGCTCTATGGCGTCGACACCTGGATTTATGCTATAGGGCAACACAGTCAGGCTACCGAAAAGCTACTCTCACTAAACTGGTTTAACTCATTCATGAAAAGGCTGTATGCGTTCATTTCGTACAATCGGCGAATTATTATCACGTCTCCTCCTGGTCGATGGCAACTACTGGATCTCCAGCCTGACTTTAATTTGATACAACGGCTGTTGTTTATTCTTGTCGTCTTTAGCCTTGCCACTGGTCTTTCCCTAATCGGACATCAATGGGTACCCGCCTATTTCGCGTTGGTTGCCACTCAGATCCTGGTCGTTTGCCTGTACCTGTTGGCGCAACAATCCGGCAATTGCCTAGAACAACTACTCGATTATATCGGACATCTGGGCATGAGTCTGTTAATTGGCCTTTTCATCATAGCTATTGGCGGCCTGATTAACCAATCTGCTCTTATTGGCTGCGGTTATGCTCTCGTGATTGGCCAGCACTTTATTCGCAGTTACCGGCTTGGGCTAACACCGTGGCTGAGCATCATCTTCACCATGTTAGTTCTCTTATTACTCCGTCTGTTATGAAAGCTAGCAAGATTGTTCTGGCAGGAGGAACAGGTTTCATAGGCAAGCTACTGATCGATCATTGGAAAGGCACGGACGTCGATATTGTTGTTCTGTCGCGCAAGCAACGCCCTGATCAGAAAGGAGTCCGCTATGTGGTTTGGGACGGAGAAACACCAGGCAACTGGGTCAGCGAACTCGAACGGGCCGATGTAGTAATAAATCTGGCTGGTAAATCGGTTGATTGTCGCTACACTAGCCGTAATCGACAACTCATTTTACGTTCACGGGTGAATGCGACGAAAGTGCTTGGCGAAGCGATTAAACAACTCAAAACACCACCCCAGCTTTGGATCAACTCATCATCGGCAACCATTTACAGGCATGCGCCCGACCGGCAAATGGACGAAAACACTGGAGAGATTGAGACAACCCGACCAGAGTTTCGATTTTCCATGGAAGTATGCCAGGCCTGGGAACAAGCGTTTTGGGCAGCAGACGTTCCTCAAATTGTCCATAAAGTAGCGCTCCGGATGGCTATCGTTCTGGGTCGAGACGGAGGAGTATTACCTGTCCTCAAACGCTTGGCCTATTGGGGCTTAGGTGGGACAATGGGAGATGGCAAACAGTTTATAAGTTGGCTACACGAACGGGATTTGGTCAGAATTATTGATTTTATAATCCAGAACGACACGATTGCTGGAATCTATAATGCCTCGGCACCACATCCGATTCGCAATGAGTCCTTTATGCGTTTGTTACGCCAGGCCGTAGGCATACCGATTGGCTTACGAGCATCGGAATGGATGCTGAAAATTGGGGCTATTTTGTTAAGAACTGAAACCGAATTAGTGCTCAAAAGCCGGAATGTTGTACCGGGCAAATTAGTGGAAGCAGGATTTCAATTTGAGTTTAAGGAAGCAAAAGCCGCTATAAACGACCTGATTGCTCCCTAACTCTTTCGATGCTATTTCGTCAGAAATTCAACGACAGCTTTGGCGAATTCGGGGGTCCGCATGGCTCCCCCGTGATTACCCGGCACGATGACCAGCCGCGAACCCGGAATGGCATCGACCAGCGTTTGTGGATCGCCGTTGTCCATGTCCTGATCGCCATTCACCACGAGTACCGGAATCCTGATCTTCGCTAGCTCAGCTTTGGTCGTTACGGGTTGAAACTCCTGCAAACGTGCCAGAACAACCGTGTCAGCACCAGCTTTCTTGGCATTGTCGACGGCGGGTTGTAATTCAGGATGGCTACCGGGTTTGGTCAGTGCTTCGAAGAAATTTTGGCGACGAATCCAGTTGGGGTCCGAAAAGTCGACACTGATACCGCCCATCACCGCCCGGCGCACCTGCTTATCCATCGTCAGCAGTTTGGCGGTCAGGATGGCTCCACGCGAATACCCCACTACATCATAGTTTTTCAGGCCAAGGTGTTTCATTAACGCTATGACATCCTTCAACTCTGTATTGTCGCGATAGGCTTCGGCGGTGTGCGGCTTGTCGGACAGGCCATTACCCCGCAAATCGAGGGTTACCACTTTAAAACCAGCATCGGCCAGCGCCTGCCGTACCGCCGATCGTTTCCAGCTTTCGCTGGTACTGATAAAGCCATGTAAGAGTACAACCGGCTTTCCTTCTCCCAGAACATCGTAATGGATTTTAGTACCATCAAACGACGTAAAAAGCGGCTCTCGGTTCGTTTGAGCGCGTACGAGCATGGATGCCAGCAGGCATATAGTCAGGAGTATTGATTTCATGGAGTAAATAAGAACGAACGTCAAACTTCAAGCAAATAAGCCTAACCTTTCGGCATTCTACCGGGTTATAATTATGAAAACCAACAACTCAACCAGATGAAAACGACTCTTGATCATCCAGCCCCTACCGATACAGGCGTTATTGGCTCACGAATTGACCAGATTGATCCCGACATTTTTCGAAATCAAAGCGACCCCGCCGTTGACGACGAAGATGGACTGGACGAAGACGTATCCGACGACGAGTCAGACGAGGAATTATACGATGAGCCGCTCGACGAAGATGGCGACCCTACCGGCGAACATGATCACCATCAGGACGACAATTACGCCTTAGGTGGCCATGTCACGCGTTCCGGTTCGTAACCAATAAGTCCTAAAAGTGTCCAAAACCTTTTAGGGCTACAACCAAACCATTTTATGAACACTGATAACAACACATATACTCCTGCCGACGATGACAACCAGGGCGTCGTGCAGGTGCTTGCCCAAAGCGAAGCATCAAACACAGGCGTTCCTCAGAATAGCCCATTGAGCCCAATGAACGCATCAGGCCCCGAACCCGAAAAAGCCGAAGTGGCTGATTCAGATGGCGACTCGGGGATAAACGACGATGTACTGGCTGAGGAAACGGTAGAAGATGGCGATGTAGAAATGGATAATGAAGAATGACTGCCAACGCCTTTTAATTTATATCATCGCTTTCTATCTCGCGCTCAGTGGCTTGGACGATTCTGGCCGAAATCGTTTCCGTTAATTCCCAAAACCATTACAACGGTCGTTCACCTTGGGGAGTCTGTAAGAGAAACAAACCAAGTGTATAATGAAATCAACGTTCATGGTAATCGCCGTTTTGGCAGGAAGTTTACTCACCTTTTCAGCTTGTAAACAGGAAAATGTACCACTCCAGCCCGGATTGCCATACCAATCCTCGTTTCAGGCGGGCTCGGATGGCTGGGCTGCCGGGATTACCGATTTTGGAAAGGCTCAGGAAAACAGCATGGAGTTTAAAGCAACGTGGAAAGGGCTGCCTGCGCCATTGGATACAACCCGTAAGTCGCTCATGCTATCAAGTATGAACCGGAGTGATGACGCCTTCATGTTCATCAAAAAGAAGGTGGTCGGTTTACAGCCCAACAAAGAGTACAAGCTGGTGTTCAGCATTGAACTGGCCTCTCAATACGGTGAAAGCTCCGTTGGTATTGGTGGCTCGCCGGGGGGTAGTGTATTTCTGAAAGCCGGAGCTTCCGTTGTTGAACCCGTAAGCGTTTTGAAAGACGACTTCTATTCGCTCAACATCGATAAGGGCGCGCAGAATAACGACGGAAAAGATGCCATTCGGCTGGGCAACATCGCCACCAGCAACGATACAGAAGGGTATGCGCTCATCACGCGTACCAATGCTGATAAGCCGTTCAGCGTGACTACCAACGACAAAGGGGAACTTTGGCTGCTGGTCGGTACTGACTCGGGTTTTGAGGGACTGACAACGCTGTATTACAGTAAGGTAAACGTAACGATCCAGTAATAAGACTTCCTTTCAGACTGTTTTCACCAATGCCATTACAGATCCGTAATGGCATTGGCATTTTTATATATCGTCCGATTTTGATGTGGTGTCGGTTTTAAGAAACCTCACCAGGATCAGATGTGAGCATCTGACCTCACAGTTTTTATTTAGTGTCACATTTGCCCAGGGCTGTCACTTCATCCTGATCGAGTTGCCAGCAATTGCCGTACACATCGCTGTATACGACCGTAAAATGGTATGATGTATCCTGCACAATATGCAGTAGGGTGTCGGCAATGGATTCATTGCCGGACATTTCACCCAGTTTAATTTCGCCTTCACTTTTGATCACATTCCCACGCGACAGCCCACCATAAAAGAAGTTTACGTGCGCTGTCTTTCCTTTGGGCGTTGCTTCGCTGAGATGCTGAATCTGCTCATTAATAAGCTCATACGCATCTTTATATATTCTACCACGATAGCGCAGGGCTGTTGACTTAATTACTGCCGGACCTATTCCATTGTTGACGACGGTCCAGACAAAACTATCATTAGCCTTGGTATAATCAGCTTGCAGATAAGGCCATACCGACGCATCCTGTTGCTCACGGGCAATCTTTGTCTGAAAGATGGAAACCACCAAAGCCGCTAAACTGAGGAACGTAGCCGAGATACCCAGGAGCAGTTCAATATTAAAACGTGATTTGGAAGCAGCCATAAGTAGATAGGCTATTGGTAGAAAATAGACCTGAAATAACGGAAAGTTTCCGATATTTGTCCAGCCTGCCCGGAACGTACCTATCCGGCAAATTGTTAAAAATAGAGTGGACTGGTTCTTTTTACCAGTCAATTAACCGAGACTATGAGCAAGGACGTTGAAATTTTAGAGAGTATTACCAACGCCGAGTATAAATACGGATTCGAGACGTTGATTGAGGCCGACGAAGCCCCGCCAGGTCTTGATGAAGATATTATTCGTTTTATTTCTGCGAAGAAACAGGAACCTGAGTGGCTGCTCGAAAATCGGTTGAAAGCGTTTCGGATGTGGCAGGAAATGACTGAGCCCAAATGGCCTAATGTTCATTATCCACCGATCGATTATCAGGCTATCAAGTATTACTCAGCCCCTAAGCAAAAGAAAACCGTTAATTCGCTCGACGAAATCGACCCCGAACTGCTGGATACATTCAATCGGCTCGGTATTTCGCTGAGTGAACAGAAACGGCTGGCGGGTGTTGTTGACGAGCCCCAGGGTGACCGCCCACGCGTCGCCGTCGATGCCGTCATGGACTCCGTTTCGGTAGCCACGACCTTCAAGAAAGACCTCGCCGAGCGTGGCATTATTTTCTGCTCCATTAGTGAAGCGGTTCATGAACATCCCGAACTGGTGCAGAAATACCTAGGTTCGGTGGTACCGGCCAAAGACAATTACTTTGCCGCTCTGAACGCTGCCGTCTTTACCGATGGGTCGTTCTGTTATATTCCGAAAGGCGTTCGTTGCCCAATGGAACTGTCGACCTATTTCCGCATTAATGCCGCCGGAACGGGCCAGTTTGAGCGGACGCTGATCATTGCCGATGAAGGTTCGTACGTAAGCTATCTGGAAGGTTGCACAGCGCCTATGCGCGACGAGAATCAGCTCCATGCGGCTGTCGTTGAACTGATCGCCCATGCCGATGCCGAAATCAAGTACTCAACCGTACAAAACTGGTATCCTGGCGATAAAGACGGGAAAGGCGGTATTTATAACTTCGTAACCAAACGCGGTATCTGCGACGGTCCGAACGCTAAAATTTCGTGGACACAGGTCGAAACAGGGTCAGCCATCACTTGGAAGTACCCTTCGGTAATCCTGAAAGGCGATAACTCCATCGGTGAGTTTTATTCGGTGGCGGTTACCAACAACATGCAGCAGGCCGACACCGGAACGAAAATGATCCACATTGGTAAAAACACCAAGAGTCGGATTGTATCGAAAGGTATTTCGGCCGGTAAAAGCCAGAACTCGTACCGGGGTTTGGTCGAAGTGATGAAGCGTGCCGAAAACGCCCGTAACTATTCACAATGTGATTCGTTGCTACTGGGTGATAAATGTGGAGCGCATACCTTCCCCTATCTGGAAGTAAAAAACCCAACGGCTACCGTCGAACACGAAGCCACAACCTCGAAAATCGGTGAGGATCAGCTGTTCTACTGCAATCAGCGCGGTATCCCAACCGAACAGGCAGTAGCCCTGATCATCAACGGATACGCTAAAGAAGTGCTGAATCAATTACCAATGGAGTTTGCCGTTGAAGCCCAGAAATTGCTCGCCATCAGCCTGGAAGGCAGCGTCGGCTAACAGCTTTTTATAATTTTGCCTACCTTTAAAGCCTCTACAGCTATGTAGGGGCTTTTCTTTTAGTACATCATTAAACGTACAACTCTTCATAACCATGACCATTGGAATACTAGGTGCTGGTAATATTGGAAAGGCACTTGCCAGCCATCTTTCAGGCGCTGGCCATCATGTACTTCTCAGTAATAGTAAAGGCCCGGAGTCCCTCAACGAACTAGCGAATGAACTAGGCTCCAACGTTCAGCTAGTATGGGCCACGGAAGCCAGTAAAGCCGACATAATCATATTGGCGGTTCCCTGGACAAAGCTTAAGAATGTACTCAATGAGATACCCGATTGGACGAACAAAATTGTCATCGATACAACCAACCATATCCTGACCATAAGTCCTTTTACGTTGGACGATCTGAACGGGAAAACATCTGGTGAATTTGTGGCTGGATTACTGCCAGGAGCTAAGGTTGTCAAAGCGTTCAATACATTGGGATCTGCCATTTTAGCCTCTGATCCAGTTACCCCAACCGGCAATCGAGTGATTGTACTAAGCGGAGATGACAAGGCTGCTAAAAAAACAGTGGCTGATCTTGTTTCATCGATCGGTTTTTCCCCGATTGACCTCGGAACGTTGCACGAAGGAGGAAAACTTCAGGATATGGGCAGCAGTTTGTCGAACATCGATTTGATTAAGGTGAATAATACCTCTTCGAAGTGAGAGTAAAAGCACAGTTAAAAATAACTTTGCATACACGTTTACCCCAAAATTTGAATTTTAACGCATGAAACTTTTTCGCTTCGGTCTGCCCGACCACGAACACCCAGGTGTTGTATTACCCACCGGCCAGCACATTGACGTAACCCATTTCGGCGAAGATTATGACGAGTCATTTTTCGCCAGCAACGGCCCCGACCGACTCGCGCACTGGCTGGAAGCTCATGCCCATACCTGCCCGGAAGTAACCCCCGACCGCTTCGGACCTTGCGTGAAACGACCTTCCAAAATCGTGTGCGTTGGCCTTAACTATGCCAAACACGCTGCCGAAACCAATGCCCCTGTTCCATCGGAGCCTATCCTGTTTTTCAAATCGACAACCGCCTTATCTGGTCCCAACGATGCCATTGTGATTCCGAAACGTTCCGAAAAAACAGACTGGGAGGTTGAACTGGCAATCATCATTGGCAAACGCGCCAGCTACGTCGAACTGGAAGATGCCTTCGATTATATTGCTGGCTATGCCGTTCATAACGACTATAGCGAGCGGGCCTGGCAACTAGAGCGTAACGGTCAATGGGTAAAAGGCAAAAGCGCCGATACGTATGCCCCACTAGGCCCTTACATGGTCACGAAAGACGAAGTACCAGAGCCGAACAACCTGCCACTCTGGCTCAACCTGAACGGCGAGCAACTCCAGAACTCGAATACCGACGATATGATTTTCAACGTACCGACGCTGATCAGCTACATCAGCCAGTTCATGACGCTCCTCCCCGGCGATGTGATCTCAACGGGTACGCCAGCCGGTGTGGGTATGGGCCTGAAACCCCAACGGTTCCTCAAACCCGGTGATGTTGTTGAATTAGGCATCGAAGGGCTGGGTTCGCAAAAACAGGTAGCCGTAAGTTTCCAATGAATAATGTAGAATGGATAATGAGTAATGGTGAGTTGAAAAAGCACTCTCTACAACTCATTATCCATTCTACATTATTCATTATTCATGCATTTTATGACAATCGATTCCCACCAACATTTCTGGCATTTCGACCCCGTTCGTGATAGTTGGATTACCGACGATATGGCCGTCATCCAGCGGGATTTTCTACCGGCTGACTTAGAGCCTGTACTGGCCGAAAATGGCATCGATGGATGTGTAGCTGTACAAGCATCACAATCGGAAGAGGAAACGCTTTTTCTGGTTAGTATGGCCCAATCCTACGACATCGTGAAAGGTGTGGTCGGCTGGGTCGATTTACAGTCGGAGCAGCTAAAAGACCGACTGACGGCGTTATCGACACATAGTCAGATTAAAGGCTACCGGCATGTTGCCCAGGCCGAACCCGACGATTTTCTGGCTCGCCCCGCCGTTATCGAAGGCATCCGTCAACTGGCGGAGTTTGGGCTGACGTACGATATTCTGATCTACCCCACTCAGTTGAAAGCGGCTTTGCAACTGGTGCGTGCTGTACCGGAAGTTAACTTTGTCATTGACCATATCGCCAAGCCGTACATTACAAAAAAGGAAATCAACCGCTGGTCCAATTATATGACCCAACTGGCCAGCCAGCCAAACGTTTCCTGCAAACTATCGGGCATGGTAACCGAGGCCGATTGGCACAACTGGAGTAAACAGGATTTCTTCCCGTATCTGGACGTCGTTTTCGAACAGTTTGGCCCTGATCGGCTCATGTTTGGCTCCGACTGGCCGGTTTGTCTGGTAGCAGCTAATTATACACAGGTCAAAACATTGGTCGAAGACTATGTAGCGCCCTGGGGAGAGGAAGTTCGAGCCAAAGTTTTCGGAGCCAACGCCGTGTCGTTTTATCGTTTAACTAAATAGCTGTTACACAGAGACACACGGAGGGATCACGGAGATACACTGAGAATAAAATAAAGCTTCGTGTATCTCCGTGATCCCTCCGTGTGTCTCTGTGTAATAACTCATTACCACCACTTATATGAATTGTTTTGTTGGGGTTGATGTCGGCACCACGAATGTAAAAGCGATGGCCATGCCAGCCGATCTGAGCCAGATTCTGGCCCATGCATCGGCTCCACTAACAACCCTGAATCCTGAACCCGGCTATGCCGAGCAGGACCCCAACGAAATATGGTCAGCTTTTGTACAGGTCATTGCTGAAGTGGTTCAGGAGACCGTCAAGGGTGGGTACAAAATCACACATCTGGCTTTCTGCACAGCCATGCATAGTCTGTTGCCGATGGATGATAAGGGTAACCCGTTAGGCAACGCGATCCTTTGGTCCGACAATCGCGCTGAAGCGCAGGCTACTGAACTCCGAAGTACGCAGGCTGATTTAGGGAAGTCGATCTATCAGGAAACCGGCACTCCCCTCCATCCGATGATCCCACTTTGTAAGCTGGCCTGGTTGCGCGAACATGACCCACGAATGCTTCGCCGGACCGCTCATTTTGGCTCCATTAAAGAGTTTTTGTGGCATAAGCTGACGGGTACTTTCGAGGTTGATTTTTCGATTGCTACCGCTACAGGACTGTTCAATGAAGGCGCCCGACAGTGGAGCAAACTGGCTCTCGACTTTGCCGGTGTCCGACCCGATCAGCTTTCTACCCCCGTTCCAACCACTTACCAGCGGAGTTACCAGCCAAATGCCAATTCTCGGGCTACCAATTTACCCGCCGGTGTTTCGCTGCTGATTGGCGCATCAGATGGGTGTCTGGCCAATCTGGGGGCAGGTGCCATTAAACGCGGTACGGCTACGCTGACTATCGGTACGAGTGGCGCTATTCGGCAAACGGTTCAGAAGCCTCTTCGCGATGCCCAGATTCGCCTGTTCTGTTATTATCTGGACGAGGGGCATTATGCTGTTGGCGGGCCAACCAACAACGGAGGCAATGTGCTGGAATGGGTATCTGAAAAACTCACCCAACAGGAAACACAAACGGTTCTGGACGAAGCCGCTACGATTGATCCCGGTTCTGATGGTTTGCTGTTTCTCCCCTACCTGCAAGGGGAGCGGGCACCCTTATGGGACGCTTCGGTCCGGGGAGCCTATCTGCACGTCGACTGGCAACATACGCGGGCACATTTTGTCCGGGCTGCGCTGGAAGGTGTTCTATTCAATCTGCTTAGTATCAACGAACTACTCACCGAATTCACCGGTTCAGCGCGTGTCATTCATGCCAATGGCGGTTTTGCCCAATCGACCCTGTGGGTGCAAATGCTGGCCGATATGGCGGGCGTGCCCGTTCGGCTGAATGCCAGTAATGAAAGTGGTTCGATGGGGGCTATTTTGCTGACTATGAAAGCCATCGGCATCGTAAAAACGCTGGAAGAAGCCGCCGAACGAGTCGCTTTTGGCCAAACGTTCGAGCCGGATTTACATCGACATAAAGTGTACCGGACGGCATTCAAAAAATGGCAGGATGCGTTAGCCAAGCTTTAATCCTGTCGAAAACATTACTGGTCACTGGCAAATAACCAGGAGTCTTCTTCATACCCATTCAGGCGAACGGCTCGCTCAAAATGAAGGCCTAATTTTTCGAGCAACCGGATGGAATTGGCATTTTTTGGATCGACGACACCCACTATACGACTTGCCTTTAGCACATCGCGTGCGAATGTCATTACAGCAGTAGCGGCTTCCAGGCCGTAGCCTTTTCCAATATGGTCGGGCAAATAGGCGAATCCGATGTCCATATCCTCAAGGGTGTCGCGCTTGAATAGGCCACACATCCCAATGGGTTGATCAACTTCTTTTAATCTGACCAGATACGGGCCATAACCATGCTGTTCATAACTCCGAAGGGGACCATCCAGAATATACTGACGGGCATCACCGAGCGTCCGAACACCGCGATCACCGATAAATCGAAGCCAGGCTGGCGTATTTAATAGCTCCAGGATAAAGGCCGCATCCTCAACCGTAAATTTCTGAAGCAATAATCGATCGGTTTCGAACATATCTGTAACGCGGCTGGGAAGCCGTGATTTTAATCGCCAGGCTGCGGCTTTCCAGCCGCGTTACATCATCAAAACGCTACAGGCTTCAACCGAAGGCCGGTATCCTCCGGTAGCCCAAACACCAGATTCAGGTTCTGAACAGCCTGCCCCGAAGCCCCTTTGGTGAGGTTGTCAATCACACTGGTAATCAGCAACTGGCCGTCGTGTAGCTCCAGATGCAGCAAACATTTGTTGGTGTTTACCACCTGTTTCAGATCAACGGGCGTATCACTTACATGCGTGAAGAGGTGATTCTCGTAATAGGCTTTGTAGAGTTGCTTGGCTTCGTCCAGTGTACCCGAAAACGGTGTGTAGACATTAGCCATAATACCCCGCGTAAAATCACCCCGGTAGGGCACAAAATTGATAGCGGCTTTAAAATCCGGCTCCAGTTGAGTCAGGCTTTGCCGGATTTCGGCCAGATGCTGGTGGGTAAACGCTTTATAGATCGATACGTTGTTGTTCCGCCAGGTAAAGCCGGTTGTGGGTACCAACGCCTGTCCGGCACCAGTGCTACCCGTAATGGCACTGACTTGCACAGCATCCGTCAGTTTACCCGCTTTCGCCAAAGGCAAGATCGCCAGTTGAATGCTGGTTGCAAAGCAGCCTGGGTTGGCAATTCGGGTCGCTTCCTGAATCCGTTCGCGTTGCAGTTCGGGTAGGCCGTACACAAAATCGTCGTGTTCATCGCGGAAATCGGCGCTAAGGTCGATCACCATCACATCGTCCGACACCTCATGATCGGCCATAAAGGTGGCCGATGCTCCATGTCCTGAACAGAGGAATACGGCATCCAGGCCTTCCTGCGTCACCAGTTCCGTTGTCTCATCACCCGAAAAGGTCAGATCAGTGTCGCCCAGCAAATCGGTATGGGTTGCCCAAACGGGTTTACCAGCCTGACTTTTGCTATGGACAAACGCAACATTGACAAAAGGGTGGTTAATCAGAATACGCAGCAACTCACCACCCGTGTAGCCTGCTCCGCCAATAATACCAACGTTAATTTTTTCCATCATTTTGGGAATTGGAACACAGAGATAAACAGATGATGCTTTAAACGCTGACCTGTTTAATCGTTTATTTCGATGGCATTTTTGTCATTCCGACGGTAGGAGGAATCTTCGGTCGAAGCTGGAAATACCTCCGGATACAGGAGATTCCTCCTATCGTCGGAATAACAAAATGCACTACAAGTTCATGTTCAAAAGCTCAAACAGCTTCTAATTGAATTTCTGTGCCGTATTATTCAACTAACTATTTAATGACCGAAACCATTCCAAAGCCCGATCCAGTACGGCATCATCGAACGTATTAACGTATTCGCTGGTGAAACCAGGACGGTCGAGGGTTAATGATCGGCTGAGTTGATGATTGTGGATGACCAGCGTTGGCTGGCTCGAAATGGGGAAGAATTGAATCCCCATGCCACTTTTCTGAAACGAAAGCGTAGGGCAACCCAGGCAGCATAGGTGCATGGGTAGCGAATCGAGGGTAAACGCTGCCTCTGCCTGTTTACTCAGACTGGCCATATCCTGTAGCGTCAGTTTACCCACCGCCGATACCAGTCGATCAGCAAGGGCAGGCTCAGCCGCCTGGACATACTCGTACAGATTGGTCGTAAACGCTTTCTGACCGCCAAAAACAATTGAAGAGGTACTTTCCTGCAACAGCCGGATAGCCAGCTTACCCCAGTATTCCAACGGCAGCATCCGCACTTCATCACCCGATTCCGGGAAGATCAGAATCGGCTTTTGAGCCGGAGCCAATCGCCCCAGCTTACTCCACAGTTGAGCTGGCAATTCGGCTGGATGCTCGAAATAGGGCTTTACAGTCCGTAGATCGGCTTCGATACCCATTGGCTTCAATAGCTTCAGCACCAGATCGAAATTATGCACCTCTCCATCGGGCATAAAAAACTCGTCGTCGAGCAACCCACCGAAGCCGCGTGTGCCGTAGCCGATTTTACGCTTCACCTTCAGATACGGCAGCACAAAATGCATGGGCGAATCCGAGAACCGTACATCGATCGAGAAATCGTAGACGGTATCCCCCAATGTTGCGATGGCGAATTTGGCCGTCCGGTAAAACTCCTGCCACTTGGCCCATGTCGACAATGGCCGCCGGTTGGTGTTCGGATGATTCAAATGGACAACCCGCCGGATGTAGGGATTACCTTTCCAGATCGGATCGCACCAGCTTCCGGCCAGCACATCGATCTGCGCCTTGGGATAACGCTGCCGGATCAGCGGGAAAATGTATGATATGATCAACGCATCGCCCAGATGCCCCGATGTCATCACCAGTATAACGGGCGCATCCAGATTGGGCGGCCCAAAATCCCGACGGGAATAGCTACCCCGAGCATAGCCATCCACCACCACATCGAGCAGTTGCAGTGGATAGGCTACACTCCGGGGAGCGCAGTATTTTCGGTCTTTACCGATCACTGGTTGTTGATTTTCTCGTAGATCATCACCTGATTGGAAGCTACTTTCGAGAAGCCCCTTACATCCTCGCCGGTCCAGGCATTGTTCATTTCGCCATACGAACCAAACTTCGACGACATCAGATCATGTTCCGACTCAATACCCAGCACCTGGAAGCGGTGGGGAGCCAGCAACACGTGTACCTTACCCGACACATGCGCCTGCGTATCGGCCAGGAAGGTTTCGATATTGCGCATCACCGGGTCCATAAACTGACCTTCGTGCAGCATGGTGCCGTACCAGTTGGCCAGTTGCTCTTTCCAGTACAATTGCCATTTACCCAGTACGTGCTTTTCGAGCGTATGGTGTGCCTTGATCAGAATCAACGGAGCGGGGGCTTCGAAACCGACGCGGCCTTTAATACCGATAATGGTATCGCCTACGTGGATGTCGCGACCGATACCAAACGGCCCGGCGAGTTCGGTAATCTTACGGATGGCATCGACCGAGTTGGGGTACATTTCCGAGAACGTAGCCCCCGAAACACCCCGAATTTCGCCATGCTGGAAGGTCAGCGTTATGGTTTCAGGCTCGGTTTTGGTGACCTGGGTAGGCCAGGCCGTTTCGGGCAGGAACTGATCGGACGTCAGGGTTTCCTTACCGCCAACCGACGTTCCCCACAAACCCTTGTTGATCGAGTAAGCGGCTTTGTGCCACTCCTGATCCACCCCTTTCGACTTGAGGTATTCGATTTCGGCTTCCCGCGATAGCCGCAGGTCACGAATGGGGGTGATGATTTCGGCGTCGGGCGCTATGATCCGAAACGCCATATCGAACCGAACCTGATCGTTACCGGCTCCGGTGCTCCCATGAGCAATGGCCGACGCACCGATTTCACGGGCATACTCAGCCGCAGCGATGGCCTGGAATATCCGTTCGGCACTCACGCTAAGCGGGTAGGTGTTGTTTTTTAGAACATTACCGAACACCAGAAACTTCAGGCATTGCTGGTAGTAATCGTCGGTTTTCGAGATCGTCTTATGCGATTTCACACCCAGCGAATACGCCCGCTCTTCAATGGCTTTCAGTTCGGCATCCGAAAAACCGCCCGTATCGACCAGCACCGAGTACACATCCATACCCCGGTCTTCGGACAGATATTTAACGCAGAAGGAGGTATCCAGACCTCCACTAAAGGCAAGAACTACTTTTTGAGACATCGGCAAAAAGATACCGGGTCGCTAATGGCCCGAGTATCAGTCTAGTTTTGGAGGGGCAAATATCGGGCTTGTTCCCGAAAAACCCGCCTTAATTTCCATCCTTTCGTTAGTGGTAGCGTACTCACACATTAGTAGTACTCGCAGCAAACCACTTTACAACCAAGCTTACCTTGCGGCCTTCAACCTGTTGTTGAGAAGTTGCCTATTCGAAGCCTATTACAATGTCTTTTGCACTGCCAATACAAATTCTGTACTTACGCTATTGATTCGAGCAATCAAATCAACTGGTAAGCCTTCTTGTAGAGCATTCTGAATGGCTGATATTTTTACCTCTTCAATCCGCTTCTTTTCGGCCTTGACGGCTTCAGCATTGGCCGCTGTCACACGAGCAAAATACGCCCGTTCTTCTGGTGTCATCTTCCGAGTGTCCAACTCGTCAATCGCACGTTTAAGCCATTCTTCATTCCAGAAAGCGGGATACTGGGTCGGTTCGGTTGTATGAAGCGTCTTCATGGTATACACTAGCTTGTCTAAATCAGTCTCAATTTCACTCACAGGCTTGTCGAATTTAGCCAGTTCTACTGTGATAAACGTCATCTGGGTGTCAATGATTTCACCCGCTTCGCTTCGTAGATTGGCAAGCGTATGAAAATGAGTAGTTGGTAAAATACTTTTCGCCAAAATGGCAATAGCATAGATCTTAGGCAGATTAGCATAGTCAAACTCACCCCGCTCCACCACCGTATTGAACTTGTGTAGAGCGTAAAACCGCACGGGCGGCCCCGTTCATGCGTTGTACAAAATGCGGGGCCAGACCCAACTGCATTTCGACGATGAATTGACTGCCGTTTTCATCCGTGCAGGCCAAATCAAAAATGCCGCTCCGGCTGTCAATGGTCAACGCTTCGAACACATTCTTATCAAAATGCACTTCCCGAATGGGCGTATCTGATTTGATCAGTGCCTGTAGCGCTCTGCGGAGGAATAAACTGTCAGCTTCATTGCCGAAGGTAGCATTGAAACCATAATCTGAAATGATGGGAATGTAAACGCCTACTTCCATCTCACAAAGTTACAGGAAACCTTGACAGTGTTTAATCTGTCAGCTAGTGCCTAGACACACCAGTCGAAACCTACCGTACCGAGTACACATCCATGTCCCGGTCTTCGGACAGATATTTAACACAGAAGGAGGTATCCAGACCTCCACTAAAGGCAAGAACTACTTTTTGAGACATCGCAAAAAGATACCGGGTCGCTAATGGCCCGAGTATCAGTCTAGTTTTGGAGGGACAAATATCGGGCTTGTTCCCGAAAACCCGCCTGAATTTCCATCCTTTCGTTAGATGACGGAATTGTTGTCCTTTGTCTATTCATTTCCCACCTGTAACGACTTCTGTGATGCGTGGTTTAAACAAAGTAACCCTCATTAGCAACCTCGGTGCCGACCCCGACTACCAACAACTCGATGGCTCTATAGCCGTTGCCAAATTTTCTCTGGCTACCACCGAAATCTATAAAGACCGCAGCGGCCTGTCGCAGTCTAATACCGACTGGCACACGGTAGTGCTATGGCACAATCTGGCTGAGATAGCTCACAAATATCTTCAGAAAGGCAGTTTGGTGTACATTGAAGGCAAGCTCAAGACCCGGCATTATGACGACAAGGAGGGGAATCACCGTTACGTAACGGAAGTAGTGGCCGAACAACTGATTATGCTTGATAAGAAAACGGATAGTCAGGCCAATGAATGATAAAGCACAAAAAAAGCATTAAAAACGCCCATCGTTCGGTATGAACCGGGTATCCACCATAACAAGGCGGTTATTTTTATCCTGTTCGACTATAATGCCAAACTCTATGAGCGCGTTAGAAAACTGGTTGGTTCCAAATGGAGCGGTACGCGTAAAGCATGGTATGTACCGGATTCGGTAGTTTATCGGCAAAAATTTAGCCTTGACCCGGTACTGGTTGGCAAAGATGTACTGGCCAAAATCGATCCTGTGAACCAGCTTGCCTTGGAACGACTGATTGAAACGCTCCAACTCAAAGCCTACAGTTCCAGCACACTCCGCACTTATCGTAACGAGTTTGCACAACTTCTCTACGTCCTGAAAACAACATCTGTGGACTCGCTCGATGCCGAACGCTTACGCAGTTATTTTCTCTACTGCGTAAACAGGCTCAAGCTTTCCGAGAACACGCTACATAGCCGCATCAACGCCATAAAGTTTTATTATGAACAGGTGCTGGGCCGGGAGAAATTCTTTTTTGAAATTCCCCGACCTAAAAAGCCGTCTATTTTGCCGAAAGTATTTTCACCAGCAGACATTAAGCGGCTATTTGACGTAACAACCAATCTCAAACACAACACTATGCTCAAACTATGTTATGGCATGGGGCTGCGCGTTAGTGAAATTGTAAGCCTGAAAGTAACCGACGTAGACAGCAAAAATATAGAGGTATTCATTGGCCGCGCCAAAGGAAAGAAAGACAGATATGCCAACCTACCCGAAAGCATTCTGGAACAGTTACGCACCTATTTCCGGGAATACAAACCCAAAAAATACCTGTTTGAAGGGCAGTATGAGGAGCAATACAGCGTTCGTAGCACTCAGCAGATTTTCAAGACGGCTCTTCATAAAGCGAAGATTAACAAGGAGGTAGGTATCAACGGCCTGCGCCACAGTTTCTCTACGCATTTGCTCGAAAATGGCACCGATGTCAAGTTCATTCAGGAATTACTTGGTCACAACGACATCAAGACGACTTTACGCTACACGCAGGTAAGTGAAAAGAGTTTGAAGAACATCAAAAGTCCGCTAGACAGACTATAAAACCCTACACGCATTTTGTATTGTTGGCCAATGAGACAATTTATCAACAATACAAAATAAGAATAGCGCATTTTGTATTGTTTAAGGGTAAAACAAAAACCTAAAACAACTACAACACCCTCATTTTAAAGCATTTAACAAAAGTATTGCTTAGAAATTTGGAAGGTTCAGGAGAACACTTAGATTTGAGTCGTCAGGACGAAACATGCGTATATTTAGAAGTTACCAGCAATTATAGAATGACACTCCGCACCTCATTACTGCTGCCTTTTATTGCGACCTGTTTGACGACGTTCGGTCAGTGCATAGACCGAGAAAAAATTACTTATGGTGGAGACTGGGGTTTTGTAAACTATATTCATCGCTGCCCGACATACAATTTCGCCTTTGGCGGTGACACCTCAAAAAGTTGGAATGTGCTGACAGACCCGATTGACATTTTGCAAGCTCCTAGAGATGTACTATTACTGAAGCAAAAGGTAGAAAGAAAGATAAAAGAGTTTGCAGGAGAGGCATTTTTCGCAAAGGTGAAGTTTAACTCCGTCGACGTTGTTTACCCTGAATTATTGAAAACCTTCCGTGACAGCGGGCGACAAGATGTTACTTTGAAATACTGCAAGGCAAAGTGCTTCTACTATTATGAGTTTAAGCCAGACACTCTGGCGACATATCATTTTGGCATTGCTCTTGACGACAAAGGAAATATCATCAGCAAGTTTAATTTTCCTTCAAAAAGCCAATACAAGGAAATTGATACGAACTTTTCTTATTGCCGCCTTATAGACATTGCACGAAAAACACAAACGAATATTGACCCGATAAAGGAAATAAAGCTGGAGTTTGATAACAAAACAAACCGGTTTTACTGGTTAGTGACACAAGGTTTGGTTAACACAACACAAGGAAAGAATTATTTCAATTTGGTTTTTATCGACGCAGCAGACTTGACAAAAGTGACAACATCAAAAGCGAGTGTGAATGTCGTTTATTGACGAGTAACTGCTGGTAACATCAGTTTTTTGCAATAGCGGCTGGACGTTCTTAATCTAGGCTTTTGAATAAATATTTTACTTTAGTAATTGTTTCGGCTGACAGTACGCTATTGCCGCTACTGCACAAAGCCGGTTAACGTTAGTGGCTATGATAAACAAACTACTCTACATATTATTAAGCTTCGGACTTTCAATGACAACCTTTGCTCAAAACAAACAACTGAATTTTGAAAGAAGACTTGTTGACCATTTCCAAAAACAAACTTGGGGAAAAGTTACTCTAACGAAAGACAGTTTATATTTAAGTCCTTACAAAGACAAGTTTAAAGTTTCAGTAAGCGGCAACTACATTGAGTTTGACACAAGTCACTTAGTTATTAAAAACCCTTACTTCTCAGACAAATTTGAAAATGCAGAAGAACAAAAAAACAACGTAAAAAATTTTCCTAAGTCCTTTTCTGTCATTTATGAAAACAATCTCATTTCGCTTTTTGAATATGGAAAATTTGCTTGTTTTAATCTTGACAATTTTGAACGAAATACAAAATTGGAGAATAAACTAAATACTAAACGATTTAACTACCATTGGATAATTGATAATCAGTTAGGCGGGCTTTCAGGAAAGTCAGTTTTTCTTTGGAATGGTAACGAGTGGGCTAAAATGAAAAATTATTTTCCATTAAAAAATCACCCAAAACTATTTGAAGACGATATATTTATTGTGTTTGGCGACTGTTTTGGAGAATGGGGCGGGACAGTTTACTTTTTTGAAAAATCAACTTTAAAAACGTTTCTTACTGAATCAACTTGCGCCAACTCTGTAATTAAAAATGAAAATGGTTATAATGTTTTAGCTCATTTAGGACACGGAAATGGCTTTTCGGAAGTCAAAACCATACCCGACCCTACAAAACTAACTTTGGCACAACCGAATGAAATTGGAAAAACCTTCAAGGGACAAGCTGTTGGCTACACAGACAAATCAAATGCCTTCAATAAAAAAATAGACTTTTATGGCATACAACTTTTTTCATCGTTTATCTACAAGGACAAGGTTCTGTATGTAGTACATCTTTCAGACCTAACCTTTATTGCAGAAATAAATGATAATGAAATTCAAATTGTAAATGCTTTATTTTTTGACGATTTCTACACTCACGACCCGGTTACAAACAAATATGGAAACTTTACTCTTATGAATTTAGACCATTATGGAACAGGTTTGGACAGGGAAATATCGGTTCTAATTATTAACGGACATAAAATAACAAAACTTGATTGGAATGAGAATCACAGCCACTAACAAGTGGTTTTGTGCAAGTTGGGCAGACGGAATAAGCCGCAGCTTTTGTTTTTTAATTTAGCTTCAGTTCCAGCTTGACGTTATAAATTTAGCTTATGAATAAAACATCAGCAATATTGCAATTATTAACTTTGGTTACGGGCAGACGGAATGCTATTTCCCAACCTGCACAAAGCCTTGTTCGTTAGTGGCAAGCATATCGCAACACCCTGAGAATTGTAAGTTTCAATTTGTTGACATTTGCTTTTCACCCCAACTTCTCATTTGGCTAATAAACGGAATTAACTCTTTTCCTGTATCGGTAAGTGAATATTCAACCTTCGGAGGAACTTCCAAATAAACTTTTCTAACAATTAGTTCATCGGCTTCCAATTCTTTTAGCGTTTGAGTAAGCATTTTTGGTGTTATACCTACCACTGCTCTTTTTAATTCCCCATATCTCAAAAAACCATCTCTCAATACCCATAAAATTCGGCCTTTATACTTTCCACCTATTCGTTGGAAAGCATAATCAACTGCACAATGTGCCTTTTTAATTTTATTCTTCATTCATTTTTAAGTTTAAAGCGTTGATAATCAACAACAATACCTTTTTAGTATGTAGGATACTTTATTGTACATACTTGCTGTAAAGATAATAAGGAATTGCCTTTGTATAAAATTTCACTTACAATAAATCAAAAGAAACAATGAATGCATCAATTAAAAAATTCCTGCATTTTCCAATAACAAAAATTATCGTAGGCATTGCAGTCCCTTTTTCTCTATTCGTAGTAATTTAAAACTTTATATTAAAACCTTTTTTTTATAGCATTATTTCAGAAAAAAGTATTGCTGACCCGATTATTATTTTTATTTCTTCAATACTATTATTAGTTAGCTATTACTATTTATTCCGGGTATATGATAAAAGAAAAATTACCGAACTATCCCTAAGAACGTGTTGGGAAATTATCTTTTGTGATAATGTTAGATTCGTTGAAGCATGAGTTGAATGTTAGCCAAATACAGCCAACTGACCGAAGATGATACTGTATACTCGTAATCTTTGACGATTCGACGAAAAAAATTGGTCCAGGCAATACTACGTTCGACGACCCAACGCTTGGCGACAGGCACAAAACCCTGAGTCGATTCGGGCCGGGATGCCTTCTCAAAGTCAATGCTCCATTGAGCTAATTCTTTTGCAAATACCCCATTATAAGCTTGATCGCCCATCACTTTTTCTAATCGTTCACCAACTCGCCATAGTATACTGCTTACCAGTGTACAACCAGTGGCCCCATCTGCTTCATTAGCCGCGTGAACGTGCACAACCCAAAGACGGCCCTCGGTGTCAACAATGAACTGTCGTTTGCGACCATTGACTCGTTTGTTGGGATCCAGACCGCATTCCTCATAAATCATTGGACTCAGCTTAACGCTCTGTGAGTCAATACATACCAATGAGGGGGTGGTCATTCTGTTGACTCGTTTACGATCCATTTCGTTGGGTGTCGCGTTAATTCGTTCGAACAGATTATTAGTTTTCCACTGGTGAAAGTAGTAATAAACGGCTTGCCAATGGGGCCAGCCATCGGGCATGTTTCGCCACTGACAACCGGTCCGTAAGAGCCAGAAAATGCAGTTGATAATCTGGCGTAAATCGTGCTTTCGTTTGCGTTTCAGATCAAAAAAGGGCGAAATTGCGGCCCATTGGGAGTCGGTCAGTGGTTGCCACTGTTTGGTCATCACTTTGCATTTTGGTCGATACAAAGTTGGCACGACTCTCAACCTTTCTCAATTCCCAAACACCTTCTAAAATATTTACCTAGGGAAATGTTTGGAGGTTTTATTTTTGGTTTTTCGACAATTTCATTATCTATTTTCATTTTATACTTATTAGGCCACTATCAGGCTTTTAGTATTACAGCTACTCACTACTCAGCAAGAATGTTTACTGTATTACTATTTGCTGCAATAGTTGAAGACTTATTTCATAGGGGATTAACCCTAAGAGTATTGGAAAATTGGTTAGGTACTAACATAGCCATTGTCATTGCAATGTTGGTAGAATTACAGCACATTTCCAACCCCGTTTCCAGCTTACTTAGTCTTCCTTTATATTTGATTTGGGGTTTTACTATGGCAATGATGTTTATCTATACCAAAAGAATTTGGCTACCTTATTTTTTCCATATAGGTTGGAATTTTTCTCAGCCTTTTTATGGTTCCAATCTCACAGGGGCAAATGATTTTGGCAGTATCATTCAATCAAAATTTACGGGACCAGAACTATTAACAGGGGGCGCATTCGGAATTGAGGGATCAATTTTTACATCAACTTTTTTATTGCTTATTGGAATAATACTTTATTATCGGGTAAAAAGAGAGGGTAAAATTGTAAAAAGCAAACTATTTAAAAGATGAATTCGAAATATGCGTTTTCAAGTCTTAGTAACTATTTTTCACAAAGGATTATAGGTGAAGTAAATGACCAATATATTTAAGTCGTAAAAATAAAGGAGCAAGAAGTCCCCTGGCATAATCACGAAAACAAAGATGAATTGTTCTACGTTGTAAAAGGGGCGCTGCTAATGGAAATTAAAAATCAGCCAGACCTGATATTAAAAAAAGGAAACTTGTTTGTTGTAAACAAAGGAAAAATCATAGAGTTTCCTCAAAAAAGAGTATCTAATTAAGCTTATTGAATCTAAAACCACTGAACATACAGGAAAAATAACCTCAGTAAATACCAAATCAGTAGAAGACCAATTCTGTTAAAGCAATATGAAGCGATTCATCTAATCAAAAAAATACCAGCCACCAACATGGTATTTACAATAGTTGGGCGGACGGAATAAACCTCAACATTTGTAATTCTAATCAGCTTCGGTTCAGGCAGAAGGATTTCTATTGAGCATTAGCTTATTATCATCATCTTTTGTAATTTTATCGGGCTTTGATTACGGGCCGCCGGAATTCTAATCCCAACCATCGTAAATACCTCGACGTTGCCTGCAAGCTGAATAGACAGCGTTCTAACTATGACAAAATGGAAATAGGACAAAAATTTAATGCTCTGACAATAGACAAATATTTCTTTTACATTGACAACTATAAGAAGTATTCAGACTTCAACACACTTGGACTTTATCGCTCAATCGTAGAGAATGAAAAGTTGACGCTTGACGCTAAAATCACTGTCAGAGAGTACGCCCATAAAACTTTCAAAAAGACATTTGACTTCCTTCAACTCAAAGACCCGAAAACTTTTGTTGAAGTGGAATACTTAGGTCAAGACCTGACGAAAGGTGACGAACAAAAAGTTTGGGACGATATCCGAAGAAATCAGCAACGGATTTTGGCAGACAAAAAAATTAAGCATAGAAACTTTGGTGATTACTCTAAACATAACTGTGGTTACGACAATTGCATTTGGAATGGATTAATGATTAGACAGGGTTCTTGGCTTGCGGAAATTAGTATGCACTTTGATAGTGACAAAAACAAGTATCAACAGAAACTCAAATCAGACAGACGAAAAGCGGATAGAAAAAAGGAGCAACAAATCATTAGAAGCGAAATAAACAACGAGTGACAGAAAAAGCCAGCAGGCAACAATCTGTTTGCAGCTATGCTGGCTGACCGAACGCAACATTAACTTTTGGTTCTCTTATCAGCCTTAGTTCCAGCCGACATTACGCTATTGAGCAAGAGAATAAAATTTGTACTTTGGTTTTCTAATCGGCTTAAATTGCCAAGCTTAGAATTATAAAATACCAGCACAGCAGCAAACCCCAAACGTTTGCGAAAATCCACTGATACTTGCTACAGCAAGATCAAATACCGTCATTGAAAGGCCTTTCAAGACGCACCAAACCGAACCCATTTTAGTAGCTTCGTTGAGTAGGTTTGCCTAAACTACGCTTACTGTAGAAACACTGATCCTTACCAGAGCAATCTGCTATGAACAGCAAACGCAAACCCTTGTTGCCAGTTATATCGTTTATCGTTCTATCAGCCTTACACCTAAGTGGCCTTACGGCTTTCGCCCAGGGGCCAGGTCCGGGACAACGAATCCCCCTCCCTCCTATCCCGCTAAAAGGAGATACGACCCACACCCTATCCAAACACTTCACACCAGCCTCTTCCGCCAAAAAATCACCCGATGCAGAAGGATTTATTCAACGCTGGCTGGTGCTGGAACCCGTTAAAAAAGATATTGTCAGGAATAATATTTTCACGGACAACTACCTCCGAACGACCTTTTCGACCGATAATTTTTCCAGCGATTACACCCTCGTTCCCAAAAATGGCGAAACGGTAACTGTGGGCAATCAGGCGCTGAAGTGGTATGCGCTGGACAGCAAGGCGTTCAATTTCAATTTATACCATTTTACCTACGCCCTCAACAAGCCCAAATACGGAATCCTCGTCTGGTTGGTCACGGTGATCGATTGCCCGGAGGAAATCCAGAACGTCAGGATGGCGGCCGGATGCAATTCGGGAAGCATGTGGTGGCTGAATGGTCAGGAAGCCTTGCTGCTCTCCGGCGACCGGGACATGATTGCCGACAATGGCACCTCGGCACGATTAACGCTTAAAAAGGGAAGGAACATCGTTCGGGGAGCCGTCATAAACGGACCGGGTATGGCTAATTTCTGTATGCGTTTCTTAGATGAAAAAGGATCGCCTGTCAAAAACCTCCGTATTAGTTACGAATAATAACCTGTTTACGATAAGAGCCTGCTTAAACTAAACTTTCCTTGAAAAACCTTTTCTGTCATCCCGACGCAGGAGGGATTTTCGGGTGATGTGATCAACTATGATTCATCCGAAGATCCCTCCTGCGTCGGGATGACAGAAAAGCCATCGAAATAAACCTATTAGACAGGTAATCAAGCTTTTACGCTAATTAAAATCCGTTAGCACACATGAAAACCACCCTAACCTCCTTCTTAGTCTTATTGATAACCCAAACTGTAATCGCACAGATCGGACGGCCCTTTATTCATGATCCCTCAACCGTTGCGGAATGCGAGGGCAAGTATTACACATTCGGCACGGGCGGTGGCGGATTAATTTCCAACGATGGCTGGACATGGTATGGTGGTGGAGTGAGGCCCGGTGGTGGCGCGGCTCCTGACGTTCTCAAAATTGGAGATCGTTACCTAGTCGTATATGGGGCAACTGGTGGTTCACCCAACCACAAAGGCGCTATTCTGACTATGTGGAATAAGACAATGGACCCAAAGTCGCCTGATTTTAAGTACTCTGAACCGGTTGTGGTGGCTACGTCGGATGGCTATGAAGAGAACGACGCCATTGACCCCGGCCTGATGCTGGACCCGACGACCAGACGCCTTTGGATGACCTACGGCACCTATTTTGGCTACACCCGCCTGATCGAACTAGACCCTAAAACAGGCAAGCTCAAGGCTGGCAACAAATCCGTCGATGTAGCCATCGTCTGTGAAGCCAGCACGTTGGTCTATCGCGACGGTTGGTATTATCTGCTTGCCACGCACGGTAGCTGTTGCGATGGAGCCAACTCGACCTACAATGTGGTGGTGGGCCGATCCAAAAAAATAACCGGCCCTTACCTCGATAACGTAGGCCGAAGCATGCTGGAAGGGGGCGGTAAGATGGTGGTGGCTACGCGTGGCGGATTAATCGGCCCCGGTCATTTTGGCCATATCGTTCTGGAAAACGGCGTTGAAAAAATGTCGATCCATTACGAAGCCGATCTAGCGCAGAGTGGTCGAAGCGTATTAGGTATACTGCCGGTGGTCTGGAAAGATGGATGGCCCATTGCCGGAGAAAAGTTTAAAGAAGGTACGTATGAAATTGAATCCGTACGAAGAGGATACGCCTTAGAGCTAGCCGTTGATTTCAACCGAATGGCCGTTGGACCACGCGGATTTGGTCAGCCCAACAATGACCCCATAAAGCCCGTTCCGGCTCAGCAACTGGCTGATGTGCAGAAAAACTGGCCAACCGGGCCTATTCATCTGCGAATAGGCGACTACATGGCGCGTCCCCATCAGCAATGGACGATTACCGATGCGCCTGATAGCACTGGATATTTAGGTGGCCCCTATTACAAGATTGTCCTGGCCGGAACCGATCGCGCTTTAGCGGCCACTGCCGATGCCGAAGTCATGACCGTACCGGCCTTTACCGGGGCACCCGAACAATTATGGCGAATCGATCAATTGACGGATGGAACCTATCGAATCATACCCAAGATCGTACCGAATTCAGGAAAGAAGTTAGCGCTGGTATCGTCTGGCGATAGCACACCGACATTGGCCGACTTTGATTTTAGCAGCGATAATGCTAAATGGAATTTCAGGACTCCCTAAACGGGATCAAACACTCATGTTATGACAAACAACAAATTACTACGAATGGACAATGTCGGCATCGTGGTAGAATCCCTCGATGAAGTCATCGCCTTTTTCGCCGAGCTGGGCCTGAAACTCGAAGGGCGGTCTATGATCGAAGGCGAATGGGCCGGACGCGTTACCGGATTGGGTGATCAGCGCGTCGAGATTGCCATGATGGTCACCCCCGACGGTCACAGCCGACTCGAACTCTCGCGATTTCTCAACCCGCCTGTCGTTGCCGATCATCGAAACGCCCCTGTCAATGCACTTGGCTACCTACGTGTCATGTTCGCTGTTGAAGACCTTGATGAGATGCTCTCCCGGCTCAGTAAGCATGGCGCACAACTCGTTGGCGAGGTGGTTCAGTACCAGGAATCATATCGGCTGTGCTACGTTCGCGGTCCTGAAGGGCTTCTCATCGGACTGGCCGAAGAACTGAGCAATACCAAGTAAAGCTCTGTATAACAAGAGTATTGTATCAAATAGAAAATGATCTTACCGAAAGAACGAGACCCACGATTTATTACGATACGGCGTGGCGGCACGTTGACCGATTCAAACCATCGGTTGCTTGCTCTATGGGCGGCTACCTGTGCCGAACATGTGCTCCATCTGTTTGAGCAGGCCAATGCTGATGATAATCGCCCAAGGCAAGCTATCGAGTTGGCACGGGCCTGGGTCAACGGAGAAATCACCATGAAACAAGCGCACAATGCGGCTTTTGCGGCCAATGCGGCAGCCAAAGGTATGCCCGATGCAGCCCGGTTTGCAGCCCTGGCTGCCGGACAGGCCGTGGCTGTAGCCCACGTGGCCGCCCATGAACTTGGTGCGGCTGCCTACGCTATCCGAGCAGTTAGAGAGTCCGTTGATGAAACAGAGAAGGATAAAATAGGACAACTGGAATGTCGATGGCAGCGCGACCAACTTCCGGCCGATATCCGTGAGCTTGTCCTCGATGACCAGACAGTAAGGAATCATCTCTGCTGGTCTGTATTCGATTGTTGATACTGCACTTACACTACACTTACTATCCTTACGTCAACTAAATGTGGAAAAATCAAAATCAATAGCGGGTATAGTTGGGCCTACTCTCGTTGCCATGGTAGCATCCGAATTAAGAATCTGGAACCCAACCCTTTATGAGGCACAGATCACACCTCTTGTCTATCTGTCGGGTGTGCTTCTGTTTGTTGCCGGCCTTTCAATTGTTCGAAGCCATTCTATCTGGGTGGTTGGCTGGCAAAGTTGTGTAACACTGGCCGGATGGTTTGGCATTATACTCGGACTTATTCGTATGTTTTTTCCGCAGGCTTACCGAACGAATTTCAAAAATGATTTGACCACTCTGCTCATAGAAGCTATACTGATCCTGGTTGGTATCTTTCTGACGATCAAGGCTTATTGGCCACAACAGGGAGCAAAATAAGGCCAAACAAGCAGTACAGCAAACCCGTAAAAGTTATCGGGCAAACGGACAGACAGCCAGCATAAGATTACTCAATCTTGACATTTCGCAGCTCAATTCGTTCGGGGACCGTGTCGAATCGCCAGCGCTCGCCATAAATGGATTCGTACCAGATTTGTACGCGAATATCACCGTCGCCCATAGCTTCGTCGACCCAGCGCGCTACGTATTTGTGATCGATATTGCAAAGTTCAATTACCTGTCCTGGTGAGATAACCCGTTCGGGCCAAAGGTCACTCTTAATAACGGTACAGTCTGCCACATCGGCTGGCTTCACCTCCCCTTTCGCTAGTTTCTCCTCGATAATTTCTTCGGCTATTTTGCGAAGGTCATTATACCGCTTTTTCTTATAGGTAATCTGTGTCGCTTTGACGATGGCAGGGCCAACCCCATTATTCACAAAAACCATAGCCACATGCCAGGCTTTTTCCCCTCCACCATTATTCAGGTAGTTATCCATAATCGGCATGACCGATGCATATTGCTGCGTCCGTTGCAGATAGGCTTGATAAAAGGTAATACCAATGGCGCAGAAGCTGGATACAACCGCCAGAATACTCAGGTAGGTATCGAGCGATACGACGACTTTACGGGTTGAACGGGGCATACTAATTACATTTTAATGTTTGTCTATTCGCAGATAACCAGACGGTTATACGCAACAGATCTTCCGAACGAACGCATCTGATCCCACAATGGCTTACAAATTCAATAAAATGCGTTTTATTGACTAGCCTTTTACCTCATACGCCTTTGGCTTATTGCTAGTCTCGTTCGAAGCAATCGGTAGTAGGGCAACAGAAGACCAAATAAGCAACTGAATGCCTTATCTCAAAATAATAGTGACTTATGAATACAACCTATAAGCGATTTATACACGTTGCCCTGATTGGTAGTGCCCTTTTTACGTCTTGTAGTCGCCCGACGGCTTATTTTCAGCGTGGCCCTGCTGAGGCCTTTAATCCCCGTACTACGCAAACCGTCCCCACTGTTGCACCTCTTCCGGTCGTACCATCGCCTACCGAGTCAGTTATTCCCGAACAGGTTGAACAGGCCCAGTCTACCGCGTATGTCCGTAATGACAACAAACAGGTAGCCAGCAAAAAATTAGGTAAACGTATCGATCACATGAAGCATCTGATTGTGGCCTCTCAGGGTACACAGCAACTAGTTACCGTCGCTACTCCTCGTAAGTTGAACCTGGTGGAGCGGGCCGTGCTCAGGAAACTAAATAAACAGATTAGCCATCGACTGGCCCCTGCTCATCCAGAGAAGGCCATGCTAACCAAGGCGCCTATTCTTATCGGTGGGGCTGTTTTGTTGATTGGTGGCTTGTTTCTGCTGATTTTGGGTACCGGTACTGTTGCCTTTATCGGCCTGATTGCCTCGCTGATCGGTGCCCTTGGCGTTATTCTGGGCTTATTTGAGTACTAAGGCTCCGCTAAGATTCGTACTCAGGGCGGCACCTGGCGGCTACAACACGACCAGTAAACTACCTGGGAACACCCGTACTTCAACTCGGCCGGTGGGCAACGTCAGTGGTTCGCCATCGACATGAATGAGCAGTGGCTCATCCGTCTCAACTACGGCTTTGGTGATGGAATGCCCACGCCAGTACGCTGAATGATGCAGGGTTTTGTTGAAAAGTCGCCAGGTAAGCATACCGGCCGCCTGAGCCGGAAACGGCCGGATTTCGCACTGTTCCAGCTTACCGTCGGCAATGTTAGCCGTAGGGGCCATCCAGGCGTTATTGCCAAATTGTCCGGCGTTGGCGAAGGTCATCGAAAACAGGGTCTTTTCCTGACCATCGATCATGTATCGCGCTGGCTTATAGGCCCAGAACGCCCGAAATGCCGTACGCATATAGGTAGGCAGTCCGCGCACTGGGGCTTTGGCAAACTCATGGGCTACATACGCTTCAAAACCCATACCTGCCGTACAAAAAAACGGATACTCATTGATCTCCCCGCTATCGATTACCACCGGACGACCACTTAAGGCTCGCTCAATGGACTTCAGCGGATTCAGCGGAACACCCAGATGCCGGGCCAGCCCATTGCCAGAGCCAATGGGTACAATTCCCAGCGAGGTCGATGTTCGGCGAAGGGCCTGGGCAGTTTCATTGATAGTACCATCACCACCGATAGCGATCAAACGGCTAACGCCACGTTTCACCGCATCGGCTGCCAGCTCGGTAGCATGCCCCGCATGGGTTGTCAATCTGACTTCAGGGGAATAATCAAGCGCTTCTGCGCGACGCATAAACGCATCCAGAAGCACTTTCTTTTGCTCGGCAGACGTTGTGCCTGAGTTTGGATTGATAATGGCTATAACCGTCGACTTAGTCGCCACGCAGGTAAATTAAAATTTATTATGGGCAATGCATGTTCACGAAGAGCTTGTCAGGAAAAGAAAATAAACAGGACAAGAATGAACACAACGATAAATATGTAGTACCAGCCGTCAGAAAAAATATATGGCTTGTACTCCTGATAAAAATCCAGAATTTTTTTCCACATGATCAAGTTACGGTCAATAAGGCTACAAAGATAGTCTGTTTGTTTCATGTTAAACTACCCAGCGGCATTGGAACCTGAAACTTGAAACATTGAGCCTGAAACCGTTAAATCGCCTGTCCGCCATTAACGGCCAGTACATGCCCATTGACAAACGACGCTTCGTCGGATGCCAGGAAAAGGTAGGAGTAGGCGATGTCCTCGGGTTTGCCGATTCGCCGGACGGGAATGGACGCTACGGCATGATTCCGAACGTCGTCGGGCATGGCATCGGTCATAGCGGTCTGGATGAAACCGGGTGCTACCGCATTGGCCGTAACCCCTTTTGGTCCGAGTTCTTTGGCCCACGACCGCACCATGCCAATAATACCAGCTTTAGCCGCTGCGTAATTCGTCTGCCCAAATGCACCATGTACGCCATTGATCGACGACGTGCAGATGATCCGGCCATATTTCTGCTCAACCATATAGGGTGCCACGATTTTGGTGCAATTAAACACGCCCGTCAGGTTTACATCAATGACCTGCTGCCATTCCGTAAACGACATTTTTAGCAGTGTTTTGTCGCGCGTGATGCCTGCATTGTTAATCAGAATATCAATCCGGCCGTACTCTTCAAACACCTCACGGGCCGCCGATTCGATAGCGGTCACCTCGGTTGTGCTAACGTGCTTAAACTCGCAGCGGAATCCCTGCGAACGCAATGTCTGCGCGGTGGTTTCGCCCTCGTCCAGTACATCCCAAATGATGACGGTGGCTCCTTCCTGACAAAAAACTTCGGCCGCTTTCTGGCCAATGCCTCGGGCAGCACCCGTAATAATGGCAACTTTATTCAGTAATCGCATAACTTCAGGTTCAGAAATAGAGTACTACTATGGTGCAACGAATAACGCTAAACTATCGCTTACTTGCCAATCCCTTTATGAATTAACTTGCCACTATAATGAGACTACCCGCTACCCTCTTCTTTCTTAGCTTACTTTTCGTACCCGCCGTATATGCCCAGTCTATTGGAACTGCCTCCGACCGCCGGGCCATTCTCCAGATTCTGAAGCGCCAGACCGACGACTGGAATGCGGGCCGTGTGGATAAGTTTATGACAGCCTATTGGACTTCCGATTCACTCACCTTCGTCGGAAAAGCCGGCATTACCTACGGCTATCAGGCCACGCTCGAAAACTATAAAAAGCGCTACCCCGACCGGGCCGCTATGGGTAAGCTCCGATTCGATGTCTTAAATATGGACTTCCCAAGTCCGAATGTCGCTTATGTAATAGGTCGGTTTCACCTCACACGCCCTAAAATGGGTGATGCCGACGGCTATTTTACCCTGCTTTGGCGTAAGATCAAACGACGCTGGGTCATCGTCAGCGATCACACGAGTTAAGTGAAAGAGTGAAAGAATGAATGAGTGTTTGGCGTATCTTTCCGCTCTTTCACTCTTTCATTCTTTCACTCATTAAAAGAGTTGGCTCTTTATCTGAAAGTCGTTCGCGGAGTTCCGTGACGGGCTTTTCGAAGAATTTGTAGAGGAGCGTAGACAGGATAATGACCAGCACCCAAAACAGGCCAACTTTCGCCCAGCCCATTGCCAGCGATGTGGTTGGTATTCGCTCGATAATAGTCAGCATAATGGGCGTCAGATTCAGCAGATACATCGAGTAGGAAATCAGGCTGATGTGGGTAATGGCCCGGCTGATACCAGCCTTTGCCCAGATGCCCGTTGCCGTCCGCCAGCCATCCATGTAGGGCACAATGAGGGCCATGCTCAACCCCATTAGAGGGAAGTATAAGGTACGTTTAAAAAACGTGTATCCGAGGTGAATACCGGCCTTATAATAATACCCAATTACCAGTATCGATGCCGAGAAGGAAACCAGAGCAGAAATCAGGACGCCGATTAGTAACAACCGTCGACGGAGTGCTGTATTTGTCCATTGACTCGGGAAATAGTTTTTCGCATAAGCAGCCAGTACGCCATACGAAATCGCATCCAGCCGAGTCATAACCATACCCCGATATTGTAACTCACCTTCTGAAAGCGGAATCTGGAGGGCCGTAATGAACCGATAGAGATTGGTACCTACGATAATGATCAGGATCGTCAGCAGGACAATCCGTTGGCGCGACCATCGGGCTGCAAACAGGGTATGCATACCCCACAACACCAATGGTAGGGAGATATACGACCACTCTTCGATGGCTAAGCTCCAGGTTTCGGGGAAGAAATCTGGAACAGGATTCGCGAAATTCTGCAAAAAAAGATAGTACTTAAGCAGAAGTCCTTTGGCTGGTAAAGTATGGTGCAGGCCACTTCGCCAGGCACGTAGGAGGGCAAAAACAATCAGCCCCGTTAGTACAAGGTAGTAGTTGGGCAAGGTACGAAACCAGCGTCGCGTCCAGAAATTCAGCAAAACCTGCCCGTTAAAATCACCTTTCTTTTCGTATGATCGGATCAGAATACCTCCGATCAGGAAACCACTCAGAACAAAAAATAACTCAACACCATCGGGTAAGAGATGGTGTATAAATAGCCCATTATAATATTCTTTCAGTGCAATGGTAGCATGGGCATCGACCACAATAAGAATAGCCAGTGCCCGCATTACATCCAGTCCAAACACGCGCTTTGCCGTTGTCGTATCGGACGAAACCAGTTTTGTAAGCATAAGTATCCGCGAAGGTAAGACGCAATGAATAATGTATAATGCAAAATGACTAATGATTCGTGCTTCTATACGATCTTTGCCCCACCGTCATTCTCCATTTTACATTATTCATCATTCATTTCCGTCTATGGAATTTGGCCTCAATGCTGTTCATCGCTATGCGTTTCGGTTCTCGCAAGCCGATGTAGTTGATTTTGCCCGGGTTACGGGCGATAATAACCCCTTGCACCTCGACGCTGATTTCGCAGCGCAAACCCCTTTCAAACGCCC
Source organism: Spirosoma gilvum (assembly GCF_054776815.1). Lineage (NCBI taxonomy): Bacteria > Pseudomonadati > Bacteroidota > Cytophagia > Cytophagales > Cytophagaceae > Spirosoma > Spirosoma gilvum. Next base: position 134,884 of record NZ_BAAHBH010000008.1, on the reverse strand, counting down.
AATTATTCACGGCATGCTCGGAGCAAGCATATTCACAAAAGTTCTGGGTACGGAATTTCCAGGGTACGGATCGGTTTATTTAGGGCAAACGTTGGAATTCTTACGACCCATGTTTGTCGACACCGACTACGAAGCTACGTTCACGGTACAATCGATTGACCCAGTCAAACATACGGCACAGATCCTGGGCGAGCTTAAAGATAAACAGACGGGCAAGGTAACCACGCGCGGAGTAGCTACACTCATGCACCGGGAGAAAATTTAAGTTATAAGGTTGTAGGGTTATAAAGTTGTATGGTTAGCTGACACCTGTAAAACTATACAACTTTATAACCCTACAACCTTATAACTCATAAATAAAAACTCCCCTGTCAGACCGGAGCCTGACAGGGGAGTTTTTATTGTGGCCGACTGACCGGGTGCTTGCGCTACTTTGTGGCTGTGTTCTTGGTGTTTTGAACTTCAGACCGAATGTTCTGCGCCAGCGTCTTTAGATCTTGCATTCCTTTCCGAACGCGGGTACCGGCAGCCTGGTTATTCTTCTCGTAAAACTTTTCAAAATCACTTTCGAGCGACATAACCAAATTCTTTACTTCATCGAAGCGTGCCATAGCGATACGTATGGGTTTAAGTGTGAAAAATGCCCAAATTCCGCTAAAAACGCGGTTTTGGTCGGAAATTTAAGCATTCTATCATACAGCGCAATAGCTAAGCCAAAAAAATGACCAAAAAATCCAATTTTTGACAAAAAACCCTATTCTGTAGCCGCTTCGGCCGATACTTGCAGTGTTTTTTGAGCAATTTCAGCCGCCCCCTGCTTGTAGTAACCAACTTTGAGTCGTTCGAATACAAGTGAAAATGCGTTCAATGTATACTCCACATCGTCAAGCGAATGCGCGGCTGTTGGAATGATACGCAACATGATCGTTCCCTTAGGTACCACGGGATAGACCACAATTGAACAGAACACGCCCATATTCTCCCGCAAATCCTTCGTAAGGGTTGCCACTTCAGGTACGCCACCCTCCAGATTATGCAGGAACACGGGGGTAACAGGCGATTGTGTATCGCCAATATCGAAGCCTCGTTCACGTAAACCATTTTGCAGCGTACGAACGTTTTCCCAGAGTTTATCCCGGAATTCTGAGGAGTTACGAATCAGCTCCAGGCGCTTCATTCCCCCAACCACGTATGGCATCGGAAGTGCCTTCGCGTAGGTCTGCGACCGCATATTGTACTTCAGGTACATGATGATGTCGTGATCGGCAGCGATAAAGGCACCAATAGCCGCCATCGACTTAGCGAACGTTGAAAAGTACAAATCGATACCATCCTGGCAACCGAGCATTTCACCAACACCGGCACCGGTTTTTCCCATGGTACCAAAGCCGTGTGCATCGTCGACCAGCAGTTTAAACTCATACTTTTCCTTAAGGGCAACAATCTTATCCAGGCTACCTACTTTACCCGACATGCCGAATACACCTTCGGTAATCACCAGAATACCGCCACCCTTTTCGGCAGCCTTTTTGGTAGCCCGCTGCAGGTTTTTATCCAGGCTGTCGATGTCGTTGTGGTTGAACTTGTAGTACTCGCCCATCTTCGCTTTATGCAGCCGGATTCCGTCAATCAGACAGGCATGACATTCGGCGTCATAGACAATGACATCCCGGTGATCAACGACGGCTTCGATTGCCGACATAACCCCCTGGTAGCCATAGTTCAGCAGGAACGCATCTTCTTTACCGACAAACTGAGCCAGTTGCTGCTCAAACTGCTCGTGGAGGTCGCTGTTACCCGACATCATACGAGCGCCCATTGGATAAGCCAGACCCCACTGCTTCGACGCTTCGGCATCAACTTTCCGAATTTCAGGGTGATTGGCTAAACCGAGGTAATTGTTCAGGCTCCAGTTCAACACCTCTTTCCCTCGGAAACGCATGTGTGGTCCAAGTTCTCCTTCCAGTTTGGGGAATGCGAAATAGTGGTGGCCATTAAAATCCCGTGCCGGTGAACCGATAGGTCCTAAGTTGTTACGCAGTTTCTCAAATAAATCCACTTTTTATTGGTGTTTATCAGGCTAAAGCCTCGTTTTTTTATACGGTAAGTGCAAAAATACGGTTATCTTTCGGTAGCGCAAACGGAAGTCGTAAAATTCAATTCGACAATCGTTTTGTATTATTGGCACAAAATGGTCAGGAATGGTCAAGTGTGGTCAGGAATAGTAACGCATAATTACCCTTCACAACGCTTGACCATTCCTGACTACCCCTGACAACCAATGACCATTACCCAATGACCATAAAAAAAATACTTGTTGCCAATCGGGGTGAAATTGCCCTGCGCATTATGCGTACTGCCCGCGAAATGGGCATCCAGACCGTCGCTATTTATTCCGAAGCTGATCGTAACTCCCTGCATGTGCGCTATGCCGACGAAGCGGTTTGCGTTGGGCCTCCTCCTTCCAGCGAGTCATACCTCCGCGCCGATGTGATCATCGACGTTTGTAAAAAATTACAGGTTGATGCCATTCACCCAGGATACGGCTTTTTGTCCGAAAATGCCAGTTTTGCCCGGCAGGTGCGGGAGGCAGGATTGATCTTTATTGGCCCGTCGCCCGAAAGTATTGAAGTCATGGGTAGTAAGCTGGCGGCCAAAGCAGCCGTGGCTGACTATAATATTCCAATGGTACCCGGTACTCCTTCGGCTATAACTGATCGTGCAGAAGCCAAGGCTATCTCGGCCCAAATTGGTTACCCAATCCTGATAAAAGCGAGTGCAGGTGGCGGTGGAAAAGGGATGCGGGTTGTGGAGCAGGAAGCCGATTTCGACGAGCAGATGGATCGGGCCGTTAGTGAAGCGCAGTCGGCTTTTGGCGATGGCTCGGTGTTTATTGAAAAGTACGTCACCTCACCCCGGCACGTCGAGATTCAGGTTCTGGGTGATCAGCACGGCAACATTATTCACCTGTTTGAACGCGAATGTTCGGTGCAGCGCCGACACCAGAAAGTGGTGGAAGAGGCCCCATCGGCTATTCTGACGCCCGAAATCCGGGAGGCTATGGGTCGGGCAGCGGTAGATGTGGCCAGAGCCTGTGGGTATTATGGAGCCGGAACCGTCGAATTCATCGTCAACGACAATCTGGACTTTTACTTTCTGGAAATGAACACCCGGCTTCAGGTCGAGCACCCAGTAACGGAGCTGATTACCGGCGTAGACCTCGTAAAGCAAATGATTTACATTGCCGAAGGGAAACCGCTAACGATCAAACAGGACGATTTACAGATTAAAGGACATGCCGTTGAAGTACGCGTATATGCCGAAGATCCAGCCAACAACTTCCTGCCCGACGTTGGCACGCTCGACACCTACGTGCGTCCACAGGGCAATGGCGTACGCGTAGACGATGGCTTTGAGCAGGGTATGGCGATCCCGATCTATTACGACCCGATGATTGCTAAGCTCATTACGTATGGAGACTCGCGCGAGGAAGCCATTCAGAAAATGATCCGGGCCATCGATGAGTACGAAATTTCGGGCGTACAAACCACCCTGCCGTTCTGCCGTTTCGTCATGGAACACGAAGCATTCCGTTCCGGCCAGTTCGACACAGGATTCGTGAGTCGTTATTTCACTCCTGATAAGCTCACCCCTAAGCTCGACGCTCAAGAGCGTGAACTCGCGGCCGTACTAAGCGCCTGGCTACTGGAAACGGCCAAACCCAAACAGAACGGAGCCGCAGTTTCTACTGTGAAACAGAGTAAGTGGAAGGCGAATCGGCTTTGACATAGCCTGCCTAAAACGAACAGCGAAACCTGAGTCAGGCTCCGCTGTTCGTTTTAGGATGCATCCCCAACAGGCTCAGACCCATCATCAACAGGTTCTTCGGCTGCTTTTTTACCAAATAGGAATCGACGGATGGCGGAGAACCCACCTGCTACTGCCACCAGTAATATTTTCCAGAATTTTAAAAGCAACGCAAAGAAACCCACTTTAGCAAGTACTTTACCTGCCACCAAACCACCAATACCTACTGCTGCCACAACGTCCAGCTTGGGATCAAAATCGGTGTACTTATTGCCGGGTTCAAACGTAACGCTACCTATAACACCTGGAATCTGCTGTTTAACGATTGGCAATTCATCCATGCCCGCAATAGCATTTAAACTCATCACTCCTTTCCGTCCTAAAATTCGTACGTCGTAATTCAATGTGTTCACTTTTGCCGTATCGCCAAACTTGATTTCCTTAGCCCAATGCAGCACTTTGTGCACTTTGTCGTAATAGGGAGCAGATGCCCAGCCAACTAAAGCAATGGATTCATACCCATTCTTTATACGCTCTTTGCTGGCCTCTTCAGTTCCTTCCTTCATTTCATCCAGCAGATCGGCATAATCGATATCATCGGCATCTTCGTCTTTTACGTAGCCCATTTCATCATACGTCACATTAAATGCCCATGATTTATCAGCGACCGGCCCGCCTTCGGCTGGGAATAACATACCTTGTGTTGATGCGGCTACATCGGACGGATTCCCCCAAATATCGACCAGCACTCGTCGGCTTTGTGCTGCATCCAGAAACTTAAAGCCTTTAGGTACGGTAAGTTTAGCCATACCCTTGTTTAGCGAAACGATGCCTGTTTGATACGAAAAGGTTCGATTGATGGAATCAATAACGGCCTGTTTAGGATTTGTTTGCGCAAACAGCAGTACTGGAACTGCCCATAAGCAACTCAGTAAGCGTACAAATTTTACCATGGAAAGGAGAGGTTTGGAACGTAAAAAATAATAGCATGAACAATGGCTAATATTAAACTCCCCAATCAATCAATGCAAGTTTTTTGATTATTTGGTATACAAAAAAATTACCTGATCAACTGGACTGCTTTAGTTACCAGATTAATCAGGCAGTTTTTTAAGGTCAGAGCTAATCTTCTAAGCTAGAATCCCATCCGAACCTCCTGCCGTTCGCCCGAAACAGTTTGTTCGTCGAGGTTGAAAATATCGGCTAAGGTCATGGGTTGGCTAGTGCGGTAGTCCATGCTCAGGTGTTCGAGGAGTCGGTTTGCTTTGGTAGGGGCTAGTTTACCAAACGCATAATCAACCATCAGACGACCTTTTCGAAGAAGGGCTTTATCCAGCAGGTGTTTACTGGCATTGAAGGTGGCAATGACCTGAATGTGCATACAATCGGCGAGGAGACCGTCGGTAAGGTTCAGGATGTTCGAGACGCTGTTGGTGTCGCCACCGGCTTCGCGGGCCTGTAAAATCCGCTCGGCATCTTCAATGATCAGCACCGAATCCTTATTGTCGAGTAAAAACGGAATGATCTCGGGCGAAGTCAGGTAGTTGGTCATGTAAGGTGGCAGAATCAGCATATCCTTCTTGACCAGCGAACTGAGGTATTTGATATAGGTCGTTTTGCCCGTGCCTGGCTCGCCATGAAGCAGAATCAGCCCTTTGCTCTTGGGTTGTCCCAACAGGGTTACCAACCGCTCGTGAACGGCCGGAAAATCGTCGTTGTAATGGAGATCCAGATCAATTTCAGGCGGCAAAATTTCTACCCGTTCGGTATGCAATCCGCCCAGGCCGCTTTGAATGAGGTAGATGTGGGTCTGATTGTCTTCATGAACGTATTTATGATCCTGAAAGCCATCCAGTAAGGTCCTCGCCTGAACTTCGTCGCGGAAATAGCCATATAGCCGAAAGAATCGGTCACCAACGAACTCGGCCTTTAGTATCAGCCCATCGTCATGCTGATAAATTCGCTCGATCACGTGCCATCCCTGGTCGGTCACGCGCGTCGAATGGTTGATTAACACAAAGCCACGGCTATCGAGCAGTTGCTGAGCCGAGGGCTTAAAATCATCATTGAAATGAAGGTAATTCGGATAACTCCCAAACGCCTGAACGAAATGAGGAGCCAACGGAAACTCCCGATCAAGATCGCTGGGTATATACAAATTCTGAATAGTGGATTGATTAGGCATACGACTGTTGGCCGACAGATAGCGCAACATATCGCCCCTGGAAATCTCTTCGTTGGCTTTCAAGCGGTCGTTTCGTTACGTTTCTAAGGTACTAATATACTAACTATTTTGATTGTCTCAGTCATCCCTACTCAGGTCAATTGATCAATAGGTTATCGACAGTACGTTTGGTGCGAATCGGAGCATAATCTCATGCACACTCTTCTGATCGTACTGCATGGCATTAGGACTTTCGGGGGTTTGCGAATTGAAAATATACCCGATCCGAATGGATTTGCTTAACTGATATTCGGCGATGGCCTGCACATAATTGGTCGAAATATAACCCGGACTATTTTGTCGATACGATAATCCAAATCCAAATTGTTCCTGAAACCAGGCCCGCATATTGATGTCGAATCCTAAAGGTCGGTCCGCAATTTTCGAAATCAAGACGGATGGAATCAGGACGGCGGTCTCACTCACCTCGAACGGAGCACCCACCTGAAACATGATCGGCTGAACCCCTTTAAACGAATATCGACCTGTAATATCTTTTATCTGTCCAGACAGTTCAGGAGCCGAAATACCCGCAAAAAAGCGATCAGAGCGGTAATAAATCCCAACGCCCAGACTGCTGACCGCCCGATTAATGCTGGTAGCACTGGTCACATCGTAGAGAGGCACTACACTCACTCCTCCCTGAACACCAATCGACAGTTTGGCCAATGCTGGCAGATTAAATCGATAGGCTATACTGCCGTAAACGCCAGTTGCTGTAAACAATCCCATCCGATCATTGAGCGCCTGAAAGCCCAGGCCTAACTTACCGTGTGCAATGGCTCCATCGGCCGAAACGCTCTGCGTAACGGGAGCATACCGAACACTGATCCATTTACGCCGAAGAAAGGCTGTCAGGTGAAACGATTCGCGGCTTCCGGCATAGGCGGGATTGATACTCAGCGGATTCAGGAGGTATTGTGAATACAGCACTTCCTTCTGGGCATATGCCTGCTGAATGCTAAGCAACATGGCAAGAATAGCCCCTAATAAAAATGATGATGCGGTCGGTAAACTAATACGCATAGAGCTGTCAAAATAGCAAGCCAAGTTGCAAGCTTTTACCTGAAAAACCTACTTAAAATTAGCGCATACGGACACAGAAAATCGGCGCAGAGTTTCTCAGAGTAATTCTTTTCTCTGTGAATCTCCGTGCCGACTCCATATTTCTATGTGATCCAAACTGCTCGCCGAACGGTGGCACGGCTGATACAATCGCCTGACAATCAACTATATCATCAGCCGTACCACCGTTTAAAATGTACTCTCCTATTATCTAAAACTTCAAAATCTTGATCTCGGTCCGACGGTTTTGCTGATGCTCCTCTTCAGGGCAGTTTACACCATCTTTGCACTTATTCAGCAATTTGCTTTCACCGTACCCTTTGGCAATCATCCGTTTAGCACCGATACCTTTCGACTTCAGGTAAGCGACAGCTGCTCGGGCCCGATTGCTCGATAGCGTAGCGTTGTACTTGGCCGATGCCCGGCTATCGGTATGCGACCGCATTTCGATGTTCATGGTTGGGTATTTTTTCATCAACTCCACAACCTTATCTAACTCCACAGCAGCGTCGGGCCGGATGATTGATTTGTTGAGGTCGTAGTAGATATTGTCGATCTTGATCACATCGCCTTTCTTAAACATGGTCAAATCTGTCGATCCGACACCTTCTTTAGTGACCCGGCTACCCGTTGTGCCCATGTTGTCTTTCATGGCTTCGATCGAATAATCGCAGCCTGGTTTTACAGCAAATTCATAGCTACCATCCGCTCCGGTCGTCGTTTCCTGGGAGGTGCCATCGCATCCGTTCAGCAAAACTACTTTTACCCCTTCGATTGGTTTTTTATCGGTTTGGGTCGTGATCCGTCCGCGCAAGGTGGTCATACCTACCGTCGATTTTTCTTCTACTTTCGGCTTTGCAAGCGGGATTTCTAACCGAGAGGGTTGATCGTCGGACATATCTTTGGTTGAAAAGCCAACGCGATTTTCCAAGTATCCATCACGGCTGGCCAGAAATTTAAAGTCGCTATCGACAGTCAGGCAAACCCGCACCAGTCCTTCAGCATCTGTTTTCAGCTGCTTCTGACCATCGCTGGCTGGGTTATCCATAGCGATGGATGTGTTGGCCAGCGGCTCCTTTGTTTCGGCATCAATAATGCTGACCGTCAGCTCGCGACAGGGATAAAGAGCCCCTTCGCGAGTGAACCGATACAGGTCGTCATCGGCCCCGCCATTCTTGCGATTGCTGCTAAAAAATCCGGTCATTCGGTCGCCATCCGTAACAATACCGAAATCGTCTTTGGGCGAATTGAGTGGTTCTCCCAGATTACGCGATAACATGCCTTGCAGCCCATCGGGAGTTAGCTGGGCGTAAAACATATCCAGATCCCCTAAACCGGGACGCCCGTCAGACGAAAAATACAGGTTTCCTTTCTCATCGACGAAGGGGAAAAGTTCATTGCCCTTTGTGTTCACTTCCTTACCCAGATTGGCAGGCTCGCTCCACTTCCCATTTACCCATTTCGACACATAAATGTCAGTACCGCCAAAACCACCTGGCCGGTCGGATGCGAAGTAAAGCAGTTGATCATCCTTCGACAGCGAGGGGTGCCCTGTTGAATATTCATCGTTGTTGAAAGGCAGTTCTTCGGCCTTGCTCCATACACCACTCGTTTGTGTAGCCGTATAGAGCTTTAATTTATTCACCCCGTCGCTGCTTTTCCGGTATTTACCATCGTTGTAGTTATTCCGGGTAAAAATCACGCGGGAGCCATCTTTTGTAAAGGTTGCAGGCCCTTCATGGTATTTTGTATTCAGTGTGCGGCTAAACTGATCCGACTCGCTGATAGGCTGATCTTCGTAACCTAAGCTGATGTTCGTTCCACCGTAAAAACCAACAGTACGCGAATCATTGGCGGTTGGCGCTGTATAATCGTCACTACCAAGCGGCCGAATCAACTGTGTCCGTAACCGTTTAGTAGCGACCGAACTCCCTCCCAGACTTGCTGCTTTCGAGGTGCGGATCGATTTCAAATCGGGCATGTAGTATAGGTCCAGAAAAGGCGTATTGTTCCATTTGAAAACACGCTTGATCCCGCTGCCATTGCCGGTTGACACAAATACCAGGCCATCTTTATACAGCATAGGGCTGAACTCGGCATTACGCGTATTTGTCTTCAGGAATTCAACCTTATAGCTTCCAGCATTGCGGGTTAACGCGCTTACGTCATGATACAGTTTTGAAAAAGATGGACCGCGTTTATCGCTGGTTTGTAATGTGCCGTACTTCGTATAGGCTTCCTGCGCTTCGCGATATTTACCATTACTGGCGAGCGTTTGCGCGTAGAATAAATAGCATTTTGTGTAATCGCTCGGAAGCGTTCCTTCGCTCATCAGCTCCCGGTATACCCGCTCTGCATTCGGCATATCGCGCGTTTGCTGATAGCTGTATCCCAATTTAGCTCTGGCATCCCGTCGTTCGGCCTCAGGAAGCGTGGTCGGATTCTTAAGTGCCTGTTCATACAGTTCAATAGCTTTAGTATAGGCTAATTGATCGAACTGACGATCGGCCTGTTTTACTAACGACTGCGCCTGAACGGGCCCGACCAGCGTCCAGATGAGTACGACAATAGGGAGAATATGTTTCATAAACTACGAAAGTTGATAAACAGCAGCACTATAAGTAAAAAGCATACCCCTCCCGAAAATCAGGAGAATATACCTTTCAGTAAGCAAAATCTACGCCGAAAATCAATGAGCGAAAGACAGAAAGAGTGAAAGAGCGAAAATCCTTTCGAGGGGCATTTTTAACCGTAAGGCTGTTCAAACTTTTCCTTATCAACCAAAAGCCATACATTTTTGTCATTTCGACCGGAGAGAGAAACCTCAAGCTTGACCAGTAAGGAACTTTGAGATTTCTCCCTCCGGTCGAAATGACAAAACACACTCCTATTTAGCTTATTTTATAAGTTCAAACGAGTTCTGTATAATAAAAAAGAGCGAAAACCCACTGGTAGTTTTCGCTCTTTCACTCTTTCGGTCTTTCGCTCTTTTAGAAATATCTCGGCGTTAGAATCCGGTTCTTACCGAAGCCAAATTCGTATCGAATCATGATCTCGTGCGAACTGGGCGCTACACTTTGTAAGCCATTCATGGTCCGGTCATAAGCATATCCAAACCGGAATTGATCTGTCAACTGGACTTCCAGCATACCGACTATGGCATCCGTTGTGTACGTTGACCAGGTCGAAAACTGGTTCCGGCGAATCGATGCACCAATGGCAATTCGGTCGGCAAACCAGAAGTTGATATTGCCATCAAATCCAAGCGGAGCCCCTTCGGCATACTTCACCAGCATGGAAGGCTTCATCTTGACAACCGGGCTGATACCGACCACAAAACCAGCAGCCAGATAGGCATGACGAGCCTGCACCGACCGATAATCGCCGACGTTGTATTCACTCAGCCGGTTCTTGATCAGGCGTGGCACCGACAGGCCCAGGTAAGCCCGGTCGTTGCTCAGGTAAATACCCGTTCCGAAGTTGGGCAGAATCTTGGAGATATTGCTGGCAAAAGCCGGGTCAATCTGGTTATCGGGCGATGTTCTCACATCCGTCAGATTGGCCTGGTAGCTCGACGCACCGGCCTGCAACCCTAATGCCAGCGTGCTTTTTCGCCCTACTTTAATCCGAAAGGCATAGGATGCAAAAGCGCCCGCTTCCTGAATCACCCCAGCCTTATCACCGTAGAGCTGAAGCCCTACCCCTACCCGTTCCTGGTTCAGTGGCATATCGGCGGTGAAGGTAGCGGTTTGCGGAGCCCCTTCAACACCCGTCCACTGATTGCGATACAATGCCGACATGCTCAGTACGTCCCGGCTACCAGCATACGCCGGATTTAGGGCCATCATGTTGAACATGTACTGCGAGAACATCTTGTCCTGCTGAGCCCGCACGGGGCGGCTGCTGATGCCCAGCATCAGCAGCACGAGTCCCGCGGCCCAAAGTTTAGTTGCAAACTGGTTTGCCATCCGAATTAGCGGTTAATAGTCATGTATCGAACAAACTTGCGGCCATCGCTCAGATTAATCACGTAGTAATACGTTCCGTCAGGTAAACCGTTGGAATCGGCCGAATTGATCAGGATACCCGTGTTCGGTTTACCATCCCAATCGTTTTTGTAATCTTCGTTTTTGTAGACCAGATTACCCCAACGGTTGTAGACTTCCAGACTAACCGTAAGTCCATTGACTCCCCGGATGACGAACTGATCGTTGATACCATCGCCGTTTGGTGAGAAGCCTTGTGGGATGAAAATCTCCTGATACGTCGGCAGTATAGTCAGCGGAGTAGCTTCGCGCTCGTTCGGATCGGTCGGATCACCGTTGCCGTTGAGATCAGGATTCAGGCCACTCGTCGATATGTCGCTGACCGTTCCTGTTTTCGACTGCGCTTGTGCGTAAGCCGAGTTGAGGAATGTCGTTGTCGACCCATCGGAGATGACGTTGATCACCACACGAATCGTATCTACTTTACCAACTGTTAGGCTGCTGGTGCTATCACCCAGAACGATCACCGGATCAGAAACCCCGTTGTAGTTCGGGTTCAGCTTCAGAGCACTACCGGTTGAGGTAATGATCGGCGCATTCACCAGGGTAAAGATCGAACCCGTCTGGCTGTTGAATACTTTCGACAGCGTGTCGGAGATCATTACGTGGGTCAACGGATCTGGACCGTAGGCTTTCACCACCAATTGATAGGTCACATTGTAGCTACCATCCGACTGACGAACCGTATCGGCAACCGACATGGCCAGACCAATGTGCGAGTCGGTAGCCCGACCGTTGAGCGCAATTGGTGTTGGCTGGCTGTTGTTCCGTGGATCCAGGTCATTGTCTGGGTCATTGTTCGTACCGGCCGTTGATGCATCTGAAACTACTTCATCAGCTGGCGTTTTAGCCGAAGCAGCAGCTGTATTGTAGAAGGTCAGCGAATCAGGGTTAACACCCGACACATCAACCCGAACCGTGAAGGTCAGCGTTGCTTTGGCACCTACTGCCAGCGTACTTGCCGTATCAACCAACATATTGGTGATCAATCCCTGACCGGTGTACAACGTATCAACAGTTACTGTACCGGTGCTGGTGATCTTAATGCGGTTGCTTACGATCAGTGCTCCTTTGCCGAATGCCTGAGATAGGTTATCCTCCACCTGTACGTTCTTCAGCGGTTCTGTACCCATGTTGGTCAGCGTGATCGTGTATGGAATGTCATACACACCGTTCTGAACCAACGTTGGTGTACCCACCGATTTAGCAACCCCAAGTAAGCCTTTCGGCAGATCGAAGCGGACTGTCGTCAGGGCAGAGCCTGTTGGCGCTGGGTCAAATCCGTTGTTGGAGATATCCATAACCGTCTGCGACGCGTCTGGTGTTGTACCGGTTACAGTAGCACTGGAGTAGAACGGTCCGCTGTTGCCATTGGTTTTCACGTTCACTACAAAGACTACGGTATCCTGTACACCGGCGGCCAGTGTGCTGGCGTTCGTCAGAATATCCGGCTGTGTACTGCCATCGAAGCTGGTGTTGGCTACCAATGTGCTGCCTGCGGCAACGACTGGAGCGCTCACTACACTGTACGACGCTGGCGAGAGGAACACCTTGTTCAGGCTATCGACGAGACTCAGTCCTTTCAGTTGAACATCACCGAAGTTCTTAATCGTTGCCTTATAGGTCACGTTGTACGAACTATCGGCTAGCTGTTCGACCTTAACAACGGCCAGTGCCAGACCGATGCTTGGCCCTTGTGGCTGGCTAGCTCCCAGGGTAAAGCTGGTAACTACTGTGTTGTTGGTTGGATCACCGTCGTTATCCGGATCGGCAACACCACCATCAGTCGACATATCCGACACGGCCGTCACGCTATTGATAGCGGAAGCACCAGCCAGGTTGTAGAACGCTTTGGTTGTATCGCCACTCGCACGAGTTACCGTAATATTCAGTACCATCATCTGCGACTTACCAGGCAAGAGGTAGCTTGTCGTATCCAGCAGATTCGTGTTGCTGCCACTTCCGGTGAAGGCAGGGTTAACCTTCAGGGTTGAATTCGCATCAGATAGCGTTACGCCAGCCGATACGGAGTTCGGACGGAAGGCGTAGGCCAGATCGTCGTTCACCTGAACATGGCGCAGGGTATCGTCACCAAAGTTGGTCACTACGAATCGGTAGGCCACCTTGATGAGCGAATCGCCAAGAGCCTGGGGCGTCCCCAGTACAGCTTTCGCCAGACCGATTACACTGCCCTTGTGAGCCGATGTATCTTTCACCGTCACACTCGACGTGTTATTCGCCAGGTTATTGTCTTTGTTGTCGAGATAAACGATCTCGGCAGTGTTGACAACTTCCTGGTTTTTCACCGTCAGGCGACCGTTGAAGACAATCTGTTCGGATGCACCAGCCTTCAGGCTATCGATGTGTTTCAGGATTACACCGTTCGACACCGTATAGCTATCTGTGTGTACACTACCATTCGCAATGGTATAACTGCCACCTGGAGTTGGTACGAAATCCAGTCCTTTTGGCAATACGTCACGAACGTCGATATTCTTCGCAGTGTGCGGCCCTGCGTTGCTCACCGTAATGGTGTAGGTAACAGGGGCGCCGTTTTGAACGAATGCCGTGCTGGCCAGTTTCGTAATGCTTACGTCGGTATTGATTGTATCGGCAGCACAGTTGAAGACCTTCACAGTCACTTTCGAAGGCTTGCTGACGCAACCCAATGCAGTCCGCTCTACTACCCAGTAGGTTCCTTCACATACTGAATCTGGGCGAATCACAATATTCGATGTGTTGCATTCGCAGATGCGATACGTATAGGTGCTTCCGGCTGTGGTTGTCGACAGAGCTTTTGTCAGATCCACAATCTTCGAGGGACACTCGTTGCGCAGGTTATGCACCAACGGTGGCAGTACAGGCTCAGCTACATTCACGTTCACTGGATCGGAACTGACCGAGCTGCAACCAGAACCATCTACCAGTTGGACACTGTAGCTTCCGCTGTGTTTTACCACAATGGTCTGCGATGTAGCACCGGTGTTCCACTTGTAGCCTGCAAAACCGGCTGGTGCTTTCAGCGTCACTGAGTCACCATAGCATAAGTTCTGAGCCCCGACGACCGTTACCACCGGCGTTGTCTTGATACCGTCGATAGTCAGGTCCATCGCATCGGTTGCCACTGGGCAGGCCGCATTATTGGTGCTCACCGATAGGGTCAGAGTAACCTTACCAGCCTGCACATCAGCGGCACTAGCCGTATAGATGGCATTCAACGCATATGGATTATCGAATGTACCCGTACCACTGGTGGTCCAGTGGGCGGTTTTACCCGCACCACCCATAACACCACTCAGTTGGTAAGTTTTTGCTGCACATACACTTGCATCGAGACCAGCATTGGCGGTAGCCGGGTTCTGGCTGTCACAAGGTGTAGGCTCAACACAGGCAGTAATCTGTACATGGATCGCCACCGGTAGGCTGACACAACCATTGGTCGTTTTCTCTACCACGTAGTAGGTACCCGTGCCAACGTGCGCTGGATCGGCTACTTTACTGCTCAACGTTGCATCCGTGTAGTATTCAAACACACCACCGGTTGTTGTTGGGCTACTGGTAACACCTTTCGACAGGTCGGCCGTAGTTATTGGACAGGTGTTGGTCAGATCACTCACAGTTGGTACCGGCACTTTCGGCAGCACCGTTACACTAACTGTATTCGACGGATCGCTCTTACAGTAGGTCGAGTTGCAGCACTGCGCCGAGAAGGTTGCCGAACTAGCTGGCGAGACAACGAGCGTGTTGCCTACCTGATTGTTCGACCAGGTCACGTAGCTGTCTGGCGAGCAGCCCTGAGCCACCAGCGTTACTGAGGCACCGAAGCAAGCCGTTGCGCTGCTGCCACCACCTAGAATTGAGATGGTTGGTGCATTTGGCTTACCTACCTGGATCGTCGTAGCAGCCGACCACTCACCTTCACAGGTACCCACTTTACACTTGACGCGGAATGTTGCGTCCTGAGTTGGGGTAACGGTCAGGATCGAGCCTGTCGTTTGTTGAGCGTCGGACCAGATATAGGTACCTCCCGAACAACCGGTTGCGGTCAGCGAGATGGTTTCACCCACACAGATCGCCGACTTGTCGCTCACGATAATCGGGATTGGTGGTGTACCTAAGCTGATGTGTACCGATGCCGAAGGCGTACTGGCACAATGGTCGATCTCACAGATAGCTGTCAGCCAGCGTTCGGTGTAAACCGACGTCTCGTAGATAGTCCCTTCTTTACCATCCGACCATTTCACTGTACCACCTTCGCATCCTGTTGCCGTTATCGAAACCGGTCCGCCCACGCATACGGTGAGTGACGTAGCCGATAAGGTTGGTGCGTCGATGACACATACTTTCATAGCCGCTCCAGTAGCATCCAGACTGGCGCACTTACCACCAATCAGTTGTTGTACATCGGCTATCGTCGAGAGATTTGCTTTCACCTGCGACAGATCGAGGTAGCTGGCATCACCCGAGTTTGCGTTGTATACCAACGTGTGGATGGTGTAATGAGCGTTTGCAGCCGGTACCGTAAACTGTGGCGTTGCTCCGGTTTGCTGTACTACCCCATCTTTAGCCAGCAGGTAAACTACTGAGTATCCAGTCGGTTGTACCAGACCACCGTTTAGCGTAGCCGCTACAGTAGCTGTTGTACTGGTGCTGGCACAGATTTTCTCGTTTACAGGCACTAAAGTACCAGCCTTAGCGACACAGCCACTTGGATTAATAATGACTGGGTTAGATGGATCACTGAGGCATGAGCGGTACTGACACTGTGCGTAGTACGTCTGCGTGCCATTCGGCATCACCACGATCGATGCACCCTTGTTAT
This sequence comes from Spirosoma gilvum, assembly GCF_054776815.1. NCBI lineage: Bacteria > Pseudomonadati > Bacteroidota > Cytophagia > Cytophagales > Cytophagaceae > Spirosoma > Spirosoma gilvum. Next base: position 118,920 of record NZ_BAAHBH010000008.1, on the reverse strand, counting down.
TACCGTTCACATCGTTGGCCGACCAGATCACCGTACCGGCACAACCTGAAGCGGTCAGCGTTACCGAACCACCTGGCGTTACGCCCGTTGCCGAAGCGACAATTGTTGGTGCAGCTACAGGGATCACCGTAATCTTATACGGCTCTGTCGTTGTGCTCTGGCAAACACCCTCCTGGCAGTACACGGTATAGCCGGTCGTTACCGTTGGCGATACGATGATGCTGGTGGTAGTTTCGCCCGTGCTCCAGTGTGGTGTACCCTGGCAGTTCTTCACAGACAGTTTCACCTCTTCACCTGGGCAGATCGTATCCGCACTACACAGACAACGAACAATTGTTGGTGTCGGTGTTGGCGTTACCTGCACATTGATTACGTTCGACTTGCTCGAGCCACAGGCGGTTCCGCTGGTGGGCACACACAAGGCATAGAACTCGTGGTTCGACGGAGTAGCGGTTACTGATACCACAGCGCCCGTCTGACCATCCGACCATTTCACCGTACCTACACAACCCGTAGCCGTCAGCGATACCAGGCCACCACTACAGATAGCTGTTGTCGAAGCCACAACCGTTGGTGCTGGTGCTGGCGACGTATTGACCGAAATCCGAACCGAGTTCGATGCTCCGCTTTCGCAAGCGCCAATCTTACAGGTAGCGTAGTATTGCTTGGTTTCGGTCGGGTAGATCGTGATAACCGATCCCGTTTTATCCACACCGTGCCAAACAACCGTACCGGTGCAACCTGTAGCTGTCAGCGAAACAGGTTCGCCACTACAGATGCTTGTGCTGCTGAGCTTCACAATCGGAGCCTGCGGGTTCACAACCACCAGATCGACCGTGTTAGATGGATTGCTCAGGCAAGTGCGGTATTTACATTGCGCATAGTAGCTGATGTTGGCTGATGGATGAACAGTGATGCTGTTGCCAGTCTCTCCATTCGACCACATAACCGTACCATTGCAATCGGCTGCTGTCAACGTAACCGCTCCACCTGCACAAACCGTATCCGCGCTGGCCGTGATTGTTGGGATCACTGGAGCCACCACCTTAATGGTATACACTGGCGACGATTTGCTGGTGCATGTACCGTTCTGACAATATACCCAGTACGAGTTGCTACCCAGTGTTGGTGTTACCACGATACTCGACGTAGTAGCTGTTGTGCTATTCCAGTGCGGTGTACCGATGCAGTTTTCAACCGTCAGCGTTACTGTTTCACCTGGGCATACAACCGATGTGCTGCACACGATCGTTGGTTGAGCCAGGTCGGTGTTTACATTGATGGTGATCACAGCAGGGTTGCTGAGGCAGTTAGCCTGACGGCATTGCGCCGTATAGGTCGTTTTGCTGTATGGCGTCACCACAATCGAGTTGCCCGTTTGTGCTTTATCCGACCATTCGATGATGCCACCCTGGCAACCCGATGCCGTCAGCGTTACCGATGTACCTGGGCAGACATTATCCGCACTGGCTACGATCGTTGGGGTTTGAGGCTCAACCACGGTTACAGTGATTGGTTCAGAAGCCCGGCTTACGCACTGGCCAACTACGCAGCTAGCCGTGTAAGTCGTTGTGACCAATGGGGCCGCGAAGATCGTGGTACCTGTACTGCCGTTCGACCACTTGACAGTTCCGTTTTCGCAACCTTTTGCGCTTAACGTTGTCGTATTGCCTTTACAGATTTCTGTAATCGCACAAATCAGCGTTGGTGGTGCCACATTGCAATCGATAACTGGCGTTACGGTTCTCGATGTGTCATTCAGCGTATGATTTGAATCGTTGTTCGAACCACTGATGATGGCTGTATTTTTCAATGAACCACCAGCATTGATTGTCGCTTCGATCAACAGTACCCGGCTCGAACCTGACGTCAGCGCACCAATTGTCCAGATACCCGTTGCTGGGTTATACTGATTAACTGGCGTCGAACTTACGTAGGTCAGCGTGGCCGGTAATATATCGGTCACTTTGACATCCGTACCCGTAATTGGTCCATTATTAGAAGCTGTAATCGAGTAGGTTATTTTCTGGCCTACCGAGAATGGGCCTGCCGAAACAACATCCTTCAGCACTGCCAGATCAGCCAGGCATTGACCTACTGTGATCGTCAGTGAGGTGCGGGTGCTGCTTACACAGCCCTCCGAGCTAACTGCTTCGGCATAGTAAACAACGGCTCCAGCGTGTGCAGGTGTTACCATCAGCTTACCACCGCTTACAGTCGTTCCGATCAGCGTTCCATTCTGATCATACCAGTTGATTTTGCCGTTTGGTGCAAAACCTACCAGTTTGGTGCTACTACCCTGACAAACCAGCGTGTCGTCGCAGGCTACACCCAGCGGAGCATCGGGACGTTTGTTGATTTTCACCAGTACCGAGTATGTCGCCGGTGCACACACGCCCTGACCATCTGGGTCATTTGTGGTAACAGTGAGTAGAACAGTACCTGCTGCGACATCTGCCGTTGATGGCGTGTAAGTCGTTGTCAGACTACCTGGAGCACTGAATGTACCAGCAGTTGCTGTAGCCGTCGACCAGGTTACACTCGTTGCCGAGCCACCCAGGATTGCTTTCAGCGAAATCAGATCACCTTCACAAACAGACGCAACTGCTACCGCCGTTACACTAGCCGGATTCTGACAGCTACAGTCAACAATCTCTACATTGAGCACCGTTGGGCTGCTGTAACAGTTGTTAAACTTAGCAAACAGATAGTATTTACCAGCTCCAACTGCTGTCAGGTTCGTTACTCTGCTAGCGATTGACCGATCAATGCTGGTATACCATTCGTAGGTTACACCTGTTGACGGATTTTCGATATGAGTTTGCGTCAGATCAACCGTTGTTTGCGGACAGGTATTTTTCATGATACCCAGGCAAATTGGCGTCTGCACAGTCGTAACCTCTACGACCACCGGCTTACGAGCACTCACGCAACCATCTGCCGTGAATGCCTCCGCATAATATATAGTGGTGGTAGTTGGGTTCACCGTCAACGAAGCTCCATTCGATGTTGTTGCGAAGGCAACTCCGTCATAAGGTGTCAAATACCAGCGAATCTGAGAGGCTGTCACCGACGACGTTGCCGTCAAGGTAGCGACATCACCATTACACATCGCTATATCGTTCGATACGACCAGACTGAAGTTAACTGGGCAGGTGTGGTATCCAGCATCCAGATTCGGATTAAACTCGCCTGGTGCCAGCGTCACAGACTGCGTACGGCCCGTAATCGCATCTGCATCACTATCGGTCGCATCATTGCCGCCCTGATGAGCAGTCGTTGCGGTATAACCCGATGGAGCGGTGAAACCAACCGAGTAACTAGTGCTGCTACCCGGAGTCAAGCCGGTGAAGCTATAGAAGCCGCTGGCATTGGTCACCGTCGTAGCTGATGCCACGCCGTTGGTATAGAGGACAACGGTTACACCGGCAATGCCCGTTTCGCCACCATCCTGGACTCCGTTATGATTGGTATCGTTCCAGACGAAGTCGCCCAGACCAGCACTTGGAATGTAGAAACCAGCATCCAAAGTCGAATTGAACTCACCCGGTGCCAGCGTCACTGACTCAGTCTTACCGGTAATCAGATCGGCGTTGGAGTCTACGGTCCGGTCAGTGCCACTGTAGGGTACTGAAGCGGTGTAACCCGATGGGGCCGTGAAGCCTACCACATAAGAGGTGCTGCTACCCGGAGTCAAGCCCGTGAAGCTGTAGAAACCACTCGCATTGGTTACCGTTGTTGCCGAAGCCACTCCATTGGTGTACAGAACGACAGTCACACCGGCAATACCGGGTTCGCCACCATCCTGAATGCCATTATGGTTGATGTCATTCCAGACAAAGTCACCCAGACCAGCACTTGGGATATAATAGCCCGCATCCAATGTTGGATTGAATTCACCCGGTGCCAGGGTGACCGACTCGGTCTTACCAGTGATCAGGTCAGCATTCGAATCGATGGTTCGGTCGGTACCACTGTACGGTGTGGTAGCGGTGTAACCCGATGGAGATGTGAAGCCCACCACATAAGAGGTACTGCTACCGGGAGTCAGTCCAGTGAAGGAGTAGAAACCGGTGGCATTGGTTACTGTGGTTGCCGAAGCCACTCCATTAATATAGAGGACAGCCGTTACCCCAGCAATGCCTGGCTCACCCAAATCCTGGATACCATCCTTGTCGAGGTCAAGCCAGACAAAGTCGCCCAGACCGGCACTTGGGATATAGAACCCAGCGTCCAGATTTAGATTATTTTCACCAGGAGCCAATGTCACTGAGCGGGTTTTACCCGTAATCAGGTCAGCATCGCTATCCTTGGCATCGTTACCGCCCTGTTGAGCCAGGGTTGCCGTGTAGCCCGCTGGTGCGGTGAAGCCTACCGAGTAGCTCAGGCTGCTACCAGGTGTTAAACCGGTGAAGGAGTAGAAGCCGCTCGCATTGGTTACTGTGGTTGCCGAGGCTACTCCATTAATATAGAGGACAGCCGTTACCCCAGCAATACCGGGCTCACCCGAATCCTGAATGCCATCTTTATTAATGTCATTCCACACAAAGTCACCTAAACTTGCCAAAACGACGGGCTGCTCAGGCACCTGATAGCCTGCATCCAGAGTTGGATTGAACTCGCCCGGTGCTAAGGTTACAGATGCTGTTAAACCCGTAATTGGATCGGCATCGCTGTCTAGTGATCGATCTCCACCACTCAGCGGAGTCGTTGCTGTATACCCCGATGGAGTTGTGAAACCGACGGAATAGCTCAGGCTGCTGCCGGGAGTTAAACCGGTGAAGCTATAGAAGCCGCTGGCATTGGTCACCGTCGTTGCTGATGCCACGCCGTTGATATAGAGAACCACACTTACTCCCTGAATACCCGGTTCAATGTCATCCTGGATACCATCCTTATCCAAATCAACCCAGACGAAGTCGCCCAGACCGGCACTTGGAATGTAGAAACCAGCATCCAAAGTCGGATTGAACTCACCCGGTGCCAGCGTCACTGACTCAGTCTTGCCAGTGATCAGATCGGCGTTGGAGTCTACGGTCCGGTCAGTGCCACTGTAGGGTACTGAAGCGGTGTAACCTGATGGAGCCGTGAAGCCTACCACATAAGAAGTACTACTACCCGGAGTCAAGCCCGTGAAGCTGTAGAAGCCACTGGCATTGGTCACTGTAGTCGCCGAAGCCACCCCGTTGGTGTAAAGGACAACTGTTACACCCTGAATTGGAGGCTCGCCACCATCCTGAATACCATTATGGTTGATGTCATTCCAGACAAAGTCACCCAGACCAGCACTTGGGATATAATAGCCCGCATCCAATGTTGGATTGAACTCACCCGGTGCCAGAGTGACCGACTCGGTCTTACCGGTGATCAGGTCAGCATTCGAATCGATGGTTCGGTCGGTACCACTGTATGGTGTGGTAGCGGTGTAACCCGATGGAGATGTGAAGCCCACCACATAAGAGGTGCTGCTACCGGGAGTCAGTCCAGTGAAGGAGTAGAAACCGGTGGCATTGGTTACTGTGGTTGCCGAAGCCACTCCATTAATATAGAGGACAGCCGTTACCCCAGCAATGCCGGGCTCACCCGAATCCTGAATGCCATCTTTATTAATGTCATTCCACACAAAGTCACCCAGGCTAGCACTTGGGAGGTAAAAGCCTGCATCTACCGTTGGATTATTGCGAGCGGTACTTGACTCAGGCTGACTGGTATCAATCGTATAAACTCCCGTAAAACCATTGGCTCCGGCATCGCTGTCCAGATCATCAGTAACACCTGCTACATTAGCCGATGTGGATTGATAACCTGTAGGAGCAATGAATCGTACGATATAACCTCCGTCAGTTAGACTATCAAACAAATATTTACCACCACCAGCGGTAATGGTTGAATCTAGTTTGAATGCTCCTGTCTTATCATATAAATAAACTCGTACGCCATCAATACCTGTTTCAGTATTGTCTTGCTTACCGTCCTTATTGACATCAGCCCATACATAATCGCCCAGACTTCCGTAAGGTCCCTGGATGACTTGTATATCACAACAGTTTGCCGAAGGGCATCCTTTTCTATACGTTACAAAACGGTATATCCCTGGACTCTTGATCGTCAGTGATGAATCACTGTTGACCACAGCCAGAGATGCTGATACTGTAGATGCGCTAATGGGTACATTGTCCCGGTACCAGACAATCTGATCATAGCCCGACGGTATAGTTACCGTATATTCGTCGCCAACGTACCATAATATAGGTACCGAAAAACAGACGGCATCATAATCGTCCTCAACCAAACTCTGGTTATTCGGAACTGAGTTCGCATCAGTTTGATCAGCCGCCGTTACTTCTGCGGTATTAAACCAAACCCCACGATCCAGTACTGTAGCTTTTAACACCAAAACCGCCGAATCGCCGGAGGCAATTGACGGAATCGACCATATCCCGGTCGTTGCTGTTACTGAACCAGTAGGGGTAAACGTTCCTGTACCGTGTGTAACACTGGCAGAACCCGGAATATAAGATACCCCGCCAACAGGCAGGTCATCTTTAACCGACACATTGGTTGCTGCTGCAAAGCCTGATGCGTTGGCTACTACAACCGTATAGGTAACCACATCCCCAATGGCTGGAGATTGGGTGCTAATCGATTTATGAAGGCTCAGATTGATTTGCTGAGTCTGAGCTCGGGCTGGTAAAGCCAAAAATGCAAGCAGCAGACATGTCAGTATCGATAATACTCCAGACATTGTTCCATGCTGAGTATAGTCAATAAGCGAAGAAAGCTTTTGATTATAGCTACTTCTTCGCCAGGGTATCCGTCTCACAATCTCCGAATCACCACCTTTAGCCGGTAAGGTCATCGTTTTATGAGGTGATCTGTTTAGTAAAAATTGCTCCATTGGTCGGCGTGCAAGGAAATTAAAAGCGTTTGTACTAGTGTGGACGAGGTAGCCAGGCGGTCCGGAACCGATAGGATTTGGCGGCTCCCGATCAACTTCTACCCACCCCTGCCGATTACCAGTTTTCCTGAATACAGAGTCTGATATGGTAGATGTAGTATGCATTCCAGATGCAGAAAGCACTGGCTGGAACAGAAGCTTAACCTGGCCATACAATTGCCAGATATACCGTAGCAATGTTCCAATAACGCCAGTTGTTTGGCGTGAGATGCCAACTGATTCCTGCTGCTTTTTTAGCGTTCTGCTGTCAATCGCAGGGTCAAGGCGTACTCTATATTCGTTGTGTAGCGTAGACATTTCTTCCATCTGCAACTTAATTTGGAATGATCTCAGCGAGCCCAGACGCACCTAATAGTATGGCAAATACTCAGACTAATCATACGTAAATAAGTCACGAATAATTAGTCGGGAATATCAGGTTCTGTAGCTTCTTAGAATTTAACTAAAACTATGCCAAACCACAGTTTCTTTCTGGCCCATATGAGCAATAAGCACCAAAACATGATCTTTTAGAGACTTTTTAGAAAATACCTACACTGTAGTGATTGGCAAGTGGCTAAAACAAGCTACTTTCCTTGTAGGTAGGGGATGTCCGGCGGGTAAATAAGCGCTAAGCGAAAATGATGCCAACTGTATTGTATACATCTATACTTTCTTTATTCATTTGTATGCATCCACTCAGTAACAACAATTATCATTTAAACTCCTTTAAGATAGTTAATACCCTAGAAGGCAGTTTATGTAAACTTTAATAATAGAATTTCAAGTCATATCAAACTATGTGCCTAAATAAGTATTCGTTATTTTTTATCTATTAATTGGTTATAAACTTCAATTCCGTCTGCTTATTACGCAAAAAGGCTCCCCATTACATAAACGGGAAGCCCTTTCGCTAAAAAAATCAACTTATCTAAAAGTCGTACCCGAGTGAGAGGTAAGCAATTGGTTTACCAACTGTCTTATCTTCAAGCCCCCAGGCGTAATCGAACTTCACAAAATACCCAAATATCATGGTCCTGACCCCAGCACCGTAGCCAATCAGGAATGGGTTTTTAAAGTTCGTAACAATTGCCCGGAATGGTATTTTGTTACCACCAACCACTTCTGTATTCAGGCTATTCTGCTGACTAAATGGCCCTGCACCCGTCCAGGCGGTGCCGATATCGGTGAAAGCAACCAATTGCAGATTACGCAGGAAATTTGACGTAATGTTGCCACGGTACAGATACCGAACCAGCGGTAGCCGAAGCTCAGCGTTGAAAAGCATATAACTATTTCCGGTAAGCTTACCCTGACGGAACCCTCGAAGCGGAGCGGCAAAATCCAGGAAAAACACATCACGGTAGTCGTATAGGATAGCATTTGCCTCTGGACTCGGAATAACTAACGGGTTGGTCGAGCTTGGTTCCTTTGGATTCGGGCCAATCCAGTTTTCCATACCGCCCAATGTGGCTTTCTTGGGCGCTGCACCACCCGACTGACTAAAGGCAAAACGGGCAGCCAGAATCAGATCGCGGTGAATTTTCTGATAATGTCTTAAATCGAACGACAATCTCCGGAAGCCTTCCGACGAAGATCGCAAACCCGCATACTCTTCATACCGTAGCTTCATGCGTGTTCCTTCGACCATATTCATACCGTTTACCTTAGAATTGTCGAAGACAAACTCACCCCGCAGACCAGCATAATCCGACACGTGATCGGGTTCGGCAAACGATGACAGATCAATTAGTCGGGTCAGCGCATAAAAGGGTGATACCGTAAAGCGGCTATTTACCGAAATCGGATAGGAAGCCGATACCGCAAAGCGATTATACCGATACTTCTGCAGCAGTCCAGCCCCATCAACAAACAGGGTTTGCCGATCAATCCGCGCCCCATAGTCGATCCGATGCGTTAGATTGGTGTATTCGGCAAACAACTCACTGTTACGCAAGGTGTTAGTAAGACTAATAAACCCTCCTGCACGTACTACATGATTCTCCAGCAAATCGGTCAGTGTTACATCCTGTGCATACCCAAACCCTTTGATCGGGTCAACACGCCAGCTCGAAGGAGCTTCATTGATGCCAAACGTTCCTTTATACTCGAACGGCCCGCGAATTGTGATATTTTCCCGACGACGATTACGGGGTAAGGTAGTTGCTATACTTGGCGATGCTCCGGTGATCGAACGACGCTGCCGATACTCAGCAGCTTTTAAGATTTCGGGATCAAACTGGTAATTATCCGTATCGACTTCACCGGGCTCCAGGGCTAGTTTTGAACCCGTATTGGGCTGGGTAGTCGTTGGCTGAGCCGGATTGGTTTTGCTCGAATCAGCAGCAATAGACGTTGGCCTTGCGGTTGTATCGGTTTTTGACTGGCTAACCCGAGGCCCCATGGTTCGGGCAATACTTTGGCTCCGTTGCGTAGGTGTCGACGAAACCGATTGAGTCAGGCTGATTTGCGAACGGAATCCTATAAACTCACGACCATTTTTAAGACTGCTATACACAAATCCACCGTTCGACGGAATCAGATCATACAGCCGGATACTTTGTGGAAAAGCCGTTAGTTGCGCTACCGAACCGCCTTCCGTTTGCAACTTATAAAGGTTCCGAATGCCGTTGACATCATTCAGAAAATAGATCGTTGATTCACTGGCCGGAATCGGTTGCGTAGCATGATACAGCGAATCGGTCAGTCGCGATACCGACAGGTCGCGGGCGCTTCCCTCATGCGAGAAAAGTACCATCTGATCACGAATCGTTCTGTAGGACCCTTTATCAACGCCTAATGTATCGTCCCGACGGTTTGAACTGAACACCACCTGCCGCGCTGTACGACCGATAAAAGCCGGATACATATCATCGTATAGGTCGTTGGTCAGTTGTTGGTACGAACCCCGGTTGATACTGTACAGGAAAATATCATTCTGCCCTTTCCGATCAGCGCTCAGAATCAGGCTGCCACCATCTTCCGATGCATCCATCCAGACGACCTGCGACAATCCATTCACTTTCCGCTTGAACTGACGCTTAGGATGTTTCTCAAAACCACTGTACTGATACAGATTCGTTTCGCCCAACTCATCCGTAATGATCAGCAGGTTATTATCCCGTTGCCAGGCCACCAGGGGCGTGTTGGCGCGAATCAGCTCACCATCGAGTCGATACCCTCCCGATAATACCGTCGTTCGTTTCCGATTGGCTGTGTTGACCACCTCAACATGAAACTTACCATCACGCAGAATTGAATAGGCAATAAACTGTTTATCAGGGCTTAATTTCAGACTTACCAATGACGTTTTATCATCAGTCGACCCAACATTAAACTCAAAGCCATCTGTCGTCAGCGTATTCGACTGGGCAAATCCGTTCGCCATACCCGCATAATACTCGCGCCATTCGCGCAGAAACCGGCTATAAGGAATACCTAATGTGCTGGAAATACTGTTTTGTTCATTCCGAATAATGCGGGTCAGGTTCAGGATGTTCGAGACATTATCACGACCATACCGCTGTACGATGTAATTCCAGATCGAATGACCAACCCGTTCAGCATCAACACCTGACAATAACGATGGCTTCCGAACGGGACGCGTAAGCGACACATCGCGCATATAGTCGTCCAGTTCCAGGCTATTTCCTTCGGCAATGTAAGAAGCAATACCGGGCATGAACCAATCAGGTAGCGTCAGTAATAATGAGCTTTGGAGGGCATCTTTCAGGCTCCCCCCATACAACATGTCGTACACGAACAGCATGGCCACATCGTGAATGATCTGCTTCCGAAAGCTGATCTGGTCACCGGTGAATGCCAGCTCAATCCGCGATTTCGACAGGTTTTGCTCCCGGCTATTAAGTCCGCTCTGGGCATTCAGTCCAATATTGCTTTGGGTAAGCTCAGCAGGCGAATTAAAGAGGAATATCTTGACCCGATTATAGGGTGTATAACCCAGCAGTTCAGTAATTCGGTCGAATTCCGACTCGGCATACTGCGCTGTCAGATTGGCAATCTGAGTACCATCCTGATAATGATAAATCTCGAAATTGGAGGTTCGGATAATTTTCCACTCGAAGTCCCGATACTGAATCCGGTTTTTCCCAAACCGTTCGAGCGATGGGTAGTTTTGCGCCGTTGCCACGCTCAATCCACCCAGCCATAGACCTAACAACAAAATGTACTGATTTCGCATACGTGTTTAGCAATCAGGAGCGAGGAGCGAGGAGTGAGGAGTGAGGAGCGAGAATCCATTCGGCAACTATTAGCTTGCGTCAGCATTCTCACTCCTCGCTCCTCACTCCTCACTCCTAACTACTAAGTTATTCACTACTCGATAATAACGAAACACAACGACTAATATTCGTTTCGGGCTCTAAATCTTCGCCGTCTAACAAATGTCGGGCAAATTGCTCAGCCAGATACGAGGCAAGCGATACACCCTTGGTTCCCATCCCACCAAAAATTCCAACCGACGGATGCCTTGGGTGTAATCCGATAAAGGGCCGTCGATCTTTAGTGGACGGTCGAATACCTGCCTGCTGTGCTACTATAGTATAAGGTACTTTTAAAATCTGCCGAACTTTCGATTCTAAAAACTCACGACCGCCGTCGGTTGTTTGCCAATCCAGATCATGCCAGCTATAGGTAGCCCCAATTTTTAGCAGCCCCTCCCGAACCGGCAATATAAATACTCCCTGATTGACTATATTCTTAATAGAGTATCCTTCAGCAACCGCCGTCAGAACTTGCCCTTTCACGGGATTATACGGAAGCCAGTCAAATAACGGATTCTCGCGCGCCTGAACCCCGTCGCAAAATATAACTTTGTTAATAGTTAGTCCCTGCCACTCAATTTTATTGTCGCTGATTGTCAGATCAGCGGGCAAGATACGTCCTTCGTAATATTGATTTTTTTTTATAAAATACCCTTTTATAATTCTGATGAACTCGGTTAAATCCAGCCATCCCCCCTGCGTCACTTCAATACCGCCAAACGGATTATGAATGAATGGACTATATAGCTGATCATCAACAACTTTCTCGACATACGGCTGAATATCTGGATCACTGACATAGGCCAAATAAGCCGTTTTTTCGTCCGACGATCGAAAAGGCCGATAAATATTTTTGTCCTGAAAGAACCGAACTCCCAGATCAGCTTCAATCTGCCTATAAAATCTATGTAAAAACGGAAATAATTCGTCGGCTTTCCAGGTACGAACCAGCTTACGGCCAGTCAGCGGGTTAACAATACCAGCCGCTACGGTAGAAGCCGTCGGTAAGGCTGGGTCGTCGGCCAGTACAACCGAGCAACCTCGCCGGTCGAGTGTCCAGGCCAACGTTGATCCGGCTACACCTTGCCCAACGATTAAGAAATCAATATTCATAGATTAGTTGGTCAGTTAATTGGTGAAGAGGTTGATGGGTTAACAGGTGTAATAAGCCTAGTTAACCCATCAACCTCTTCACCAATTAACTACTTCACCAATAGCTTTTTCTCCCGTTCGCGGTGGAGTTCGGATAAACGCCGGTCGGCCAGTTCGATCACCCAGTCGACCTGTTCTTCGATAGTCATATAGGACGTATCCAGCAAAATGGCATCGGGCGCTTGTACAAGTGGACTTTCGGCGCGGGTGGTGTCGATGTGATCGCGTTTCTCGATATTACGGATAATCTCATCCAGATTCACCAGTTCACCCTTCGCCAGTAATTCCTGCTGACGACGTCTGGCCCGCGTATAGGTATCGGCCGTCATAAACACTTTTACTTCTGCATCGGGAAAAACTTTGGTGCCTATATCGCGTCCGTCCATCACAACGCCCCGCCGGCGTCCCATTTGCTGCTGCTGAGCCACCATAGCCCAACGCACCTCGGGTATGGCACTGACTTCGCTAACGATGTTGGAGATGTACATCTTTCGGATTTCATCTTCCACATTCAATCCGTTGAGGCAGGTTTCGTTCTTACCCGTACGCGAATTAAACTTGAACGCAATATGGATATTTTCCAGTGCCAGCAGTACATCCCGATGGCTGGAAAAGGACACCTTCTCCTGGATAAAATACAGACTCACAGCGCGATACATGGCGCCGGTATCAATATATCCGTAACCCATACGGGCCGCTACAGCTTTAGCGGTTGTACTTTTCCCGCAGCTCGAATATCCATCAATGGCAATAACGATCTTCGGCATGAATGCTTGTCCGCCGAAGCGGCAATAGTCTTACAAATTAACCACAAAATTGGCGTATAGTTAAGCAAGTTTTTAGCAATAGATACTATAATCCAATGAAATATTGATGAATTACAAGTTAATTAGCGCCCTCCGGGGAATTCAACTGTTTATGCTCTGACCGCAGAATGGCAAAAATGTGTTCGTCCAGGTATTGATTGTTCTTAACGGCCGCTTTTCGATGAATAGCTTCGTGCCGATACCCTGCATGTTCGAGCACCCGCATGGAGCCAATATTCCCTTCCAGTACACAGGCAAAAATGCGGTTTACCTGAAAGTTCTGAAAGATGTAATTCGTCACGATAGGCACCGCTTCCGACATTACACCACGCCCCCAATAATCTTCGCTGATCCAATAGCCAATCTCGGCATTGTAACGATAGATATCATCTTTTACCGTAAATCCGATATTGCCTACAGCCTGCCCATTAATTTCAATAGCCAGATTGCTGGGCTGCTGGTATGACTTGTTGGAGCGTACCCAGGAATGCGCATCCCGTGGTGTATAGGGGTATGGAAAAAAGTCGCGTACGTTGTTCCATATATGTCGATTGCTGGCGTGGTGAATCAAGGAATCTTCATCGCCCTCACGCCAGGGACGTAGCTGACCGATAGAAAGGGGGAAGCAAATCAAAGTAGTAGTCGGAAGAATCACAGGTGTAAAGGTAAATTACGTCACTAACTACGCATATTACCAAATGTTTACCGCCTAAAACTGACTTTTATCAGGGCAAATTTCAGATCTGACTGGCTATCAGGCTAAACCGGCTTCATCTCCCCCCTACCCTATTTCACTCCACTCCTTGCGGGATTCGTCAGAAAAATACGGCAAAGTGCCCGACGAGATGCTAGTTTTGAACAAGCAGGCTATGAATCAGGCCGCCGAAAAATTTAGTACATTTAAATCTGCCAACGCTCTATCGCCAACCTTGGCCAAAAGTAGATCGAACCGCTATAAATAAGTTTACGATTTTCGGTTTATGAACGGCTGACGCAAGCGTTATAGGAGTGTCAGTCAGCCCTAACGACGGCCAGGCATAAACCGACAACTGAGACCGTAAACCGTAACCTAAGAAAATGACTCGCGAACAACTCATTGGTACGATTGGCAAAAATGGCCGGCGACTCAATATGATGGGCTCGGACCTGGGCAGTTTTGACTTCAGTGGTCTCGATCTGACCCAGGCCGACTTTAGTTTTTCGAACCTCGGCAAAGCCAATTTTCGGGGGGCGATTCTCCGACAGGCAAATCTGAGTTTCTCTAATCTGGAAGGTGCCGACTTCACCGACGCTGATCTATACGAAGCCAATCTGAATTTCAGTTCGCTCGAAGATGTAAACCTGACCGGCGCCAATGTCGAAGGAGCTACATTCAACTTTTCGGGCCGTAGCAAATACCGCCCTAAGTCCGAGCTGCGATCTGAGTCGATCACCTTAACCACTATTCTGCAAAAAGCGGGCTGGGGCACGCTGATCGGGATGATCTTGGGAGCGCTGCTGATTTACGGGTCAAACGCCATCATCTACTTCACCAATCTGATCATAACCACTCAGGACCCCAACATGGTCGGTCTTTACCGGTTTCTGGTAATTCAGAATATGTCGGATGGTGCCGTTACGTTTTTATTGACCTGGGCACTCTCAGGCTGGCTTATTAGTCAGTTTCCAGCCATCTGGGTACGGCACCTGTTCATGAGCGTGGTTATCGTATGCAGCTTTACCGTCGTCAATATAGGGCTCTACGAACTTCTGGGCCGACCGCATATCGAAGCACTGTTGAAGCGTCCGGAGGGCATCGAAAAAACAGCACCCTGGTACTTCTACATCCTGGGCGACCTGCTGATTGCCAATATGTTTTTATACGTTCTGCAACAGGGTCGGCAACTCACGCGCAAGCTTTCTGAACAGGAATTTCAATTGCTGAACCTGGAAAAGCTGAAGACCCGTGCCGAACTGGACGCCCTACAGGCTAAAATCAATCCGCATTTTCTCTATAATTCGCTCAACAGCATTGCCAGTCTGGTGCATGAAGACCCCGACAAGGCTGAAGAAATGACCCTGCTGTTGTCCAAACTGTTCCGGTATTCGACCGGGCGGACTGGCGAATTGTATGCAACCCTGGCTGATGAACTGGAGATGGTTCGCACCTATCTGCAAGTAGAGCAGGTTCGATTCGGCAACCGACTCACATTCAGTGTAGAAGTGTCTGACCCAGCGCTTAATGACCTCAAATTACCGCAGTTTCTGTTACAACCCATTGTCGAAAATGCCATCAAACACGGCATTGCCAAACGGGCTGATTCGGGCCGGATCGATGTCAGGATCTATGAAAAAGCTGGGGAGTTATGCCTATGTGTACACGACAATGGCCCTGCTTTCCCCGACAATATGGATGGTGGCTACGGCCTACGCAGTATTCAGGATAAACTGAAGCTGCTCTACGGCAACGATGCCCGCGTCGAACTGCAGAACTGGCCGCTCAAGCAAGTGTTGTTATCCATCAGTATGGACAAAATTCGTAGTACCGATACCACCGTAACGCCCGACGCTTAACCTCAACACGTTTATGACTTTCCCATTAAGAACCATTCTGATCGACGACGAAGCTTTGGCCATCAGTCGATTACGCCGATTACTCGACAAACATCGTGAAACCTTCGAGATAATTGGCGAAGCAGCCAACGGTGCAGAGGGCCTTACCCTGATCGAAGCTGAGCGCCCGGACATCATTTTCCTGGACATCGAAATGCCGCTGCTGAACGGGTTCGAAATGCTGTCGAAAGTGACCGCCGTTCCGATGGTTGTGTTTGCAACGGCATTCAATCAATATGCCATCCGAGCCTTTGAAGAAAATTCAGTCGATTACCTGCTCAAGCCAATTGAAGCCGACCGATTAACTCGTACGGCACAAAAAATCCGTAACCTGGTCGAGCGGAACGAAGCCAGCCAACCCATCAACAATCCTATGACCAATAGTTTGATGCGGTTGCTGGCCCAGATGCAGCCAAAGAAGGAAATTTATTCGATCTCGGTAAAAACGGGCGAAAAAATTATTCTGATTCCTCTTTCGGACATCGCCTACTTTGAAGCCGAAGACAAATACGTTTTCCTATCCACCCTCGACGGACAGAAATACCTGACCAACTATACCCTGACCACCTTAAACGAAAAACTACCCGATACCTTCGTTCGCATTAGTCGGTCGGTCATGGTAAATCGGCACAGGATTGGTGAAATCCACCGGCATTTCGATGGTAAATTCGTGCTGGCCCTGAACGACAAAAAGGGTACAAAACTCACCAGCGGCAGTACGTATAGCGATGCCGTCCGGCAGTTATTGGAACTGTAAACTCTGTGGCTCGTCCGCGATTGCATCGTGGATATGCGAGGTCCGCGTCTGTGACGCTAATGACAGCTTTTTTAGCTACGAGATTGAGAATCCATTTAAATACGCGTCACAGACGCGAATCTCGCGCATCCGCGATATAATCGCGGACGAACGGGGGATTTCCCTACAGGTCCATCATACCCGCAAAATTTCATTTCCAACCTTACACTTCTGTTTTGGGTCCATTTGTATTGAGAGCGAGAGTTCGACATAAAGCCGTAATTTTGCGCTCAAACTGGTATTTCGCATGAGCAAGAAAAACAGATCGGGTGTTGTATTTTCGACCAATCCGGATTTTCAGTATGAGTCAGACGAGCCATCGGAAGCCGAAACCTTGCCGCCTGCTCAGCAAAATCTAAAAATCTGGCTGGTGAAATTAGGCGGTAATAAAGTCGTTACGGCTGTACGGGGATTTGTTGGTACGAATGCCGATTTGGCGGATTTGGGTAAACAACTGAAAACGGCCTGTGGATCGGGGGGATCGACCAAAGACGATGAAATTCTGATCCAGGGCGACCATCGCGACAAAGTACTGGCCTGGCTGACTAACAAGGGGTATAAAGCGAAAAAAGCGGGGGGCTGAAAACAGCCTTATCATCAGACCAATTTTCCATTAACCACTCAACCTGCCAATGAAACACCTTCTACTCTACCTGCTACTTCTGATCACATATTCGGTAACAGCTCAATCCTGGCAAGGGCAAATCGGCACCAATCTGGCTACCCTCCCAAGCCGGTCTATCGAGTTCACCACCGCCTGGAGCCCAGACCTGAATCGCTGGGCGCTGGTGGCCAGCGCCGGGTACACCTATCAGAATCATGCCAGTCGAATTCCTTCCGGTTACGTCTGCGATTGCGGTTTTAGCGCCATCAATACGTCGGGGGCTTCGGCCAAAGTTGGTGCCCGCATCGACGCCATTCGGATGGTTAAACCCACAACAAAAATTGGGCTACCCATCGGCTTGCTGTTGATTGGCTCTCAGTACGACCAGAATGCTACGATTCGTTCATTTCCGAGTGGTCAGGATATGTATTCCACCCAATCGGCAACGGGTTTCGTAATGGGCCTGGGCGTAACGGCAGCCATGAACATTCGCTTTTCGCAACGCTGGAATCTGGACCTTGGCCTACAGAAATTTATCGGTCTCAGCAAACGCACGGATTACCTCCTATTCGCCAATTATATGACCTATCAACCCGGTATTGGCCTGACAAACTGGGATAAATTCTGGCCGGGTATCCAGGGAATTGTTACGCTCAATTATCGTCTGAATCGGCTCTAAACCGTTTCTGATTTTCTTCTAAAGCTTACGCTGAACATGTCAAAGAAAGGCTTTTCGTCAAAAACCTTTCCGTTAGCTTCGGGGTTATGGGCGAAACAGAAACCATTTCGTTCCTAGTTCTCATGGCAGAAAGTATCAAAACCGCGCTCATTACGGGCGGTTCCAAAGGCATTGGCTACGGCATTGCCGAAGTGCTCATCAACGAAGGTATTCGGGTAGCCATTACCAGCCGCTCATCAGTAGCCGCCGAATTGGCAGCCACCAGACTGAATGAAATTAAACCCGGCTACGCCTTAGGCATCGGTGCCGACGTACGGGATTTGGCCTCACAGCAACGAGTTGTCGACAGTATTTTACAAAAATGGGAGCGACTGGATTATGTAATCGCCAATGCAGGTGTAGGGCATTTTGCTTCCATTCAGGACCTGACTCCCGAACAATGGCAGGAAACCATTGACATCAACCTGACCGGTGTATTTTATACCGCCAAAGCGGCTATCGACGCGCTGAAGAAATCCGAAGGGTATTTCATTACGATTGCCAGTCTGGCCGGTACCAATTTCTTCGAGAAAGGAGCCGCTTATAATGCCAGCAAATTCGGTCTGGTGGGTTTTACGCAGGCCGTCATGCTCGACCTACGAAACGAAGGTATCAAAGTATCGACTATCATGCCGGGCTCGGTTGCCACGTATTTCAACGATCATCAGCCCAACGAGAAAGATGCCTGGAAAATCCAGCCGGAAGACATTGGCCAGATCGTTTCGGACCTGATCAAAATGCCCGCCCGAACCCTCCCCAGCAAAATCGAAGTGCGTCCAACCCGGCCGGGAGGGAAATAAATTACCGAAAAATAACTGTATTAGCCCACTACTTTAGTTGTGGTTTATCAAAAATTAATTTCACCAAAATATAACCGTTTTAACGGTTTCAAGCCAGACAAACTGTTAAAACGGTTAAGGTAATACCTACCTTTTTCTAGCCCACAGCTAAAGCGGTGGGCTAATAGTTTCGCAAATTATTCTTCAACATTATATACTCCCAAAAATGGCAACCTTTGTGCTTAATGAACTGAAAGAATAAAAGTAACTGATTCTATTTCCAACTTTGAAGATAACGTTGAAAGACTGGGTCTTTACGAATCCTATCTAAATCGGAATCACTGTTTATTTTTTCAACTGAGGCAGTCTTATCTACTTCACGCCATTTATTAAGACAACGAATGGTTTCCGAAATATTTGTCATCATACCATATGCACAAGCCATATTAAAATGAGCATCAGTATAGGTAGATTCGAGTCTCAAAACTTGTTCGTATTTATCAATGGCTTCCTCAAATCGCCCTAATTTGCTTAGAGTAATACCCCAATTATTGATTGCATCGGGATAACTAGGTTTGATGTGTAAAGCCTGCTCGTATTTAACAATAGATTCCTCAAACCGTCCGAGATTATTCAGAGCAATACCCCAATTACAAAATAACTTTGGATCGTTAGACTTGAGCTGCAATGCCTGTTCATATTTATCGATAGTTTCCTCAAATCTTCCAAGGTGGTATAAAGCAGTTCCCCAATTGACAAATGGGTCAGGATAGTCAGGCTTAAGCCGTAAAGCTTGCCTGAACTTACCAATTGCCTCGTCAAACTGCTCAAGCTTACCTAGAGTAACGCCCCAATGGTTGAACGCGTCAGGATAGTTAGGCTTTAATTGTAAAGCCTGCTTGAATTTACTAATTGCCTCGTCAAACCTTCCAAGTTCGTCCAAGGCAACTCCCCAATTTTCTATTACCTTAGCGGCAGTCGGTAAATCGTTTAACTTAAGTTGTAATGCCTGTTGATATTTATCAATAGCCTCTTCAAGCCGTCCTCGTTTGTATAATGCTGCACCCCAGTTGATAAATACATCAGGCCTGTCAGGTTTTAGATGAAAGGCCTGCTTGAATTTGCCTATAGCTTCCTCGAACCGATCGAGCTTACCTAGAGCGATGCCCCAATTAATAAGCGCATTAAAATAGTCAGGCTTGAGTTGTAAAACCTGTTCATATTTACTTATTGATTCGCCAAACCGACTGAGTTGATCTAAAGTAACACCCCAGTTGTAGAGTGCATCAGGGTAATCTGGACGGAACTGTAAGGCTTGCTCATAGAGCAGGCATTGTTCATTTAAATCCTCACTTTCCAAAGCCTGGTTAAATAATTTGTTGGCCTGTAAAAAGTCCTGCAACGACTCTTTGTCCTCTGATGATAAATTGGCATTAGCCACTTCCGTACGCATCTGCCCATAATAGGAGTCGATTTCTCGCTGGCGTTCTTTGGCTTTTTCTTCAATATTGACGGGCCTGAGTTGTAATGCCTGATGCAACTGAAGCATTAACAAATCAAAGCTCTCAATTTGAAGGAAGAAGTTGTTGCGCGTTGTTTCTAATAGATGTCTTACACGCCAATGCAGTTGGTCGAGCGGCTTGCGGTCGGTCCAGATAAGCCGAAATGGACTCAGTGGGTTTTGCAGTTTCGCTTTCTGCAATTGATTCAGAATAGACACGTCAGCACCACCGTAGCCAATAACAACCAGATTGAAACAAGGCGTTTCGGATAAGGCATCGCACAATTTCTCGGAAAGGCGATTCCGGGTTTCATCAATTTCGAAGGTAGTATTCCGAATATCCTGATAACGAAAATCACCATGTAGCTTGATAATATTCGGCTTCTTATCACGAAGATTCAGAAAATCACTCAAATCCGAGTGTGCATATACCTTCGCCCGTTCGTTGAAGAACAGCATCAGGGCATCATGCAACAAATCATCAAAGTTGGTTGTAAATACGTTGCGTACATACCCTTCCGCCATCAGACTAGCCAGTGTCACGTATCCATAGCCTGTATCCTTACCATCAATAACACGCTCGACGAAACGTTGACGGTCACTGGCATTTTCACTATATCGATTAAACCAGTATTCATACTGAGCATCCTGATAAAATTCGGCTTTCTTCTCCTCAAAATAGGCATTTTGTTGCTCAGGAACAACTTTCTGGACTTCCAGTGGCAGTTTACTCTTTTTTATATCGGCAGACAGATTATCGATTTGTTGTTGAAGTTCTTCTTGCCCAGTCGTACAAAACGTATCGAAATCCTGTCGGATACTCTTCGCGTCGAGATATGCCTCAAACTGCTTCTGGTATTCAGACGCGTTTTCTAAAGGCCAATTTGTCGATTCGAATATATGTTGCTGTCGAAAGGCTTCCATTCGGAGCAACTCTACGATTCCACTACCAAGAGGAATTTTGGAATTATAAGAGCAACCGGCTCCAATAAGAATACAACAGCGCGCTACATTAGCGCCTTCGAATTTTTCACGAATCTGATGGACAAGTTGAGGAAGAGTAGCGGTAGAAACCGGCATAAATAAGCTGGCAAGGATAGGTTAATCCTCGAAGTTACAAAAAACCTTAACTCCTTGCTTAGCAAACTTGATTACTCCTTATAACCATTGCAAGGCTTCCTCATTGCCCTTCTGAATCGCCTGTTCACGGGCAGTTAATCCCCGACCATCCTGAATAGATGCATCGGCACCGTGATCCAGTAAGAGTTTAACGAGCTCATTACGGCCAAAAAGGACAGCGAACATTAAGGCCGTACTGCCATTTACATTTTGCAGATTCAAATCGGCACCACTCTCAAGTAATGTACGGGCAACCTCAGAATAACCTTTAAAGGATACGCCCATCAGCGCTGTATTGCCGCTTACGTCCTGCATATTCACATCAGCGTTAGCATCCAGCAAAACCCGTATGGCGTCCAGGTGACCACTATACGTAGCCAGGATCAACGGAGTAAACCCCTGCTCGTTCTGGATGTTTACTTCTACGCCATTATCAATGAGTTGATTCAGGTAACGAACATCGCCGTTGCGAGCGGCATCGAACAGCAAATCTTCAGGTCGAGCAGAATTAACAGACATACGTGAATAAGGTTTTTGATTATAATTGAACACCGTCAGAGGTTATATCAGTCCAACAACATGACTTTATACGAACGTTCAATCAATGCAGGCCATGAAGTAAATAATTGACTATGAATTATTTGTTCTGAAAATTATGACGAAAACTCAGCAAACACCACAAATCATACAAACACGCTGCTGCATTGTAGGTGGTGGTCCGGCTGGTATGATGCTGGGTTTTCTGCTGGCCCGGTCTGGCGTCGAGGTCGTTGTTCTGGAAAAACACAAGGATTTTCTGCGCGACTTTCGGGGCGATACAATCCATCCTTCCACGCTGGAGCTACTGGTAGAGCTGGGCTTACTGGACGAATTTCTAAAATTGTCTCACCAGGAACTTCGGGCCGTTCAGGTCACCTTCGAAGGCCAGACCATTCCCATTGCCGACTTCGCCCATCTGCCTACGCAGTGTAAGTTCATTGCGTTCATGCCCCAGTGGGATTTCCTCAACTTTCTGGCCGAAAAAGCCCGACAGTATCCAACGTTTCACCTCTACATGGAAACGGAAGCTACTGACCTGATTGATACGGCCGGAACGGTTACGGGTGTCCGTGCTACATCACCAGAGGGTAAATTAGACATACAGGCCGATTTAGTGGTTGGTACAGATGGCCGTCATTCCACCATTCGGGAACGAGCAGGCTTGCCGGTTCAGGATTTTGGCGTTCCGATCGATGTGCTCTGGATGCGAATCCCTAAAGATCCGGCTTTGAGCGAGCAGTCGTTAGGATACGTAAAAGGCGATAAGTTTATGGTACTTATCGACCGACACGACTATTTTCAATGTGGCTTCCTGATTCGCAAAGGGCAACTCGACATGGTTAAACAACATGGGCTGATTGCGTTGCAGAATAGTATACGCTCCCTCGCTCCATTTGTAGGCGACTATGTACACGAGCTAAAATCATGGGATCAAATCAGTTTGCTGACGGTCAAAATTGATCGGCTTCGAAAATGGTACAAACCAGGATTACTCTGCATTGGCGATGCCGCTCATGCCATGTCGCCAGCGGGTGGTGTCGGGGTTAATCTGGCCATTCAGGATGCTGTCGCTACGGCGAATCAATTAACGGCATCATTGCTTAACGGTCCTGTTAGTTTGGCTGACATGGATCGAATTCAGCGACGACGATTGTGGCCGGTTCGGGTGATTCAGTCCGGGCAACTTGCTATTCACCGTCGACTGATCAATGCGTCTACAACCCGATCAACCATTATTCCTTCCATTTTTTTCTGGCTGCTTCGGCATGTGCCTTTTTTCCGGCGATTCCCGGCCTATATGGTGGGGGTGGGCCCACGGCCTGAGCATATTCAGACCAAAGCCTTGTAAACTTCCCGAGCAGTTCAGACCTTTCGGAAATTCCCTTTTAATTCTGGCGATATGGTTCGCTTTGGCATCGATGTTTTTCTACAGCAGGCAACTGATTTTCAGTCTAAACGGCTGGCTCTTGTAACTAATCAGGCTGCCACTACGGCATCGTATAGCCCCTCCCGGCAAGCCCTGATTTCGGCGGGTTTTCCAATTAGAAAACTATTCTCACCCGAACATGGTCTGGATGCGATTGGCGACGATGGTCAGCTTATGCCAAACGGAACCGACCCGCTGACTCGCCTACCTATTGTCAGCTTATATGGCACAAAACTCCAGCCATCAGAAGAAGACCTGGCCGATATTGATGTTGTCATCGTGGATTTGCCCGACATCGGCTGCCGGTTTTACACCTACCTGTGGACGCTTACATACGTCATGGAAGCCTGTTGCCAATACCATAAACCGTTGATTCTACTCGACCGTCCAAATCCTCTTTCCGGGCGTATGGATCTGGTTGAAGGCCCTATGCTCGACGAAGCCACCAGTTCATCATTCATTGGCCGATGGGCTATTCCGTTGCGGCATTCCTGCACGTTTGGCGAATTGGCCCAGTACTGGCAACACCAACGTTTTCCCAACTTATCGCTCACTGTTGTTAACGTCGAAGGTTGGCAACGAACGGCGTTTAGTCGTGACTGGCAATCCTCGTTTGTGCCAACTTCTCCAGCCATGGTCAATCCTGAAGCAGCGTTACTCTATCCGGGATTAGGTTTGCTGGAAGCTACCAATCTGAGTGAAGGTCGCGGAACCGCTACACCGTTTCAACTAGCTGGCGCTCCCTGGCTGGATGCCTATACGCTGACTGATCGATTTAATCAGCTGGTGATTCCGGGCGTTATAGCTCGTGCCCTGACGTTTACGCCCCAAAGTGGCAAATACGCTGGTGAGTTATGTCAGGGAGTGATGTTCCACGTTACAGATGCGGCTGTCTTTCATGCCGTTTTATCTGGAATGCTCTTTATTAAGCTCGTTTACGACCGTCATCCGGTCGAATTCAACTGGGCTCCCTACCCTACTTACGTGAATCCAACAGGAAAGCATCATCTGGACAAACTTCTGGGATTGCCAAACTCAGAAGCCTTGTTTAAGCAACCATTAGCTTCCTTTCGAGAAACCGCTCAAACGTTAACTACTTGCGCGATGTGGGAAAAGATAATGAAGCCATTTCTGTTGTATTGAATACCCTGTATACTAGCATTTACTACACCGTAATTTAAGTCTTTGATTGTTTTCTGTCATTCCGACGAAGGAGGAATCTTCGGATGAGTATAGTTTTTCTCCCTTACCCGAAGATTCCTCCTTCGTCGGAATGACAGAAAACTTAAATTACACTGTATTTACGTACTTCATCAAGAGTTGTGTATATAGCTGAAATCACTTTTGAACGGCTTTCACTTCCTGGCCATCCCGGATTTCTTCGGATGCTTTTTTCACAATGGTCATCCCCGCTTGAACGTCGCCAAACACTTCAACGAGGCTATCGATCACATTGCCTTTCTGTACCGATACCCACTGCACCCGATTGTCCTGAACCTTGATCAAAAACATCTTTTCGCTGGAGCTAACTACCGAGGTTGTCGGCACAAATAGGGTTTTAGAAGTACGCTCGATAGGCATTTGAACTTCGGCATACATACCCGCTTTCAGTTCGTGCGACGCATTAGGCACATCAAACTCCGCCATCATCGACCGATTAGCCTCGACCAAACTCTGGGCTGAACGGGCCAGTTTCGCATTGAACCGACGATCCGGCATGGCGTTGACCGTAAACGAAACCGAGCTATTCTTAGGTAATTGATTGGCAAATGTTTCAGGAATGGCCACTGTAAGGCGTAGCGTACGACTATCTTCCAGAACAAACAGCGGTTTGCCGTTATCGCCCGCACCGACCAACGCACCAGGACTGATATTCCGTTCGATCACGATGCCATCGAACGGAGCGGTAATGGTCAGGTATTGCCGAAGTTCGGTCTTCGCCTGATAATTCGAGCGCGAAGCCTGTACCGTCCCCCGAACGACGGCTACCATGGCGCTATCGGCCTGCATTTTAGCCTGTGCCTGTTCAAGTTCGTTGGCCGATACGGCTCCTTCCATTTTGGCGGTCTGTAGCAGTCGGTTATAGATTTGTCGGCTTGCCCGAGCGCGGGTTGTCTGTTCGACCAACGTGGCCTCCTGCGCCTGTAGTTGCGCCTGTGCCTGACTCAGCTCCGAAATTACTTCAGGGGCATCGAGTCGTGCCAGGAGCTGCCCTTTCCGAACAATCGTTCCCCGATCGACTGGGATGTCCCGTACAAAGCCTTTCACTTTTGCGTAAACACTAACCCGATTCCAGGGTTTGAGTTCACCCGGCAGCATGACGCGTTTGCTAGGTTGTAACGACTGTACAGTTGTCACTCCCACCTGTTGTATTTCAGGCGCTTTTTCAGTCTTTCCAGATGTCTTGTTATCACTACTAGCCGTTGAGCAGGCGGTCATTCCGGCAAGAACAAAGAGCGAGAGGGTGCCGCAACGGATGTTGAAAGAGTGCCGCAATGGATGTTGAAAGAGCGAATAATTGCGTCGCGGGTTAATTTGTGAACGATTTATGATTGACGGATTCATGTCGGTTTCCTTTGACTAAAGACGATTGATGGATGACGGTTAGGCTATGTGACTCAATTCCTGTTGCTCCTGATGATAATATTTGCTCTCGGGATCTTCAGGATCGAGTGATACGGACTGCGTGGTCGCTTTCCCTTGAAGTTGCGTAAATACACAGGGTAGAATCAGCAGAGAGGCCAGTGTAGAGGTGATGAGCCCCCCGATTACGGCCTGACCTAATGGAGCGATCTGATCGCCACCTTCGCCCAGTCCCGATGCCATTGGGATCATCCCGGCAATCATCGCAATACTGGTCATCAGAATCGGGCGAATCCGGCTATTAGCCGCCAGAACAGCAGCTTTGCGCGTATGGCCTATTTCGAGCCGTAAATTCTCGGCATTCGTCACCATCAGGATGGCGTTGGCGACCGATACGCCCACCGACATAATCAGGCCCATATAGGATTGCAGATTCAGCGTAGCGCCACAGGCCAGCAACATGAGCAGCGATCCGGCAACCACGGCTGGAATAGCAGCCAGAATCACCAGCGACAATTTAAACGACTGGTAATTAGCCGCTAACAACAGGAAGATAATCACGATGGCCACGAGCAGGCCCGTTTGCAGACTACTTAGGGTATCCGTCAGCAAATTGGTTTGACCACCCATTTCCACGATTACGCCACGAGGTGGTTCGCCTGCTTCCTTAATAGCCTGTTCAACGGCTTTACGAGCCGAACCCAAATCCTTTTCCTGTAAATTAGCCGTAACGGTTACCAGGTTATTTGGGCCAGCGCGGTCGTATTCGCCTGGTGCGGTTCCTTCCGAAAAAGTAGCGACATCCGACAATACCGGGCGCATTTCACCACTACGTAGCGGAATGTTGCCAATGTCGCTGGCGCTGCCCATCTGATACTCAGGAATTTGCACCTGAACCTGATAGGCCAGCCCTTTCGATTCGTCAAGCCATAGATTTTTGTCCGTAAACCGACTCGACGAGGTAGCTGCCACCATGGAACGGGCTACCTGCGTGGATGTAACGCCCAATTGGCCAGCCCGTTCGCGATTCATAGTCACGTTTAGAATAGGATAATTCAGCGGTTGAGCGATCTGTACATCGCGCAGGAAGTTGATTTTTGCCATTCGTTCCCGAATCTTATTGGCAAACCGCCCCGCTTCCTTCAGGTTCTTGGCCGCTACCTTCACTTCGATAGGCGTATTGGCACCCTGGCTCATAATCTTTTCGGTCAGCTCAATCGGCTCGAACGAAATAGCAGCCGTCGGTAAAGCCTTGGCAATTCGTCTCCGCAGTTCTTCCTTCAGATTATCCATCTTAACATGATAATCCTCTTTCAGCGATACCTGCAATACCGCTTCGTGCGGACCACTGTTAAAGACGAAGATATTGGATGTACCATAGCTGGATGGGACCGTACCGACATAAGCCGATGAAATGTCAAGGTTTTCACCGCCTACCGCTTCCTTGATAATCCCAAGCACTTTCAACATAGCAACTTCAGTGCGCTCTACCCGCGTACCGTCGGGAATACGTAGACGCATTTGAAACTGGTGACTATTGCCGTGTGGCAGAATATCGGTTCCAATAACCATGAAACAGGCAACAATAACCGCCAGACTACCAATCAGATACCCGCCAACGACCAGACCACGTCGATTCAGAATTCGATCCAGCGCTGCTGAATACCGCTGTTTGAATTTCTCAAACCCTTTCGCATTAGCGGCAGGGTGCTCACCTTCTTCCTCAATCATATGCCGTTCCTGTGCATCGAGTGCCAGTGTAGGGGCTTCGTGCTTGGGATGGCTTTTCAACAACCAGTTGGCCATAACGGGCACGAACGTTTGCGAAAGCAGGAACGACGCAATCATAGCAAATCCTACTGAGAGCGATAGTGGCAGGAACATGGAGCGCGGTATCCCACTCATGACAAAAGCCGGGGCAAATACGGCCAGAATAGCCATCAGAATCAGGAATTCGGGAAATACGATCTCTTTGCAAGCGTCCCAGATCGCTACAGCCTTAGGCTTGCCCATCTCCAGATGCTGGTGAATATTTTCGATCGTCACGGTGGCCTGATCGACCAGAATCCCGATAGCCAGTGCCAGGCCCGACAGCGTCATGATGTTGATCGTCTGGCCAAACAGATTCAGCATAATAACTGCCGATAGAATCGAGATCGGAATGGTCATAACCACGATGATTACGCTACGCCAGTCGCGCAGGAAGAGCAGTACCATCAACCCGGTCAGCACAGCGCCAAGAATTCCCTCGGATACCAGGCTTTTCAGTGCATTGGTTACGTAAACCGATTGGTCGAACTCGTACGAAATTTTCACATCTTCGGGCACCGCTGCCTGCAATTCGGGCATGGCCTTGCGAAGGTTGTTGACGACATCAAGCGTTGATGCGTCCGACTTTTTGACAACGGGAATATAAACCGCCCGCCGGCCATTGACGAGTGCATAACTAACGGTGATATCGGCAGCATCTTCTACAGTACCAATATCCCGCACAAACACCGTTGGTCCTGAGCCAACGCGAATAGGTATGTTCAGAAAATCTTCCGGCCGTTTAACCAGCGAGTTAACAGGTGTCATCAGGGTTTTATCGCCAACCCGAATATTACCGGCAGGCGACGGCTGGTTGTTCGTTACGATGGCTTTAATCACCTCCTCAGGTGTTAGCTGATAACTACGGACCAGTTGCGGATTAACTTTGATAACGACGGATCGCTGGTTTCCGCCAAATGGTGGTGGACTGGATACGCCTGGAATCCGGGAGAACATGGGCCGCACCCGCGACGAGGCATAATCCTGAATTTCATTGAGGGAGCGACTCGGACTTTCAAAAACCAGCTGCCCCACCGGCACCGAACTGGCATCAAATCGGACAACCTGGGGCGGCACGGTACCTTCCGGCATGTACGCCTTAGCCCTCGACACGTTGTTGGCCACCTCAGCCGCAGCCTGCGCCATATCCGTTCCAGGATAAAACGAAAGTTTGATCAACGATAGACCCTGAATCGTTTTTACATCGACGTCGCGGATACCCGACACATACAGGAAGTGATCCTGGTAACGCGTCGCCATGAACCCATCCATCTGGTCTGGAGACATACCACCATACGACTGCACAACGTAAATCGTTGGTAAATCCAGGTTCGGGAAAATGTCGACCGGAATGGTAAACAGCGACATGATTGAGAAAAACAGAAGCCCCATAACCGCTACCACCACCGAAATAGGTTTTCGTAGCGCCGAACGAATGATGTTATACATAATTTTTTAGTGTTTCATATTGTGGTGTCGGGTTCTTAAACCCGACATGATGAGGTTTTGAGAAACCGTTTATATATGTTACTCATACGGTTTTGAGAAACCGCCCTCGTCAGGTTTAAGAACCTGACCTCACTAAACACATATAGACATTATTTTACCTGATTCATAAACAAGGACAAATCACCCTCAGCGGCTGATTTCAGGAGCAGGAAACGCCAGACATTGCTAATGGCTACATAACCGTCAACTTCAGCCCGGTTGAGCGTCACAACACTTTGTAGAAGCGTTGGCAAATCTGTCAGGCCGCTTTCGTAACGGGATTTGGCCTGATTATACGCCTGTCGGGCAGCACGTAACTGAATGGGAGCCTGACGAGCCTGCTCTAAAGCCACTTCATATTGCGTATCGGCCTCCTGATATTGGCGGGTAATCTGTAAGCGTTGCGTATTCAATAACTGTCGGGAACGTTCCACCAGAAATTGATCGGCCTGATAATCGCGTCTGGTGCGTATCATATTGGTTAAGTTCCAGCGTGCCACGATTCCAACGAGGTAATTACCCACCTGGTAGCCCAGACCATTAATCTGATCACTCAGAAAAATATCTCCCTGATTGGAAAAGCCCGAACCTCGCGCATTCCCTACCCCTACGAGCGATATCATAGGCATACCCGACCGCTGCGTAGCCAGACTTCGGGCTGCCGACAGATTGATCTGCGACTCAAATAGCCGAAGGGTTGGATTTTTGGGAGAAATCGAATCAGACAGAAAAGAATCGTTAGGCAGATCGGCGTAGAAACGCATACTATCGACCCGGAGATTGGCCTGAAGTAAACCGGTCAGCTCAGAAAGCCGTAGCCGTTGTACCTGCTCACGCTGTTGACTTTCGAGCAGGAGCAATCGCGCCCGAACGGCCTCTGCGGTTGCCAGTGAACTATCGACACCCGCTCGCATGCCCGACCGCACCCCCGAATCGACTACTCGTTTGAAGGTTTCGGCCCGATCCAGATTACTCCGCTGAATCTGGACTAATTTCTGGTTGATTAGCAGCAGCAAATAGGCATCGATGGTTCGCACCTGATGCTGGAAGATTTCATTTTCGTAATCGACCTGACTCCGTTGCAGGTCAGCTTCGGCAACGCCAATATTCGCCTTAACTCGCCCAAACGTAATAGCCCGCCATTCGATGGAAGCTGTAGAAAAACTACCAAAACTGGCCTGCGAAACCGCCACAGGCCGCACCCCACCTGATGTCGAGATATTGACGCTTTCATTGGGAAAGAACGAACCATTCAGGCTGTTGCTAGTGGCGTAGTTATACTGATGCTGGAGCAGCATAATCGGCATCAACTCGGTCCGACTGGCCTGTACCCGACGCTCGACACTACTGATTTCGGCCTGCTTCGCTTTCAGGAACGGGTATTGCCGAATGCTCTGCTCCACCACCTGATTCAGCGTCAGGGATTGACTCCAGGAGGGTAACCCAGACAAGCTCAGCCCGATTAATAGATACCCGGTTTGCCAATAACAGCGTCCGTTTGTTGAAAATCGTCGCCGAACGTAATCGAAAAGGAAGTTCGTCATGCTCCTACTACCCAACAGTCTTTAACCGACGGCCAGGTGTATGCAAAACACAACATCAATTTTGGAAACATTTGGGAAAACAGACGTCTGGTTAGGTGTTTATTGCTATTAGCGACCAGAAAACATTAGATTCTACTGTTATCAACTGCATGAACTTTCTGGCACTAACACATTCTGTCATTACCTGTTATTCGTCGTTCATAGAATTTAGAGAAAAATGAATAGTTAGTAAACAGGCCAACAATGCTTTTTGAACTCGAATACCGATAGAACCAAACCATACATCCGCTTTAGTTTGGTTCTATTTTTCACGCAATCTCTGCAACCGATTGCAGAAACTACCTAATCAGGTAATATACTTATAATGAAACAATTAGTAACCGTTTGTCTGCTGTATCTTCTGACAATACCTGTACAGGCTCAGCTTCGTTTACCGCGATTGATCAGCGATGGAATGGTCTTACAACGCGACACGCCCTTGACCATTTGGGGCTGGGCCAAGGCGGGTGAAAAAATCACGGTGCGTTTTAACCGTAAAACCTATAAAACCGTCACCGATGCCGCCGGAAAATGGCAGGTCAAACTAGTACCCATAGCAGTAGGTGGACCCTACACTATGGACATTGTGGGCAGTACCCAACTAACTGTAAAGGATATTCTGATCGGCGATGTCTGGTTTTGTAGCGGGCAGAGCAACATGGTACACCAGCTCAACATCCATGACGTAACCTATGCCAGCGAAATTGCGAAGGCCAACTACCCGCAAATTCGTCAGTTCTGGATACCAACGCTTACCAATCTACAAGCTCCCCAGAGCGATCTGCCTAATGGCCAGTGGAAAGCTGCTGTAGGCGAAGATGTTCGGCCTTTCTCGGCTGTGGCTTATTTCTTCGCCAAAAAAATTCACGAAAAATACGGCATACCCATCGGCATTATAAACGCCAGTGTGGGCGGTACACCCATCGAAGCCTGGATGAGCGAAGACGGCCTGACGGATTTCTCTACCCTCAAAGCCGCTGTTGAGAGGAATAAAGACACCACCTATATAAATAGCCTTACCCGCCGACAACCAACCAACCGCCCTGCCCCTCCTATCGATTTAGGATTGACCGGAGCCACAAAATGGTATGACCCGGCTTACACGCCAAAAGGCTGGCGGCCCATCAATATTCCGGGTTTCTGGGAAGACCAGGGACTAAAAGACCTGAACGGTGTGGTCTGGTACCGTCGGGAAGTTGACATCCCGGCATCCATGATTGGCAAATCGGGCAAAGTCTTTCTGGGCCGAATCGTCGATGCGGATGAGCTATACATTAACGGCAAATCGGTGGGCCGAACCACCTATCAGTACCCACAACGTCGGTATACTGTTCCGGCCGATCTGCTGAAAGCCGGAAAGAACGTGTTTGTGGTGCGGGTGACGAATACGACCGGCAAAGGGGGCTTTGTACCTGACAAGCCGTACTGTGTTTTCGCGGGAGCCGATACGGTTGACCTAAAAGGGACCTGGCAGTATAAAGTCGGCACCGTTTACCGACCTATTGAAGGGCCGTTTGGTGGTGGCATTGCCGCTCAGAACCAGCCAGCAGCCTTGTACAATGCGATGGTAGCGCCCGAAATCAAGTACGCCATCAAGGGATTCTGCTGGTACCAGGGCGAAAGTAACGCTGGGCAACCAGAGCAATACCTCACGTTGTTGCCAGCCTTGATCAGAAACTGGCGAAATCAGTGGCAACAGGGAGAGCTACCCTTTCTGTTCATCCAGCTTCCGGGCTTTATGGACTACAACTACCTCCCGTCGGAAAGTAACTGGGCCATCCTGCGGGAAGGGCAACTCAAGGCCTTGTCGGTACCCAACACGGCAATGGTCGTGGCCATCGATCTGGGCGAATGGAACGATATTCACCCTGACAAAAAGAAGTCGGTAGGCGAACGGCTGGCTTTAGCTGCCCTGAAAACGGCTTACCACGAAAATCTGGTTTCCTCAGGTCCCTTGTATCAAGCTTCGACAGTCGACGGCAATACGATAACCATCCGCTTTACGAATGTTGGCGGTGGGTTGATCACCAATGATGGCGAAGACCTGGGCGAGTTTGCCATTGCGGGCAGCGACAAAAAATTCGTGTGGGCAAAGGCCAAAATCGAAGGCGATAAAGTGGTCGTGTGGAGCGACGAAGTACCTTCTCCCCAATACGTGCGATACGCCTGGGCTGACAATCCCGTAAATCCGAACCTATATAACAAAGAAGGGCTGCCCGCTTCGCCGTTCCGAACCGATAATTAATCTTCCTAAACCGCTACGTATATGCCGAAACATCTGACTCTTTTTTTGTTGATGGGCCTTCCCGGCTCGGCCATTGCCCAACAAGCTGCTATTGACAGCAGCAAGTACCCTCCGCTGAAAACAATGACGGCTCAGCAGGATCAGGGCAACATGATGCAGCAACTGGGCATCAAAAAATTAAGGCCGGGGCCAAGTGGCAATGAATCAGATCCTAATCATGCCAATTATGATGAGTCGCAGGCCAATCCCTGCCCGCAGCTACCCGATGTACTAACCACTAAAAAAGGGAAGAAAGTAACGACACCGGAGCAATGGTGGAGCGTTCGTCGCCCTGAAATCATTGACGATTTTGAGCGGGAAATATATGGTCGAGTCCCGGCTAATGTTCCGAAAGTTACCTGGACAGCGAAAGTTACCGATAACGAATTTGTAAGCCGTATTCCGGTGATTGCCCGGCACATGACTGGCCGGGTCGATAACAGCGAATACCCGTTGATCAATGTGAACATCAACATGGTACTGGTGTTGCCGCAGCATGTAAAGGGCCCAGTACCCGTCATGATTATGCTGGGTTTCCCAACCCTACCGGCACCGGCTCAGCCTTCTCTGCCCGAGATGGAAAAGATCAATACGGCGTTTAAGGAGATGATGATCAGGAGCAACCCGGAGCTAAAAGCCATCTTCGATAAATACCCGGCTTATTCACCCATCACCCGGCTGCCCGGACCCAATTTCTTTGCCCCCGCACCCAACGGCGACTCACCACCGACCGAGCAACTGTTAGCGGCTGGCTGGGGGTATTGCACACTGGAACCGGGTAGCATTCAGGCCGACAACGGCGCTGGCCTTACCCGAGGTATTATTGGGCTGGCCAACAAAGGGCAACCGCGAAAGCCAGAGGATTGGGGTGCCTTACGAGCCTGGGCCTGGGGAGCCTCGCGGGTGCTGGACTACCTGGAAACCGACCCACAGGTAAACGCCAAACAGGTAGCCATTGAGGGCGTTTCGCGCTATGGTAAAGCAGCCCTGGTAACGATGGCTTTCGACCAGCGATTTGCCGTCGTGTTGATCGGATCTTCAGGAAAAGGCGGTGCCACGTTGCAACGGCGTATTTTTGGGGAGGCCGTCGAAAACCTGGCTGGAAGCGGAGGATATCACTGGATGGCCGGTAATTACCTGAAATATGCGGCTTCGGAATCATCGCTGGGGCCTAAAACCGGCTGCGACCTTCCCGTCGACTCACACGAGCTACTGGCTCTTTGTGCACCAAGACCTACCTACGTCAGCTACGGTATCCCCGAAAAAGGCGATGCCAAATGGCTCGATCAACTGGGTAGTTACAAAGCAACCGTAGCGGCCGGACCGGTTTTTCAGTTGTTGGGTGCTAAAGACCTAAGCGCCAATAGTGAGTATAACAAAGACATAATGCCCCCCGTATTGACCGGCCTAATGAACGGCGAACTCTCCTGGCGACAGCATAACGGTGGCCATACCGACGCGCCAAATTTCCAGTATTTTATTCCATGGGCCAGTAAGCTGTTAAAGTACGAACGGGTAGCTAAATAATGGTTACGGTCTCCGCTTACCAAGCCTTTTGGTAGAATTAAACCTATCATCGAACACCAATTTTGTCATGCTGAGGAACGAAGCATCTCAAAGATAAAGAACGCTCAGGTTGTAGCTTCGTTCCTCAGCATGACAAAGGAAAGTCTTAAATTGAGAAGCAAATCGTACCCGAACTCGCTCCTTTTTTAAAGCATGTCTATCAAAATGGCTTGAAAATAGTTATCCGTTCATACCTACTTTTCGCACGGATGACTATCGAACTCTATAACACCTCCCTCACTGATTCTTCAGAACCCATCGATTCCCCTATCTCCAACATCAACGGCGAACTTCCCGATCAGGAACCCGTTCTTGAATTAGGAAATCTGCTCGGCAGTTTCGACACACGGGAAGAAGCACTGGCCTTTGTGAATGATCAGGCTGCAAGCCAGCAACAACAGGTTACCGATAGCCGGATTGTCAAATTTGATGCATATACCCATGTCGAATTATTGGCCGTAACGCTTCAACAATCTGACCAATCAACTGCGTTTAGGAATTACTATCTCGTTCTGGATGAAGGGTATTGAACAATTACGCAATGGACCTGCCCGGATAAACGCTTCCACCACCAGCAAAGTGAGATGGGTAAGACATAAGTTTTTGCCTGACGTTTGGTACTTTGACTTACATAAGCCAAATTATTCAACAAATTTAGCCGCATTATTTCCAACCATTAGTCATCCTATTTGGTCTAATCAATTGTTACTATTTTTGTCATATACGTACACTCAATCTGTTTATGAAAAAACTGTTACTTGTGGGCTTAATGACCCTCTCTATCCAGGCTTTTGCACAAAACACTCAAGGAGTCAATCGGTTGTTCCAAAAAAGAACTTGGTTGGTTGGTTTACAAACCGCTTTTGCCAAAGGAAATCTTAATACGAGGAACACGACAAAGAACGATCTAATTTTCCAGGCCTTTGGCGGTTACTTTGTTGTGGATAAACTGTTGATTGGCTTGAGTGGAACCTATATGCAGCAACAACAGCCGCTAAGCTTCCAAATAATCACGCCTACCTTGGGCCCAATAGTGCGGTATCAATTTACCCAGACTAGGGTTTCTCCGTATTTGACGGCTTCGTTTCAAATCGGAAGGGGATATACTTCGGGTATACTCCAGGTTGATGGACCGAATGGTACCAAAATAACCCCAACTTATACCACTGGCTTTCCGACTTACACCCGTTCCTTTGGAGCAGGCTTGAGTATAAGCGCAGTTTCTAGATTTCGAGTCGATGCCGCTCTTCATTGGCAGGATATGGTGGATACGCCCAATGTACGATTTGGCTACGGTAGTTATCAGGCCCAGGCAGGTATAACTTATCAGATTGGGGGTAAAGAATAGCCATAATAGCTTTGTTAGGGCTGAGAAAACCAGATTAGTACACTGGCAAACACTCTGTCTAGTTAGTACTGATTTTTATTTCAATCGACTTATTGATGAGGTCAATCTAAGTCGCTTCATATCTAGCATAAACTAGTTCACCAGTCTGGTCAATTTGCTCGAAAGGTGCTCGAGTTACCTGTAAATCAACCTCACCACATATCGACCCGGTAAAGTCGCCTTCTAACTCTCCATAGACTGCATAGTATATATCTTTCTCATCGTCAGTGAGTTCTCGATCATTATAGATTCGTAGCAACAAATGACCTGATTTAAACTCAACAAAAATAAACCGAGTACAGCTAAGGACATTAAAGAGTAATGCTCTAGAGGCAAATAGTCTTAGCTGTATTCTATCCATCTTTTGGTGTATAACCTCTTGTAGTTTAGCTAAAGTAACGCAAACTATGGGATTTTTGACCGCGTAGCGACGGTCGGCCGCTGCCGTCGGATGTTGGTAGAAAAATTGGCCTTCAGAGCAACTGGCGTGCCGTAGGTATGCGACCTGAACCAATTTTGCGTACCTACGGCACGCCAGTTAGCTCTGAAGGCCAATTTTTCTACCAACATTTCGTGCCTATGGCACTTTAATTAGCTAATAATCAACGCCTAAATCTCATAGTTCACGTTAAAGTACTAAAATTCGAGTTAAATTCTGTTTTACAAATGGCCCATTTTAAAGCGTATTATATGAAAATAAAATCTTAAGGCCACAATCAGTTTCTAAACGTAACTAATCTAAGTTGCATGAAAGGGGATTGATTTGATAGGCGAACCCCTAAAAACAAACAGACATAGCATAAGCCAGATTACCTTTGAAGTGCGAAAACAGAGGTAAATCTAACCAGCTATGTCTGAGAAAGTAGTGGCAATTTATTGCTTTTTGCCGGGCCGCCGGTGCGGATGATTATTTCATCGAAGTGGGCAAAAATCAGGGGAGTGTAAAACCCCAGACAACCCCTAAAGTTAGCGACAGTATTGTGTTGACAACCGCCCTCATATCGGCCCGTTTCTTTGGTGGAAATCAAGCTTCGGCTATGCTATACATGGCTGATAAACAGGGTGTTGTTATGCTTGAAAAGTCGGCATTTAATCGTCGCCTTCATCGCCTGGCGACCACTCTGAGTGCCTTGTTCTACTATCTGGCTGAGTTTTTCAAAACACTCAATTTGAGCGGAGAATATCTGATTGATTCGTTTCCTGTTGCTGTTTGTGACAACATCCGCATTGGCCGCTCGCGGTTGGTTAAAGGCGAGGAGTATCGAGGAAAGATTGCGTCGAAGCGTCGATTCTTTTTTGGCTTTCGTGTTCAACTCATCACCACCCGTGACAAGCAACCGGTTCAGTTTTTTATTCTGCCGGGTTCGTATGTGGATGTGACGGCGCTTCAGATGATGCATTTGAGGTTGCCAGCGGGCAGCGAAGTCTATGGGGACTCGGGCTACACCGATTACGAGCAGGAGGATTTGTATGCTGACAGTGAGGGGATTAATTTGAAAATACAACGAAAGCGTAATAGCCAACGCCCCGATCAAGCTTGGGAAGCTGCTTACAAAAAGCAACTTCGTCAGCGAATTGAGCAGGCATTTAGCCAGATTACGATGCGATTTCCCAAGAAGATTCATGCCATTACCGAAGCGGGGTTTCTAATTAAAATCGTGTTGTTTTTGCTGGCTTATGCCCTCGAAACAAACTTGTGACATACAACTTAGATTAACTAAGGTAAGTAATACTTTGTCTATCGCGAATTGGAAGTCAATTTAGGGTGGTTAAATCTGTCCAATTGCGTACGGGAGTTGTCCAAAAATGGACAAACCATCAAATGAAAACCCATTCTATTTTGACTAAACAAACAATACAAGAAGTGGCAAACTAATTGTTCAAATTTACCGAAGACAACTAGATTACTCTTATGAAAACGATCCACTTTACGTTCATCCTACTTGCTATTTGCTCCTTGGCTGAGGCCCAGACTTCGAAAGGAAGCTGGCTAATCGGTACGCAGGCCGGTAATTTTAAGTACCAGAATGAAGGGCAATATTCTCAAAAAGTATTTTCGGGCAGTATTACCCCAACCGCTGGTTATTTCCCAATTGACAATCTGGTGGTTGGCACGGGGGTGCCGGTTAGTTACTATACGACATACCTGAAATCACCCGACTTTAAAATGTATCAATTGAGCTATGGCCTTTCACCTTTCATCAATTACTATTTTGGCAAAGCGCCCTTAAAACCCTACCTAGGCGTAGCTTACAGCTATAATCATACGGATAGCTATTCCAGATTATTCCTTAATGGCGAATCAAAAGCGACAGGCTATTCAACGGTCTTAGCGCCTACGCTTGGTTTAGCCTATTTCGTAACCAGACACATTGGACTTAATGCAGGGTTGAGTTATAATATTCAGCACATACACCCACCTTTTTTAGATAATCTTTCTGTTACCAACCAAACCATTCCTCAACCTGACAATAAATACTTTTCGCTGGATATTGGCATTCTCTTATCGTTTGGAAAATAACCCGTTCAACTCAACTACTGATAACCAATTATTCGAACCTGTTTAAACTTTCTATAATTGAGCACTAATTGCTCGTGCTTTGTCATCCCGAGGAACGAGGGATCTCCGGGTGAGCCGATTGAATAATCTTCGTCCGAAGATCCCTCGTTCCTCGAGATGACAAAAAAGCGATTAGAACAAAAGTTTAAACAGGATCCATATCAATTCATTATAAATTAAACAGTTACTATATTGAATTTTAACAATTAAGCCGTCGTAGCTTGGTTCAGGTTGTCAATGTTGCGTTTGCGAATCGACTAAATTCTATCAGTTACAAACTTCATCCGCTTTAAACGGTTTACAGGATATAGTCCTAAACAAATCAAACAAATATGAAAACGGTTAGATGGTATTCGCCAGGGGGCGAAGCAGAACAGGGAGGAAACATGAACGATAATAACGAGTCTGGCCAGCGTCAGGAAGGGCAGCACGAACCCGGAAATACGCCTTTAGAAGATCAGGAAGAATTGCCCGGTGGCTATATTCATGGTCATGCCGAAGCCGACAAAGACGAGGAATAAGCCAGTGAATTTCGGCAAAAAGCCATTGGCACAAGTTTAGTTCTGTATATAGAAATACGGCCTGGTTTGCTACGGCAGATCCAGGCCGATTTATTTTTAGACTTTTCTCATTTCTTAACCGAAAAAGCACAATTTGTCAGCATTCTATTTATGCGCTACCTGAGCCCGGATGCGGCTGAGTGACGGGCCTTTAATACCCAGATAGGAAGAAATATGCCCCAGCGATACCCGATTCAGAATACTTGGGTAATTCGTCAATAAATCCATATATCGTTCTTCGGCCGATTGGGTCAGCAAACTTTCCGAACGGGCCTGGTTGAACATAAAATACTGCTCGGCCAGCAAACGCCCGAAACGCTCCCATCCGTGCGATTGTGCATACAACTGCTGCAGATGGTCATAGTCGATCACCAGCAACTCGGCATCTTCCAGCGCTTCAATCAGATATGGGCAGGTCGTTTTTGTCAGCAGGCTTTTTAGCGAAGTCAGAAAGGCGTACTCGGGAATAAAATAGAGGTTATGTTCCTGTTCCGTTCGAGGATCGATGTAGTAGACCCGAAAAATTCCTTTCAGAATAAACCCTACCTGCCGACATACCGAGTTCTGAAAATTAAAATACTCGTGTCTGGCTATGGTTCTGACAGTCCAGAACGGATCGCCTAGCTGCAGATCGTCTTCGGAGAGTTTGGCGAATTGCTGTAAATGCTGGTGTAAGGAAGTGTGTTTCGTGACAGACATGGGCCATTAGCTAGTTTCAATAGAACGCCGATTATTATGACTCTTATGATGTACGCGGATCTTAATAAATCATGAACCTGTTTAAACTTTTAAAGAAAAATCGAAAGTGTGTGCTTTTGTCATGCTGAGGAACGAAGCATGACAAAAAAGCGACCCAGCTTTAACGAAATTTGAAAAGTTTATACAGCTTTCATAATCATCATAAAAATCCGTGTTCTGTATTCTCTTCTCTTTTTAACATAGGTGAAAAATTGACAAAAAGTGCCCGGCTACCTTTGAGGCATCAAAAAACAAATCACGAAACAATCTAAAACTTACGCTCATGAAAATCGTACGCAATGCCTCTGCTCACTGGACTGGAACCGGAAAAGACGGAAAAGGAGACCTAACCACCGCTAGTACCGTTCTGAACAAAACTCAATATTCGTTCAACACCCGGTTTGCCGATGGAGTCGGCACCAACCCCGAAGAACTGGTAGCGGCTGCCCATGCAGGTTGTTTCGCCATGCAACTGGCCTTCAATATTCAGCAGGCCGGTTTTGCCGCCGATTCGCTGGATGTTAAATGTGCCATCACGCTCGAAGACAGTGGTATTTCCAGCTCAAAACTGACACTTACGGCCGCAGTACCGGGTCTGGACAAAGCAAAGTTCGACGAATTGGTTGATCATGCTGAGCATAACTGCCCCATCTCGAAGCTGTTCAACACCACCATCAGCGTCGACGCTACGCTAGCCTAATTTTTTGCTAGTAAACTGCGAGGGCGCGATGGCGCAAAAAAGTATAAATCGACTACTTTTTTGCGCCATCGCGTCCTCGCAGTTTATTTAATGAGAAGCCCAGTGCCATTCATCCTTATCCATCAGTAATTTACTGACCATCAATTCTTTTATAGGTAAATAATAATGAACAGGGCGAGAACAACGTCCATAACCGATTTGCCTGATGACTATTCCTCCAAACCTCCTCAAAGCTCTCGACTGGACCATCGAAACAATTCAGTTCTGTAAAAAAAACTTTGGATTTATATTTAGCCTGGGGCTGATTGCGGCTGTTGGACGAGCCATTCAGTTGAAAGCGTTTGGACCTATTAGCCCCTTGTCGCATGGCTTACTGGAAGTTGTTGTGGAGTCGGCCCGAATTCTGATTTTTCTGTACGCATTGGGGCTTACCAATATCCGGGCTGGGGCAACGCGGCTAGTCCAGATCATCACCAACAAACAGGGCCGGAAGCAGAATTGGCGGTTGGCTCTTCAAAAACTTCGAACGAAATGGGGCGCCTTACTGGTTAATCTGGTCGTGTTTTCGGTCATTGCCTTTCTGTTCAACAAGCTGATCGACCACATTGCCTACGAAACCTGTCTGTACATCACCCTAAAAGCTCGTCAGCTTATTTCCGATCAATCGTCGGAATGGGCGATCATTCTGTTCTTCAAGAATATTTCGGTGATCCCATTCACCTTGATCTTCAACGCACTATTCTGCCTTTGGCTCGTTAACCGTCTTCCCCGACCCGCTTTGGCTAAGTAGAGCATTGACCATAACCAGTACGGCCCGACGGGTCGAATGTCTATAGAAAAACCGCCTGGCTATAAACATTCGATCCTGTCGGGGTCGTACTATTACTATTGGTTCTTTGTCAATACAGGCTTATTTATGCGATTGATGCAGGGCTGCGGTCGCTTTATGCTGGGCTTTGATGCTACGAGCCATGAGGGAGCCAATCATTAATGACGACAGAATCAGACTGAGTAGTAAGCAGTGTTTGAATTTCATGGTAGTTGTTGTTTACTGTTGGAAGGGAGGGTACAAAAATGATTGATCGGTCCATCTACTCCTACCATAAATTGATTAACCGTCGAATTTGAGGGATAAAACGCCCGAAAACAGCGATAAATCCCAGCAGCCCTTCGCTTGCTCACAACGATAAATACGATCAGGTAAGACGCTAAAGAGACCTGACAAGTGTAATTGTAAAAAAAGTCAAAATTTTCCTTGACTCTCCCCTTACGTCATAGTCTACATTTGCCTGCGTCAATCAAAGCAGG
The DNA here is from genome assembly GCF_054776815.1 of Spirosoma gilvum. Taxonomy (NCBI): domain Bacteria; kingdom Pseudomonadati; phylum Bacteroidota; class Cytophagia; order Cytophagales; family Cytophagaceae; genus Spirosoma; species Spirosoma gilvum. The sequence continues at coordinate 77,101 of NZ_BAAHBH010000008.1, read as the reverse complement.
TGTTTTTATGCGACAGTATTCGGTCAATAAGCTGGCAAAACTGGCGGGCGTGAGTGTGCGCACACTTCATCATTACGACCGGCTGGGTCTGTTAAAACCATCAGTACGTACCGAGGCTAAGTACCGGCTGTATGGCGACAAGGAGTTGGTCCGACTGCAGCAGATTCTCTTTTACAAGGAACTGGATTTCTCACTCGAGGAGATTCTCCATATTCTGGAAGACCCCGAATTTGACACGCTGAAAGCACTCGAAAGTCATAAGCTGGCTCTGCAGGCCCGGCAATATCGACTATCAAAGCTATTGGTGACGATTGATAAAACAATTTCAACCTTAAAAGGAGAACGAGTCATGCTAACCAACGAAGAGTTATACGAAGGCTTCCCGAAAGGTAAGGAATACCGACAGGAAGCCATTGAGAAGTACGGCGCCAAAGCCGTTGAAGACAGTGAGGCCAAATTACAGGGAATGGGTAAAGCAGGGTTTGAGCAGTTAAAAGCCGACCAGCAAAATATTGCGCAGAAACTGGCCAGCATGGTCAATCAGGACCCGACCAGCCCAGCAGTACAGCAACAGATAGCCCGGCATTACGCCAACATCCGTGGCTTTTGGGGTGAAGAAGCCTGCCAGTCGAAAGATATGGCTAAAGCCTATAAAGGGCTCGCGCAACTGTACATCGACGATCCACGATTTACCAGCCAGAACGGTAAGGAAAATCCCGAATACGCTGCCTTCCTGCACAAAGCGATGGTGTGCTTCGCCGATACGCAGATTTAGAATGAAACACAGAGTATATTGTAACGCGGGTTTCCACCCGCGCTATCCGGTTGATAATCGCGGGTTTCCACCCGCGTTACAATATACTCTGTATACGCTGCGTCTCCTGTTTAAACCAATCTTCCAGAATCTTTCCAACATTGCCATGTACTTTCGTATCAGCAACGAGTCGACAATGGGATGAAAGTACTGGTGATTGAAGATGAACAGGGGCTGGCTGAGAGTATTACCGATTACATGGTAAAAGATGGGTATATCTGCGAAACCGTAGCCACATTCCACGACGCCGAAGAAAAGATCCATCTTTACACCTACGACTGTGTGATTGTTGACCTGACCCTCCCCGATGGCAATGGCTTTCAGCTAATCGAAATGCTGAAACGGCTTATGGCTACTACGGGCGTCATCATCATATCGGCTCGTAATACGCTAGAAGATAAGCTCAAAGGGCTCGAAATTGGCTCCGACGACTACCTGACCAAGCCCTTCCATCTGTCTGAACTCAACGCCCGTGTAAAATCGTTGATGCGCCGACGGCAGTTTGGCGGGCATACCGAAATTCGGTTTCAGGAGCTTGTCGTTGTGCCCCAAACGCGGAAAGTGTTTGTAAACGGCCAACTCACGACACTGTCACGAAAAGAGTATGACTTATTGCTGTATTTTCTCTCGAACGTCGATGTGGCACTGACCAAAGCTTCCATTGCTGAACACCTTTGGGGCGACAACATCGACTCAGCCGATTCGTTCGATATGGTGTATTCGCACATCAAAAACCTGCGCCGGAAACTGCTGGAAAAAGGCGCTGCCGACTATGTTCAGTCAATCTACGGTATCGGCTATAAATTCAGTCAGCCTTGAAACTGCTCGCCAAAACCAACCGGATCTATCTAACTTTCTCGCTGGTCATTTACCTGCTGACGGCCCTGGCTTTTTATCAGATTATCCGGTTGTTGATTTACGACGAAGTAGAAAGCCGGTTGCGAGTCGAACGGCGCGACTTTGAGACCTATGTGCGGGCGCATAACAACTGGTCGAGCAGCCCCTATTTTGTGGAGAATAAGATCGAAGTAGTACCCGTCAGCAAACGTCAATCGGTTGGCGAGTCCTTCAGGGATACACTGATTCTTAACCGGTACGATCATGAACTGACACCGTTTCGCCAGCTGACGTTTTATGAACCAATTCATGGGGTTATGCACCGGGTTTCGATCCGTAAGTCGCTGATTCAGACCTATCGACTTATCGAGGTCATTACGGCCACGATGGTCGTTTTTCTGGGCTTACTGTTGTTGGGCATGTTCTGGTTCCAGCGACGATTGTCGGGGCAGCTCTGGCACCCTTTTTACGATAGCCTGTCCCGGATCAAACGCTTCGATCTTACGAATAATCCAACGCTGGAATTAGGCCAAACCGAAATTACGGAGTTTACGGAACTGAACGACGTGCTCCAGAAAATGGCGGCCAAAATGCAACAGGACTATCGCAGTCTAAAGGAATTCACCGAAAATGCATCGCACGAAATTCAGACACCTCTCGCCCTGATCAATGCCAAAGTCGAGCAGTTGATTCAAACAGAGCAACTTTCTGAAGTGCAAACGCACTGGATCGAAACCATTTACCAGGCGTCCCGTCGGATTTCCCGACTGAATCAGGGGTTACTGCTCCTGGCGAAAATCGAAAATCGGCAGTTCAACGACAGTCAGGTAATTGATATAGCCAGCTTACTGATCGAAAAACTGACCGACATGGAGGAAGTACTGTCGTTCAAACGGTTATCGATACAGATTGGCCCCGTAGCGCCGTTCGACGTCAATTTACCGACCGCACTGGCCGATAGTCTGGTAACGAATCTGGTCAACAACGCCATCAAACATAACCAGCCCGACGGTCGAATTGAGTTACTTTCCAGCACCGATCAGCTATGTCTGCGCAATACGGGTGGAGCCTTGGTTACCGATCCCAAACGGCTTTTCGAACGATTCAAAAAAGAAAGTACCGGCTCCGATTCGGTAGGGCTGGGTCTGTCCATTGTCCGGCAAATCTGCGACAGCTACGGACTACGGATTGCTTATCAGGCAACGGACGGTATTCACGAGTTTTGTATCACTCGGGCGCAACAATCAACCTACGAATAGCGCCTAATCAGGCTGGGTAGGCAGTTTTTCTGAATTGCTATGGCGTTTTAGTCGATAGATCAGCCCAATAACGAGATTGTTTTTACCCGTAGCTGTTTGTGGAGAAAACACACCGCTTTCGAAGGTAGCCGGGTTATAATTGGTTTGGTTGACAGCCCCAACCTGCACAATCCAGTGCGAATCGAACTGATAGCCTGCGCCTACATAAAATCGGTTCCGCTCAAATACAGGCCCAACCGGGTTCAGGAATATCTCGTCGTAGATCGACAGGAAGAGCGTTTTATCCGTAATGGTGTGCTTATTGATCGGAATGAACGTATTGAATCGGTATCGGATTCGATTTCGAAAGGGTGTACTACCATCACGGTAGGTAAACCAGCGCTGTTCTATGCGGTACCGATGCTCAAATTTCAACCTCGACAGGTACTGATTGACGGTCAATTGCTGCCATAAACGTTTCTCGGTATTGAGCGGACCAGCCGATAAATCCTGATAATCGTAGGTGGCATATCGTCCTCCTGCTACCATCAGCGAGAAATTTTTATCTACATCGTAACTGATGCCTCCTTTCAGTTCATTGTAGAAGAATTGCTGAAAAACGCCATTGCTCCGGGCCTGTACTTCGGCAAAACCACCCCATTTTTTTTCGCCACCCGGCAGCACTAAGGTGCCAATCAGCCAGGTTCCGGTTGGAGTCGATGGAGTAAGTGACGTTTGCGCCAGCGTGCGTCCGGCGAAAGCCAAGAACAGGCTGACCGTCAGTGCAGTACTAAGTTTTACTCGATTCACAACTATGACTTGTTACGGTAATTCTCTAAGTAGAATTACGCACAAAAGTAGGCAACGTTACAATCATATTATATCACGTATCTCAATGTTAACAAATGCTTAACATTGAGATACTCCTCGGACAGAATTCTGGAAAGCATCCAATTCCTAAAAACTTCTCTTTCAATTACTTTCGTTAGACTATTATTGCCAAATTTGAGGATATATGTCACGTACCTGGCGAACCTGCCCATTCATTTCTCATCAACCATTTTTCCCATGAAAACACTATCTTACAGGCACCTCTTTTTGCTAATCAGCCTTTGTGTAGGTCTGCCTGAGCTACGAGCAACTCCGGCTCCTAAACCTACCGCCGTTCGTAAATACACAATTGAGCAGTTCATGAAAACGATTCGCTTCGGTGGGTCGGATATTTCGCCCGACGAACAACGGGTATTGTACAGCAGCAATCAGGATGGCGTGTTCAATCTCTACGAAATGCCATTTAATGGCGGTGATCAGCCTAAACAACTAACCTTCTCAAAAACGAACGCCATTTTTGCCATCGGCTACTTACCCGACGGCAGAATCCTGTACAGCAGTGACCAGGGCGGAAACGAACTAACGCACATCTACTTACGCGAAAAGGATGGCACGATAAAAGATCTTACCCCAGCCGAAAAAGCCAAATTTCAATTTAACGGCCTCAGCCACGACCGCAAGAGTTTCTTCTACGAATCGAATCAGCGAAATGCGGCTGCGTTCGACGTGTACGAAATGGATATTGCGACACTAACCCCTAAACTCCTCTTCGAAAATCCGGGGGGCTTCTTCCCCGGCGACGTATCGCCTGACAAACGCTACCTGTCCCTTACCAAAACCATCACTACAACGAATAGCGACGCCTATTTGTACGACTCGCAAACCAAAGAAACCAAACTTCTTACCAAACATACCGGCGACGTAAGCAATGGTGCTGCTGGCTTTACACCCGACGGTAAAAAGCTGCTGATTTCGACCAACGAAAATGCTGAGTTCTCGTATGTGAATGCCTACGATCTGGCAACGGGACAAAAAACGGTATTGGACAAAGCCAACTGGGATATTTCGAGCGATTATCTCTCGTATCGGGGTCGCTACCGGGTTTTGTCTGTCAACAATGACGCCCGAACCGAACTCAAAATCATCGATAACCGTACGAACCAGCCGGTTAAATTAGCTGCCTTACCCAGTGGCGACATTACAGGAGTAAGCATTACGGATAGCGAAGATCGAATGATTTTCTTTGTCAACAGCTCTAATTCACCAGCAACGCTCTATTCCTACGATTTAAAGTCGGGCAAGGCTACCCCTCTGGTCAAAGGGCTCAATCCTGAAATCAATGCGGATGATTTGGTTTCGGGAGAAGTAATTCGCTACAAATCGTTCGATGGGATGGAAATTCCAGCCTTGTTGTACAAACCCAAAGAGGTGCAATCAGGTAATAAACTTCCAGCCATCCTATCGATTCACGGCGGACCGGGCGGTCAAACACGGCTGACCTATTCACCGCTGATACAGTACCTGGTCAACAATGGGTACGTGGTGCTGGCGGTCAACAATCGGGGCAGTTCGGGCTACGGCAAAACGTTCTACGCGGCTGATGATCGAAAACATGGCGATGCAGACCTGAAAGACTGCGTGGAATCGAAGAAATTTCTGACATCAACCGGCTATGTTGACTCCGCTAAAATCGGCATCATGGGTGGTTCGTACGGCGGGTATATGACCCTAGCCGGGCTTACTTTCACTCCCGATGAATTTGCCGTGGGGGTCGATATTTTTGGTGTGGCCAACTGGATTCGGACGTTGAACAGCATGCCCGAATGGTGGGGACCTCAGCGCGACGCGATGTTTAAAGAAATTGGGCACCCCAAAACGGATTCGGTTGCCCTGTACAACAAATCGCCGTTATTCCACACCGAGCGAATCAAAAAACCGCTGCTCGTGATTCAGGGAGCCAATGACCCTCGTGTCCTGAAAATTGAATCGGACGAAATTGTCGCCAATGTTAAGAAAAATGGCGTTCCTGTTGAGTACGTCACGTTCCCCAACGAAGGGCATGGTTTTGTGAAAAAGGAAAACGAAATCACGGCTTATAAGGCAGTAAAAGAGTTCCTGGACAAATACCTGAAAGGCATCAGGCAATAACTGATAGAACCATACCGGCGGACCGGCAGATAATTATGATTCTTATGATTTGTTAAGATCCGTGTAAATCATAACGATCATAAGAATCAGCGTTCTATATCTCCTATCGCTACCGGAACAGGCGGGTTTACTTGATAGGGTTGTAAGGTTAGCTGAAACCAGGCAACACTATGCCAGGCCTCCATTTTGTACCCAATATTTCGATAAACCCCAACCGGCTCGAACCCCAACGACTGGTGGAATGCTTCACTCTTCGGATTCGGTAAGGTTATCCCCGCATAGGCGTTGTAATACCCTTGCTGGCGCAAATAATCAAATAGCTTAGTATATAACTGGCGGGCAATGCCTTGCCGGTGCCCATCAGGATGTATATATACCGACGTCTCGACCGACCATTGATAGGCCGTTCGGTCGCGATGTTTTGAGGCATAGGCATACCCCAGCACTCGCCCATCGACCTCCGCTATCAGATACGGCAGTTGTTGCTGGATAGTTCGAATACGGCCGGCAAACTCATCGATCGACGGCACATCGTATTCAAACGTAATGGTTGTATCGGTAATATACGGCGCATAGATGGCCAGAATAGCAGGCGCATCTACCGGAGTCGCAAATCGAATTGTCATAATATTAGCCCCTGCACGTTAAATATATCCTATAAAGGTTTTTTGTATCTTTACAGAAACGAATCTTAATTAAATGCAGGAAACTACATTAAAAAGTATTGTCTGGCAAGAAGGAAGCTATTTCGTTGCTCAGTGCCTGGTGGTAGACGTATCAAGTTTCGGCGAGACACGGGAAGAAGCCTTACACAATTTAGACGAAGCTTTGTCCTTATATTTTGAGGATCAACCTTTTGGCGAACTGCCTTCAGTAATTGACCCTGAGATCGTTGACGCCCACATTAGGTATGCCTAAGTTGTATTCGTCAGCTCATATTGTAGCCATTCTGGTTCGGAATGGTTTTTTATTTGTTTCGCAGAAAGGGTAGTCACGCAAAGTATCGAAAATTGGGCAATCCTACGCGTACAGTTATTGTACCGACAGGAAGAAAAGAAATGCCAAACGGTACATTCCGATCAATTGTCCGACAGTCTGGCTTAACTGAGGCAGATTTCAATTAGCCACCATTAGACTTCAGCCAATAACCACTGGGCGATGAGGAAATAGACACCGATACCAATCAGGTCGTTGGCCGTGGTGATGAACGGCCCGGACGCTACCGCCGGATTAACGCCTATTCGATTGAGTAACAAAGGAGTAACGGTACCCATAAACGATGCCAGCAGAACCACCGCCAGCAACGATGTGGCGACCACAAAAAACAGCCGGGGTTCGCCAATAATGAATGTATACGTCCCGGCGATCAGGCCAACCACCAATCCATTGATGATCGCGACCAGCAGTGTACGCAACAATCGCTTGGCCATGGTCATACTCAAACCCGTTGAATCCGTCAGACTTTGCAGAATGAGCGAGGATGTTTGAATACCTACATTTCCACCGGTCGATCCAATAATTGGGATAAACGCAGCTAAAGCAGCTACTTTGCCAAGTTCGCTTTGAAATCCGTTAATGACCGTTGCCGCCAGCAAACTCCCCACAGCCCCAGCCACCAGCCAGGGTAATTGTACTTTCGACCGTTGCCAGACGTTGTCGTCCTCTTCAACCTCACCCGACAAACCCGAAATCACCTGAATATCCTCTTCGGCCTGTTCGGTAATCACGTCCACGACGTCATCGATTGTAATCCGGCCAAGTAGCCGTTGCTGTACATTGACGACCGGCACCGCATCCAGGTCATATTTCTGCATTACTTCGGCCACTTCATCAACGGGCCGGTAGGTTTCGACAAACACCACATCTTCATCGTAGATGTCGGCAATTTTTGCATTCTTACGGGCCAGCACAATCTTCTTCAGTGATACCAAACCAAGCAGCTTGCCTACATCGTCGACCACATAAACGGCATACACGTTTTCGACGTCTTCGGCTTGTTTGCGAATTTCCTCGATGCAGGCATTCACCGTCAGATTAACGTTGATCTTGATCAGCTCCTTCTGCATCAGACTGCCTGCCACGCCATCTTCGTAGTGCAGCAGGTCCAGGATGAACCGAGCCTGTTCGCGGTCTTCCAGCAACCCCATGACTTCCTCCCGCACCTGAATCGGTTGTTCATTGAGCAAGTCAACGGCATCGTCCGAATCCATCTGGTTAATAAACGGTGCCAGTTCCTCGGAGGTAAATAGCTTTAGCAGATTGGTACGTTCCGTTGGATCAAGATTAGCCAGGATTTCGGCCCCAACCGATTTATCTAGCAAACTCAGCAGGTAATGCGCTGATCCAGGTTCCAACTCATCCAGAATCCCCGAAATATCAGCCGGAAACAGCTCTTCCATCTCCGCCCGCAACAGGGTATCATCCCCGGCATCGATGGCCGACTGAATTCGTTCCAGGTATTCTTTGGTGAGTTCGAAAGTCACGACTTAAAAGAGCGAAAGAGTGAAAGAGCGAAAGAGTGATATTACAAGGAAAGCTTTTCGCTGGAGCGCCAGCCCGGCCTTTCACTCTTTCGCTCTTTCGCTCATTAAATTCGTTAGTTCCACAAACTGTGCCACGCTGAGTTGCTCGGCACGTTTTTCGAGGTAAGGGCTGGACAGGGCGGCTTCGGTCAGGCCCAGAGGTTTTAGCGCATTTCGGAGGGTTTTCCGGCGTTGATTGAACCCGTGTTTGACCACCTGTACAAATTTCTTTTCATCACAACCCAATTCGGTTTTATCATTCCGACGGAGCGAAATAACGCCTGAATACACTCTGGGGGGCGGATTAAATACCTCTGGATCAACGGTAAATTCATATTTAATGTCGTACCAGGCCTGAAGCAACACACTCAAAATACCGTAATCTTTGTTGCCCGGCCCCGACGCTACCCGCTGCGCTACTTCCCGCTGAAACATACCCACTACTTCAGGCACACGATCGCGCATGTCCAGTACTTTAAAGAGAATCTGGGTCGAAATATTGTACGGAAAGTTACCAATTACGGCAAAAGGCTCCGTACTGTCCGGTTGTTTTGTAGGGAGTAAATCGGGTCGAATCGTCAGAAAATCGGACGGGAGAATCCGGCCTTCCAGAGCAGGGAAATGCTGTTTCAAATAATCGACCGATTCGCGATCAATCTCGATAACGTAGGTTTCAAAACGAGTATCGTTCACCAAAAACTGCGTCAGTACGCCCATCCCCGGCCCAATTTCAAGCACTTTCTGGTAGCCACCATGCCCGGTTAGTAGTTCGGCAATGCGTTGCGCAATGCTAAGGTCTTTCAAAAAGTGCTGACCAAGTTCTTTTTTGGGCTTTACTGACATAGTATGGGCAGGTTTCTACAGTACGCTTATTCTGGGTGCAAAGGTACGGGGCATCCGGCAAATTATCGGTGATTATGGAAATGAAGTCGTGTTAATAAAATACTTGTACAGCTGTACATGAATCATTCGTCTGTAAGGAGCCTGACCGACAAAAATCAAATTATCTCTTGCGTTTATTCTATTTTCAACATAGCTTAACTACCTGAAAGCGAGTAGCCTGGATCATCTCCAGATAATTTATAAACCAACTATAACCTACCATTCGATGAAAAAGATTAGCTTCTTTCTGCTTTTACTGAGCTTATTCGGGTTAGAAGCCTGTCAGCATCAGGAGGTTCAGTCCAATGCTTCCAGCGAGTTTTCGGGTGTTCCGGCTGTCGTTGTTCAGGCAGTGAAGAGCACCTATCCAACAGCCAGCAACATACAGTTTACCGAAATCGACAAAGGAAATATCTGGGAGTCTGATTTTACTATTCAGACAATACAGCATCAGGTAAAAGTCAAGATAACCGGTGCCATTCTGGAGTCTTACGCTGTCGGTAGTACGAATAATACGACAGGCGTTTCCTCAGCAACACTACCGGCTGCTGCCAAAACCTATATCGAAAAGACCTACCCAACGTATAAGATTGTGGCCGTCGGCGAAGGGGAGTACAATAATCAGAAAGCCTACAAAGTACTATTACGGGGCGAAAAAGAAGAAGTGACGCTCATTTTCGACGCCAATGGCACCTTGTTTCTGGAGTTTAAACAACCCGTAACCTCCTCAACCGGAGCTTCAGAAACGACAAAGACCTTCCCCATCACCAAAGCGGAGGACTTGCCAGCGGCTGCCGCTCAATACCTACGTGACAATGAATTGACCTTTGCAAAAGGCGTAGCCTCGGTGGATAAAGACAATAAAAAAACGTATCTGGTGATCGCTACAAAAGGATCGACCATCTATGAATTGCTTTTCGACAACGATGGCAAGCTCATCCGATCCAGTTCCACGACTCCGCCCACTACCACCGAACTAAAATCGATTAATGAATTACCACCGGCTGCCATTACCTTTCTGACAGGTTACACTTTCGAGAAAGGGGTAATGATCACTGTGAATGGCCAGAAAACCTATGTGGTTGTGGTCAGCAAAGAAGGAAAACGTTACGAAATTACGTTCGACGCCGATGGAAAAGTACTAAGCAATAAGTCTACCCCAAAAGTAGAAGAAAAGGCCATCTCCACCGATAAGGATTTGCCCGCTGCCATCACTGACTATCTAACTAAAACGTATCCAAATTGGACATTTATGAAAGGCGTTGTGGTGTTGTTAGATGGCAAGCCGACCAGTTATACCGTCGTGATTAAAGCGGGCGAAACGCTTTACTACGTTTTCTTCAATGGCGAAGGTAAATTTGATGCCGTTAAGAAAGGATAACCGTCATGCGTGTATACATGAGTAGATGGGATAGGTTCAGCGCCTGTCCCATTTTACGGTTATTCCCAAGATAAAGTCGAGAATGAAGAACTCAGCAGGAAAATAAATTTGTTAAGTTTAGCTATAAACCACTCGTCAATTGTATTATGACACTCATTCTGGAGCCCAAAAGTCAAGCCGATTACCAACTTTTCGTTGAACTGGCCAAACGTCTTCAGGTCACTTATCGGGAAGAATCGCAAAGTCTGGAAGAATTGGCAAAGGCAGAAGACAGCTTTTTCTCTTTAGCCGGAAGTTGGCAGAACGAACAATCGAGCGACGAGTTAGTTTAAGTTTATTCGCTCTGCCCATTGAATAACAGCAGGTAGCTCTTCATTCGAAAATTCGATGTGGATTACCCGCCTTCTCTTATTGTTGAATGTTCTGCTAGAACTGTGTAAAATCAACGGCTTCATTAACATAATTCCACCTTGTCGTACACAACAAGTCCTTTCAGTCTCTTCTGTCCAATCTATAGTTGTTGGTCTATAAATTCCCTTTAAATGTGATTTCGGTACAACTCTTAACGCTCCATTATTTTCATCTGTATCATCAAGGTGAATTCTGATTGTTGTAATATTTTTTAGAATGTCTAGTGGGGGCTGTACAGCAAATTGGTTTTGTTTGATTGTCCAGGGTCCGTAGCCTATCTGTTCAACCCTTTTGTCGACCGATATGGTCAAATCCTGGTGATAGGGCACATACCAATTTGACGTTTCAGGCTTATCGAAATAAATACTTTTAACTACAAAAAAATCATCACCAATAACTTGTCGAATAATAGATTTTAGTCTATCCGTAAAAATTAAATCAAAAACTGTAGGTATTTCTTTTAAAAACTGTCGGATAGCAAATAAGTCGTTCGATTTCCTAAAATTATCTCTTGACGTGTCAATACTGTTGATAGCCGTCAAAATAGTTTGTACTTCATCTTCTGAATAGATGCTATCAACGACCGAAAAACCGTTTTCTGATAGCTCTATCTTACGCTTTTCAATATCGGTCATAACAAAGTTTGAAAAAGCAATAAATAAGCCGGTCAAAAATCAATATCGGTTAGTTCGAAGTTCTGTTTGACGCGGATGGTTCCATTTTCTTCAGTGCCGGGTGCGTAGACAATGCGTTCGGGCTGGATGCTTTTTTGCACATTGCCGATGTCGCGCTTTCGGTTGCCATTGCTGTCAATAATCAGCCGGACACGATATAAACCCGGTTTTAGTCGTCCAAAGCTGTAAGCAGGTGTTCCATAAACCGATCGAATCACTTTGTACTTGTCGTCCAGGAGTTCAATAATGATATTAGTACCAGCCGACCCTACCGTTGCGGGACTGACACGCCCAGCAATGAGTCCATAACTATCCTCTTCAGCAATGGTGTACCGGGCCGAATATCGGGCCAGTGTATCACCCTGTACACTGATAAACGCGCCTTTTTGCAGCCTGAACAGCACACTATCGCGCAGGTTCGTTTTTCGGGCGATGACCAGCCGCGAAAAATTATTGCTCCAGACTAAATCAGCCGGAGTCAGTTGAAACGGTTTAGTGCTATCGGGACCAATGATAATTTGATTCGTAGTAAAGCGTAGAATCGGCTTATTGAAGGTCAGCGTAAACTCCAGATTATTGTCGATCGGTTCGCCCGATGGTGGCGACACCTGCACAGCCAGACCAGCCCGATTTTTAGCCCTGGTTTTCAGGGGAGAAAAATAGATGCGCTCGCGCAGTTCTGTCACATTACCGACCGAGTCTTCAGCCATGATCGTTACGTGAATGGTATCGTCGGCAGCCCGGTTGGCCGGCCTAAACAACCGAATCATCTTTGGGCTTTCCAGAAACGAGACCAACGAGTCGCTTGATGATGAACTAGCCACTGTGGTAGATGTAGCCGTAGTTGAAGTGGCTGATGTCGAAGTAGCGGTCGTAGAAATGGCCGACGTGGATACGGCCGATGTGGATACAGGCCGACCAAAGCGTAGTTTGTAGCTGGCAATACCGCTACTCAGTTCCAGGCCAAGGGTTTCGTCGGTGCGCTCGCGTCGGCTGATACGCGGTTTGCCATAGCCCCGAAACGCCACCAGATTGACGTCCGTATAGTTTCGGTTCAGGTTCAATACGCTATCCCGAAAAGCGACCCGCTCCCCCGGCGTGTTGTTGACCAGATTCAAATCCTTATCATCGAACCCATACACTTTATAGAGTCCCGACTTTACGTTTTCGATGCGGTAGTTGCCATTGCTGTCGGTCCGGGCAAAATATTGAGGGCGCTTCCGGTTGATGGGCAGGGTATCGGTTGACGCAAACAAGCCAACAACAAAACTCAACAAGGGCTGGCGGCTCTCATCATCAACCACATTCCCCCTCAGATACAGCGAATCGATCACGGAGCCGGTGCTAAATACCACTTTGGTATCCTTCGCTATGTTCCGTTCGGTAATGTCTTTGATCCCATCAGCGAAGTCGATGGTGTAGGTTGTGTTCTTTAGAAAGGGTTTGTTAAAATTGAGTCGTATGCCTTTGGGCAGTGATTTTACGACGTAGGTATTGCTATCCTGCGGGGTAATCGTAATTTTTTGCTGAAGATTCTCGCTGTTGACGTACTCATCAAATTCAAGTTCCACCGTCTTGCCATCGTAATTCAATTGTCGGGCCGACGGAATACTACTCACCAGCTTAGGCGCCAGCGTATCTTTCTTACCACCAGGCGGTTGGGCAACCTGCGCACAGTTTTGCAGAAAAAACGGGAGAGCCAGCAAAAGGGCAAAAACAAAATGGCGAAACGTCATGACAAGAGTTAATTCATAGCTTGTTGTAGCGTGGACGGATAGTCCGCGTAGCCGAAGGCTAAACATGGTCTCTACAACTTAGCCTTCGGCTACGCGGACTATCCGTCCACGCTACAGCAGCCACAAAGGTAAACGTCCGTTCATCGTTTAACTGTACCGATTGACATAAAATGGATGGTCTCTTCGTTACGTTGTATAGAATTTTAAGAAATTTTAAAGGTAGCTCGCTCAGGGAAAGAGAATGTGGGTGAACTTTGGGCAAATAGCGGCTCCCCTATTCGTAGCTAACCATTAAACAACTGTTCATGATTTACACCCGTTTTTGCGCATTGCTGTTTGCTGTTGCTTCGCTTGGTGGATTGGCAGGTTGCTCCAGCTCGGCCGATCAACTCGATAGCCAGATCAGCGATGCGCTGGAAGATAATACCGTCGATGTTGAAGAAGCTGATGCCCTACGGGTCTACATTGGCCAGGAGAGTAAAGCGTTGAGTAAAGATAAAAAAACCAGTATCCTGATTACGCCCGACGGGAAACTGGATGAGTCGGCACTGGTGGCGTATATCAAACGAAATCGCGCGTACCGTAAACTGGCGAAAGATGGTAAAACCCCTACCCTGAACCTATCAGGTGGTACGGTAGCCGGCAAACCACTACGGCTCAAGCTTTATCTGGAAGCCAGCGGCAGCATGTTTCCCTACGATGCGCCAGGTGGTAACGGGATGTTCAAACGCACGCTCAACGATGTACTAACAGAGTTCGATGCGGTCAACCCCAATCAGGGGAAACTATTCGTGGTCAATACCGAAGTTAACGACCTGGGCCTGTCGCTGTCGCAGTTTTTTAAGGAGAGAGACATTTTTACCGTTGCCAAAACGAAGGGCAAAACAACCAGTACGGACTTCGAAAAGATTTTCAGCGACATTCTCCAGAACACCTCTGGCGACGACCTGAGCATCCTGGTTTCCGACCTGATCTACTCCGACCCCAGTCTGACGGGCATGAGCGCCCAGAAAACCCTCGATGCCGCCAGTTCGCTGCTGACTACGGTATTCAACCCGTACGCCAATACGCATTCGATGCTGGTGATCAAACTCAAAGCCGACTTCGATGGCACATATTATAGCTGGAACAACGCCAAGAAAAAGTACACGGGCGAACGGCCCTATTACCTCTGCCTGATCGGTCGCAACGAGGCCATGCAACGGCTGTATCAGGATCAAACCTACCAGACTATTCGCCAGTTCAACGAATTGCCCGGTTATCAGGAATCGTGGTTCTTTGGCCGTGATACAAAGGCTGTTACGCCCTTCTACAGCGTTCTGGTCAATGATCCTGCCCGGAAAGGTCGCTTCAAACGGTCGAACGAAGAAGTGCGCAATCATGACAAAGCTGTTCATGCCCTCACCGATATTCAGCCCGACGTAGCCGACAAAAGTTTAACGATCCCGGTAGCGGTCGATTTATCAGCCTTGCGTGTACCCACTTCATTGCTAACCAATGCCAGCCAATATGACGTATCAGGCAAAGACAACTTCCGGGTCACGTCGGTACAAACCTACGCCGGAGCCAATGGCACTACCCACAAATTGCTCCTAACGACCGATAAACCAGCCCGTGGCAAACGAACCGTTACCATTCGCCTGCGCCGGGAATTCCCTCCCCGCTGGATCGAAAACACCAACACAACCAACGATGCCTCGCCCGACGCCAGTTCGACCTTTGGCATCCAAAACCTATTACAAGGTGTCGAACGCGCCTACAACCCAAATAACCAAACCGACTATTTTACGTTAACAATTAACCTTGAGTGATTGAGCGAATGAGTGATTGAGTGAATAGCTGACGCACGTTTTATTCACTCAATCACTCATTCGCTCAATCACTCAATCATTAAACTTATGGAAGAATCCCTCTATAACTTTTACAATCTGTTTGTCAACAGTGCGTTGCTGGAAGACCTGTATCAGGAAGAACTGCTATCGCCCCTCACCTTGACGGCCATCGGCATTGCCTTTGTGGTCGCCTTCGCCTTCTACATCTGGCCATTCAACAGAGTAAGTTTCAGTGGCATGGGCAACTGGCTATTGATGATGGGTGTCAGCTCACTGCTGCTATTCATTATTTCGCTGGTTACCTGCTATCAGAAAGAAGGACAGGAAATACCCCGCGACGAAGCCGATCCTAACCAGGGTACCCTCTTCGATCAGGGCATCAGTGTCTTCCTAAGTTACGCCTTCGAAATGGCCCTGCTGACGGCCGTTATCTTCTTCATCATTTCGATGGTGATGAAAAATTTCAGTAAAAATGCCAAACACCGGCCCATGTTGTGGCCTTCTAAATAGCTCTTTTTTTGTCATTCCGACGTCAGGAGGAATCTCAAGCTTGACTATTACACAACTTTGAGATTCCTCCTGACGTCGGAATGACAAAAAGGAGCCTAACATTAAAAATATGGCTAAACTATTTGTCTTTGCTATTGGCGGAACGGGTTCGCGGGTGCTTAAAGCGCTTACGTTTCTGCTGGCCTCTGGCGTGAAGCTCAACAATACCGACGAGGTCATTCCGATTGTGCTGGACCCCCACGCTACCAACGACGACCTGCTGCGGACCAAAGACCTGCTGCGCGAGTACGGCAACATCCGGGCGAACCTGCAAACCAAGCCAACATCGGGCTTTTTCAGTACCGAAATTAAAACACTGAATCGCTCCATCGGTGGCAACGCGACCATTGCCGACACCTATGTTTTTGAACTTCAGGGCGTTCAGCAGGAAAAATTCCGGGACTACATCAATTACGAAGGGCTCGATGCGCCCGCCAAAGCTTTTGCCAGTCTGCTGTTTTCAGAAGAAAATCTGGAAACCAAAATGGACATTGGTTTCGTTGGCAATCCCAACATCGGCAGTACGGTTCTGAACCAGTTTCGCTACTCAGATGTGTTCCAGGCTTTTGCTGAAAACTTTGGCGCCAACGACCGGATCTTTATCGTCAGTTCCATCTTTGGTGGAACGGGCGCGGCCGGTTTTCCAATCCTGCTGAAAAACATCCGGGGAGCGCAGGCTATTGGGCAGATTCCAAATCCAGCCTTCCTGCGCGATGCCAAAATCGGCGCCGTTACGGTGATGCCGTATTTCAGCCTGACTACCAATGAGAACAAACTGATTGACCCGGCCTCGTTCATTGCTAAAACCAAAGCGGCTCTGAACTACTACCAGAAGGGCGTGAACCCGTCGGTCAATACGCTCTACTACATTGGCGATGACCAGACGAAAGCCTACACTTATGATCCGGGTGCGGGCGGGCAGAAAAACGAAGCCCATTTTGTTGAAATGGCGTCGGCACTGGCCATTGTCGATTTCATGAACACCGATGATAGTAGCCTGGCCGTCAGCAACGGTCGACCTGTGAATCCGGTTTTCAAAGAATTTGGTATTGAACAGGATAGCATTAGCATTCAGTTGGGGCATCTGGCAGCACCGACCAAACAACAGATTAATTTGCCCTTGTCGAAAATGGCTTTGTTCAGCACCTACCTGAGCCAGCGGCTTCGGCAGGCAGCCGGTACAGTACAGTGGTCGAAAGCCAATCCAACCATTTCGTCGTCGTTCCTGAACTCGTCGTTTTTTAACAGTGTCAAAAATTTCGACGCGGCTTTCCGGCAATGGCTTTCCGAGATGCGCGAGAACAAACGGTCGTTTGAGCCGTTTTTGCTCGATGCGGCAAACCTCGGCCATACCGTACGCGGCTTTGAGCCAAAGAAGCGGGGACTATTCGGCGGGGAATCCGACGTGAAACTGGACATTGTCGACGACTTCGACCAGGCGCTCAACAAAACCGCCGAAGGGAAAGCCTATGGCAGCGAAGCCGATAAATTCATACAGTTGTTTTCGGAAGCGACCGACCAGTTCGTCCGCGAAAAACTTCCGAAAGTAATGGACTATTAATAGTTTTCCGTTTACTGTCTTCTGTTCACAGTTGGCTGACGCGTTAATAATCTCATGCGTCAGCCAACTGTGAACAGAAGACAGTAAACGGAAAACAGAAAAAATTATGCCAACCACATTCAGCTTACATAACCCCGTACCGGGTCTGCATTGGTACGTGAGCAAGCCCTTCGGCACCGACCAGATTGCGGCCATTCGTGACCCACAGGGCGGGCAGACCATAAAACAACCGACGTCTATTCCGAGTCCTTTCGCCCGCATGGACCTGGTTCGGTCGGCCTTCCTGAACCTGGCCCTCCGGCCTGACCTGATCGGTACGGTCAACGATCAGCGTATCGTATCGGATGCCCTCGATGTGGGTGAGTTGTTCTTCAATTACGACAAACTCAAAACCTACATTACCATTACGCCCTTCGATATTCGTACTGATCTGGAACGACTTCGGCAATCCATCAACCAGGGACACAAGCGACTGGGCGATGCGCTGAAGCTGTTTCTGGACCAGGATGCAGCCGAATATAATTTTGGCGACATCCACCGGCTGTTTATCCTGAGTTACCGGGGTCGGGTTGTTGGGGGAACCTCACCCAAAACCCTATTTTTCAGCTCGGGAAACGATTTGAGTTGGGTGGATGTATCGATGGGCAATGATCGACTGTTCGATGCCTCGGTTTGTCCGTTGTACCAGCGCGACATTGAGTATCAGAAGTTCTGGTACGCCATCAAGCAGTTCATGCCCAACTTCCGCGATCGTTTCCGCGAGGTGGATGACTACCTCAACCGGAGCCGGGCGCTGTTGCAGCAACATAATCCCGGTTTATTCTACGAACACATCGAATCGCACAATGGGCAGCCGTTGCTGACGCGGGAGAAATTTGAGCAGGATTTTGATGAACTGACCACCGGGCCGGGCGATATTGTCGAAGTACTCGGATTTGCACTTCGCAAGAAAAAATCCGATTCAAGGGCCATTAGTCAGGTTAGCGATTTCATTATCCGGTCGGATAAATACGCCCGGCTGAATCCGAACCTGCCGCGACCAATGGCGCTGCAGAACCGCTTTTTCCGGCAGTTTACGTATGTACCGCAAACGCTGTGGAACTCGAATACGGTAGTGCCCTACTATGCGCGAGAATCCTGGCGCGAGAACCAGCGGCCCCTACCTGGACAACCAGGCAATTACCCCTGGCTTACCGTCAGCGATCTGCTGGAACCTTACCTGATCCGCCTGCCTTTCCCCACCGACCGGGGCCGTTTCTTCGATGGAAACCTGCAAACACCTGCCACCGACAAGGGCTTTTTGCTACCGCTGAAAAAGGACTTCTTCGATTTCTTCAATGTCGAAGATTTGCTGACCGGCCGCGTCAGGATCAAAATGACCCCTCAGGGTGGTGGCATCAATGTGACACTCGACATTCCGGTTACGGCCCCCAGCCAGCCCGGCAATCAGTTCATTACCTTCGAGCGCCTGTACAATTCCACTGCCAGTGGCGTTAGCGCTCCTAACGAAGCCACCAACGAGGGGATCATTATCGAAAACTCATTCACAGTCAACATTTATCCGTTTGTTCGCTCGGGAGCCGTCACCGTGCCCGCCGACTACCGGGTTCAGTTGATCGAATCAGGTTTCGACAGTCAGAACCAGTACGAACTGACGTATTTTAACGAACGGAGCAATGCCGAAGTAGCGGTTGAGTCGAAACACCAGCGCACGGTTCGTCAGCAAAACACCGATGGGTCAAGTGTATATTACGTGCTGCGCGAAGAATTTGACTACCTGCAGGCGCATATTCGGGGTGATGGGAAGGAAATGAACGGCATTCTGATTCCGCGCTGGCAGCAGTACAGTGGCGGCAGTAAACAGTTCGAATTCTCGGTCGATTTCGGGACCACCAATACCCACGTCGAATACAAAGTCGATGGCGGCTCCCCGCGGCCTTTCGATGTGGCTGAACTGACACCACAAGTAGCTACACTAGTCAATCCGGCGCAATACAATCCGGCGTTGTTTGAGTTGTTCCTGCTCTACGATCTGGAGTTTGTACCGCCAACCATTGGCCCCGGCAAACCCGACAACTTCCCGACGCGCACTGCAATTGCCGAGCCAATGAACCTGAGCTACAATCAGCAAACGCAGGCATTGGCCGATTTCAACATTCCGTTCTACGTGGAGCGCCAACCGGCGGGCTCCAACCGCATCACGACTAACCTGAAATGGGCCAAAAACAGCGACCAGACCGAACGGCGTGTCGAAGCGTTTCTGGAAGAGTTGCTGATGCTTATCAAAAACAAAGTGTTGACCGAAGGCGGAAATCTAGCCCAAACGACGGTGTACTGGTTCTTCCCAGCCAGTATGACACCCGGTCGCGTAAGTCAGCTTCGGGCCGACTGGCAAACGCTGTATGACCGTTACATCGGCGGTGCCCCTGGCCGACTGCGGGAGGTTTCAGAATCGGTAGCCCCATTCTATTATTACAAGCAAAACCCAACCCTCAGCGCATCGGCCCGGCCCGTGATCAACGTCGATATTGGCGGAGGTACATCGGATGTGGTCGTATACGAACGTAACGAACCTAAGCTGCTGACCTCGTTCCGATTTGCCGGGAATGCCATCTACGGCGATGCCTTCAGCGAGTACGGAGCCGCCAGCCATAACGGATTCATCCGCAAATATGCCGATCGGATTCAGACCTTGCTGGACAGCCAGAGCTTGGGCAACCTTAGCGACAACAACCGGCGGATTCTGGACACGAACCGATCGGAGGATATTATGGCGTTCTGGTTCTCGATTGAGAAAAGTAACGACGTAAAAGCCAAAAGTATGCTATCGTTCAACGGGATGCTGGCCAAAGATGAAGACCTGAAAGTGGTGTTTGTGCTGTTCTACACAGCGCTACTCTACCACATCGCCCGATTGATGAAGCATAAGGGCATCAACCTGCCGGGCGCCATTACCTTCAGCGGTACGGGTTCCAAACTCCTGACCATCATCAGTTCCGACGATCAGATGCTGGGTAAACTAGCGCGGGTCATTTTCGAAAAGGTCTACGACCAGGCTTATGATACCAGTGGGCTGACACTCTTTTACGAACGTAAAGGCCCCAAAGAGGTAACCTGCAAAGGTGCCCTGATGCAACCGGCCAATAACCGTCCGGTCGATACGGAAGCCATCAGCTATGTGTATCCGGCTACGTTCAACGACCAATACCCAGAGCTGACCTATGCCGATCTGCGCAAACCCGAAGTGATCGACTCGCTATTGAAAGAAACCAACGAGTTCATTGATTTCTTCTTTGCGATCAATCAGCAATTCAGCTTCGTTCGAAACCTGAACGTCTCGGCTCGCTCGCTGGTTGTGGCTCAGCAGGAATTGCGGACGCATCTGGACACCTCACTTATGGATGGCATTCAGCGGAAAGAAGGCGATCTGATGGCCGAATACAGTGGCATGACCGACGCACTGGGCGCTCCCATCGAAGAAACGCTGTTTTTCTACCCATTGATCGGGGCAATCAATAAACTGGCAAATGCACTCGCGTAATGTTTGAAAGTTGTTACACAGCGTTTCACGGAGAGCAAAGAGATTCACAGAGCTATTTCTATTCTCTGTGAATCTCTTTGCTCTCCGTGAAACGCTGTGTACTAGCAAAATCGACAAGCTATCACCTTTTATGCGAAAACTATTTTTTTTCATACTTGGCCTGATTACCACCACAACCTTCGCCCAGACCACCAACCAGGCGGCCGTCGATACGCTGACGAAGGAAGTCGCCAAAGCAGTGTTTAGCACAATAAGTCAGGATCGAGGCCAGACAAAAGCGCAGGAAATTTACGCCAGACTTATCGCCTGTGGCGATGGTTGCGACCCTCAGAATGTTATCCGAACGGTTGGCGGATGGGATGCTGTGGGTGTAAAGATGCAGGAGCTGAGCGAGTTAAAAAATACGGCAAAGTTCAACGCCATGTCATCGGCCGAGGCTAATGACGCCATTCGGAAGCAGTTGATTCAGTTTTACAGCCGCTACAAAAGCGATAACAACTACGGCAAGCCCTTAAGTCCGTCTGTGCAACTGGGTATTATTCAAAAAATCGATGCGTTGCTACCGCCCGCTGCCGAATCGACTGAACCGGCTGCTACCGCTAATCCGGCACCGACAGATGAATCTACCGATCAAATCGTTGAAGGTGATAGTGCGAGTGTCGATCCAACGCTTTACCGAATGGGTCAGTTAGAGCGGCAACTGAAAGAGAAAGAAGAAAATAACCTTTGGATGATGATACTAACTGCATTAGGTGGTTTGATACTGGGGGGCGGAGCCGTTTACTTACTGCTTTACCGGTCTGCACAAGCTGAAATCAATGCATTACAGGACGAGAATAACCGATTACGAAACTCGTTGGAAACCGCCCAACGGACTAAATCCGGTCCCGATGTCAATACGGTCCGGTCGGCTGATCGTCAGAAAGCAGCCCAATATGATGCCATTGTTGCCGAACTGGGTGGCGAAAACCCGTTGACGGCCATTCGGCAATTAAAGCAACAAACGAGTCAGAAAAAACCGGAAAATCGGCCCACCATGCGCACGGGCGAACCTCTGGTTGAACCGACTACCAGCGTACCCGTCGAACCGGAGCCAGCACAGGTACAGCCCTCCCTGCCGCCACTACCCCCGCTCGAACCGTTGCCCCCGTTGAGCCGATCAGAAGTTTTTTATTTTCCGCCACCCGACCCATCCGGGCAATTCGATCTGGGTCAAAAATCACCCGTACTGTCTCCAGAATCAGCATACCGCTTCAGTGTAAACGCCGACAATCCGACCGTAGCAACGTTCCGATTTGAAGCCGATCCGGGTCGGGTTGCAAGGTTCATGACCTACCGGAATTACATGATCGAACCCGCCTGCGACAGTGAGAACAGTTATAGCGCCAGCCATACCCGAATCACCATGCGTCGGGATGGTGAGGCTGTACTCGAAAACGGTGTCTGGCGGGTGAAAACAAAGGCGTTGATTCGCTACGAGTAAACTGGTTTATTATACTGTCATAAAAGTTTTCTGTCATTCCGACGCAGGAGGAATCTTCGGGTAAGTATAGTTTTTTCTCACCCGGAGATTCCTCCTGCGTCGGAATGACAAAAAAGATAACAGAAAACTTACTTTACGCTGTGCTTATTCGATCTAGCCTACGGCGTTATTTCACAATCTTCAGTTCATCCACTTCGCGCCCGTCTTTGTCATACACGGTGTAGGTTAGCGTTTTGCCGTTGATCTTCATGTGCTGATAAAACGGGCCGCTCTTATATCGAATCTCCGCATAATCGGCGGCTGGCCAAACCTCATGCTCACTGGGTATTCCAATCGAGATGGTATAGATGGTCCCCTGCGCTGGCGAAGCAACCGGTTTCTCGGCAAACATGGGTTTTGTCCGCTGGTAGTAATGCACATGGCCACTCATGACCATATCGACGTGGTACTGATCAAATAACCGGCACCACTCTCGGCGAATATCAGCGTAATCTTCCTCAAAATTATAGGGAGGAAAGTGGAAAAAGGCGAATTTCCAGTCGGCTTTCGAACTAGCCAGTTGCTCTTGTATCCAGGCAGTTTGGGTCTCAATGGGCGATGTGGCGTCGATCATCAGAAAGAGCGCATTCTGATACGTGAAGGCGTAGGTTTGTTCGGTAGGCACCTCCTTATGGGCTGGACCATTTTTGGGCAGACTGAACATCTCCTGATACATCCAGGCCCCTAATCCATCCTGACTATCGTGGTTTCCGGGAATCGGCATCAGCGGCTTATAGCGAAACATCTCCCCCGAATGCTGCCACAGTTCATCCCATTCGTCCCGATGCAAGCCTGTACTGACCAGATCACCTGCAATGGAGTAAAAGGCGATTTCGGGATGAAGCTCCAGCGTTTTCCGGGCCATAGTCCCCCAGTCCGGCGACTTATGCGTATCGCCAAACCAGATGAATGAAAACCCATCGGGCGTTGCCGACTGTGTGCGGAAGGTGGCCGGAACCGACCAGTTTCTCGTTTTAGAACCAACACAATACCCATACGTTTTGCCCGCTTTCAGCCCGGAAAGTTGCGCCGTAAACCGATTGACGTACCGATCATTCTGCAACAACCGATCTTCCATCCGAAAAGCCGTAGCTGGTTTCAACAGCGTATCCGTTGTACCTGTTAACCAGTATTGGACCCAGCCGTCTTTAACCGAAGGGGCCGTTCGCCATTGAATGTCCTGCGTCGTAGTGGGGTCTCCACTCCATGTTAGCAAAAGTTGATCGGGACGCTCCTGCGACGGAGAGACGGTTTTTCGAAAAGCACCTACCAGATGCGCTTCCCTCGCCCGACCGCGAATGGTCTGAAACAACACCTGACCCCGCAACGACTCCGGCACTTCGGTAAGCGTCAGGTCGCTCCAATCATGGTACGTAAATGCACCTACCCGTAGTGTATCGAGTGTTTGATTGGCCGGAAACACATTTGTAATGTTGACCTTACTGCCCGGCTTTTGTGCCCCAACACTGATAAAATACACCGGACGATGTTTGTCGAAGCCGTTGATACCAAGCTGCACCGTCCCCGGCTGAACAGCCTTTTGCCACACCTCATAGGTGTATTCTTCATTTTTTACAACCAGAGCCGTTTTTTGAAAGCCACTTTCTGTCAGCCAGAAGGGTACTACTTTCTGGTTCTGATCCCGCATTAACGAAACCACGGCGGGCACATCCACTTCGAACGTCAGGTATTGCGTAGCCAGTACATCCTTCTCCGATTCACTCAGGAACTGAAGGATATAGTTATGGCTGATCGTATCCAGTTGTTCTGGTTTGTGCGTTTCATAAAGCCGGCTGACCGCTTTATCCATCACGTCTTTAACAGCTATTGGGGTCGATTGCTGGCCCGTTTTACAAGCCCAAAAACCAGCAGTAATCCAAATGAGTATACCGAAGCAAAGCCAACGAAAGTTCATAAAATTAGTCCGTATCCATTCACGAATGGATGATACGGCAGGGAAAGTAGTTGTTGACTATACTACTTCCCGACGCATAGGAAGTACTACAGAGACGGGTCGTTTTTGTTGCTTACAGGCTATGTAAAAGTAGTTAGGACTAACTATTGTATGACTAATAGGCTTGCCTGTTACATTGCACGACAATTGTTGAACTAGAATCCAGCCACGTTATGAAGCGCCCATCCACAACTGATCCTTTTTTATTAGCTAGTTTCTTCGCCTTCGTTTTTATGAGTTGTCTTCGCATCGGGATAATGGAACGGTGTGCCCGATAAGGCAGAGTCTGAATTAAAAGGAACGTACCGGTTCTGATCTGGGGACTACTATTGAATTGTCAACGAACTCACTTATATTTATCCCCTTACCAAGCTGACAGTCAAGCGGATTAACGGTTCCAGTATCCAATTAAACATCATCTGGCGAAATGGCAAGGCCTGTTTACGTCTCTGGTTACCTTCTGGTTACTCGATGGATGTTTTTCGGGTGGATACTCGTTGGCTTTTCGCTCCCCACCTTAGTCTTCGCGCAATCGGTGACGGAGCAAAAAGTGCATCAATTGACTGCACTGGCTGATAAAGAACCAGACCCAGCCAAAGCCGAAGCCCTTTATACTGAAGCCCTGCAACTACTCCCCAATGCCGATGCGGTTCGGCTGGCCCGTGCCATTGTTCGTGGTCGGCTCGGGCGCTATCCCGACGCTATTGCCGATGCCACGGCTGCCATTGCGCTGGTCGATACATCGGCTCGGTATTATGCCCAACGTGGCTATCTGCTGGTCCAAATCAGCGAATATGACCGGGCCGCTGCCGACTATGAACGGGCTATCCAGCTCAAACCCAAAGAGGCTAATTTTTACAGTGGGCTAAGCTATTGCCGGGTCAAGCAAAACCGACTGGCCGAAGCCTTACGTACCGCCCAACAAGGCATCAACCTGAATCCGGCATCGCCCTATTCGTATCGAAACCGGGGCCGGGCGCAGCTCTATAGTGGCAAAGTCGATGAAGCGATTGCCGATTTCCAACGGAGTCTCGAACGTAAACATGGAGAAGCCTACCGCGTTCTGACCGATCTGGGCGAAGCCTACGAACGCAAAAAAGACTACCTCCACGCGGCTGATTTTTACAGCAGAGCCCTGACCATGAAACCAGGTTATGCCGATGCCGAAGTCCGCCAGCAAGGGCTGATCCGGCAAGGGTTGATTCCGTCCAAAACCGGTTCGCGGCCGTCTAATTCAGGCAATACTACTGGCTTAGCTTCAACCTTTACGGGCAAACGAGTGGCGCTGGTGGTTGGTAATTCCGAGTATATAAATATTGGCCCACCATTGCAGGAGCAACCTGTCAACGATGCAAAAGCGATAGAAAGTCGGCTGAAGGAATTGGGCTTTTCGACAACTCTCGAAACGAATGCGGAAGAAACAATACTTCGGAAAAAACTGGCCACGTTTTACGAGGAAGCCGCTGCTGCCGATGTCGTCTTTTTTTACTTCGCCGGTCATGGACTCCAGTACAACGGGGCCAATTATTTACTGCCCACCGATATTGAGGTACACCCGACCATTCCGAAACGGTATGACGACGATCTGACTAAACATGCCTTTCTGATCACGACGCTCATTGAGCAGTTGCAAAAGAAAAACCCCCGATTCTGCGTCATTGTGCTGGATGCCTGCCGGGAAGACCCCTTGAAAGCGCTTAAAAACGCTCCGTCGGCATCTACGGAGGCCATCGACAATCTCTCCCGGTTTACTCCTCCCCCGTTTTCGCCCATTGTGGTCGAGAACTTTATCCGCAATTGCTGTGTGGCACAGGCCACTACAGCAGGTAGCCGGGCCTGGAACGGATCAGGACGAAATGGCTGCTACACAGAGGCTTTGCTTCGGTATCTGAAAAAAGGCGCTAACTTAGAACAGGCGTTGAAAAACGTACGAAGCGACGTGCTCGAAACCTCCCAGAAAGCCGGAGCGCTCCAGCGCCCTGAGTTTCTGAACCAGACTGCCGACGATCTGATCTTTTGACGTTTATCCGAACCCGAACGATGAAAAGCACTTTCTTTCCTCTCCTATCTACGCTGCTGTTACTGGTGTTTCGCACCCTAGCGCAGATGCCTATGAATGAAGTGCCACTCGACAAAAAATTCACGAATGCCACCGTTCTAACGTTTAAACCGCCTTACCTGACGATGGGTGTATATCTGGAAGATGACCCCGATGCGCGCTATTCGACCATTAGCATCAACAACAGCACCCTTTTCCTAAAGAAATTCCGTAAGCTCGACAAAGTAAAGCCCGACGATAAAATTCAGCCTTCAGCCGTTGTTCCTGGCATGAAAGTAGACCTCTACATCGATCATTACCAACGTAGCCTGAAGAACATTGCCAAAGAAATTGTACTATCCGACGATTACTACGGCTCAGTGACGTTGACGGGTCTGTTTGAGTTTTTCGAGGGGCAAAAAGCATCCGTCGATGGGCAACTGGTCATCCTGGAGAAAGGTGCCGAAATCAAAGGCCAGCATGAGTGGAAAGACAAAAAATTCAACTCGTTCAGCGAGCTACAATTGGGTTGCGAAGTGACCTTGCATGGTAAACGCGAGACAGACGGCATCATTTACGTATCGCGGGGTACAGCCCGGCCCGTTGAAGAAAACACCGACGATCTGATGATGCGCCGGGCCGTCGACCTGGGTATGAAAGTGGATAAAAACCGGCTCGCCATCGGCAAAACATTCACTAAAACATTCATCACCGACAATACGCTTCAGGATTACGTCAACAGTCTGGGCCGTAAGCTGGTACCGCAATACATCCGATCACTGCCCATCGACCACCCCGACCATATCGATTTTAAGTTTTATCTGGTCAATGACGAATCCATGAACGCATCGGCTTTCCCAAACGGAACGGTTGTAATTCATACAGGTCTGCTCAAAAACATCAGCAACGAGGCACAATTGGCATCGGTTTTAGGCCATGAGATCGCCCACGTTACCCAAAAGCACCAGGCTAAGAACTACCGAAATCGCAAAAGCTGGAAAACGATTACCGATGTGCTGGCGGTAGCTACCACCGTTGGCGGAACTGCGTCAACGTCCCAGAATAGCCGATCGAATCAGATGACCCGTACGCCTACGAACCAACGCGGGCAGCCATCAATTACCACAACGGGCAGCCTACCCATCGCCTTTCTGACTATTCTTTCGGAGATGTACGTCAGTGAGTACAGTCGTTCGCAGGAAATGCAGGCCGACCGGATTGGGCTGCGTTACATGTATGATGCCGGTTTCGACCCGCGCGAAGCCGCCAACATCTGGAAAAAACTGTCGCAGGACGAAACCGACGCCAAACGCGATGTGGCGGCCACAAACATGATGATGCAGATGATGGACGAACCCACCAAAGCCAAAGAAACATCTGGGAAACCCGTACCGCCCGAAAAGCGCGAGTCTATTTATGCGTCGCATCCGAAATCGCGGGACCGGTTCAACCACGTTAGTTTTCTGCTCTCAACCGCCTACGCGAACGCCGATTTGAGCACGAAAGTTGTCGATGCCGAGCTTCATCAGCGGATGCTTAGCCTGCTCAGAACCTATAAATCAAGTTCAGGTAGTCCGGTCCCTTCCAAGACGGATAAACCCAGCCGTACCCGTCCGTCCACTGCAAAAGGTCCCAGGCCATGAACTATCGGTTGTTTTTCCGTCTTTTGCTGGCGTTGCTGATCGTAAGTCCGGCTGCTCAAAGTCAGACGCTTCACTTCATTGCGTTTGCCGATACTGACGATCCGAGCATCGGTGGCAACGACATGAAAACCTACAGTTCGCTGACGGGCAATGGCGGGCTGGCCCAGACCATTGCCCAATACAGCGGCTTAACCTTGAACATGGCCGGTTTTTATGGCCCTCGCTGTCAGGCAATGGAGGTTGATAAAATACTGGCCGAACTGGCTCCCGGCAAAGATGATGTGGTCTTTTTTTACTTCATCGGGCATGGGTTCAACAGCCGCCAGAATGCCTATCCATCGCTGATTTTTGGCAAAGCGACTGCCGATCTGGCCACCATCGATGCGTCGTCGCGTAACCTTCGTGAGCTATATGCCCGCATCCGGGCGAAAAAGCCCCGGCTGACCATTGTGATTGGAGATGCCTGCAACAAAGAGCGGACTGACCCACCTTCGCCCATTACCAGCAGCCGACCGATTGATGTGATGCCACCGACCAATATAAGCCCCGATCGGATTAAAAGCCTGTTTCGCAACTGGCAGGGCGGTTTTCTGATGAGTAGTTCACAGCGAAATCAGTTTTCGCACAGCGATCCTAAAGGTGGCTGGATGAGCGTATCGTTTCAAAATGTACTGATGGACTGGTGCTCGGCTAGTCGAAAAGGGCCGCTTAGCTGGAAACTATTGCTCGATGATGTGATACACCGAACCGATGCAATGGCTCGTCAGAATCGACAGGCGCAGATTCCTCAGTTCGAACAGGAACTGACAGCCTTTAGCGTTTCGCAACCTACACAGCCTACGACCGTCAGTCGATCGCTAACGTATTCACGTCCTCCTGATTCACCTTGTCCGTCGCTCGATCAGTTCGTCAATGAAGTGGCCCTGGCCGGGATTCGGGAAGACATGCCCTTGTTGCGTGACATGAATAATTCCATTACGAGCGACAATGCTGAAGCGTATGCGGCATCGTTCACGAAGTTTTACAAAAACCAGCGACCGTTTTACGAAAGCCTGAACCGTATTTTATTCAATCGAATCAGTGACCTGCCTTCTCGTTGTCAGCAGCAACTCGACAACGATACAAAGTGGGTCAAAGCCAGTACCGACGAGGTGAACGAACGGTATCAGATTATTCAGAAGTACGCCCAACGGCCCAATCTTCTCGTCCAGCAGGCCCGCAGCGACTTACCCTCGATCATCCGTCGGCTCGAAGAGATTTTGGAAAAGTTTGACAAATGAAACGTCATTTGATAGTCATTGGTGGTCATTTATTGTCATTTATGGTGTACAAGGGCTGCTTCAATCAATGACTTTGAATGACTACCTAATGACCACCAATGACTATCAATGACAATTAAAATTCAACCATGCGAACCCTGAATCTTGTCTTTGTCCTTGCCTGCCTGACAACGATAACCGTATACGGTCAGGCGAAATATCGGGTGGGTTTATGCCCTGGTTCACAAGCGGGTTATCTGACTTTGGCCAAACAGGTAGCCTCCCTGCCCGTAGCGCAACCCAACACCAGCCAGTACAACGAACTGGTCAGGAAGAATGAGGAACTGTTGAAAAAATACCTGACCGAATGGGTTCGGGCCGAGAAGCTGAAACGCTATCAGGTAGCCATCCACTACCCCGACAAAAAAGTGCGGTTCTGGCAGTCGTCGGCGGGGGAAGCGGGTACGTTTTTTAACGAATCCGTTAGTGCTGCGGCTGGCCGTGGCGGACTGGATACCGCCATGAAACCGGGCGATAATCAACGATGCTTTTTTCAGGATACGACCGTCGTACTCGATACGCTCCGCATCCGACTAGGCGATTTCAGTCCCCAAACAAAGTTCACCCTTGTCGTCAATCAGAAGCCATATCCTCTGCCGTTAAATACCGAGCGTACCGAATTACTGCTCTATGCGGGTATGCTGCCCAACGCAATACCGGGTCATTATCAGTCCGCAACGGTTAGCATCGATGCTGAAAGCTATCCGGTCACCTTCTATTTTCTCTCCCCCGACGACCGGGCCCAATTGGTTCGCTCCCTTCACGACTGGACGGCAGACGAACAGCCACTCTGTTCAGATCTCCCAGACCGGCTGGTTGCGTTTCTGACCCGCAATTGGGGTGGTAAACAGTGCATTAGCTCAGCCCTATATAACTCAGCTCAACGTCAGGTAGTCCGTAATCTACTTCGTACCGAACACATCAACTGCACCCCATGAATATTCTGGAGCTTGAAGCCGAACATGGATGGCTGCTAGAAAGCGCTCTGTTTCTGGCCATCTTCGCAGCCGTTTATGTACTCTTGAAATCCGTCTCCCACAAAACATTTCGGTGGCTTTTCCCCATCGTCAATTCGCTATTACTCACCGCATTCACAGTCGGTTGCTCGGGGCAGTTTCCGTTGCTGTTGGGCGAACAGGCCGTTCTGTTTTCGGGCTTACATCATTTCCATAGCCAACTGCATCAAAACCAATCCATCAACGCGTTGCTGGGCGAGAATCGGCTGCTTCTGGTCGATGTATCACACGATCTGGCGCTGGTTCCCGATTCGTCGCTGAATGCCAGTTGGCGAACTAATCAGCTCATTACCGACCGCCAAAAATTGACACAGTTTCTGACCTCACTGAATCAGGATTCTGCCCGGCAGTTTGTCAGTATGGTCGTGTGCGATCTGACCTTTGGTGATTTTTCGACAGAACCCACTCAGGACAAAGCCTTACAGAGTGCGTTAAACACCCTCAATGCCGAAGGCAAGTTACTGATCGCCAAAAGTGAACTGGCGGGTAATCGATCCGTCAAAGGAGCCTTAAGCATTAATACCGATGCCATGGCGGGCGGCTCGGTCGACATTACGAAATATTACGAAGGCAAATTTTTCCACTATAAGCTTTACGAAGAAAAACCCGACTCGCTGCCCAGTCTGGCCTATGTACTCTACGACAGCCTGCAAAAACGCCCTCCTGTCGCCCATTCCACTTGCCCTCCTACCCTTCGAAAACGACCATCCGGTTTGTGGACATCAGCCTCTTTTGTGCCCGATTTCTGGATCGACAATGAGGATGTAAGCCGCGAAACCGAAGGAGAGCTTGAAAAATCGCATAGCTGGTGGCTTCGGCTGGCCAGGCTGTTTGCGCATGCACCGGAAGAGGGTTTGCAGGAAGCCAGCGGTCGCCTTCGCGATAATTTTTTCTACCTTGGCCAGGTGACGGATACCGATACGTCGGAATTCGGTGGACGAACCGCCTTTCGGGAACAGCTCCGTGACAACTACAACCATTGCAAGCAAAATATCGTGTTTATCGGCCTGTTCGAAGATCCTGAGCGCGACATGCACCAAACCCTGGTTGGTTCCATGCACGGGTCGGTTCTGCTTCTGAATATGTTTATGAACCTACTGGCGGGTAGTCATCTGATCGGGTTTGGGTATCTGCTGTACTTACTGATCGGTTTCTGGGGTGTTGGCTACCTACTGGTTCATGAACCCCACCTGCTGGAAGAGCATATCCCTTCTGAAAGGCCGGGACGCTGGGTGGTTATATGGGATTCGATTCGCGAAATGGGCTATCGGCTTCGGGCGTATGTGGTCGAAAAACGAGCGTATTTATTCGCCTTTCTGGTGCTGCTGGGTGCGATCGCGTTTTTCAATCATTTGATTAATCTGATCATTATTGGCGTTTATATCGTTACAGTAACAGAGGTGTTTGAAAAACTGTATCACGCCAGGCATGAACACAGAAAAAAGCACAAACGACCTCAATCGGGTTCTGCGGACAATACGCACGCATAACGAACCGTTCTGGACAAATCCAGACCTTTAGTTTGGCACAACCGAATGAGAAAAACAACTGTTAATCAACTGGCTACTCAGCTTCTGGCGGGTAGCTTAGTCCTGTTTATAGCCCTCTACGTATCGGCTTGCTCTGGCTGTTCGAGGTCGGGTAGTCACCAGCCGCGTCGGGCCAGGCATACTACGGCCAGTCAACCCAGCAGCACAACGGCACCAGCATCGATCACGGCCACCAAACCTACACTGACTCAGGTGGGTACGGGCCCTACTGAGGTACCTATGGTCAAAGAAAAGGGTGTGTATAAGGTACAGGTTTTGGTCAATGGCCACCCCATGAAATTTATTCTGGATACGGGCGCCAGTCTCATCTCCATTTCATCGACCGAAGCGGAGTTTATGGCCAAGCAGGGCACGATTTCGGAAGACGATATTGTGGGGCATTCACGCTTTGAAGATGCCAATGGCGATATATCGCCCGGCGACATTATTCGGCTGAAATCTGTCCAGATTGGCGACCGGGTACTCGAAAATGTCAATGCCAATGTGGTCCGTAGTACGAAGGCGCCTTTGTTGCTTGGCCAGTCGGCCCTGTCGAAATTTGGAAAAATTTCTGTGGATTATCGTCGGAATGTCGTGACGTTCGACTGAATTTTGTTGTTTTAACGTAAATAGTCAGAAGTTGTCAATTAATAGTCAGGAATGGTCAAGTATGGTCAGAAGTTGTCAAATGGTTCGCTAGTATCTAACGACTTCAGACAATCGCCTGACCATACCTGACAACCATCTGACTATTAGTTGACCAGACTTGACAACTTCTGACAACCACCTAACCATTCCTGACAAAATTCACTTAAAATGATAGAATCCGAACTGATAGACCGACTTCGAGAAGCCATTGTGCTCGACGGCCCTGATGTTTGGCGAACCAATGGCTACCTTCAGGATGCCCAACGGGCAGGCCTATCGCTGGCTGATGCGCAAAAAAAAGCCGCAGAAATCAGCCAGGAAGTAGCAAACAATAGTCTACTATTTCAGAACATACAGGCTCGTATTGCCCGGATGGCACAGCCTTCGCGAAGCCACTTTTACGAACAGGACCTGGCCCAGATTGTCAACGCGGCTACCTCCCTGAAACTATCTCCCGACTTCGTCAAAAATCGGTGGGTACCGACAGTAATAAAGCGGATAGCTCCAGCCCCTGAACCCACACCCAGGCCAGTTGAACAGGTTGCTCCGTCGCAACCGGTCAGTGTAGCTCCTCCAGAAACGTCGAACGAGTTTGATCAACTGATCAATCGGGAGCCCGTTGTAATTGAGCCGAAAGTGATTGAACCGATTTCCTTTCAGCCAACTGTTTCAGAGCCGGTTATCGCTAAACCCGTTCCGCCACCACCTGTTGTGGTTGAACCTCCTGTATATCAACCGACATCGACTCAAACCGAACCGGAACCCATTGTCCGGTCGTTTATGGCAACCCCCGCCCGCATCCGTCAGGGACAGGCCGTAACGCTGGAATGGGAAGTCGAGAACCTGTTGGCCGTTACCATCGATGATCTGGGCGAAGGGCTATCGCCCAAAAATCGGGGTTGGGTAAAACCCTCAAAAACCACGGATTACACCCTTTTCGATGCCAATAATAACCCGTTGAGTACGGTCAGGGTCGATGTTATTCCCCGCGACCGTAGTGGCATTTATGGCGTTTTGTTTGCCCTGGTGCTACTGGCAATTATCTACTGGTTTATCAAAAGCAGTAATTCGCAACCTGACGAACCTCGTCCAAAGTCGAAAACGGAAAAACGTACGACATCCATTCCCGACGATGGCCCGTCCGAAACCAGCTCAGCGACAGACACACAAGAACCTGAAAAGGAAGCCGTCGCAACCGAAGTTACCGATACGCCAGCCGAAACCCCTACTACTGAGCCGACGGTGGCAGCTAATCAGGTAACTCAAACGACCAATAAGCCGATCAGTAGACCCACAGATGCCGATATGAACCCGTCGGAGCCTGTGTCACCGCCTGCTACCCCTTCCGATGCCCGACAGGGAAAATACGAAGAAGCTTTTGGCGATAAACCTTTCGATAAAGTAGAACTAGGCACGGACGAACGGGGCTGGCGACGAGCCCGAAGCCACGGACGCTGGGGTTATATCAATGAAGATGACGAATGGGTAATCAGACCCGAATATGAAGCGGTTACCCCGTTTCGAGGAAATACCGCTTCTGTATTCCTCAACGGCCAGCTCCTGACTATCAATCGAAACGGAGAGCAAGTCAGGAATTAGTCAACTACATTCCCAGCGTGACAATTAACTTCTGGAATGATGTCCAGTAGCCGGATGATGTCAGACCAATACCGTTTCCGGGGAGCATCTTAAAGGTATACGGACTACTGCGCACCTCCTGTTCGTTGACGTAAAAATGAAGGGTGTCACCTTTTCGCCGAACGGTCAGTCGATTCCGATTTTTATCGACGGTCACGCCCGGCATAAAAAAATCGCCTGGCATATAATCACTGAATGTCTGCCCGTTTGCAATGCGCATAATAGAGATTTCGCCTTTACCGTTTAAGGTAAACGCCGAATAGTTCAGCGAATCTTTCACGCCAAACAGTATTCCTCCCGTCGGCACCCGTCCCGAGTCGGCCAATACATCGACTTTAATGGTGAAATTGTCAGCCTTATTCAAGTTAATAGTAGCGGGTAGTTCAACAGCGCTGTACGAAGCTTTTTGCGTATTCATGTTGCGCTTACGAATGCTGTAGCGCCCCAGGCCAATCTGGTAATAATAATCGCCCAGATTGCCCGCGCGCCAGCCATTCCGGTTCGTGGCAAAGTCGCCCGTAAAAGCTGGCCGAAAGTCCGAACCGTCGGATGATGATGGCTGCGTAGCGGCTGATTCGATACGTTCGCGCTCCTTCGTCGTCCGGGCTGTTGGTGCTGACGGACTAACGGATGGATTAGCGCTCAACCGAGCTGTGGGCTTGAGCGTCACTTTTTGCCACTCGCTGGCAGCCGAATAGGTGATCGATTTCTGCCGCCGTCCTGTCGACTGCGCCAGACTGCCAATGGACACAAGGGTCAGAAGGCTTATTGTTAAAACCAAACGCATACGTATAAAGAGCGAAAGAGTGAATGAGCGAATGAGTGAAATCGGAGCGCCGAAGCGGAGCGAAATGGAGTGCGTCAGCATTTCGCTCATTCACTCTTTCGCCCTTTCACTCATTAAAACTTGTACCGCACCACGGCTATGGGTTGTCCGGCCTGAAGTCCGGGTCTGATCGTAAAACTTTGCATACGCTGAGCTTCTTTCTGGATACGATTGTTTCGAACACCTCTGATAACCGTCAGGATCACATCGGCTGCGGCTACCACTGCAGCTCCCCGTGTGGCCAGCCAATACCGATGATAATGCTCGTTGGCGGTCTGATAATACGGATCACCATCTTTTACGTTTTTCTGTTGCTCGTAAATCGCATACTCATCCCGCGATTTTTGCCGTTCCATCAACCCATACGCCACTAATCCATAACAACCTACAGCCAGTAACGGGCGAAGGCCTATTTTGGGTTTTGGCGTTTGTACAAAAATATTTCCAACACCCGGTGCCAAGGCCGATAGCAACGCCCAGGCAGGGCCTGCATAACGCGTTTTGGGTCGATGTGTGGTATCCGTTGCAGACGCTACCGGATTGGTCGCTACCGTATTCGATTCAATCTTTGCCGGTTCAACTATTGCGGGCTCTGTTCTGACTGGTTCCACACGCTGCGTCACCACCGGCGTTTGTGGTGCGGGGGGCTGAGGAGCAGGGGTTGTTGCTGTTGGTGTTGTTGCTTCAGCCTGAACGCTATCCGCAGCAAAAATGGATCGCTTGGGTGGAGTGGTCCGTTTAGGTCTCCTTGAGGATACAGGGCTCGACGTTACAGAAATAGGGGGCGTTATTTCTGGTTTCGGTTCCGACCTTGTAACGGGAGTTGTCGATGCCGGTTTGGGCGGTATTGATGCTGGCGCTGGACTGGTAGCGGGTGGCGTCTGCGTTACAACCGTTGGCGTTGGATCAGCCTGTGTAGGCGTTACGGCAGAACCCGTATTGGTCCGAACGAAGACTCTGGCCTGTACTTCTTCATTGAGCGAATAGCCATTGGCCAACGCATCCCAAATAATTCGTCGGTCGGTTCCAGCCGGGATATTTGGGCCCCAATCGCCACGTAAAAATTCCGGCAGGATACGCAACGTCCCACGCAATCGACTACGCATCTCAAGGTAGACAGAATCGCCGGGTTTGGCATTAATAAGGTCATAATGAATTTCGAGCTGGGTCGAATCGACCACCCGCACCCGAACATTGCGAACGCGCTCCTGTGCCTGGCCCGACAAACCCAGCAAACACGTGAAGCAGAGAAGGAGAAATAGGCGGATCATAGGTTAATTGCTGACGGTTATTTGTCGGGTAGTTGAAAACTGATCATCGCACGAGTTCGCGAGTGTGAGTGTCACAGTATAGGTGCCGGGTTTGTCGTAGGTATAAGTTACTCGCGTGCCAACCCGGCTTTTTCCTTTATTATCGCCGGGGTCCCAGCCCACAGCCCCAATGTCGCCCTGTGGATTTTCCAGAAACAATGTAACATCCAAGGTACCAGCCGTATAGCCAATTGAGGCTGTTGGTTTGGCACATACCGGGAAATTCTTTTTGGCCAGATCAAAGGGCTCGCAGGCTACGGTGATCAGGCAAACCAGCAAACAGATAAAGCGATGTCGCATAGATAGTCACTAAAACATGGCAAAGTAAATAATACTTACGCAATGAATGATATTGGTTATTTTACATTACTAATTCGGTCATAAGGCTCACTATTAGAAAATACTACTTTTTTCACTCTAACAACCTGTAAAACAGCGACATAAGAATCGATCAGCATCGTTGTTGGCAATATAATCGACTCTGCCAGGTGTCAACCTCTATTTGCATTATACGCAACAACTGTTCCATAATCTGTATCTTGGCCCGAAACAGCCACAAGCGTCAGGACCGCCGTTTGCGAAATTCCGTTTAATGCCTGTTGCTTCAGACTAGAGATAAAGTTTACCCGAACTCTACTACTGATTTGTTTCCATATAAATTCAGCGCTGGGATGTCTACCTCCATGCCATTTGGATTTTTGGATAGTATATTGAAGCGGAGGATTTAATTCGGGGACCATTTTCATAGTCGTTGATAAAATTTATCAGACTTCGCGTTCACATTGACAAAATGTATTGACTAAAACGTTGCAGATGTAATGATGACGAATTGACCAAAGGCAGGTCCTATACATGCGGCATCTCTTACCGGTCCGTCAGTAGCAGTCAAAAAGCCACTTTTTTTGTAAATTTAACAAGTCAGACGACATATCAACTTCCTTACCCACATGCGCTGGTCTGCAAAAACCAAAGACGAGTTAGTGGCTGAAATCCAACGGCTCCACCATGAACGCGACGGTCAACCACTGACCGATACCCAACCTATATTCGATGTCCGCCAGACGGTTGATCAACTTAATTTAGTGGGTCTGACCATCCAGCGCGACGGAACCCTTAGCTATGCCAATCCGTACACCTACCGGGTGACAGCCTGGCAACCCGATGATATTATTGGTCAAAACTTCTTCGATGTTCTGATTCCTCCAGCCGATCGGGCAAAACTTGAAATCGATTTTGAGGAGTCGTTAGTAAAAGACAGCTTTCCCGACCTTCGCGAAATCACGTTGCTCGCCCGTAGTGGTGCTCTTCGCAGTGTACAGATCAACTCGGTCATTACCAACAGTAAAGATGATCACGTGTATTCATTTACCGTGATCGGCGAAGACGTGACCAACAAACGGCGCGTAGCTTCGGCCTTATCGAATACCAACGCGCAGTTGCAGGATCTGGTCGACAATACCTCCGACCTGATTCAGCTTCTGACACTCGACGGTAAGTTCATATTTGTAAACCGGGCCTGGCGCGAAGCTTTAGGCTACAATTCAGAAGAGATTTCGGCTCTCAACTTACGCGATGTACTCCATCCCGACTACGCCGAAAGCACACTTGGATTACTCAAACGGATTCAGGAAGGCGACAAACTGCCATACGTCGAAACCGTTTTTCGGAGTAAGGCTGGCAAAACACTTTTTTTGTCAGGAAGCGTAAACTGTCGTTTTGACAATGGTCGCCCGACAACCTTTCGCTGTATCCTGCACGATACAACCGGTAAAATCCGCGCCGAAAAGTCACAGAAGCTGTACTACAGCATTGCCAACTGGACGATCAACACCCCCAACCTCGGCGAACTGTATCATAAAATCCATGAGGAGCTTGGGAATATTATTGACGCCCGCAATTTCTTCATCGCCCTGTACGACGCAACCAAAACCTTTTTGTCCTTCCCCTACTACGTTGACGAGTATTTCGGAAGTACCATGCGGTTTACCAAACGGAAATTGGGCAATGGAATTATCGAGTACACGATCCAGGCCAACAAGCCTTTGTTTCTGTATGAACGCGACATTCGCCAATTAGAGAAACAACATCATATCGATCTGTATGGCCAGCGACAACCCCAGGTAATGCTAACGGCACCCCTGCGGATTGGAGAGGAGATTACAGGGATTATTGGCGTGAAATCGTACGATGATGCGCAAACCTACGGCCCGCGTGATCTGGAACTACTGGAGTTCATTTCGGGGCAGGTGGCGCTGGCTATTGCCCGTAAGCAGTCGGAGGCCCGACTCGACAAACAAAATGCCCGCTTAAACGCTATTTTCGACAGCAGCACCTACCTGATCTGGTCTGTCAACAAAGCCCTGCAATTAACCTCATTCAATAAAAACTACGCTCGGCTCATCGACTATCAGGAGCAGGAAATGCCTTCCAATAAGGCCAATATGCCTAACCTGGGCTGGCGTATGATTGGCGATGAAAACCTGAAACGGCTGGAAGAACGATACAGGCAGGCTTTCCACGGACATCCGCAGAACTTCGAATTACACTTCACAACGACCAGTGGCGAAACGTTTTTCGAATTTCACCTCAATCCGATTCTGCTGGCAGGGGGCGTTATTGAAGAAGTGTCGGGTATTGCCCGGAATATCACCAATCGCCGACGGGCCGAAATTACGACCCGCCAGAGTGAGGAGAAATTCCGGGGTATTTTCGAAAACTTACAGGACATCTACGCCCGTGTCGATCGGAAAGGTCGAATTACGATGATCAGCCCGTCGGTATTTAAGCGGATGGGCTACACCCCCGACGAAGTACTGGGACATGAGATAAGCCAGTTTTTCATCGATAAGAGTGCCATTCGACGGGCCATGTTCAAAGTAGGCAGGAACCGAAGCCTGCGGAATTTTGAAGCCAGTATGCGTCGGAAAGACGGTAGCGAACGGCAGTATATGTTCAACATGCTGATGTTGAATGACGACCCAAGCACGGGCTCGGTCGTGGCAGTGCTGGCTCGTGATATTACCGAATTAAAGCGACAATCGGCCGAACTGGAAAAAGCCAAAGATGAAGCCGAACGTTCGCTGAAAGTGAAGGAACAGTTTCTGGCCAATATGAGCCACGAAATCCGCACGCCCATGAACGGTGTGATTGGGATGATCGACCTGCTAAACGACACACAATTGGATGAAGAACAGCGGAGCTACGTCAAAACCGTCAAACGATCGTCGGAAACGCTGCTCAATATCCTGAACGACATTCTGGACCTGTCGAAAATCGAAGCGGGCAAGATGGTCCTCCACGAAGCACCGATTGCCTTTAAGGAGATTTTCGAGAAACTGATTGCGCTCTTTGGGCAACAGGCCAATTCAAAAAATAACCAGTTGACGTACAAGCTGGCTCCAGATCTGCCCACGTTTGTAATTGCCGACCAGACACGACTGCTGCAAATCCTGTCGAATCTGACGTCCAACGCCATCAAATTCACCGAAAATGGCACCATTGAAGTTGAAGCGGCACTGATCAGCAAACGAGGCAAATTCAACCGGATTCGGGTAGCCGTAAAAGACTCGGGTATTGGTATTTCACCCCAGAATATCAACTTGTTGTTCAACTCATTCAGTCAGGTCGATACGTCATCGCGGAAATCTTTTGGCGGCACTGGGCTCGGACTTGCCATCTCGAAAGAGCTGGCCCATCTGATGAAAGGCGAAGTTGGCGTTGAGTCGACTGTCGGCATGGGCAGTACATTCTGGTTCATCATCGAACTGAAAGAAACGGCCATCAGCCCGATTCAACAAACGACCGAAGTGGCCGAAATTGCGCTGGCCAACTTCTTCAGTACCTATCACCCGGATGTACTCCTGGTGGACGACAATGCTGTAAACCGAAAAGTAGCCAGCGAAATTCTCCGCAAAGCGGGCTGTATTGTCACCACCGCCGATAGTGGCCCAGCGGCCATTCAGGCAGTGACGGAAAGAGCAGCGGGTAAGGGGCATGGAGCAGAGGGCATGGAGCAAGGCTCCCTTTTTCCCTTCGATGTCATTTTCATGGACATTCAGATGCCGGATATGGATGGGGTTGAAACCACTCGTCGGCTCCGCGAACAATTTGGCAAAACTTTGCCCACGGTGGTGGCCATGACTGCCTATTCAATGAAGGAAGATCGGGAGCGCTTTATCAGCCAGGGCCTCGACGACTACATTGCCAAGCCTATTCGTGCCCAGAGTCTGGTGGCAAAAGTGAAAGAGATTTCGGATGCTAACCGAGCCAAATCAGAGACTACCCCCGAACCCGTTAAACTGGCTGCGGTAGCCCCTCAGCCGACGCTACCGATTATTGACGAAGAGATCGTTGGGCAACTTCGCGACATTGGCGGACAGGACCTGGTCGACAGTATCATGGAGGAGTTTGTGACCGAGGCCACTGAACTGGTCAACGGTTCGATTTCAGCCTACGCACTGGGCGATATTCCAACGGTAAAAAGCCATCTGCACACCCTGAAAGGAAGCGCCGGAACCATCGGTGTATCACGGGTAGCTGATATTGCCCGAACAGCCGAAGGCAAGCTCAAAGTGAATGATACCAGTGGACTGGCCGAGGCATTGCAGGCGCTGGAAAAATCATTCAACGAGTTTCTGATTGAGTGGAAGAAGTAAGGTAAATACTGCCGCTCATAACTACTAAAGCGGTGCTAGTGCAGGCTAACACCGCTTTATTGGTTGATAATCCCATACACGAAAATAAGCAGAAGTGATTAGGAGAGATCTACAAACTGACATTGAGACCATCCAGAAAAATACTTCGCTGTGGAATGAACTAAATTTTGAGAGTCGAATTGGGGCCTTAGACGATCTGGAATTCGCCATTGAGCAGATTGACGCTTTGCTCCAATTGAAT
This sequence comes from Spirosoma gilvum, assembly GCF_054776815.1. Classification (NCBI taxonomy): domain Bacteria; kingdom Pseudomonadati; phylum Bacteroidota; class Cytophagia; order Cytophagales; family Cytophagaceae; genus Spirosoma; species Spirosoma gilvum. The sequence goes on along the minus strand of NZ_BAAHBH010000008.1, from coordinate 35,805 downwards.
AAGCCATCAGTGGAACTGCTCCTATTAAAACAGTCTGCCCAAACGATAAAACGTGAATTAGAGGCCATCAATCTGGTTTTGTTTGAGCGACTGCGGGTAGCTATTCAGAGCGGACATAATCAAGGTAGAACTCTCCTGGATTTGATGAGCCTATATGCTGGCAGCGACTTACTAAGTGTCCAGTCAAACAATCCAGTTGTCGGCTATGATAACCTTGATGTGTTCACGAATGGTCTTTTCCCCCTTCAGGCTCTCCCAATAGCCACCCAGGAAAGAGAACCCGAGATGGTCTTTTATCAGAAAACGCCAACTCGAATAATTCTCCAGTTAGTAGCGAAAGCTAATCTAACAAACCAAGACATTTTTTATGATCTGGGATCTGGCTTAGGGCACGTTTGTGTTTTAGTGAATCTACTAACTGGAACTACGACCAAAGGTATAGAGGTGGAGCCTGTTTATTGCAACTATGCAGCGTGCTGCGCAACTGACCTCAACCTATTGGATGTTGCATTCATTTGTGAAGACGCTCGAACAGCCAATTATTCGGATGGAACCGTTTTCTTCTTGTATACCCCTTTTGAAGGTCGGCTTCTGCAAGATGTGTTAGACAAGCTGCAGGCGATATCATGGAATAGACCGATTAGACTTTTCAGCTATGGGCCCTGCACCGCTTATATAGCTGAACAGAGCTGGCTAAGGTGTATAAGTGACGTGAAGGATTATCTCTATGAGATAGGTGAATTCAGAAGTATCCCCCTTGATTAATGCCTACAAATCTGTTTATTGACACCACCTTTACCATACAAAAAGAGCCATCCCAAAATCTAAAGGAAACGATCGGGCAACCTAGAGAACTCGTCCAACAAAGTCATAGTCTTGGAAGGGCAAAACGTCGCTTGCCCCTCTAAGACTAATTATACAAAGAATTCGGAATGACTCCTGGTTGCGCCTAAAACAAACCCTACTACAAATTGGCGTCTTCGCGGCTATTGAAGGTATCGCCCTGGTTCAGGTCGCCGGTTTTAAGCCCTTTTTTGAACCAGTACACCCGCTGGGCCGAACTGCCGTGTGTGAAGGCATCGGGTACTACACGCCCCTGGGTTTGCTCCTGAATTTTATCGTCGCCAATGGCATTAGCGGCTGTCAGGGCTGATTCGACATCGTTTTCATCGATCGAAATGCTCTGCCCCTGGGCATGATTCGCCCAGACACCGGCAAAGAAATCGGCCTGTAGCTCCAGCCGTACCGAGACCCGGTTGTATTCCCGTTCGCTTAGCTGCTGCCGCAATCGATCCACCTTGTCCATAATGCCCAGTTCTTTCTGAATATGGTGGCCTATCTCATGCGCAATGACATATGACATGGCAAATTCGCCCGGTGCCTGAAAGCGTTCAGCCAGTTCGTCATAGAACGACAGGTCGATATACACTTTCTGATCGGCAGGGCAATAGAATGGGCCCATAGCTTCCTGCGCCGTACCACAGCCCGACGAGGTTACTCCCCGATACATGACCAGTACAGGTTTGCGATACTGTGCCCCTTGTTCGGCAAAAATTTTTGTCCAGACATCCTCCGTACTAGCCAGTACTTTCCGGGTGAACGAAGCGGCCTGGTCATCGGCCTGCTGATTGACCGGAGCGGATGACTGGGACGACTGGTTTAGAATTTCTGACGGATCGCCCCCTAACAGGGTAACGATGATGGCGATTACAACGGTACCAATGCCCCCGCCAACGAGCAGTCCACCCCCACCGCTTCCCCGGCGGTCTTCGACATTACCACTTTCACGTCCTCCTAACCAACGCATGATTTTTTCTGAGTTAATAAATGGTGATTACACAACTGGTTCTTTACTTTCTGCTGGCAAGATTACTCTTTCCGCTGGTAAATTGTTTATACTCAACCGAATTTTCAGCGGGGTCTGGCGCGTTCGTACTGTACTGGCCAGTTGATGGAATCACCTAACGAATGGGCCGCATGTAGCGGAAAATACGGATCACGCAAAAGCTCACGGGCTAGCAGGATCAGATCCGCCTGGCCGTTTGCCAGAATAGCCTCCGCCTGCTCAGCCGACGTGATCAGGCCCACAGCCGCCGTTTTGATCCCGGTTTCGTGTCTGATCTGCCCGGCAAATGGGACCTGATACCCTGGCCCAACCGGAATTTTTGCACCCGCTACATTACCCCCTGTCGAACAGTCGACCACATCGACCCCTATTTCAGTTAGAATTCCGGCTAACGCCACCGAATCGTCAATTGTCCAGCCCCCTTCTGTCCATTCGGTCGTAGAGATACGCACAAATAGCGGCAGATCTTCCGGCCACACGCTTTGGACGCGGGCAATGACGTCCAGTAACAAGCGAATCCGATTTTCGAACAATCCACCGTAGCGATCCGTCCGATGATTACTTACAGGAGATAAAAATTGATGCAACAGATACCCGTGGGCGGCATGGATTTCAACTACCTGAAAACCGGCCTCTATGGCTCGTTTGGTTGCTTCTTCGAAATCTATTAACACCTGCGCAATACCTTCTTCCGTCAGTGCCAAAGGTGGATGTTCACCTTCCTGAAATGGAATCGCGCTGGGGGCTACCGTCCGCCAACCCCGTTTTTCCGTTGGGTTGATCAATGTACCTCCTTCCCACGGCCGACGGTGGCTGGCTTTACGGCCCGCATGAGCCAGTTGAATACCTGCCACCGATCCATTCTGCTGAATAAACTGCGTAATGCGTTTCAGTCCGTCAATATGCTCGTCGCTCCATATACCCAGATCATCGGGCGAGATGCGACCTTCAGGCGAGATAGCCGTTGCCTCAGTAAAAATCAGTCCCGCTCCGCCTACGGCTCTACTACCCAGATGAATCAAGTGCCAGTCGTTGGCAAAACCGTCCACGCTGGAGTATTGACACATGGGCGAAACGACAATGCGATTTTTAAGCTGAATACTTCGGAGAGCAAGTGGCGAAAAAAGAATAGACATTATTTAGTGTTTATGTGATGGTTAATTCATTGGCCAATCACCGGTAATTATGATGGCTGATAATCCGCTAAACATTCGATGAAATAGGATCGTTGATAAACTAGAAACAATTTTAGGTTCTGTGGAATTTTTAGTGATAACGGTTACCTGGCAACCGTTTCGCCAAGTATTTCACGGATTCAAAACTTACACTCAACGGTTATGGCAAATGACTCAAAAATCAGTCGGCGCGACGATGTTCGACCGACCGAAGGCGAACATAAATACGGAGACGTTGAATTCGCCGACCGAACTAATAAAAAATATCCGATCGATACGCCTGAGCACGTTCGGGCAGCCTGGAGTTACATCAACCATAAGGACAACGCAGCCAAATACGATGCCGATGAGGTTGATAGCATCAAAGAGCGCATCAAAAAAGCCGCGAAAAAACACGATGTAAACATTGAGGAGGAATAAAGAGCGAAAGAGTGAATGAGTGAAAGAGCGAATTTCTACCGGATGGTTTTTCGCTCTTTCGCTCTTTCACTCTTTATTTTTACCAGTCCAGTTTACCCACGCATTTCATTATTTCGTAGAGCAGCCTGGTCGGTGAGCGTGGTCAGAAAGGATTCGGATAGGGCCGTTTCGCTGTTTTTCCCTTTTGTCCGCTGTTCTTCAATGCCGCCAGGGTTGGGTAATAGTCGGGACACAATACCCATTACTTCGGCTAGCAGATTGGGAGCCAGCCCCTGAATCGAAGCACCTATTTTAGCCGGCAGCCCAATTATTCGTTCGGCTTCTCCATACCGGCAGGCCTCTACGATCTCTCGGGCGCAATCGGTAGAGTCGATGGTGAAAAAGGGGAGTGATCCCGCAATTTTGAACGCGGCATATTCTTTTTCATTCTGCCCTTTGAAATACGCATTTCGCGGACTTCCCGTTCGAATCAGGCCCGGACAGATGGTTGTTACATAAATGCCTTCTTTCTGTAGTTCAGGTCGCAGTCCTTCCGAATAACCGACAAACGCAAATTTGCTGGTTGAATAGGTCAGTAAGTGCGGGACTGACACTTTACCACCAAACGAGGTTACGTTCACAATACGACCTGCTTTTCGGGGCAACATATGCGGCAAAACAGCATTGATGGTATGAAAAGCCGACCAGAAGTTCGTATCCATCGACTCTCGGAAATCAGCTTCGGTGGTGTGTGCGGAGGGGGTCACCAAAATCGTTCCGGCATTATTGATCAACACATCCACGGGCCCGAATACCTGCCGGACGTCGTCAATAAAGTCGCTAATCTGGTGCTTATCCGTCAGATCACAGGTTTGGGTGTACACCTTTCCTCCGTAGGTAAGTAACTCGGTTCGGGCGGTGTCGAGCTCGCCCGAATCGCGGGCGCAGAGAGCCAGGTTTGCTCCCTCCTGGGCCAGTATACGGGCCATTTCGAGCCCGAGCCCACGCGAGCCACCCGTAATCACAACCGTTTTCCCCTGAAAATTGATTTTGCGCTGTTTGGCCAGTCCAGCCTTAATAGCCGCCCAGGCTCCTACTCCCGCCAAGCCCCAGAGGATGGCTTTTGTTTGTGTTGAGACAGTCATCATCATTGTTCAACTTATTGAACAGAGATAACTGTCGATAATCAGAAAGGTTATAGCTACCAACGGGCTACCCTTGTGTACTAATCTGTTATGGCGATCCGGTAAAGTGCCCTGCGCCTACTATTGAGGGCGCTTCCTTTCAGAAAAGGGCCATCAATGGTTACCTGCTTCTCTGAATTCATCATCAGGGAGAGATCATTAAACGGTTTCTGGGGGCGTTGAAAATAGGTTCCCGGAATGGTAAAGGCGCCCTTACCCGACCCTATCTCCGTTATCAGGTAATCGGCTTCTTCCGTACTTTGACCTTCGTAATACACATTATTCCATTCATCGACGGTCCGGTAGCTTTTCGAAACGCTTAACTCGGTTTTGGAGGTTTCGCCATGCCAGCCTCTCCAGAGCCGCACAAACCAGTTGTTTGGTTCTACATCCTGCCAGTACAAGGTCAATGCCTGGCGTCGACTGTGTTTTTTAGGGGGCGAAAACAATGCCGCTGTCATCTCGGGCTGAACCTGCATGGTACCCAGGCTATATTCCTTCCCATCGGTCAGCACGAGTGTGACCGGATACGCTTTATCAGCTTCCATATGCCACGTAGAATCCACCAGCATATAGTAGGCATAGGTACTGTAGTAATTGGTCGATCCGGTCGTCAGCCTCATCGGATGGCCATCTACTTTCACCTGAATGTCTGGATTGGCGACAGATTTATCTTTGGCATCTTTTACATAAGCGTCAACGCTCTCCGTAAAATCCCCATCTTCATCCATCGACCGATAGAAATTTACATTCACCCGAAGGAGTGATGGATCTACGACCGGCCCCGTCGACAGTGATGAGTTGCCACACCGGACGAAAAGCAGGCTAATCGGAAAGAACAAAATGTGCAGAACCGTACGAAGCAGGGGAGTCATAGCTATTTAAACCTCAAAAGGCAGCTCGTATTCTTTGGCAATCACTTTAGAGGTGCGCGATTTTACTTCTACTTTGGCTTTTAGTGGAGAACCCAGCACCAGGTAGTTTTTTATAAACTGGTCTTCGTGTACCATCCACGACTGATCTTCCAGCAGGTATTCATCTACACCTGCTTTTGATGCCTGATACGCCCAACGCTCCACAATCAGCGGTTCGTAGTTGACGATATACCCCAGGTACCATACCTGAATACCGGGCAGGGATTGATTGCCCAGCTCTGAACAGCTCATAACCGTAACTTTCAGAGAAGAGCCATCTTCCAGGTCTCTAACTGCCCACTCGTCGATAATCGTTTTTTCGTTTGCCATTGTCTTGTTGCTGGTTACTGGTCTGGTCAAGTAAGGACTAACCAACTTGTGCGTACAAAACAATGCGAAAGAATATGTCCGTCAACGGGAGAATTAACAACTGGTGGAAATGGGTGAATAAGTAGTCGGTTTACGCATTCAGACTGTGGTTCGCTTAAAATAGATTAAACACAGAGGCACAGAGTTCACAGAGCAAAAAATATTAAAATTTCTCTGTGAACTCTGCGTCTCTGTGTTTAATACAACTAGCCGATGAGCCGGAAGAAGCTATAGTCGGTCATGGGAGCGTCGGTCAGGCCAACCATGCGCCCGATGGTTACGACCTGTCCACGATGATATGTACTATGGTTCAGGCAATGCTGGATAAACGATAGGCGCGTTTGAACGCCATCGACCCAGGGCGTTGTGAAATACACTTCCTGCTCCAGTTCCGCTTCGGTCAGACGCCTGACATATTCAGCGAATTGGTTCGATTGCGTAACAAGGCCTATAAACACATCGTCCAGTGTACCATGGAAGCCTTCCAGTCGGAATGAGGTTGGCATGGGCACCTGCTGTACAACCGCCAGCCAAAAACGCTGAGTATCCCAGATGTGCACCAGCGTTTCTCTCAGCGTTGGAAAGCTGGACGGCACTTCCTGTTCCATCAGATCGGCTGGTTTTGTTTGGAGCCAATCAACGAGTCGCTTATTGGCCCATGCATTATAAGCGGCATAATCATGCACCAGCGATGCTACTGTAACGGGCGTTTTTTCTTCGATTATCGATGTCATATCCGGCTTGTTTTTATACGTACAAAGTAACAGCCTCCCTATGACAGCCCTATGTCAGTAGCCATTCTCAACCGACGGATTTATTTACCTGTACGAGTAATCGGCTGTACAACATGGCTTTTTGTAATGAGCAATCAGCACTCTCCATGAAATCAGTTGTCACGTTCGTTTTCTTCGCCATCAGCTTTTATCAGGCCATGGGTCAATCCATCGACTCAAAGGTGTATGCCTGGGCAGAAGCCCCTGTCGTAAAAAAAGCAGGAGTGGAACAACGGCCTATTCTAGAGGGAAATACGACGGATTTCAGCCATCTCGAAGTTCACGCGACAACGCTGCCAGCCCATCAGGCACCACACCCTGCCCATAAACATGACGATGAGGAGTTAATTATCATCAAAGAAGGCAAACTGACCATCACTATTGAGGGTAAATCAAAAACGCTGGGAGCCGGTAGTATTGCCCTGATCATGCCCGGCGACGAACACGGTTTCGACAACAGAGAAGATGTACCGGCGACCTATTACGTTATGCGATATACGTCCAGACAACCCGTTGATCTGGAGCGGGGCCGAAAAGCGGGCGGCTCCTTCTGGATCGACTGGAATGAGGTTCCGTTTCAACCGCACGACAAAGGTGGAATCCGACGCATGTTCGACCGCGCTACGGGGATGACCAAACGATTCGAGATGCACGTAACCACGCTACGCGAAGGGTTATGGAGTCATGCGCCCCATACACACCGAGCTGCCGAAATCCTGCTGATGGTTGATAACAATGCGCAGGAAAGTATCAATAGTAAATTGTACCCATCTACCAAAGGCGACCTGATCTTCCTGGAATCGAATGTTCCCCACGCCCTTCAGAATATGAGCCAGGGCAACTGTATGTATTTTGCTTTTCAGTTTGAATAAGAATCGGCAGCAGTATTTATTATTTCGAATCTAGTAGAAGCACCAGAATAGTCGGTTTTTGGGCAGGGAAATCAGGTACGGGTTTACCTGTCTCATCAAATGCATCCCACTGGCTATTGGCGATGTAGTAAAACTGATTTCCCACGATAACACCCAGTGTAGGCTCGCTCGCAAGCGGATGGTCGCTATCCAGCGTATCGACCTGCTCAATCGCCAGTGCATGTTCTGCTAGCCGAACCCTGGAAATCCGATATGGTTTACGCCGATTTTGAATAGCAATTAGGCTATTTGGGTAATAGTACAGCCCATCTATCCCGCTCAGGTCTGTCGATTGTGTGCAGGACAAACACCTTACCTGTCTGGTTGCCAGATCAACCGCCAGCAGGCCACGTCGGTAATCAGCAACGAACAACGTTTTCTCATCGTCCGACAAGGCCAAGCCTTGCAATGATCGAAATAACGTATCGGTCAGAAAGGGAGTTACGGTTGTTGTCCCTGCCTTCAGCCGATAAATCCAGGGCGTACGACTATCCGTACTATAAACCGTTCCGTCTTTGGCCAGCGTAAGGTCGCCCAATAGATGCGCCTTTCCATCATCGGGAATTGGGTATGTACGTTTCAGCCGATTCGATTTCAGGTCATACACAACCAGGGCTGAACGACCATTTGTCGTAGTTGTAATGCCTTTCGCCTGCGGCAATGCCGAACTACACGCCCACAACAATCGACGTTCGGCATCAACTTTCATTCCGAAAACACCCCAAAGACTATCCTTCGGCTGTGAGAGATCAGCAGGCATCTGTTTGGCGGAATAGCGGATGATTTTTCGCTCATGGACGCTGCTTATATAAAACGATCCAGTCTTAGGGTCATGCGCAACCCCCTCCGTAATCAGTCCGGTTTCGGGCAGTTGAAAGGCGACCTGACTGCGATGGGCTTCAGTGACTGATGATTGCACCTGCCCCAAAGCAGAAAAAACTGTTTGTCCAGCTATAAACGCATAGCTTACGAGCGAGCGAACAGAATACATAGGTGTTCGAGGATTTACAAGATAACTACCTGAAAAATAAAACTTCAGGAAGTTATTAACTACTGTTAAGGCTTACACTAGTTGCGTTGCCAAATAAATTGACTTACGTAAAACCCCGTATTAAATGAAGCGATCTTTTTGATCAAAAAAAGGATATTATGATCATTAACGTATATAACTATCGTTAATCTAGACTGATTAAAAATACATATGATTTTTAGAGTGACCTACTACTTCCTCAACCCTGTAGAACTTATTCCTCATCGTGGCATAGAACTAACTACGAAGACAATAACATTGGGAATCCCTAATTTGAAAAAAAACGGAGATAGTTAATCAAAAACAGTCAATACGTTGATTGTTTCATGTATTATGATACTGAAATTACCTAGGTAGTTACACGGATAAATCTGATTGGCAAGCCTTTTGCCAATTGGAAGCCTATCCAGATCCCCTTCCCCACTCTAACGTCCATAATTACCTTAATCGTTTGCTTACTTGTATGCGACAGGGATGCTTAGCTGACAAAATGATCACAAAGACGACGCTATCAGTAATGACCCCCAACCCATTATTGAGAATGCCGTTGCCTAATCAATCAATGCAAAAGCCATCCTGGTTAAACGATTACAAGTCGCTGAACAAGCTTATCATTCTAAATGAGTTTATCAGGCAGGAGTTTATGCCAGTTAGCTGGATTCGTCTATTGACGGTGGCGCTGGTGGGGCTATTTTTTTCGTGTGCCGTCCTGGAAGTTGACCTGGGCGACATAGGTGATGATTTTGGCGATGAGTATGATACTTATGTGCATACTACTCCGATTCAATCGCCGAACCCAACAGCGGTTGACTCACAGGAAACCCTACTTGAGAATCAGGCTATTGCGCCCCATCAACATCCGCTCATCTGGCCGACTAACTGGTTTATAGTTCTTTTTTTGCAATTTTTTGCGTCTCTTATACATCGTCGCCTGAAACGTAGGCGACCGCAAGTGCTCCATGCTGTCTGGCGACTATGAGCCACTTTTATTTGTCTTAATTTCTGCGGTTTCCGGCTAGTAGTAGCCCGGTTGCTGACCCGCTATCTTCGGTCAGCTAATTGGATCGGTATGGTCCAGTTCAGCCAGCATTTGCTCTAATTGGCTTAAATCGTCCTGAGCGACAGGAAGTTCTTCCTGTCTCAACCCGTGTGTCCATCGGTTTGGTACGTTGGCTCAAGTGGCCGTTGTGCCTGTATTACTTCTTCGTTACATCCTCAATTTCACTCGTTATGATTCCTACTGTTAGCACTACCATCCGCTCTATTAAAGTCCCCGGCGTTGAAAAGCCCGTCTTGTTGAACTCGATTATTCGCTTGCAAGGGGAGAGTAATTATACCTGGCTTCATCTTCAAACCCATCCCAAACCGATTTTGACCACGAAAAACCTGAAATGGTTTGAAGAGATGATACCCGGTTTTGTTCGGGTGCATAAATCGGATCTGATCAATCCCAGCTTTGTCTTAAAGTATGATTCCTATAATTCCACGACGCTGGAAGTAAGTATGCCCAATAAGCAAATTGTTAAGGTATCACGTCGTCGCATTGATTCGGTGCTACTCCAGCTAAAACAGCACCGCAACCACTTGAGCTGATCGATGTGTATACCGATAAATCCATTCGATTATGAGACAGTCCTTGTTAATGATGAGTATTATCCTGGCCGGTCTGCTGGGTTTTATGGGCTACTGCTGGATACTTCTGGACTTGTATCAGGATATCAAACTAGGCCGCTATGAGCGGGAGCCCTTAGATACCATCGTGGAAGCGGGCGTTATTATCGCCTATTGTTACGTTTCCTTTCGGTTTATTCAATCCAAGCTAAAAACTGCCCAGCCGACCCATTATTCGCTGTCAGACGCAACTAAAGCCAAGACTCATCCTCAGTCGACAGGCTGGTTTAGTAAGTCGTTCACAACCAACAGGCGCAACAAGCCAGGCTTTGCGCTACGAACTCGTCCGCACCGATTTAATTAGCTAGCCCATAGATTGGATTAGCTCATTTTTAGATTCCACTCTCACCATTCACTGTCTCGTTGGCGCTGAAGTCTTCTTCAGCGCCAACTTCCTCCGTATTCGCCTATGCCCACTTCCTCTACCTGTAGTTTAGTTTGCTTACTTTTTATGATAGTTGTTCGAACAAGTTTGGCGCAAAGCGTACGCCATGTGCGGTATCAAACTGAAGTGGGCTTCTATGGGGCATCTACCTCAAAAACACCCTTCTGGTTACGCAGTAATCAATATGGAATCGTGCCCGATGAGACCCCGTTTATGACCCTCCGCCAGACCGTTGGCCAAGACTATCGGACTACCTTATCTCATGCAGATAGCCTAAAAGCCATCAGGCGTAAGATTGGTTTCGGCTGGGGAGCGCAGGCGGTCATCAATGCAGGCTACAGCTATCAGTTACTAATCCCTGAAGCCTATCTGAAACTCAAACTGGGGCGGAGTGTGGAAGTCTGGGCCGGCCGACGACGGGAAATCATCGGCCTGGTCGATTCAACGTTAAGCTCGGGCTCCTATGCCTGGTCGGACAATGCTTTACCTTTAACCAAAGTACAAGTAGCCGTACAGGACTATATTCCCCGCAAAGGATTCATAGGTTTCAAAGGGTTTTACGCCCACGGCTGGTTTGAGTCAGGACGATTTGTCAACAATGCCATGCTGCACCAAAAAGCGCTTTATGCCCGATTTGGCAAACCCAACTGGCGTTTGAAACTCTACGCAGGCATGAATCACCAGGTAATGTGGGGCGGCAGGACCGACCGCTTATCGAATAACTCAACTATTAAAAATAACCAGCTCCCTAATCAGTTCAGCGATTATGTCAACGTCGTATTAGCTCGCTCGCTCAACACCCAGGGCAATATCGATACCAATCGGATTAGTCATTTCGATCAGGAGAATCGGATTGGCAATCATCTGGGTACGGTCGATCTGGCCATTGAGTATACTGGCCAGTCCTTTTCGATATTTGCTTACCGGCAGAATATCTATGAGGATGGTTCCTTATTTTATTTGACCAACCTTCAGGATGGGCTCAACGGACTACGCATCCGCAACCGGCGCCCCCGTAATCTCTCCGGGATTCGGATTGAGGACCTGCTGCTGGAGTATCTTTATACCCAGAGCCAGGGTGGATCCCTGTTTGTCGATACCATCGATAAGCAGCGGGGCCGGGATAATTATTTCAACCATTCCCAATACCAGGATGGCTGGTCGCGTTATGGGCAAACCATTGGCACACCCTTTATTAGTCCTTCGCCGACTAGCCGCAGCGAATTACCGCAATATGGGTTCACCAATAATAATCGTGTGGCCGTTATGCATCTTGGGCTATCAGGCCAGGTACTGGACTTCTTTTCATTCCAGCTAAAAGCGTCATACAGTGAAAATCTAGGCACCTATGAAATGCCGTTTCTCACACCAATCCGTCAGTTTTCCTCCTTATTGACTCTATCGTCTCCGGTGGCTATCATGAAAGGAGTGACTGCCCGTGCATCAATTGCGACCGATATGGGGGACCTCTATGATAATTCCATGGGCTTTTATTTGGGCGTTCGTAGAACAGGAAATTTTTAACAATGAAGTTGTTTAAACTTTTGGTTTACGGCTTTTTGTCATGCTGACGAAGGAAGCATCTTAAGGGTTGTTTACCTGAGAGATGAGAGTCCTTAAGATGCTTCCTTCGTCAGCATGACAAAAACGCTCATTTTTAGCCTACCCGCAAAAGTTTAAACTGCTTTAATACCAAAATTAAATTTTAGCGCAACCGAAAACCAAGGTGAGTATTTCTAGTTAAGTATAAACAACTAAACAATTTGGTAGGCATACCTTTCACTCAAACAGAAACGTTATGAACAAAATCATTGTAGGGGCATCCGTGGTAGCCATGTTAACCCTAACGCAAACCAGTTTCGGTCAGGCTGTTCAGGAAGCCAAGGCTAACAAAAAGGAACAGAAAGCCGAAAAGAAAGTGGCAAAAGCCCATGAGCTCAACGCCAATGCGCGAAGCGGTAGAGGCATCGAGGTTGCTGGGATTTCTGACCCTGCTACACGCAATGCGAAAGCCGAACGGAAGATGAAACACGCTCATAAGAAAGAATTGAAAAGCGATGCGAAAGAATTAAAAGCAGCCGCTAAGGATCGGACCAAAAAAGCCGCTGGGGTTGATTAGGAAAGTATTTCATAGATTTCATAAAAAACGCAGCCCCATTCAGGTAGCTGCGTTTTTTATGGGGTAATTAAAACAGTGCTATTAAGAATTGGCTCTTCTATTTCGATAGAGGGATTCTTGAGATTAAGTCAACACGCTACACGAGTAGGTCGTTCTGCATGCTTGTTGCTTATTTTTTCTCCTGGTGCTCCTTATTATGAAATAGCCCTTTGAGTTTGATCAGTAAATCCCAGTCATTTAATTGTGAGGCTTGGTTGCTCACGATCTGAATCAGTCGCTCTAACTCCTCAACTGTCAACAAATGGCTTGATCGTTCTTGACGAAATTCTTCCAGACACATCCGCTCAATATACTGACGCTCATAATATAAATAGACAGAAACACTTTCGCCATCCTGAACGCGATCGGTTGCCCGAAAGACCTTGATGCGAACGACAGACGTAGCAGGCTGAATTAGTCCCAACCGGATCAACTCATCATAAAATTGGTTCCAACTGGCGAACTGCGCGGGTAACTCTAAGTGATAGTTAAGTTTCTGACTTCCTGAATTAGGCTCTGTTTTATTCATTAAATGGGATGCTGCACGCAGTGTTCACTTAGTGCATGGTTATGGCTTAATTAGTACAAGTTTCGGGGCTACCCGGTACAAACCTCTAGAATGCCTTCCCAACAAACCCTTATCGGGAAACATCTATTGGCTATCAGCACTATAGATTTCATATAGTGTCTAGGGTTTAATATAACCTCTCTGATTGTTGTCTTTAGTCTGTGGAAATGCCGCCTTAAACGCCTGTCTTCGTGAGAGGGCTCATTTTGGCAGCAGGTATGGCGTTTGAGATGTTTTATAAACCTCAAACGCCTGTCTACTAGGACTTTGAACCGTCAGCAATTAACAACCTGAAGCGAGATGAACTACTCACCTAGTTGCTGAAAAGGCATTTTGACATGACACTTTGCGACAAAAATGGTATATATGCGTGGGACTACGGAAAGGGAAAGTTCGAGGTCAACAATGCGCCGAAGGCGGTCCTATCGATTACCCGAAAACCTACTATATAATCATATTAATACTACCCTGCTTGCTTGTTTCATCAAAAGCAACAGGTGGTCACACAAACTATCGTCCAGGTTTATTTTGCCAGCCTATGTCACTTCGCAACAACTTTTTTACCGAGCTTGTCTTCTGGTATCAGGTCGTCGTGTGGCGCTTCTGTCAGCCAGCCGCCAAACCATTTCGCCCGTTGTTGCGCTGCGGCTTCATCATCCAGCTCCAGTAGTCGAATACCACCCGGATGCTCAAGTGTCGGTTCCTCATAAACGATCTGTAAACCCACCCAGGCCAGATACGAATTGAGCGTTGTTTCCAGCGGCTGATTGCCAAAAATGCACAGGTTATAATACCAATCCAGCGATTCGCCAGCTACTCGTTCGGTCGCCCTTCGATAGTCATCAAGTGTATAGCCTACGAACGGCTTACCAAATTGCTGCCACATCAGGCGCATAACATCATCCAGCGAACGGGTATGGTCCGTCAGTTGGCGAATGTGCAGGTCCAGAATCAGAGCCGCAATCGAGCCTTTATGGTAGACGGATACTTTCCGATCGGGTACGCCTTTTTCATACCCATCGAGCCACAAATCCCACGACGATTCGGTTAGCGACTGAAAGGCCCGTCCGTTCGCTTCAAAGTGGCGTTTGAATAACACCTGTAACTCTTTCAGATAGGCTTCATCCGAAAAAACACCGGATTGCCGAAGCATCAGATCGCCATAATAAGTGGTTACCCCCTCGGCCACAAAGCAGGTCGAAAAATAGTTTTCCTTTGTAAAATCGTAAGGCAGTAACTCAACGGGCCGAATACGGATGATATTCCAGGCATGAAACAGTTCATGCGATGATACACCCAATAAATCCTGATAAAGCCCTTCCCCTTCGTCATTCGGACCCAGCACCAATACGGTAGAATTTCGGTGTTCTACACCATGATAATAGGGTACGGTCAGCACCAGCGTCAGAAAATGGTAGTCTTTTTCTGGAAACTCACCGAAAAGATCGATTTGCTTTTGCGAAAACCGACTGAGATCCTGCACAATCCGATCGGCATTGAAGGTAAGTTTACCATCCGTCCGACGCCCGCCATGAATCCAGACATGAAACGAGGTTTCGCCAATAGCATACTGAATATGCTGAAGCGCCGGAGCTGCAATAATCGGACTGTCGACCAGCTCGTAAAAGTCAGCCGCCCGAAGGGTTTTATTGCCAATCCTCTCCATGCCACAGGCAATTGTCCAGCCATCGGGTATATCCAGTTCCAGAGTACAAGGGTCGGTGATACGCCCCTCCGCATACAGGCAAAGGTTGACCGGGTTGACGTACAGGAGGCTTTCGCTCACAAAACTGCTGCCTGCATTCAGTTGATTTGGGGTCGACAGCAGCGCGTAATAATTGTAATGAACAGTCAGTTCAGTTGCGCCATTCATTTGCACCAGCCACCGATCTTTGGTGATTTTGCGAAACGGTAGCGGGTTACCATCGCCGTCAACGATCGTAAATCGCTGGATATTTCGGGCAAACTGCTGCAACTCGTATCGTCCTGGCCGCCAGGCGGGCAACTGTAATTCAACCTCAGTTGTATTGATAGCCGTCAGCCGGGCATCAACGGCTATATAATGAGGAGCAACTGGGTCGGCAGACAGACGATAATGCATAGCTTTGTTAACTGATTGAGCGGTTGATTGGTTAATGGGTTGACTAATAAATTGGCATACAAACTACTGAACCAATCAACCAATTAACTAATCAACAACTAACCAATTACAAATCTAAAACAAGGGCTTGGTAAACTAATGCAATTCTGTTATCTTTGCGGACTCATTTGGAAAACAAGAGTTTTAGGCTACATAGATCATGAAAAGAACGTACCAACCATCGAACCGGAAGCGGAAAAACAAACACGGTTTCCGTGAGCGTATGGCTACTGCCAACGGCCGCAAAGTATTAGCAGCCCGTCGGGCTAAAGGTCGGCATAAACTGACCGTATCGGACGAGAAAAAAGGCGATCGCTTTAAAATATAGTTAATAGTGGTTAGTCATCAATCGACAGTGACTGTCCAATATGATGACTAACCACTGACGACTCTATGCAGCAAACCTTCACCAAATCGGAACGGCTTTGCAGCAAAAAAATTCTCGGCGAATTATTTAAGAAGGGTAGTGCGGCTGTTAGGACGTTCTACCTTTTTCCATTTCGGGTACTTTATCTCCCCCAACCCGAATCTATTTCTTCAAGCAACGTTTCGCTTCCTGCCATTGTCATTACCGTACCGAAACGAACCTTCAAGCGCGCTGTTGACCGTAACCTGATTCGCCGACGGGTACGGGAAGCCTACCGCCTGAATAAACATCTGTTTCAGCTAGAAAATCCATCAACCGGTCAGTCTATACCGGCATATATTGCCTTTCTTTATACCGCCAAACAGATAATTTCGTTTGAAGAGATAGAAAAAGGTATGAAATTAGCAATAGCTAAATGTATAGTGAATAATGCCAAATGAATAATGCCCCAACGGGCTTTTCGACCGCATTGTCCATTACACATTGTCCATTATACATTCTTCACTCAATATGCGCTTTTCTAAACGCCTTACTCTTTTAGCCTCGTCGGCGCTGGTAGCGGGTGGCATTGGCTTCTTCTCCTTCAAGACCGATGACCGGTTTTTCGAAATTGCTCGCAACCTCGATATATACGCCACACTCTTCAAAGAGCTGAATTTATATTATGTCGATGAGGTAAATCCGAACCGCATGGTCAAAACCAGTATCGACGCGATGCTGAAAGCCCTCGACCCGTATACCAACTTCTTTGCTGAAGACGAAATTGAGGATTACATGACCATGACCACCGGGCGCTACAACGGCATTGGCGCATTGATTGGCCAACGTCAGGGTAAGCACATCGTGCTGATGGTGTATGAAGGTACCCCAGCCGAAAAATCGGGACTACGCATTGGCGATGAAGTTGTTAAAATTGACGGTTTCACACTGAAGAATCTGAAAGATTCAGACCCCGGTAAGTTATTGAAAGGGCAGAACAATACAGCCGTAAAACTGACAGTACAGCGGTATGGTGAGAAAAACCCTGTCGACCTGAGCGTGGTTCGGGATGTTGTCAAAATGACCAACGTACCCTACTATGGTATGATTTCTGAAGATGTGGGCTATATCGATCTGAAAGATTTTACGGCAACGGCATCGCGGGAAGTTCGATCGGCATTTCAGGAACTGAAGGGCAAGGGGATGAAAAAACTGGTGCTCGACGTTCGTGAAAACCCCGGTGGGCTGCTCAACATGGCCATCGACATCTGTAATACATTCATCCCGAAAGATTCGGAAGTGGTAACCACGAAAGGGAAAGTGACCGAATGGAACAAAACCTATACGGCCCTGAATCCTCCACTGGACCTCGAAATTCCGATTATCGTCCTGACCAACAGCCATAGTGCATCCGCTGCCGAAATTGTGTCGGGGGTTATTCAGGACTACGACCGGGGGGTATTGATCGGCCAGCGTACCTACGGTAAAGGACTGGTACAAACTACCCGGGAGCTATCGTTCAACACCAAGCTCAAGATTACCACGGCCAAATACTACATCCCCAGCGGGCGTTGCATTCAGGCGATCGACTATAGTCACCGCAATCCCGACGGAAGCGTGGGCAAAATCCCGGATTCACTGAAAACGGCCTTCAAAACCAAAGCTGGACGTGTGGTGTACGATGGTGGCGGTGTTCTTCCCGACGTAGTGATTGACGCGCAAACGCCTACGCCTATTGCTCTTAGCCTGACCAACAAGGGGTTAATCTTCGATTACGCTGTCAAATACCACCACGATCATCCCAGCATCAAGCCCGCCCGTGAGTTCCACCTAACGGATGCCGAGTACGCGGACTTTACGAAGTGGGTAGCCGATAAAGAGTATGATTATACCACTCAGGTTGAAAAAGATTTGGGTACCCTGGAAGCATCGGCTAAGAAAGAGAAATATTTCGATCAGATTCAGGATCAGTTGAAGTCGCTTAAAACGAAAATGTCGCACAGCAAAGACGCTGACCTGAATACCTTCAAAACTGAAATCCGTACATTGCTGGAACAGGAGATTGCGGGGCATTATTACCTGCAGAAAGGGATAAAAGAAGCTTCTTTTGCCACCGATCCAGAGCTAAAAGCCGCCCTCGACCTGTTTAAAGACATGGGCCGGTACTCTACCATCCTAAAAGGATCAAAATAATGATGAATTAAGAATGATAAATGATGAATGATTGTCAGCAGATGCTCATTCATCAATTATCATTCATCATTAAACATGCTCATCCTCTCTATCGACACGTCCACTGCTGCCTGTTCGGTTGCCCTTCATCAGGATACACAATTGCTGGGCTGCTACGAGTTGTTTACGAAACGCACGTCGGCGGCCATGCTCACTACCCTGATTCAGAACGTTGTTCAGCAGGCAGGTCATGAACTGGCAAATCTGGACGCGATTGCCATTGCTAAAGGTCCTGGCTCCTATACCGGTCTACGCATCGCCGTTTCTACGGCAAAAGGGTTGTGCTTCGCGCTGGACAAACCTTTGCTGGCCATTAATACATTAGGCGCTATGGCTGAGCAAATCCGGGCGTTTTACCCGGCGGACTATCTTCTTTGCCCGATGATTGATGCCCGACGTATGGAAGTATATTGTGCTTTATACGATACCAACGGGCAGGAACGACAGCCAACAGCGGCTCAAATCATCGACGGTACGTCGTTCGACAGCTGGCTTGAACAAGGGCCTGTTGTATTCTTTGGCGATGGAGCCGCTAAATGCAAGAACCTGTTAAACGACCACCCAAACGCCGTTTTCCCAACGATTCATCTTGTTCCTTCAGCACGTACCGTTGGGCTGTTAGCTGCTCAGGCTTATACTTCCGGTCAATTTGAGGATGTAGCTACCTTTGAGCCGTTTTACCTCAAAGATTTCATGACAACGCAGCCTAAAAAGATGGTACTGTAAGTCTTTTCTGACAGGGTTCACAGGATGAATAGAATTAAGGCAGTCGAAAAATCCTATCTATCCTGTGAATCCTGTCAGAAAACGGTCTGGGATAATGTGCGGGAATGTGCGGTTTTTGTCCTTATTTCGTCCCGACAACCGTCTATCTCCCATCCTGTGCAGATTATTGTTGATATTGGTAATACCGACGCCGTTTTTGGCCTATATAACCAAGCCGTCTGGCACACCATCTGGCGCACTCCTGCCCGAAAAGATGAATCCGCTGAATCGTATGAAAGTCGGCTCAGGCTCTGGTTACTGGAAGCCGATATTCCACTCAGTGCCATCGAGACCACGGTACTAAGCAGTGTAGTGCCCGATCTTACACCCACTATGCGGGTCATGTTGACCGAGCTGTTTGGTTTTGCTCCTGTGGTTGTTGGACCGGGCGTTTATCCCTTATTGCCCCTCGAAATCCTGCGTCCGCACGAGATTGGCACAGACCTGGTTGCCAATGCATTAGCAGCTCACATGCAGTATAAACGCAATTGCGTGGTCGTCGACTTTGGTACAGCACTCACCTTTACAACCGTTTCGGGTGAGGGGAAAATTTTGGGTGTCGCCATTGCCCCCGGCCTGAAAACGGCTATTCGTTCACTCTTTGCCAATACCGCCCAACTGCCCGAAGTCCCGATCGAGGTGCCTTCTTCCGCCCTTGGTACGAGTACAACCCATGCGATTCAGGCAGGGGTCGTGCTGGGCTATGAAGGGCTCGTTCGTACGCTAGTCAATCGCATTCAAACCGAACTGGCTGGCGACTGTATTGCCGTGGCTACAGGCGGTTTGTCGCAACGAATTCCATCCTTAAAAGACGTATTTACGGATATGGTTCCTTCGCTAACCCTGGAAGGTATTCGATTAATCGGCCAGTTCGTAACTACGTCTACAGACCGCTCATAAAGTCTTACAATAACCTGACTTTTCCATAAGTCGCCAAGTGATCTGTTAACTAAAGCAGACTACTTGGCGACTTATTATTTTGTACTATACCAAGACGAGATAAATCATATAAAAAATTAAAGGACCATTCGATAAATCTATCTCCTAACGTTAATTGAATCAAATTATAGAAAAATAGAATAATCTTTATCTTTTCCCTTATCCGTTCTATTGTACCTACATATAATTTAAAAACAACCAATTGCACTATTTTATCCGGCAAAACAAGCTGTTTGCAAAATAATTAATTTCAACCATGGGCCTAGCCGAGCTGTAAGTCAAAATCTGGCGGGGTTCAGCAAAAGCAACTTCTCACCAAACAGCAGGGGTCATGAAATTTCGTTACGTATTTACACTGATCACACTAATTGTATTTTTTCTATCTTTTCCTATCCGGGCTTCGGTACCCAAACCCGTCTGGCAACGTGGGAAACTGGTCTTTTGGGACAGAACAAGTATAGAGGGCGACATTTGCTATAACTGGTTAACCGAAATGGTACTGTTTCGCACTTCGGACGGACGGGTGCAGGCGTATTCCACAAATCAGGTCAGCCAGTTTGGCTGGTTCGACTTCAGCGTACATAAGTACCGGGAGTTCCAGGCCTTAACGAATGAGAATGATCGTTCCCCGAGTAAACAGGCATTTTTTGAGGTCTGTCAGGATGGCTCACTGGCTGTTGTCAGACGGCTAAGAGCGCGACGCGGCTTTCGAAAAATTGCGTTTACGCATCCGGCTTACTATGCTGACCATCCGGCAATGGCCGGGAACCCTGACTATTTCGAGTATTTCGCTAACGATGGTAGTCGTTTACGGGCACTTGACCGCTTTTATGCTGATGTGTATGCACCCCTAATGACGCGTTACGACAAACAGCTCCAAAAGTATATCGACACACACAATATTAACGACCGACTACTTTTTGGACGACTACTGTTGATTAATCAATATAACCTGATGATTGAGCAGGATGCCAAAACGGCTTCAACTAAAGGATTAGGTGCCGGGCATGAAGAATAACCGTATAGACCAACTACGTCCGACAACTCATTGCTTATTCGTCGGACGTAGTAGATTCCTCATTGGGCGTTGGCTGAGCGCGTTTTTTCCGCTTCCGAAGTGCTTCGTTGAGCAGGTATTCTATTTGCCCATTCACACTTCGGAACTCTTCCTGCGCCCATCGTTCCAGTTCTTTCAGGGTCTCCGGTTGAATCCGTAAAACAAACGCTTTTTTTTCAGCAGCCATCTCTTTTTAGGAGTGAGGAGCGAGGAGCGAGGAGTGAGAATGCTGGCGCATATAAATCTTGCTGCGCCAGCATTCTCACTCCTCACTCCTCGCTCCCAATACTTAATTATACAGTGTTCCCGCATTGACAACGGGGCTAACTGCTTTTTCGCCACAAAGCACTACCAGCAGGTTACTCACCATAGCCGCTTTTCGTTCTTCATCCAGTTGAACTACATCTTTTTCAGCGAGTCTGGCCAGAGCCATCTCAACCATACCAACGGCACCTTCCACAATCTGCTTGCGGGCCGAAACTACGGCTGTAGCCTGCTGACGCTGAAGCATGGCACCGGCAATTTCGGGCGCATAGGCCAAGTGGCTGATACGCGCTTCCATCACCCGAACACCCGCCTGTCCAAGACGTTCATCCAGCTCCTGCTCCAGAAATCTATTGATCTGGCCGGTATTATCGCGCAAAGTAACGGCTTCGTGTTCATCTTCCATGTTATCGTAGGCATGAGAGCTGGCTAAAAACCGCACAGCCGCTTCGGATTGAATCTGGACAAAGTTGGCGTAGTTATCTACGTCGAACAGGGCTTTGGCCGTATCGGCTACCTGCCAGACAACCACAGCAGCAATTTCAATAGGGTTACCCATTTTATCGTTCACCTTAAGCTGTTGCCCGTTCAGGTTACGCGCCCGAAGACTGATCCGGGTTTTACTATACAGCGGGTTAACCCAGCGGAGACCAGTTTCTTTAATGGTCCCTACATAATCCCCGAAAAAAGTAGCGGCAATTCCCTCGTTTGGGTAGATGACGATAATACCTTTTAGAATAAAACCGCCCAACAAAAACAGGAATCCTCCCAGAATAGGGCTATAGCGCACTGAAATGGCAGCCGCACCAAAACAGATCAGGCCAATCAATATAAACACATAGCCCGAAACTGAGGTAAGTTTTTTCTCTTCCATGACCGTAAAATTAAGTTCAGATATACTATCATTTTGATAGCACAATGATAGTATACAATCGGGCTGATTGTTCAGAAACTAGAGGAACGGTCAGGCCACTCCACCAACGGCTGATTGGGGTAGCAGATTGCAAACAATAACTAAGAAGTAAGTAGGTATGCTCGGTATGTAGACTTTATTGGAAATGTCTTGTGCCCAGGAGCGGTGCAGGGGCTATGCTAAAATAGCTGACTATCTGGATAAATTCCTACAAAATGTAGGTTAATAAATAGAGTTTCTTTGCAACGTAATCTTAACTGGATTTACACCTAAGCCTCAAAAGTACCGTGTCTAAACCTACGAATCGTTTTGCTGTTGCCTTAATTACGGCACTTTTTTTTCTGTGGGGATTTGCCTTGAATTTAAATCCCATCCTGATTC
Organism: Spirosoma gilvum; assembly: GCF_054776815.1. Classification (NCBI taxonomy): domain Bacteria; kingdom Pseudomonadati; phylum Bacteroidota; class Cytophagia; order Cytophagales; family Cytophagaceae; genus Spirosoma; species Spirosoma gilvum. The sequence continues at coordinate 13,385 of NZ_BAAHBH010000008.1, read as the reverse complement.
CACACCTGAAAAAAGCCTGCCAGTTAAGTGACGTTCAATCAGCGTTTATCGACTCGGCCTCGTATATCGCCTATTTTCTGATGGCTATACCGGCCGGGCTGTTTATGAAACGGTATGGGTATAAAGCGGGCATCACCCTGGGGCTTCTTCTGTTTGCTGGAGGTGCTTTTCTGTTTTATCCGGCTGCGGAATCTCTCCAGTTCAGCCTGTTTCTGATCGCTTTATTTGTGATTGCCAGTGGCTTAACGTTACTCGAAACAGCCGCCAATCCATATATTACCGTACTCGGCGACGCCGATACAGGTACGCAACGGCTCAATTTCGCCCAATCGTTCAATGGGTTAGCGGCATTTCTGGCGCCACTGGCTGGCGGACGGTTTATTCTATCCGGCAAAAATCTCTCGGTTGCCGACAAACAGGCCATGTCTTCCGATCAGCTTGTGACCTATCTGAAAGAAGAAGCCTCGTCGGTACAGGTTCCATTTCTGATCATCGGTGGTGTAGTCTTGCTGGTTGCGCTCTTATTTAGTCGAACTACTCTCCCCACGATTAACGATGAAGAGGATTCACCTGCTACAACTCAGGAATCGATCCTGAACGAGAAGAATCTGATATTAGGCGTTATTGCTCAGTTCTTTTATGTGGGAGCCCAGGTTTGTGTAAGCAGCTTTTTTATCCGTTTCGTTGGGCAGGCGTCGAATATTGGTGAAAAACCAGCGGCCGAATTGCTATCTATTGCGCTGTTAGGCTTTATGATCGGTCGTTTCTTCGGTACGTTCCTGATGCGGTTCATAACCCCACCGCGTTTGCTGGCTTTATATAGCCTGCTTAACATTGGTTTGTTAGCGATTGCTGTAACGGGTCATGGGCAGGTTCCGGTTTATGCCTTGATTGGTGTCGAGTTTTTTATGTCGATTATGTTCCCAACAATTTTCGCATTGAGCATACGAGGGTTAGGATCGAAAACTAAGTTGGGGTCTTCGCTTGTTATAATGGCTATTGCGGGAGGAGCGTTCTTCCCAGTTATTATGGGTCGGGTTTCGGACCTGACCACCATGCAAACGGCCTATCTGGTACCGGCCTGTTGTTTTTTACCGATTTTGTACTTCGCTGTAAGAAACTTCACTGTAAAGAATGTGTCCCTGACGGCTTCTCATTAGGGCCATATGAACGGAATACGGTAACGATTGTCTAACCCAAAGCAATGCTCACAACAGATAAACTTGACTTAACGAATAAGGATGCTCTTTCGTTACTTGATAAGGCTCCGTTCCCAGTGAAACGAATATACTGGATTTATGGTGTTCCGACCGATGCCATCCGGGGTACTCATGCCCATCGGATCTGTCAGGAGTATTTGATTTTGTTACAAGGGCAACTCATCATCGATTTAAAAAATACGGAAGGGGAAGCAACCCGACTTCGCTTGACCGAATCAGGCCAGGCGGTGTACATTCCGCCCATGTTGTGGAAAGAAATTCGATTCGCCACAGATACTGTGTTGCTGGTAGCGGCTTCAGAACTCTATGATCCTGCCGATTACATCTACGAGGACGAATTCAATGGAATGTGTTTACAACCGGCTTGAAACACATTGAGCGTTTTTTTATAGGTTGGTTTTCTGGAAAAGTCCCACCGACTTGTGTGAGGACTTTCTTTTTATAAATAGTTTCAGGTTCAATGTTTCAGGTTGGCTGACGCGGGAAGAGTTCATAGGTCAGCTAACTTGAAAGATTGAACCTGAAACATTAAACTACAGAATTAACTTTACCGACAATTCTTATCGAACAAAACATATGGATTTACAACTGCAAAACAAGGTTATTATCGTTACGGGTGGTGCCAAAGGTATAGGCGAAGGGATTGTGAAAGTACTGGCAGCCGAAGGGGCTATCCCGGTAATTATTGGCCGCAATGAAGCCGACAATCAGAAAGTGGTAGCCGAACTCGAAGCTGCCGGTCAGCAGGCTTTTCAGGTAGCCGCCGAACTCACGCAGCCCGAAGAGTCTGAAAAAGCGGTAAAAGCCGTTATGCAGCAGTTCGGCCGCATTGATGGAGTTGTCAATAATGCGGGGGTTAACGATGGGGTTGGACTCGAACATGGCAATTATGATGCCTTTATGGCCTCCCTGCACAAGAATCTGGTACACTACTACCTGATCGTTCACCATGCTTTGCCTGCCCTGAAAGAATCAAAAGGAGCCATTGTAAACATCAGTTCCAAAACAGCCGAAACGGGACAGGGTGGTACATCGGCTTATGCAGCCGCGAATGGTGGACGTAATGCGCTAACCCGCGAGTGGGCTGTTGAACTGCTCAAATATGGCATCCGTGTCAACGCCATTATCGTCGCCGAATGCTGGACACCTCTATATGAGCGATGGATTCAAACTTTACCAAATCCTGAAGAGAAACTGGCTGCTATAGTCGCTAATATCCCGCTCGAAAACCGGATGACCACCGCCGAAGAAATTGCCAATACAACCGTCTTCCTGTTGTCGCCCCGTTCAAGTCATACCACCGGCCAACTCCTCTATGTCGACGGCGGCTACGTCCACCTCGACCGGGCCTTAGCCAACGCAATGTAACGCGGACATCCCGTCCGCTTAGTTACTGGTACTGCGGACAGGATGTCCGCGTTACGTCGTAGCAAAACCTCATTTCTTTATGCAAACATTAGTCTGTATAACGCCGGGCCAATTGGATTACCAGCAGGGCGAAAAACCGGATTTACAACCCGATCATACCATTCTGCGCATTCGTCGGATCGGTATCTGCGGCACCGATCTCCATGCGTTTGAAGGTACTCAGCCATTTTTCAATTATCCCCGAATATTGGGGCATGAACTGGCGGGCGAAGTAGTCGAAGCCGACAATGCTCCGGGTTTTGAACCGGGCGAAGCCGTTACGTTTATTCCCTATTTCAATTGCGGTCATTGCATTGCCTGCCGATCGGGAAAAAGCAACTGCTGCGTCCAGCTTCAAACCTGTGGGGTTCATATTGACGGTGGCATGGTCGAGTATTATCAAGTCCCTTCTTATTCGCTCGTTCATGGAAACGGACTTAGTTTCGATGAGCTGGCCCTGGTGGAACCCTTAGCCATTGGTGCTCATGGTGTCCGTCGGGCGGGAGTACAACCCGGCGAGTGGGTGCTGGTCGTTGGCGCGGGCCCGATCGGGTTGGGTGTAATGGAATTTGCCCGCATTGCCGGAGGAAACGTGATTGCGCTGGACATTAACGAATCCAGGCTGACTTTCTGCAAAAATCGATTGAAGGTAGCGCATACAGTGCAGGCAACCGCATCGGATGTGTATGAGCAGCTATCCGCTATCACCAACGGCGATATGCCGACAGTCGTGATCGACGCAACCGGTAGTTTACGCGCCATTAACAACTCGTTTCAATACATGGCCCACGGCGCCCGATACGTGCTGATTGGCCTGCAGAAAGGCGACATTAGCCTTAGTCATCCCGAATTCCACAAACGGGAAGGCACGCTGATGAGCAGCCGAAACGCCACCCGTGCCGACTTTGAACATGTTATTTCGTCGATGAAAGCCGGATTGGTTGATCCTACCACCTACATTACGCACCGGGTGGCCTTTGGGCAGGTACGCGACGAATTTGCCAGTTGGCTCGATCCCGCCAATGGCGTCATCAAAGCGATGGTGGCGCTGGAAGGGTAAGCAAGGTTTAGAAAGTTATCACGTGGCTGGATAGGATGTCGTTGATCCTATCCAGCCACGTTTCGTTTTCGCCCGACATAAAACCCTATCGATGGTGGCCAATAGCCCATGTAAGCAGAAAACCGAACTCCGGCTAACGCTAACTCTGCAAACGCCAATCCTTTTCACTATTTTTGCGGGCTAAAATCCTGGTCAACGACTAGTTGGCCAACCATTGACGATCATGCTCCTGAGTGAACAAGAAATAAATCGCCGACAAAAACGCGAAGAATTAATGCGGATGGGGATCGACCCCTACCCGGCCGACCTGTTTGACGTAACGGCTACCATTGCCGACATCCGGGCCGCTTTCCCAACCATCGACCCCGAACAGGACCTCTCGGGCGATAGCCGCTGGGGGAATATTCAACTGGCCGGTCGCCTGATGGGTTTCCGCATCATGGGCAATGCTTCGTTTGCCGAAATGCAGGATTCGACCGGGCGGATGCAGCTCTATTTCCGACGCGATGACCTGTGCCCCGGAGAGGATAAAACCCTGTACAATACCGTCTTTAAAAAACTGCTGGACATCGGCGATATCATCGGTGTTCGTGGGAACGTGTTCTCGACCAAAACCGGCGAATTATCGGTTTATGTTCGGGAATTTACGATTCTTAATAAATCATTGCGGCCTCTGCCGGTGGTAAAGGAAGTCGTCAATGAGCAGGGCGAGAAAGAAACCTACGACGCGTTTACGGATCCCGAACAACGGTATCGGCAACGCTACGTCGACCTGATCGTGAATCCGCAGGTACGGGATGTATTTATTAAACGTACTAAACTGGTCAACTCGATCCGGCAGTACTTGAGCAATAAAGGGTACCTGGAAGTCGAAACGCCCATCCTTCAGCCAATTCACGGTGGCGCTACGGCCCGGCCCTTCCGCACCCATCATAACTCGCTCGACATGACGCTCTACATGCGGATTGCTAATGAGTTATACCTCAAACGATTGATTGTGGGCGGCTACGATGGCGTGTTTGAGTTTGCCAAAGACTTCCGCAACGAAGGCATGGACCGTACGCACAACCCGGAGTTTACGCAGGTTGAGTTTTACGTAGCCTACAAAGACTATATCTGGATGATGGACACCATCGAGGAAATGGTCGAGAAAGTAGCGCTGGATGTAGCTGGCACTACTAAAGTGACAGTTGGCGACAATGTGATCGACTTCAAACGGCCCTGGAAACGACTAACCATGTTCGAAGCCATTCAGGAATATACCGGTGTCGATGTGTCGGAGATGGAGGAAGGTGAGTTGCGCCAGGTAGCGCAAAGCCGGGGCATTGAAGTGGATAGTACCATGGGCAAGTCGAAACTGATCGACGAGCTATTTGGCGATGCCTGCGAACCCAACCTGATTCAGCCGACATTCATTACGGATTACCCCGTTGAGATGTCGCCCCTAACCAAAAAGCACCGGAGCAAGCCGGGTCTGGTCGAGCGATTCGAGGCTATCTGTAACGGCAAAGAAATTGCCAACGCCTATTCGGAGCTGAACGATCCAATCGATCAGCGGGAACGGTTCGAGGATCAGCTTCGTCTGGCCGAACGGGGCGACGAAGAAGCCATGGCGCTGGACGAAGACTTTTTGCGGGCGTTGGAATACGGCATGCCGCCTACGGCCGGTGTCGGGCTGGGCATTGATCGGCTGACCATGATAATGACCAACCAGCCTTCTATTCAGGACGTACTGTTTTTCCCACAGATGCGACCAGAAAAGAAAGTAGAACAATCGGAGGAAGGAGATTTTGTGACTGCCGGTGTGCCGGCCGAATGGGTGCCTGCCTTACAAAAGCTCGGTATCCTAACCGTTGAACAGCTTAAGGCAACTAACCCCAACAAGCTCTTCAATGATCTTGGTGGCGTTCGCAAAAAGCTGAAAATGGACGTAGCGATGCCTCGTATTGAGGATGTTCGTGGCTGGATAGAAAGCTAATTCACAGACGGAAGAAGAAAAAGTAAAGATGAACTAAACCAGGCATTTGCTACTGAGTGCCTTTTGTTCATGTTTATTCTTTCTTCTTCCCGTCTTCTCTGGCAACCTATTCGGATATCTTCTGCACTTTTACGGCATTAAGTCCTTTTTTGCCGTCAATCACTTCAAACTGTACCCGGTCTTTTTCGCGAATGGTAATTCCGTTTAGACCAGTAATGTGAACGAAAATGTCTCTGTTGGTACCGTCTTCAACGATAAATCCGTAGCCTTTACTCTCGTTAAAGAATTTTACTTCACCTGTTTGCATAAAACTTAAACAATTAAACAATTAAAACATTTAAAGGGTCAGTTATTAACAAAGATTCAGGACACAGATACCAGACCATCCCGTTGCCAGGGTACTTAGTTGATAATCAACGAACTTTGTTAAAGGATTAGCAAAAAACGGCACTTACGCACCGCCACAGCCGTTACAACACAAAGAAAACAAAAATGTTCCTACTTCAATGACTTTGCCACCACTTTTTAGCTAATTTCACTAAGTTTATATTGCTTTTTTATTCAAAGAGCAAACATTCTACCAAAAACGCAGTTAGTTCTTCGTCTTATCATTGCCCAGATCCTTTAAGCACTTCATACATAAGAAAATGGACAAGATACGTTATTTCATTGAAAATCAGGCATTTGGAGTATGTGCGCGGTTGGGCGAGAAAATGAATATCTCGGCTAGCAGCATCCGTTTATATTTTATTTATACCTCTTTTCTGACGTTGGGATCGCCAGTTGTGCTTTATCTGATCCTGGCTTTCTGGATGGAAATGAAAAAACATCTTCGTCGACACGCTCACCCTACCATCTGGGAACTATAATTTTATGTAGGATATAGGATGTATGATGTATCAGGAACAGATAGCCTATATCATACATCATACATCCTATATCCTACATCACATATCTCCCCAAACGTCTTTTTGCCTTTGGCAAAGTATTGCCACACAATGTTTTTGGGATAGAGTCGAACGGCTTTTGTTTGCTGCTGTTTTAATAGCCTACGCTGACGGTGTAAGGTGGGCAGTTTAGCGTAGAATGCAACGTGTGCCCGCAGAATAGCCCATACATCGGACCACTCCCCTTCCCGCATAAATAATAACGACGACACGCCATCCAATACCAATCGTAGCAACACTTTAGGCCATAACCAGCCATCGGCAGGCCAGTTTTTATAGAGCATGAACAGGCTGTTGCGGTAATTAAGAAACGTTTTGTGCGGGTTAGATTTGTGGAGCGTGCCCCCGCCTACATGGTATACTGTCGATTCACCACAGGCCCATACTTCATAACCAAGCCGTTGAATGCGCCAGCACCAGTCAATCTCTTCCATGTGGGCGAAGAAAGAAGCATCGAACCCGCCCGTTTGATGAAACACGGATGAGCGGACAAACAGGCAGGCTCCGGTTGCCCAGAACACGGGTCGGTTATCGTCGTATTGGCCCTGATCAGCCTCGAAGGTGGCAAAGACACGCCCCCGGCAGAAAACATAACCCAGCCAATCGACAAAGCCACCAGCAGCACCCGCATGTTCAAACAACTCGGGCTGGCTATACGATCGGATTTTAGGCTGGCAGGCAGCTAGTTTAGGGTTTGCCTCGAATAAAGCTACCACCGGCGACAGCCAGTTGGGCGTTACGTCAATATCCGAATTTAAGAGGACATAATAGGTAGCTCCACCATACTGCGCACGCACCTGTTCAAGTGCCAGGTTATAGCCTCCAGCATAGCCTTCGTTTCGAGGAAGCTCAATAACCCGAACCGTAGGAAACGTTGTTTGTAGAAAGGAAACGGAAGAATCGGAAGAAGCACTATCGGCCACATAAACCGGGTGGCCTTCGGCATGCGCTAATACGGTAGGCAGGAACTTCGCTAAAAACGGTTGCCCGTTGTAATTCAAAATAACAATGGCAAGACTATCCAAATCTATTCGCAGTTTGTCGTTCGTAGCCTGCCGTCTTACGCTTTATCGTCAACATCAAACTACGAACGACAAATTTACAAACTCTTCCTTACATAAGCCCGTCCAGATTTAAACCGGGAATATTAGGGAGTAAGCCTTCCGTTGCTTTTCGGAGGTGTTCGCGCGACTTTGATTCGATATTGGCCATTGCTTTGTTGGTAGCCGCTACGATCAGGTCCTGTAGCATTTCGCGGTCGTCGGGCTTAATCAGATCGGGGTCGATCTCTATTTTCAGGACATTCTTCAGCCCATTTACAGTCACTTTTACCAAGCCTGCTCCCGATTCGCCCACTTCGGTGATCGTACCGAGCGTTTCCTGAGCATCTTTCATTCGGGACTGAACCTCTTTCATCTTCCCGAACATATCCATCATATTCATCATTCCTGAGTTAGTTAGTTATAGGGATCATTATGAACGTATACGGTTGTACTGCCAATTACGTTCCTTCCACGATGCTATCGCCTGCTTCGAATGAGTAACAATCCTCCCGTCCGTACGGTTTTCATGCCGGTTTGGTCGATTACCTCAATCCGGTACATATATTGTCCTTCAAGAGCACGCTGACCATTTACGTTACCATCCCAGCCCTCCTGTTTATTGGTCGTTGTAAAGACCACTTCACCCCATCGATCAAAAATGGTCATTCGGAACTGGTCAAAGTAAATACCTTTCGCCAAAAACACTTCGTTTACGCCGTCACCATCGGGGGTAAAGGCATCAGGAATCCATATTTTAGCTTCGCTTCGGAAGGTGTAGAAATTTGAATAACTAACCGTTCCGTCAGACGATGCTGTAATAATTCGATATTTTTGGGTTTGCGATTCCAGATCGGCATCGGTCAGATCAAGGTGCGTATTCGAACTCACCCGAATTTCCCGTTTTGTATTATTGACCGAATCAATCACTTCAACGATATATTCGGCGACCTTTGATGGGGTAAATGGCGAATTAGCCGACCAGTCAATCCCCTTGGGCGACTCCGATGTCAGGAATACCGTACAGACTGGTTCTGAGGGTTTTGATGCTAGCCCGCAGGCGCTCTGATAACTTACCTGATAGCAATACGAACCTGCCGATGGGTCGGCACTGTCGTCCACAAACGAATTCTGGTTGACCAGGGTACCCACCGGTTGATACGTCCCCGAGGACCCACTGGCACGACTCACCACCAATGTATACGTAGACGAGCCACTGGCGGCAGGTAGGCTAGCCACCACACGAGGCCGATTATTTTCAATGGACACAACGACCCCTTCAATATCACCGGGTGTGCCGTCATTAATACCTGATACACACGTCTGTTGTGAGGTAATGGTTGTCGGCCCAACGGTCGCTTCGAGCGTGTAACAGTACTGCGTTCCACAAACAATATTGTTGGCGTCGGTGTAGGTCGCTGTGGTCCGACTCGTTACCTGACCGTTTACAGCATTATTTCTACGAATACGATAAAAGCGAAACTGCGTGGCGGTTCCAGCATAAGGTTGCCAGCTCAGGGTATTTTGTTTATTTTCCGCCTTTGCATCAAGCACCAGACTACACACTTCGTCTGACTTTACGGGCGCACTGTTGCAGGCGTCCTGCGTAACCACCTGAAAACACTGCACCTGTTTGGCATCCGTTGGCACCGTAAACGTACCTCCTCCGTTACTGGTTTTACCGATTGGCGAGTATGTACCGTTGATTTTCTGATACAGTTGGACCGTAATTCCTGTATTAACCTGATAGTCAATCGTGATCGTTTTATCATCGACTGTTTTCAACGCCGAAATAGTAGGCTGGGTCGGCGTTCCGATCAGGCTGATTGGCGTCGACTGCGATACGGTCGACTTGCAATCGGCAGGCGGATTATAAACGCCCTGAAGGGTGATGGTATAGACCAAATTCCCAGCGTTACCGTATGTATGTGATGGCTGATTCGTTAATTCAGCCCGAGTTTTCCGTTCAACCGTTCCATCACCCCATCTAATCTCGTAGCTGTCATACTGCCCCAAGGTTGAGCCATCAGGCACAACAATGGCTCGGCGGCCTGAACAAACATTTACCGTAAATTTTACCTGATCGACCGGCACTACCGTCACTTCTTTACAGAATATCGTACCGGTACCTGCTCCATTACCGGTACCGCTCTGAATAATAGTATATGAACCGGGAGTCGAATACGTATGCGCTTTGGTCGGCGAAAGGGCTACTTTGTCGATCGTACTTTTACCGTCATACTCAAAGTTATACTGAGCACTTATTAAATTAGGTGGTACTCCTACAACATTAACCGGTGAACCAACGCACACTTTAACCTTATCGACCGAAAAATCACCGGGAAATCTTGGGTTTTGACAAACATTCTGGCCTTGTACGAACGGGGCGCTACAGCATATCGACAGTAAAGGTAAAGCCAGCTTCTTCCAACGAACTAATCCATTGGTTTTCACCCCAAATTCCATCAGCCACAATCGTAAAATTCGCACAGAGGGTAACTTTTTTAGCGTTCTTTTATAATTATTGCGTCTATGCTTAAAAACGGATTAACGGACAATTTCGCATCCAGCGAAACGTATCTTTCTAAAATTCAGTTTTCCACGTAAACGGAACTCTGCTTTACCGTACCGAAAAGTTAGTCAATCGGTAATTCACTACCAAAGATAGTTTCACTGACACGCATAGACCAAAAAAGATGAGCAATAATAGTACCAACTCTGACGCCACCGGGCAACAAATCACCCCTGGCCATGAGTTACCCCCGTCCGGCACAGCCCCTATCCGGCTCGACAGTATTGAAGAAGCTGTTGCCGATATCAAGGCGGGTAAAATTGTGATTGTTGTCGATGACGAAGACCGCGAAAATGAAGGCGACATGATCTGCGCAGCCGAAATGGTTACGCCCGAAATGGTCAATTTCATGGTCCGTGAAGCCCGTGGGCTTATGTGCGTTCCGCTCACGCAGGAGCGCTGCACTGAGCTGGGGCTGGATATGATGGTGACCAGCAACACATCGGTGCATACAACGCCTTTTACCGTATCGGTCGATTTGTTAGGGCATGGCTGTACGACGGGTATCTCGGCTTCCGACCGATCCAAAACTATTCAGGCACTGGTTGACCCAACCATAACCCCTGATGACCTGGGCCGACCTGGGCATATATTTCCGTTACGAGCAGCCGAAGGCGGAGTCATCCGGCGGTCGGGCCATACCGAAGCAGCTATCGATTTGGCACGGCTGGCAGGACTTTCACCCGCTGGTGTACTTATCGAAGTACTGAACGAAGACGGAACCATGGCCCGCCTGCCTCAACTGCGCGTGATGGCCGACCGCTTCGGGATGAAACTGGTCAGTATTCAGGACCTGATCGAATACCGACTTCGTACTGAAACACTGATTCATCGTGAAATTGGTGTTGACTTACCAACCGAATGGGGTCATTTCGATCTGATTGCCTATAAGCAAAGCAACACGGGCGATACGCACCTGGCCCTTATCAAAGGAACCTGGGAGCCTAATGAACCGGTGCTGGTTCGTGTCCATTCCAGTTGTGTAACGGGCGATATTTTTGGGTCTTGCCGGTGCGATTGCGGCCCTCAGCTCCATGCTGCTATGGAAATGGTAGAGGCCGAGGGCAAAGGTGTTGTGGTATACATGTTTCAGGAAGGGCGCGGCATTGGCCTGATGAATAAGCTAAAAGCGTATAAACTTCAGGAAATGGGCCGCGACACCGTGGAAGCGAACCTGGAACTTGGCCTGCCGATGGACGCCCGTGATTATGGGGTTGGGGCTCAAATTCTGCGCGACCTGGGCGTTCGAAAACTTCGGCTGATTTCCAATAATCCGAAAAAACGGGCCGGGCTTATGGGGTATGGACTTGAAATTGTCGATACGGTACCCATTGAAATTCCATCCAATCCGCATAACAAACGCTACCTCCAAACCAAACGGGACAAAATGGGTCACACCATTCTGAATGAACCGGTAAATGAGGAACAATAAAACCTGTTTCAAGTTTTAGGTTAGCTGGTACGAGAACTCTTCTTGCTTGAACCAACTTGAAACATGAAACCTGAAACAAACTACTATGAATAAGCAATCGTTTAAAGACCTAATCAACGGCGACAAACCCGTACTGGTCGATTTCTATGCTGACTGGTGTGGTCCCTGTAAGCAACAGGCTCCTATCCTTAAACAACTCACCGACCGGGCGGGCGATAAGGTCCGTGTTATTAAGATTGATGTCGACAAAGCACAGGCTGCCGCACAACAATATCAGGTTCGCAGTATTCCGACTATGATCTTGTTCAAAGATGGGAAGATAGTCTGGCGGCAATCGGGCGTTCAGCCCTTACATACGCTGGAAGGTTTAGTGAAACAGTTTGCCAGTTAGTACTTATCAGTACCTATATATAATAGACCTATGTAACGTGGGCGGAAACCCGCGCTATATAGTTTAAAATCTCGGGTTTCTACCCATGTTACATGAAAACGTCCTGTTTGCGGTCAATCCAGACAAACAGGACGTTTTCATGAATAGTCAACAAAATACTATACTGCCACTTCGCCCAAACTACTCAAGCGAGCAATTCCAACTTTAGCTCTTCCTTAGTGGTCAGTTCCATTGCCTCCGACAGACAACGCTGACAATACGTTGGCTCTACCCCTAATCCTTTACCAATTTCCTGAGCGGCTCCTAAAGCCAACTCGAAGCTCGAAAAGCTCCCCCGCCAACGCCCTGTCGAACACCCATACTTGTGGGTCTGCATGCCTTTACCCTGGTTACAAAAACGACAGGCCGCTTTATGAATAGTAACCTTGGGATTTCGGTAGTACGCATAGAAATAATAGGTCTCCATTTTTCACGTCGAGTTATGGTTTCACAATAGTCAATTTTTATTAAGTAGTTTAATTTATTTTGCCTAAGTAATTTAACTGAGTAATAATACTACAGTAAAAATAAATATACTCAATTACGTTTTCTTAAGTCAATTTAATTAGTTTTCCGGGGACTAATTTATAGAGAAATAAGGCAAATATTTTACCCTTAAAATTAAATTTAATTTATCTTTAATTTTTTCAGAGAAACTTAATTTTATTAACATAATTTATCACATAAAGTATTGAACAACAGCCTTTTAATCTCGTATTAATTTAATTTTTTTTATAATTAATACTTTTTATTCCATTTTTTAAAATAGAATTATCACGATCCCCTTTTGAAATATAATTTAACCAACTTAATATTGATGCGCTTACTTTAATAGTAAAGTGCTTACTCAATTTTTTTCAAACCAACCTAAATTTCATGAAAGCATCGCTCTACAGGTTTCTGCAGACCGCTTTTCTGGGTGCAGTCCTACTGCTTTGGAGCCTCCACGCTTCAGCCCAAGACCGTCGATTGACGGGTACAATCACAGGTTCGGATGGGGCCGTACCCGGAGCCAACATCGTCCTCAAAGGCACCCAAGTTGGTACCTCCTCCGACGCTAATGGTAACTTTTCGTTGAATATCAGAGGAACAGACCCCGTACTGGTAATTTCCGCTATCGGTTTCAAAACCCAGGAAGTCTCCATCGGCAACCGAACCAGCCTGGAAGTCAGACTCGAAGACGAAGCCACCGCCCTGAGCGAAGTGGTCGTCACCGGGTACTCTACCGAAAACCGACGGGATGTGACCGGCGCCGTCTCGACCGTTAAACCGGCGCAGTTAAAAGTCGTTCCCTCCACC